>JAFLBX010000001.1:685300-1370600 GCA_017303675.1 Ignavibacteria bacterium
CGCTTACGGGATCTGTCAATTTCTTCTCCAAATATCTTTATATCACCCGTATCAAACGGCAATAAGCCAAGCATTCCTTTCAGCAGGGTTGATTTACCAGCGCCGTTAGGACCGATAATACCAATCACGCTTCCCGGCTCGATATTCAGGTTAACACCTTTTATCGCGGGCTTTTTGTGGTATGATATTGTTAAATTCTTTACAGTTATTACGTACATAAGATCATTTAAAAAATTATTTAAGCGCGTTCACTATAGTGTTAACATTATGTGTAACTGCGCCAATGTAAGTTCCTTCAAAGGTGCCTTCGTCACCAACGGAATCAGAATACAAAGTACCTCCGACTTTCGCGCCGGTTTCACGGGAAATTTCTTCAAGTAATTTTGGGTTAACACTTGTTTCAATGAATACCGAGCTTAGTTTTCGTTCCTTTATGAGGTCAATTAGCTTTTTTACATCTTCGGTCTGCGCCTTTGCTTCGGTAGATATTCCCTGCAGTCCGCGCACTTCGAGTCCGTACGCCTTGCCGAAATAGCGGAACGCATCGTGTGATGTTATCAGCACCCGTTTTTCAGCGGGTATCTTCTGAATCTCGGTCTTTATCCAGCTATCAAGTGAATCAAGCTTTTTTGAATAGCTTTCAAGATTGGCTTTATAATACTCCTCGTAGGCTTTATCTTTTTCTATGAACGCTTTTGCTATGTTTGAGGCGTATGTTTTTACGTATTGAACGTTGAACCATGCATGCGGATCCGGGTCGCCGAAGCCTTTTTCATCTGTCATAGGCGTTAAGCCGTTAGAAACGGTTACAACCGTTTTATTGCCGCCGGCGTTATGCACCATTTCCTCTATCCAGTGCTCAAGCGCGAACCCGTTGATAAAAACGAGGTCGCTTTCTGAAACCAGGCGGGGATCGTTGGGCTTGGGTTTGTATGTATGGGGATCGAGTCCAACGCCGCAAATGCTTTTGGCATCGACTTTATCACCGCCGATATTTTTAACTATATCGTTTATTATAGTGATCGATGATACGGCGGAAAGCTTTCCGCTTTTGGTTTTGTTATCGTTATTACCGCAGCCGAATAAAATGATTGCTGCGGCAATGATTGTAAATAAGTATAGTATTCTATTCATAATTTATATTAAAAAGTAACCTTTCAATAGCTAAGTTGAATTATGCTTTGATGCAAACACACCCCCCGGCTAAAGCCGTACCCCTCTCCAGAGGGGAATCAATAGTAATGTTTGACATTTGACATTTGACATTTGATATTTCACGTTTCACGTTTCACCACCCTTCGACAAGCTCAGGGTGAGGAATTAATGTAATGTTGTATTGCCCGTCTACTGCCGTGCATAATGAAGACGCAGTTCTCCGGGTAACAAGCGTTTAGTTTGTTACACACCCCGTCCGCCTTCGGCGTCCACCCTCCCGCCTTTGGCGGGACAAGCTTCTCCAGAGGGGAATAAAATTTACGTTTCACCACCCTTCGACAAGCTCAGGGTGAGGAGTTTTTTTAACTTTTGCCGTTCTAATCATCCTGCCACAAAGATCTGTTCTGCCATGATCTTGCTCAAAAGATTTTTCTTTCCTTCTGCTATTATTACCACTGAACCGTCGAACTCAATTTTTTCACTGAGTATAATTTTTGAATTCAGCTTTATACCTATCTTGGTTAAGTACTGCAGAATTTCTATTGACGAATCCTTTACCTTTGCGATTGTATATTCTCTGCCGGGCTCTGTATTGAGCAGAAGCTTATAATGAGTCGGCGCTATGTTCAGCTCTTTATCCGGGATAGGATCACCATGCGGATCGAACTTAGGATAGCCCAGGTATTCTTCAAGCTTGTTAATGAACATATCGCTGCATACATGCTCAAGCGCTTCGGCTTCTTCGTGTACCTGGTCCCATTCATACTGCAGGTGTTCCTGCAAAAATACTTCGAGCAGGCGGTGTTTGCGGATCAGGTTCAGCGAAATTTTTCTGCCGTTACCGGTAAGCTCAAAGCCGTGATATGGTTTGTTATCGATAAGGCCTTCTTTGGAAAGCTTGTTCACCATTTCGCTGACAGATGCCGGCGAGATTGAAAGGGCTGATGCGAGAATGCCGGTATTAACCTTTCCGCCTTCTTCTGAAATGTGGTAAATATTCTTTAAATAATCCTCTTTTGAGCGTGTAGTCATGCGTAATTTAAAAATTAGGTTTACATTATTACAAATTTAGGCATACCTAAACTTAAAGTCAAGGATGTTTTTAAACTCATACGATGAGTAACTTCTTTTACCTATTGTTGGTCTTGTGACCAACAACATTATGAATTAAATTGCTTTAAATATTAAACAAATTTAGAATATGAAAACAATTGCTTCGGTTATTTTTCTGTTCATAATAATTTTTAATTCAGGTTCGCAAACATTAAACATTAAGCCGTATTCAATGGGTGAAGCTGACTCAAATAACAAATACCATCTCTCGGCTGATTACCCGAAAATTGATTTCGGTCCCGATGCCCTGATGGGCGTTAGAGGCATTGCAGATGATATCAACGGACAAATACTGAAAATGATTGACGGGCAGTTTAAGCCTTTTAAAGAGCAGGCACTTCAGGATACTATGAGCAGCTGCCCGCAGACAGAAAGTACACTTGAAATAAAATATACTACAATATATAAAAATAACGGGTACCTTTGTTTTTTATTTGAGACCTTTTCAAATCCACGCTGTGCTGCACACCCTATGACCTACCAGACATCGTTCAACTACAGCTATACAGGCAAAGGATTGCTGACCATTGGCGACCTGTTCGCGCCGGGCTCCGGCTGGCTGGAGTATATTTCTGATTACTGTATAAAGGAACTGAACGCCAAAGCAAAAAAAGACGGCCTTGAAAACAATGAAGAGAGCATTAAAGAAGGCGCGGGGCCGAAGGAAGATAATTTTTATACTTTCACGGTTGACGATCACTCACTGAACATTATCTTTAATCTGTACAGAGTGGGTCCGTATGTTTGGGGCTTTCAGACTGTAAGCATACCATGGAAGGGATTGGTAAAAAAGCTTGACCCTGCGGGTCCGCTGGGATTTATGTTGAAGTAAAATGTTGTGATATATAACTCCCCTCCTTTGATAAGGAGGGGAAGGCCCGCTTCAGTGGGACAGCTTGTCCCGCCAGAGGCGGGAGGGTGGTATCAGCATATTTCAATTTACAAAATCAAAAACAAACCCCCATCTATAATAAATTCAACCATTGAGTTCTGAGAATAATTATCATTTTATTCAAATCTATAAATATACTCCCTCCTTCGAGAATGAAGGGGGGACGATTTACAAAAAAGGGCTCCAGTGTCCCTTTTACTTATATATCTAATGATCTTCCTTCCCAAACCAGAGTTCGGGAAGGAGATAATGCTTATCATCTTATCACTAATATATTAAAACCCTTCGTGTAAATTCATTACTCATTTCGCAGATTAAAGACACTTCCAAAAATTTAGGTCAGGATACCCGCCTGCGCGGGTATGACAAAGCAGAACTCAAAAAGGTTCATGACCTGTTTCAACGCCGCGGTCTATATACATCTGCTTAAGAACGGGCATCTGCGCTTTCATCGTAAATGCGAAGATAAATCCGGAAGCTACTGTTAAAGCTCCTATAATTATTATAGTGATTTCCATACCCAGATATTTAGCCAGGTAGCCCAAAGCCATAATTACCAGCGCCATTACGCCCCAGTTGAATGATGTGTTAACGCCAAGCACCCTGCCGCGCTTGGGTTCTTCGGTAAGCATTTGCAGCACCGTGTTATTTATACCCATTGCTGCTATGAATGCAAAATCAACGCCCATTGCGAAAATGAATGTAGTTACAATGTTTCGTGATAAGGCAATTCCTGTTATGCTGATACCTGAAATAAACGCGCAGATTATGAGGAAACGCAGAATGTTCTTTGTAGATTTTCTTCTGCTCATGTAAAGGCCGGATGCGAGTCCCCCGATAGCGCCCGCCAAATAAAGCACTCCGAGTGTTTTTGAGCCGCCCTTGAGAAAATCAGAATCAATTATAGGAAGCTGGAACGTAACAAAACCGAAAACTATACTTATCATTGTTGATATCAATACAACAGCAAGCAGCGGGCGATAATGGAACACATATTTTATTCCCGTAACAAACTGAACTTTTACTGAATCACTTTCCGGGTTGGGCTGCTGTTTTGGTTTTTTGAGAAGTATAATTGAAACCAGCGCTACCAGGTTAGCCAATAGCGCAGTGGCAAATGTACCAACCGCGGCGAAAGCCGCAAAGAGCAAACTGAAGGTTGATGATGCAGCAACCTGTCCGATCTTAGCGTTTGATGCAGCAGCACCCATAACTCTTGGGAACTCCTGCTTATCGGTAACGATATCTTTAACTAGCCCGATCATGCTTGGATAGTTTAGCGCAAACACGCTGCCGAGCGAGAATCCCATAAGCAAAATTAAAGGGAATGAAAGCAGATCTGTAACAACAAGTATGATCGATATAACCGTTACAAGCGTTAAGCCGATATTGCATTTTATCACATTGCTCTTTCTGTCATACCTATCGGCAAGCACGCCGCCGTAAATACTGAAAAGCAGGAAAGGGAGGTTTTGCGCAAAACCTATGGTGCCTAAAGCGGCAGGTGAGCCTGTTAGCTTGAATGTTATCCATGAAAGGGAAAAGAATGAAAGATAAACGCTGATAAATACGTTTATATCGGTCAAAAAATATTTTATGATATTTTTCTTTGTGTCAGATGTCATTTTATATTTACGGATTGTGAAAGGGCAATATAGCGGTTTTTAGTTTTTGATTCTATAAATAATTTGAAATAGCCTCGGTGGCATAGATATTCCTCTCTGTGTATAAAAATGAGATTTTCATATATTCATCACTATTTTCAAATCACAGATTAAGGGTATTTGCTTAAATTTGGGTCTGGATACCCGCCTGCGCGGGTATGACAACACCAGAATAAAACAGCACAAGGGGCTCTCGTCCCCTTGTGCATAAATATTTCATAATCTTCCTTCCCAAACTGGAGTTTGGGAAGGAGATGCGGAACACAAAATCTACTTCAGCTGTGATACTATCTCATCGCTCATAGGCTTAACCGCGCTGGAGTAATACTTCACTAAATTACCCTCTTCATCAAGCAGGTATTTATTAAAATTCCATTTAGGCTGCTGGTCATTCCACCCGTTAAGATCCTTGCTTGTAAGCCATTTATAGATAGGGGCCATATCATCGCCTGCAACGGAAATTTTTTCGAACATAGGGAATGTTACGCTGTATTTGGTCTTACAGAATTCCTTAATCTCTTCATTGCTTCCCGGCTCCTGGCCGCCGAAATTATTCGCGGGGAAACCAAGGATGATCAGCTTATCTTTATAAGACTGGTAAAGCTTTTCAAGGTCTTCGTACTGCGGAGTGTAGCCGCACTCAGATGCGGTGTTCACTATCAGCACTTTTTTACCTTTAAGACCGGAATAATCATATTCCGTACCGTCAATTGATCTTACTTTCGCATTCGGGTTTGATTCGAGAAACTGGTAGAATGTGGATTTATCAGACATGTTAATATTCTCAGGTTTTGATTTTACCTGTTTGCATCCGAAAAAGCTCAACAAGGCATACAGGATAGACATTGTAATTATAATTTTAGATTTCATTTTTTAACTCATTTCAGCATATGTTTGATATTCAACCGAAACGGGATTCTCTATAAGGAACAGTCTTCCCCCGGCAGCGGTTTCAAATGTGAATTCATTTTCATCTTTAATAACAGCAAAATCATTTGCCTTCATTTGGCCTGTGCCTGTTGTTATATCACCTTCAATAAGGTAAAGCGAGCTGATCTTACCCGGATTCAGTCCCAGCTTATGGCTGCCGGCTTTAAAATTTATTTCAACGGCGCTAACACCGGGTGTTTCCATTTTCAAAGGCGAGCCTTCACCGATATACTGCCTGAGCTCAAACCCGTTGTTTACAGTAACAGGGAAATCCTTCTGCTCATGATCATCATAAGAAGCAGGCACCTGCATAGCTTTGCGAATATCAGGATCGAACCACACCTGGAAGACGTGCGAGCCGGCGTTGAGCTTTTCTGAATGGCTGATGCCGCTGCCTGCGCGGATTATCTGCGCACCGCCTTCGGCAATGGGTATCCATTTCATGTTATGTGAATCATAATGCTCAATGGTACCCTTAATTATAAATGTGATGATCTCAAATGCCTTATGCGGATGCTCGCCTATAGTTGAGCCCTTTTCGCTCCATGCATGCGCCCAGTAGAATAAATTGGAATAAGGCAATAAGTATGCGGGGTTATGTGTCATAACCACGGGGCGGTTCTCAAGAATTTCGCCATTGTTAAATCCGCCCGGAGCCTGAGACTCAAACGGGTAAATAATAATTGACATAATTTAATTGATTTTGGTAAAATTGATAATAATTGTATGAAATAAACAGGTATTTATAATATGACTAACGCATGTAAGCATTTTTTAATTCCTCGAAAGACTCTATATATATAGCTATTTTTGACCTTGATTTTCCTGATTCACTTGATTTTCTTGATTACCATAATCTATTCATAGATAACTTTTTAATTTTAAGTTATTAATTTTTAATTTTAAATCAGATTTACATTGAAATACGAAGAACTAACGGGAAAAATCATTGGCTGCGCCATGAAAGTACATACAGTATTGGGTAACGGGTTCCAGGAAATAATTTATCAGCGGGCACTGGCAATTGAAATGACTTTGGCGGGATTAAGTTTCGAAGCGGAAAAGGAAATGAAGATATACTACCGGGGACATCAAGTGGGTACCAGAAGATCAGACTTTTTTGTTGAAGAAAAAATTATGGTTGAGATCAAAGCCAAAAGTAATCTGGATGATGAAAACCTTAATCAGGCAATGAACTATTTGGAAGCATACAATATGGAAATAGGATTATTAATAAATTTCGGATCTAAAAGCCTGCAATTTAAAAGAGTACATAATAATAAAATGATCAATGATTGTACGAAAGCAAATCAAGGAAATCAGGGAAATCAAGGTTGAAGACACGAACCACCAAAAAAAATAAAGTAAACGTTATAACGCTCGGATGTTCGAAGAACATTTACGATTCCGAAGTGCTTATGGGACAATTGCGCGCCAATGATTTTACAGTCTCCCATGAAGATGATAACTCCGACGCGCCTGTTGTAATAATTAATACATGCGGATTCATAGATAACGCCAAGCAGGAATCAATTAATACAATTATTGAATGGGCGGACGCGAAAGAAAAAGGACTGGTCGAAAAAGTCTACGTTACGGGGTGTCTATCGGAGCGGTATAAACCCGAGCTTGCTAAGGAGATACCCAATATTGATGATTACTTCGGAACGCGTGACCTGCCGAGGCTGCTGAAAACACTTAATGCTGATTATAAACAGGAGCTCATAGGCGAACGCCTGCTTACGACTCCAATGCACTACGCCTATTTTAAGGTCTCAGAAGGCTGTGACAGGCCGTGTTCATTCTGCGCTATTCCATTGATGCGCGGCAAGCATGTATCAATTCCGATGGAGCGGCTTGTGCAGCAGGCAAAAGATCTTGCCAGGCAGGGCGTTAAGGAATTAATATTGATAGCACAGGACCTAACTTACTACGGTCTTGACCTATACAAAAAACGAAACCTGGCTGAACTTCTTGAAAAGCTGTGTTATGTTGAAGGTATTGAATGGATCAGGCTTCATTACGCATTTCCGCAGGGTTTCCCCATGGATGCCATAGATGTTATAGCGCGTGAGCCGAAAATCTGCAAATATCTTGATATGCCGCTTCAGCATATAAGTGATAACATGCTTAAAAGTATGCGGCGCGGTACAACCAAGCAGCGGACAATTGATCTTGTAAACGCTATCCGTGAAAAAATTCCCGGTATCGCTTTACGCACAACATTAATTGCAGGCTACCCCGGCGAAACTTTGGAAGATTTTGAAGAGATGAAGGAGTGGGTCATAAATACAAAGTTTGAAAGACTTGGTATTTTTACTTATTCACATGAAGAGAATACCCACGCTTATAAGCTTGATGACAATGTGCCGGCAAAAGAGAAGCAGCGACGCGCTAATGAAATAATGAAAGTGCAGAAGAAAATTTCGCTTGCGCATAACAGATCATTAATTGGCAAAACATTAAAAGTGCTTATTGACCGGAAGGAAGGTGACTACTTTATCGGGCGAACGGAGTATGATTCACCAGAAGTTGACAATGAAGTATATATAGCGGCAAACAGACCCCCCTTAGTCCCCCCTGGCAGGGGGGAGATATACCTTCGCACCGGCGATTTTGTTGATATAAAAATTATCAAAGCGAAGGAATATGATCTGGAAGGCGAAGTAGTCTGAATCACATGAACAAAGGGCTGCAGCTCTTTGTGTTTCAATTGATTATCGGGTAAACACCTGACACCACATTAAAAAAACCCCGGCACTTTTTCAGGCACCGGGGTTTTGGTTTTATTTCGGCTTGCAGCAATTTTAATTGCCGCTATGCTGCTTTTTTGCGTGATGAAAATTATCAGTCACTTACATCTTCAGAAAATAATGTGTTCATACTGTAGACTTCATATCCTGCAGCAGTATTTTTTTCTGTGTAATCCTTATACTGCCATATATCAGTTCTGAAGTCACGGATAGGAACATTTTCATTTCCTGCTACCGGCTTATAATAATTTACTCCGTGCGGCGGAACTATTGTATTGGTATGAACAGTAACTACAGGCGCCGGTTCAAGATAATTGATCACGTAGTCTTCATTATCTGAAGGCCTTACATAATTCCTGTAAACTACGAACGGCCTATCGCTTTTAACTTCTGCTACTGCCGGGTCAGCAGTGGGGTCAAACCATCTTGCGTGTACATTAGTGTATTTTGCGTACGGATCGTACGATTCAGACGGAAGCGCTGCATAATAAAATGACCCGTGATAAACGTAGCGTGATCCAACCGCTGTTTTACTTCTTTGATCAGAGCTGTGCATTATCCACACGTCACTGTACGGGGGATACCCGATAAGCGCTGTAGACTGTGCATAGCCATCTTTGCTGTTAATATTGCTGTTCAAAGAAGCAGCATCTGAACTTCTCTGCCAACCGTTACTTAGTGCATTAGCAGCCGAAATAAATAAAACCAACATTAGTGATACTGCGAGTTTGTTTAACATAGCTAACTTCTCCTTTCATATATAAAAATTGAACAAATGAAAAGATAGTTCTATTGATTACATCCCAAAAACAATAATTTAGGAAATTTTTTTAATAAAGGAATGATTTTCAAAAATTTATTTCGGGTTCAAAAACAATGACTTAGAGATTTTTATCCACTTATTACAGAACAAGGGGCTGGAGCCCCTTGTTGAAGAATGAAATTATTGATTGTTATTTTGTCATATCGGTAGTGGGAACGTCTTTGCCAACTTCTTCAAGTTTGAAACCGGAGATCCATGAATTCCCCGTGCCGTTTACAAGAAATCCATAAGCAATTCCAATAGCTTCCGGAGCAACATCAAGCACTATTTCATATTTGGTCCAGTCATTGGTACCGGCAATTGCCCGGTTAACCATGTTATCAAATGCCAGGGAAGTATTCTTATCTGTGCCATCGACTCTCATCCACATTCCCGCCCAGCCTGTAATGCTTTCATTTTTAATATTGCCGCTCAGCCTGATCCGTTTGCCGGAATACTGTTCGGGCATAATGTATGTCATGATCGTCCCGAAGCCATCTATTGGAGATTCTTTTGACTTCAGAAAATAAACAGCTCCCTCATTATATTTTTCATCAGCCTTGCCCCAGTCATATGATTCCGGCTTGCTTCCCGCTTTGAACCATCCATCAATTTTTTGTGAATATGCTGTTTGAGCAAACAGTGTAACAACAAACATCAAAGTAAGAATCCTGATCGTGGTTTTCATATTATTATTTATTTAATTGATGATATTTTTTTTATTTTCACTGGTCAGTCAGTTTTCTGCTTCAAAGCTTCGGACTCATAATAAAGAGCCCTTAGACATACTCATCTTTGGCGGGCAATAGGCTCAGGGGGACAAGTATGAGCAGTTTCACATCTGCAACCCCCCTTAGTCCCCCCTTAAAGGGGGGGATTTTACAGAACAGGCACACCGCACTATTTCACCAGAACCATTTTCTTTTCATCTGAAAAGCTGCCTGCGGTTAAACGGTAAAAATAAACGCCGCTTGCGTAATTTGAGGCATCAAATACTACAGAATAGATACCTTTTTTATAGTCAGCATTTACCAATTGGGCGACCTGTTCACCCAGCAGATTATAAATTTTTAAAGTTACCTTTGCATCTTCAGGCAGGCCGAAAGATATTTCGGTTTGCGGGTTGAAAGGATTGGGGAAATTCTGGAACAGCTCGTATTTTGTCGGTACTATTCCGCCAAATCCTTTGCCTGTATGTGTAAAGTGGTCTATCCACACCACGTCAGAATTTCTTCCGAACGCACCGGCATCTTTGATGTAATAATTTACTGCAAAGTAAATATTTTTTCCTGCATATGCCGAAAGGTCATACGCTTTTTTATGCCATGAGCCTACGGGTCCGTTTACCTTAAAATAATCAATCATAGTAAATGAAGAAAGGCTGTCATCAGTTGTTGAGATCCATATTTTCAATGAATCCTTGAATTGCCTGTCAATTGCGCCGCACCAGAAAGAAATTGAATCACCTTCATGTATATCATAGATGCGCGGAGAAATTATCCAGTCATCAATAACATTGAAACGGTTCATATTTATGAAGCTTAGCTTGAAGAAGTAGCTTCCGGCGTGCGGGCTCTGTACACCAAGCCCGAAAAATTCAACCGGTGAATAAAGCTCAATATCAGCGCCGCCTTTATCATTATTAACCAGCTTCCAGCCGCGAGTTTCAATATTTTTATCGGGAAAAGTTTCTTCCCACTTTATTCGCTGTGAATACACTGCAGAACAAAACAAAAAAGTATATAATAATACAAAAATATATTTTAACATGAGTATGACACCTTTAAAATTTTAATTACTTCCTTAAGAAATGATAAGCCATCGCCGATAGTTTTTATGCCGGATGGCGGATGTGAACTGCCATAGGCAAGGGAGTTGGCAACCCCTATGAAATCCTTCTGGAAACCTGTGAGCGGCTTATCAAGGAAGAAGTCCTTATCGCCCTGTGTATATTCCTGCCTTGGCGCGGTAACCGGCCAATCGCTCGGGTTCCTTGGAAACTCACGCGTTAAATATCCTTCAAGCGAAGGCGAAGTGAGGTCTCTCTGTGTCAAATGCCCAAGGTTCCATTTATTGGAAAGTGTTTTAATAACGGATGTATGAGTAAGCTGATCGCTTATCACCGTACCGCTGTTAATATATGCTGAAACAAGTATAGCGGGAACGCGGATACCAAGCCTTCTGAAATCAAAATCCATTTCATTGTTTGTGGTATTGCCCGGGGGCTGAACTCCCGCCGGCGGCTGAACGTGGTCATACGTTCCGCCCGCTTCATCAAAAGTTATTATGAATAATGTGTTCTGCCAGTTATTGCCAACTGAGCTTGAGGAGTTCTTAATAGCATTGTAAACTTTGTGAATAAGCTTTTCACCCGGTGTTACAGAAGAAGGAAATGTTGTAATGTTGCTGTTGCCAACAAGCGGAGCGGGCGGATGCTCATCGTTATGGAAGAACATCATTCTGGGCTCAATAAATGTATATTCAGGCAGCCTGCCGGAAGCGCAGTCATCATAGAATGCATCCATACTGCAGATATGGTCATGGGCATATGGCCTTAGCGCATTAAAATGAATAAGCAGGCTCATGGGGAAAAGATCAAGATGATCAAAATACAGCTTCCAGTTATAGCCCCTGCTTTGCAAGCGCTGAAAAATAGTTTCAGAGGTGTTAAGCTGCCACTTTGTGTAGCCATCGGGGCAGGAATTTGTAACATTACCGTTTGACTGCGCGCTGTTCAAAAATGAGCGGTTGCAGAAAGTCTGTGAAGGAACGGCGCAGTGCCAGTGATCGCAAACTGCAAATCCTTTTGCAAGCGTGCTTATAACGGGAACTACCTCTGGAGGGAAGCAGCTCATGATAATTCTGTATTCACTGTAAGTGGGCATTCTGCCCTGTGTGGCCTTAAAGTTGTTAATATAGTCCATTAAAAAACCGTTCATCGGGTAAACCTGCGGAATCGTATCGGGCACGTTCCACGGGCTGACCATATCGCATGCATCAACAAAACGGTTGCTGTCGGGAAGTATTGTTCCGAACATGGAAGCGTTCATATGAGGATACTCTTCGCCGGGGTCCGGGTTCGGGTTATTCATTATTGAATCCTTATGCACAGGCACGCTGCCCATAAAAGATGAATCAGCGTACGGCGGTATAGGATTTGAAAGGTTATGGTATGCCACGCCTTCGAACGGCTGGTTATTTGGCGGCGGGTTTTGCGGTGTATATAGATAGCCCAGCAGGTTATCAAATGACCGGTTTTCCATCATAAGCACAACAACGTGGCTGAACTTATCAAGTCCGCCGGCGATTTCTTTGAACCTGTAAATGGAAGGGAAGGCAGAGCCTATCGCTCCGATAGCCAGCGAGGAACCCGCAAGCTTCATAAATTGTCTTCTGTTGATCTTTGCCATTAAATATGTTTACGGTATTATAAATTGAATAAAAAAAATTATTTTTTTTGTTTCACCCTTCGACAAGCTCAGGGTGAGAATTCCCTTCGACAGGCTCAGGGTGAGAATTCCCTTCGACAACTGCAGGGGCAGTGAACAGCTCAGGGTGTGAATGCCCTTCGACTCACTGCCTACGCCAAGGCTTCGGCAGTCAGGCGCTACTTCTTTCGCTGCACTCAATAAGGTAGGGCGATAAAATCATATGACTGTTAATTGCTAATTGTTAATTGTTAATTGAATTTACACTCCAAACACAAATCCTGTTGTCAGTGTTTTCCACAGGCCGCCGTTGTATTTGTTCAGGTTATAACCGCCGCCTTCGTAGTAGCCATCGTAGGTGATAACTTCAAGGACTCCGTCGCCATTCATATCAACAACGCCTTCTGCCATGCTGAATGTAAAGTTATTTACGGCAAGCGGCATGAACTCAGAAATTACCTTACCTTCAGCATCCATTACGAAAACAAGCGAGGTGAAGTTTGTGAAGTCATTCTGCAGCCTAACGCTTACAAGGAACTCATTTTTATCTTTTCCGGTAAAGCTTCCTTCAAATATCTTAATATCTTCGTTTGATATTTTTTTAAGCGGAACGGTTTTGGCCTCACCCTTATCGTTGTATTCAGATACCATTACCCCTTTTAATTTGGGCATGATATATCCTTTGAACTCATCTATAATGCCCTGGTTAGTAACGCCTTTCCTGTTTACTGCGCTGATGCTGCTGTTGTACGAACAGACAACAACTTCGTATTCATCAAGCTTCATCTCTTTGGGAGGCATAACAACAGCATAGAATATTGTACCCGCGCCCACCATATCATCCATGTTCACATAGTACCCTGATACTTCAGCGGGGTAAACCCCGCTTGTTCCGGATAAATAAATTTTATCACCTATCTTAAAGCTGGTGTACTCGGCAAATTCAGGTTTGTATTCAGAAAAATAATAATCAGGAAAATTTTCATTATATGTTGCGTATTTTGCGATCACTTCTTTAAGCTTAGAGCCGTACAGTTCATAACCGTAACCGGTGGAATCACTTAGCTTTTCATTTGCGGAGAATTTGTAATAATCATCTATTATAATTTTTTTACCGTCATACCTTCCGAAAAAAACTCTTTCATCAGAAGATACATCATTTATTTTTTTTGAATTGTTTACAGGTGTATCGCCCGCGGTTTTTTTATCATTTGATCCGGGAGTATCGCCTGCTTTTTTGGTGCAGGCAGTAAGTGATACAGAAAGCAATAAAAAGGCCAGGAAAAACAGGAAATACTTTTTCATTTTTATGCAGATTGATTTTTATATTATGTCAAAAATAAGGATTTATGTTTAAAAATGCTTCCAGTGTTTAGTACACATTTTTTGAAAATGTAAAAGTGAGTTAATAGGGGAATAATTTTATTTACCGGGAATAAGATATTGCAAAAAATGGTTCCGGAAGAAAAAACCGCATTAAGAAGTCTATCTCAAAACTGGTTTTTATGTAAAATCTTTGTTAAAATTTTTCAAGATTCCTGCTTTCGCAGGAATGACAAGATACTTTTTGAGACAGCCGGAACGAGCCGGGTTTTTGTTTTTTGGTATTTGTTATTTTAAATCAAGCTTCATCGGTCACTCTTGGCTGCGCGCCATACTGATCAAGCAGGATATTATCGTATTTATCAGCATTGGCAAAAAGTGTCTTCAGGTTTTCAAGACCGGTTTCATATGTTAAATACTGGTCATAAATAAACGTGGAAAGTATCACATCCTGGTTATTTACGCTGAACATCATGCCTTCGAGGTTATAATTTTCCCTTAACAGGAACTCATACATTGCGGCGATGTTAGATTTTGGAAGCATGCAGAGCATGCTGTCGCAAACTATGAAGCCATCCTGGTTGTAGTTGATAAAAATTTTGGCAGTGCCTTCTTCAACTTCCCAGCTATAGGGACCTTTTCGCGCTAGCTTAACATCCTTGCCAAGCTGCTCTAAAATTGTTTCAACAATTGCCGATGCCCCGGTTGGCTTGTACTCGCCTTCTTTTTTAAGCGCGGGGAACTCCAGCTTGGTGCCGCAGTTGGGGCAGTATTCGCCGGCATCAAGGCTTTCTTCTGTAACGTAAAATCCGCAGCTCGGGCACTTCATGGTATATTTACCGAAGTACTGCCTGTATTCCTTCAGGTCTTCTTCAAGGTACTCAACCGGCAGGGCAAATCCCAGGTTATCGCCGCCTGCAATTATGAAAGTATTCACACCAACAACATCACCATTGGAATTAACAAGGGGTCCCCCGGAATTACCCGGGTTTATTGCTGCATCTATCTGTATATAATTTATACCGCGCTGCAGGCGTTTTGATTTTGAAACAATGCCCTCGGTAGCTGTATAGTTCAGCCCGTACGGGTGGCCGATCGCTATTACCTGGTCGCCTTCTTTTACATCAAGCCCGGGCGCAAGGTTAATATCAGGCAGCTCAATGCCTTCGGGTACCTTGATAAATGCAAGGTCGTACTTGGCGTCATTAAAAAATACAGGTGATATCTGCTTGGGAAGTGATCTTCCGCTGATGACAGCTTCTGAGTTACCCTTAACCACATGATCATTGGTAATTATCAGGTTCTCCTTTTTAACATAAAACCCGGTACCAGTACCCTGCGGTGTTGCTATTTGTATAATTACATGCTGAAATTTATCTATTATATGCTGAGTATCCATTTTATTACTTAAATTTTCTGTGATGTTAATCTAAATTTTTTTGCCTTTTGTTATTTGCCGTTTGCTTACTGATTATAATTAAGCTGCTGAACTTCTGCTATATAGCTTTTCAGGAAGCTGACCATTGAATCGAACTTCAGGTTCGCCGTGTTGAACTTAAGCTCAGGATAAAGCTCTTTGCCTTCGGTGATAATTGCATCAATTTTATTATTTATTAATTGTTCGCTGAATTTTCCGGATGCCGGATCATGAAGGCTCTCGCCAACACCAAGAGCCGTGAAATAATCCTGGTTAGTTATATTAAGCATCAGGTGAAACAGCTTTGCATCGGGCTTCGGCAGGCCGTAGCTGAAGAGGCAGTATGTTGCAAGATATTCATACAGCACTATTGCTATATCTAAATAATTGTTATCAACGTACCATTTTACGTTCTGCAGGTTATTTGTAAAAAGATCAACAACAGCCTGGTGCGGCGCGGGGTTTGCGATACCGAAAGTGGATTTCACCCTGTAAAGATCTTCTGTCACAGCTTCTTTGGGTTTATCAAGAAGCTTTTGCAAAGCTTCTTTCATCCTGCGGTTCTTTTCAACATATGGCTTGTTATCCTTTGCGAAGTAATCCCAGCTCATTTTTTCAAGCTCGTTCATTAATGTGCCTTCGGGCGCAATGAGGTAATCAATTTTATAAGCTGTGTTAAGCAGCAGGTATGAAATACCGCCTGAGAAGGCGTCTTCGTTAAGCTCGTTAATGCGCGTGATGGTTTTTTCAAGCCAGGTTCTGTAAAAATTATATTTGATTTCCTTTTCAGTATCAGGCAGTTGCTCTGCGTGTGCGTTACCGGTTGACCTCAGCATGGCGAAGTCATCTATAAGCAGGTCATCCTGTTTATCGGCGCGGGTTGCAAGCTCCTTCCAGCCGTAATAAAGCTTGCGCGGCGGAGCCGCTGCTATGGTGCTATCAAACTTAATACATATGCGGTTATCCTTAAGCGCGTACCGGCTGTAGAAAAGTGAATAGTTCATTTCCATAAGCCTGCGCATGAAGGCAACTGAGAGCTTATCATACTCCGCAACATCTGCTTCGGCAATTACCTTGCCGTTTGCAATTGTGCCGCGGATTATTTTTGAGCCCTGAAGCAGCTCAAATGTAATATTATCGCCGTCTTTTCTGAAGCTGACGTTGTTTACATCGTCATCCCGCAGGTAGTTAAAGAAGGCTTCGTAACTATCTATATATTTCTTTTCGAGAAAAAGCCTCTCTGATGTATTCCAAGCCTCAACTTTGGCTTTTGGCTTAAAGCTGTCTGAAAATCTTCCGAATGTTATCATATTGTTTCCATTCCCGAAAGTGCGGGAACATCTATTAATAATGTTTAATTTATCCTGTACTCATTAATATATCAAATTTTAGAGCCCAGGTATTTTTAACAATCCTGCAAAATAGTTTTTATCAATTTGTTATTCAAAGTAAAAAAGCTTCTTACCCCGGGAAAAAATTAAGGGATTGTTTGAGGGAGGTTTTTTGCTTTTCTGTATGATTACCGGTGTGGTTTCAAAATTAAAACCTAAGGCCTGCCACTAAGACTCAAAGACTCTAAGGAACACAAAGAGTGTGAATTTGAAGGCGGCATGGTCCGTTGGACCTGCCGCATATAAGAATAAAATCAAAAGCTTTTCAACACTGAGTGCACAGAGTACACGAGAAGATATAACAGGAAAGTTAAAAGACTTGCGTAAACTGTTAATATTTTTTATGTTTGTTTATCATGCGTACGTTCCGTGCAATGCGGAGCGTTAAAATAGAGGGCTTTACTCATTGAAACACCGAATACGGCTTAGATTCGTATTGTGGGTTGTTAATGAGTAAGGCTCTTTTTTGTTAAAGAATAAACTAATGAAATAAATAATATCTATAATTAAATAAAAGATAAAAAATGAAAGTTGAACCCATAATAAATGCAAAATTTAATAGATTTAGAGACCAATTTGATCTAAAAAAAACACCCGATGGTATCGCGTTTGAGAGGTTTGTTAACTATTCAATTTTAAGCGTACATCAACCAGATGCTTTCAACGGTGATTCCGAATTATTTGATATCATAAATGTTGGCGGTAACAATGATATGGGAATTGATGGAATAGCAATTAAAGTTAATGGGATTCTGGTTAGAAATATTGATGAGGTAAAAGACTTAGTTGAAAGGTTTAAAAGAACTACTATAGAGTTTATTTTTTTGCAATCAAAATATAAAACAAATTTTGACAAAGGTGAATATAATAATTTCTTAGATGGTGTGAGAGAATTTCTAGCTGAAAATCAAAAACAACCAAAAAACCAAGCAATTGACTATCTGCTAGAAATTAAAGACTATTTATTAAGTGAAAATGTTATATTCACGTGGGAAGATAATCCAACTGTGCGGATTTATTACGTAGTGATGGGTAAATGGATGAATGACAGTAATTTATCTGCATTAGCTAATCAGTTTCAGGAAGATGTTGATAGGATAGGAACCTATAAGAAACCAAAAATACATTTTATAGACACTGAACATTTCAAGGAAATATTAGATTCAAATGAAAATAATTTTTCAACTATCATAAATTCGATTGATACAATGCCCTTGACATCTGTTAGAAATGTTGAAAATTCTTGTGTGATTTTATGTTATGCATCCGAACTTCAAAAATTATTGAAAACAAGCGATGGCTTGATTAGAAAGTCTTTATTTAATGATAATGTGAGAGATTTTCAGGGCAACAATACTGTAAATGACGAAATCAGAAATACTGTTGAATTAGAGCCCGAAAAATTTGCATTATTAAATAATGGAATTACAATTGTGTGTGAGGAGTATTTGCCCAGCAACAGACAAGTGAATCTAAAAAACCCACAAATAGTAAATGGTTGTCAAACATGTCATGTTTTATATTATTCTGCAGAAAAAAGTGAAGACTTATCAAAGGTACCCGTAATCGTTAAAGTAATTGCTACTAAAAGTAACGAAATTACAAATCAAATTGTTAGGGGCACAAATAGGCAAAATATTGTATATGATGAAGCTTTCGAAACAACCAAAAAATTTCATAAAGAATTAGAAGAATTTATCAATGCCTTATCTAATGAATACGAAAAATTTTATTATGAGAGACGCTCAAAACAATACCAAAATAATCCAACGATTAAACAATATCAAAAACTCAATTTAAGAATTATAGTCCAATCATTTGTGGCGATGTTTTTTAACGAACCCCATGTCGCATTTAGGCACGAATTAAAACTACTTGAAAAATTTCCAAATTCTTTGTTTCAAGATCATCAATCCAAACTGCCATATTTTACGGCTGCATATGCTTTTTTTTCATTAGAAAAATTGTTTAGGAATAACCTTTTTGAAAAAAGGAATTTATACTCTTATCGTGCGCATGTTCTAATGGCATTTAGAGAACTTGTGGCTGGAAAAAATATCGATATAAATAACGAAAAAATGATTGACGAACATTGTCAAATATTACTAAAAGTATTAAAGAACGATACCGAATGTAAGAAGTTTTTTTCAAAGGCGATCGAAATATTTGAAAATTGTAAAAACATATGGATAAAAAAGAAAAGAAGAAGTATATATGGGATTAAAGACATTAAAGAATTTACTGAGTTACTTTTATTGGAAATACGAAAAATTACTAACATGAAAACTGATTCAATCAAAACAGGAAATTTTACTTATCAAGGTGAAGTAATAAAGATTTTGAGAGACAGATATGGTAAATATTGTGGTTTTATCAAACGCAATCCCCAAAATATTTTCTTTCACTCAAAATCAATAAAAGGATTAAATGTCAATAATTTGTTAGGGAAACAAGTTACCTACAAAGTTACTACAAATCCGAAAAACAACTCTTTAGTTGCAACTGATATAGAGTTGATTAATAATATCCTGAATATTTGAAAAAACTTAGAAGCAAAAGAGACGATAAAAGTAGACGATTAATCGGATGAAGTAGAGGAAAATAATAAAATAATATGGATTTCACATTTTTTTTAGCAATTTATGGTGCGCTACTTTCTACATTAATAGCGTTTTGGAATGTTTATATCTACAGTAAAGATAAAGGTAACCTAAAGGTTGATTGTTCATTTACATATGAAATTGGGTATCTGGCTAGAAATGAAATACATCTTTCATTTACGATAACAAATATTGGAAGAAGAGATGTAGTAGTGAAAGGTTTAGCTGGAACTTCAAAAAACAAAAAGAAATTTTTGCTCTTTGCCGGAATGAATAATACAAAATTACCTAAAACCTTAAAACCTGGCGAATATGTTATTGAGCAAATATTTAATTATAAAGATTTGTTTTCAAACAAAATAAACACAATTTATGTTTACGATTCATTAGGTAATGAGTATTTTGTACCTAAAAAGGATATCAAGAATATAGAAACAGAATTTTTAGCAATAAATTCAATGCAAAGACCATAGAAATAGTAATATTAGATAATCGCGAAAGAGCCTTATTAATTTGGGGTGTATTTTTATTCATTTTATCTTTAACCAGTAAAGATATAAGAAAATCGTTAGTTAATTTCTTAAAGGTATTAACTTCTAATACTATTTTGGTGTCTCTACTGTTGATTACTCTCTATGTCCTTTTCTTACATTACATCTTGTGGGTAAGTCTTCTGTGGAATCCTAGTTTTATTAAGGATTCAATTTTTTGGTATTTTGGTGTTGCGATAACCTTATTCGTTAATGTCAATAAAGTAAGTGATAAATCGTTTTTTATAAACATACTTTACGACAATTTGAAAATTTTGGTTTTGATTGAATTCATTGTCAATTTTTATACTTTTAGTTTTATAGTTGAAATGATACTTGTTCCTTTTATATTATTTATTACAGTGTTAAATGTAGGTAATAAAGTCACATATAAAAATTTGATTCTTGACAAATTAACTAATTTCTTTTTTATTAGCTTTGCTCTGATCCAATTATTCTTTATTGTTTATAAAATAGCCCTTGAATACAAGTCTTTGGTAAATTATGAGAGTTTGAATGCGTTCATACTATATCCAGTATTAACGATTATGTATTTGCCATTTATCTATCTTTTTGCAATATATTTAAAATATGATACGATTTTTATAGTTGTCAGCAGAGGGCTGAAAGAAAGGAGTTTACTAATTAAGGCAGCAAAAAAGAAAATATTTTTTACTTGCGGGCTAAATTTGAGGAAAATAAATATTTTTCATAGAACTTCTGTATATAAATTTTTTGAAGCCCAGAATTTAAACGATGTTAATGGTATTGTCTTCTATTTTAAAAATTTTTGGAAAAAATATAAAGTGCGTTACAAATCTTGTTAGTTTTTGCGTGTCTTCCCCTAATTCCCCTTTAACTTGCAATCATATTCAAATATCTTTGCTTCCTGCAAATGAAAGTATATTACTCAGATCATTACACTGTTCCGCTGCCTGAGGGGCATAGGTTCCCCATGGAAAAATACAGGCTGCTGAGGGAAAAGCTGCTGGAGGAGGGTATCCTGGAGCCGGGTGAGCTTTATGAACCTGAGCTTCCCGCGCGCGAGGTTGTTACGCTTGCGCACTCGCCTGAATATTTTGACTCATTTGCAAACGGTACAATTGACCCCAAAATTATCCGCCGCATAGGGTTGCCGTGGAGCAAAGAATTGTTTTACCGTTCACTGGCTTCTGTTGGCGGAGCCATTGGCGCGGCACGCAGCGCCATTGAGTGCGGCATCGGCGGGAATCTTGCCGGGGGCACGCACCATGCTTTCCGTGATCACGGCGAGGGGTTTTGTGTATTCAATGATTTTGCCGTGGTGATACTGCATCTAATAAAATGCGGAATGATACACCGCGCCGCGATTGTTGACCTGGATGTTCACCAGGGCAACGGAAACTCCGGGATACTTGGGGCAAATCCGGATGTTTATATATTCAGCATGCACGGCGCGAAAAATTACCCGTTCCAGAAGGTGCCTTCAACATGTGATATCGGGCTTGCTGACGGTACTGGTGATGACGAATATTTATCCTTACTTAAAGAAAATTTACCTGCTATTTTTGAGTTTAAGCCTGATATAATATTGTACCAGGCAGGGGTTGATCCGCTTAAGGAGGATTCACTCGGCAGGCTTTCACTTACTCCCGGTGGTTTAATGGAGCGCGACAGGCTGGTGCTTGGTGAGTACAAATCAAGGGATATCCCGGTATCGCTCGGCTTGGGCGGGGGGTACTCAAAACCTATCACGCATACAGTTGATGCATATGCGGGGACGTATAGGGTGGTGAAGAGTTTATACTGAATAAGCGAAGCTACGGAAATAATGAAGTAAGTTTTTAAATCTCATAAGGTAATTATTGGATTTAGGAATTAATTGATATATTCCAGTCTTCGACTCCGCTCAGACTGACATATTGTTTTGATTAGAAAAATGACAAAGAAAAAACAAATACAATCAACACGGTTCGGGGTTTATGCCGTATTAAAGTATAAGGATAAGTATGTACTGATCCAGAAGGGCAAGGGTCCGTTCAAAGGCAGGTGGGACCTGCCCGGCGGGAAAACCGATTTTGGCGAGACACCGGAGCAGACCTTAAAGCGCGAAATTACTGAAGAGACGGGTCTGAAGCTGAGGTCATATAAGCTTATAACGGTTGAGGCATATACACATGAATCAAAAAAAGAAGAGTTCCATCATACGGGTGTGATATATAAAGCTGAAGCGAAGGATATAGATAAATTAAAGCGCGAGCCTGACGGCAATGATTCATTTGGCGCTGAACTTTTCACAAAAAAAGAGCTGAAGAAGCTGAAGCTTACTCCGCTTGCAAAAAAAGCGCTGAAGGATATTTAATTGGCAAAAGCAAAAAAAATACCGGGGCTTGATCCTGAAAGGCCGCTTGCCGAAGGCCTGCTGAAGATACTGCGCACAAGGTTTGATGAAATGACGGCGAATGAGCAGGGCACAATTGATGGCAGCGATATAGAGGCATTGCATGATATGCGCGTAGCTTCGCGGCGTGTGCAGGCAGTATTTAAAATGTTCCGCGGTGTTTTCCCGAAGAAAAAATTCAAAGCAGAATACAATGAGCTGCGCCTGCTGATACGCTCACTTGGCGAGGTCAGAGATTATGATGTGTTCATAGATAAGATAGAAAAGATGAAGGCTGATGTAAGTGAAAGAGATACCCGCGCAATCGATCTGCTTATTATAAGGAAAAAAGCCGAACGTGAGCAGAAGCGAAAGCTGCTGATACAGCATATTAACACGCTTAACAGGGCGGGATATAAAGAGCATTTCCATAATTTCATTACGGAGAATTTATCATAGATTTGTTTGCACGGAGTGCAAACGTTACCATGTAGAGACTGACCTCCGGGCAGTCATAAAGATAATACATATGTTTGCATGGGGTGCAAACGTTACCATAAGTGCTAACATTACCATAGGGTTTATCATTTGAAAAGAAAATATTCCATAAAGAAAAAATTATCGCTCAGGGAAAATCTGAAACGGGTTATACCTGAGATGTATGATGATTTTTTTTCATATGCGCCTGTTGTGATAAATTTTCCGCTCAGGAAAAACCAGCTTCATGAAATGCGTAAGGCAGGCAAGCCGCTGCGCTACGCTATGGAGCTTGGCGAATACTGCTTCTCACCTGATTTTAAGCTGTGCCTTGATGAGGTAAAGCTATCACTTGACCTAATGGGTGAGGTACATGATTCAGATGTAATGATACCTGATATTAATCACCACATCAGGGAAATCAGGCATTTTAACAATACCATTAAAGATCAGGAACAGCGGATATCCACAAGGCAGCTTCGTAACTGTATATTGAACCTGAGGGAAAAAAGGCGGAATGAATATGCTGAGCTGGAGGCAAAGCTAAGATCATGGAGCGAAAATAATTTCAAAGCCCGAATAATAGCGGCTATGGAGATCCCGGAGCCTGTATTAAATAACTCCGTTAAAAAATGATACCTGAGGAAATATACCAAAAACTCCGAGAAGCATACCCGTTTTTAAAGTCACTTTCAGATAGCGAAGCTGAGAGCATAAAGCAGTATTCAATTTTTAAAACACTGCCTGCGGGTGAAACGGTTTTTCTAAAAGGAGATACCTGTTCATTTTTCGCATTTATACTCTCTGGCAGGGTGCGTGTTTTTAAAGCCGGTGAAACCGGCAGAGAGATAACCCTTTACCGCTTCGAAAAGGGCGAGAGCTGCATATTGACAGCTTCGTGCATACTGAGCAAAAATTCCTTTCCCGCCGAAGCCGAAGTTGAAGAAGAAATTGAAACAGTGCTTATACCCAATGAGCTTCTGCGAGAATTTGTAAAAGGATATGACCCGTGGAGAAAATATTTTTTTGACCTGTTATCATCAAGGCTATCTGAAGTAATGGAAATTGTTGAAGAGGTCGCCTTCCGCAAAATGGATTCAAGAATTGCGGAATACATTACCCGCAACTCTCATAACGGATTATTAAGCGCAACGCACCAGGAAATTGCAAAAGAGCTTGGTACTTCAAGGGAGGTTGTAAGCCGCATTCTGAAGGATCTGGAAAAGGAAAAAATAATAATTCTTGACAGAGGTAAGATATTAATAAACAATCAATTAGCCCTTCACTCAAGGCTTTCTTAGTTTTGCTGTGTGATATTGTCACACAATAATCCCGCGGTCTTGGTATATCTTTGTATCAAAAGAATATATCATTAATTAAAATTCCGGAGGAACAAAAAATGAAAGCAAACGTAGGAAGCGCAGATAAAGTTATCAGAATAATTCTTGGTGTGTTAATTATTGGCGCGGGATTTTATTTTAAATCCTGGTTCGGCTTAATCGGGATCGTACCGCTGTTAACGGCATTCATGAACTTCTGCCCGCTGTATTCAATAATAGGCGCAAACACATGCGGTGTAAAACAATCAAATAAGTAACAATTCAAAATTCAGATTTAAATAAAAGGACTCTCGTTAACGGGAGTCTTTTTTTATGATTCATTACTTATAATTCGGAATATTCTTCCCGAGTATTAAATTGCGCTTTGAGGTATAAACACCGCTTTCATTTTTTGTCAATGATACAATTCCATCACCACCGCGGTTCTCAGCATTTTTCCTGTATGAATCATCCACAAATTTATCATCATCAAACACATAGTCATCTATCCAGTATGGAGTTTTTCCGGACTCTTTAATTGTTGGGTGAATATGCGCGGGGAATGTGGCATTGGGATATGGAGCAGGTCTGAGAGTATAAAATCTATATTCACCTTTATCATTGGTCTTAAGCCACCCTCTAAGGTAGCCGTGTCGTCCTGTTTCATTTCCTTTTTTTGAATAATACCCGTTTTGATCGGTGTGATAGAGGTATAATACAATTCCCGGGGCAGGCGTGATACCATCAGACTGATAGATAACTCCGCTGATCTCGAGCTTAATTTGGGCTGCATTAAAATCAGGCAGTGTATCAACACTGCTTAGTTCTTCAAGCGGTACTGGCGAGTCATAAACAGCATCGCAGCCTTCGCATCCATCACCGACTTTTATTATTGTTTCCTTAACGGGCTTATCGTCATTTTGTCCGCAGACAAAATTTGTGAAGATCAATACAGCCGTAAGCGAGATAATAATTTTCATATTTGATATATTAAAAGTTATAAAAAACCCGCCGTTTTAAGGCGGGTTATATTTTTTATTTTATAATTTAATAAAATCGTTGCACGTTTGAATTTTCACATCTTAATTATCATCATCATCGCCGGTATCGCTAGGCTTTCTGTGTTTTTCTGATTCCTTCTTTTCCTTTTCAATTTCTTCCTTGTGCAGCTGTTTTTCGCGTTCAACTTCCTTCTTAACTTCTTCCATATCTATCTTTATCTTTTCATTAACGCGTTTAAGCTCTTCTTTAACTTTTTCCATTTCCTTTTTGAACTCTTCGTTATCAATTTTCAGGTCTTCCTGCATCTGTTTCATTTCTTCTTCAAGCTCTTTCTGGTCTTCTTCAGTCCAGCCGTTCACGCCGGTTTTGTAAAGGAATTCCATAGTATCGTTGCCCGGCGGTATTACATAATTAAAATTCCAGCTTTTTTTAGAGTGATCCTTCCAGTTTTTTTCCCAGTCCTTCTGCCATTTTTCATTATCAAACTGCTTCATATTTTCTTCAACCCTAGCCATATTTTCCCGGATCTGAATATTAACTTCTTCCATTATCTTATCAACCCATTCATTAATATCTTCAGCACGTTTGAACCTTGAAATACTATCTTTTGGTATGACCCTTGGCGGTGCAACATATGCAGCCACCTTGTTATAGACCTCATATTTATACTGCGCATCGACCCTTGGCATCATGTTAACCAGTGTTACAGCATCGGTCTTTTTGGAATTATTAAGAATTGTTTTTATACACTGTGAGCCGCAGTTACCGAAATCAAACTCCATAAGCGCCTGTTTAAGCTGTGGCGAGGAGTCTTCTCTGAACGGTGTGCCGGGGCCGATATCCTGTTTGGTTACGCAGAACTTGCCTTCGGGAACAAGTGATTCCCTGCCGGCTGATTCCAGTGAAACCTTGCCCTGTCTTACATAAAGCAGGCCGTCGCCGGCTTTATCGACTGAGAATTTATATGAACAGCCAAGATCGACAGCAGTAACGGTGCCTGCATCAACAAAGAATGTGCGCGGTTTTGCGTTTATATTGGCGTCAATTGCGCCGTAATCAAGCTGAATTCGTTTTTCATTATTGCTGCTTTTTGTAAGCTTAACTTTGCTGTTCGGTTCAATAATTACTGTGCCAAGTCCCGCAACATAAAGCTCTGCCCTGGATGAATCGTTGGTTGTGATAACACCTCCCACGCCCAGTGAATCAATTGCCTTCATCACAAGATCATTGATCATAGGGCTGCCTTTAAGTGATGTTACCATCCATTTGGGTCCGCCTGAAACTTCGACTAAATTGGTATTGAGCTCAATTCCGTTATCGCGGAATTTCATGTAGCGGTTTACTCCGTAAACTATGAACGCAAGGATGAGCACTGCGGCAATGCCGCTGAAGTAGTATCGCATACTTCCCCAGGCAGATCTTACCGGAACCGGTTCTTTGCTGCCTGATGAAACTGAAATATATTCATCTTCAAAACCGTTCATGTTATAGATGTGTGTATCTTTATGCTCGGGTAATTTTGCGTTTATCTTTGCTTCGATCGCGTTCCACAGCTCCTGCTGTTTGTTCTTAGGCAGCAGCTTTTCGCTTTTTTCGTCTTCCTGGGCAATAAGGCTTGTTCTTTCAATAAGAAGAACGGTATCTTCCAGGTATTTTCTGCAGGCGGGGCAACATTTAAGATGCTCTTCCATCTGCTTCCTGTCTTCATTTGAGATCATACCTTCAAGGTAATCATCTACCAAGAGCTCGATCTCTTCGCAATTATTATGTTTCATGGTTATTTCATTTTTCATTTTGCCAGCTCCTCTCTCAGCATTCTTCTGGCCCTGTGTAAATGGGCTTTTGAAGTACCTACCTCTATATCCATCATTTTGGAAATTTCGTGATGCTTATATCCTTCAATATCGTGAAGAACAAAAGCCATCCTGGCCTGCTGCGGCAGCTTTTCAAGGGCACCTTCAATATCAATTCTTGAATCATACCCCTGTTTAACTTTTGCCTGGGGATTATCCCTGGAAATAATTTCAGTAAGCTCGCTTACGCGTTCCTGAAATCTTTTTTCAGAGCGCTTCATCATCAGGAACTGGTTCACCGCAATTGAGTGAAGCCATGATGAGAACTTGCTTTCAAAGTGAAACGATGAAAGCTTTTCCCATGCTTTCACAAATACTTCCTGGGTCAGCTCTTCTGCGGTATCTCTATCCTGGCATGCGCGGAGACAAACTGCATACACACGTTTTACGTTGTTGTTATACAGCTCCCTGAATGCATGAGAGTTCCCTGCCGCCGCCTGGCGAACCAGCTCAAACTCTCTATCCGGACTTGTAGATACCAGCTCCAGAGCTCCCCCCTCGGCAGTGCTGCCTGCCTCGGCTAAATTAGACCGCATATTTTCTCCTAAATTACAATAATATGATGCAAAGTGATATGAAAAGGTTTAGTTATATTATAGTATAAAAGAGAATTTGAAAAATCTTGTTTTTTCAGCGTTTATGTATAGTTTTTGCGCTTATTGGGCATAAAAACAAAAATTACGGCTTAAAAATATCACGAATATCGTTACTTGATAACTCTATATATTATACTATCTTTGGTTAATTTAATTGCAGTATACAATATTCAATTCAAATTTTAGCCGGGGGGCGCTGATATGAAAAAGGGAAAAAAGTTTTTAGGTTACATTTTATTTTTCGCAGCTTTGTTTGTGCTTAGCTTTGTGCTTCACAATAATGTATCTGCTGTAGAAGATTCACAAAAACCCTATCAAAATATTTTAAACATTAACAGCAGCTCAGAGGTATTACATAAGGTAATATGGCGTGAAGATATTTACGATCCTTCACTGAAGGCAAAGGTTAATGTTATTAAAATTGATGACAGCTATTTTGCGGGCATCAGCGGACCGGAAAAAGCAGTGTTGGGCTATCTTGCATCAACAATTGGCAATGAGTGTTTTGCTGAAGGCAATAAACAGAATGTAAAGTGCAAGATACTTACCGCATTGAACCTGGGCTACCAGTGCAGCGAAGAAAGCAAAACATATTTAAAGAGCTGGTTCCGTGATGATGCAGCGATCGTAAGCCAGATAGAGAACTGCAAGCCGACAATTGCTTCAACGGTTGAAAAAACATTCGACGAAGTAAAGATATCTTCTGCTGATAATGTTATAAAAGTTGAGCTTAAAGGCCTAAAGCTGAATATCAAAGAAAACTCCGCAAGCAAATGGAGCGAATCAATGAGCTTTAAGGTTGATGGCGATAAAGTATCATTAACAGAAAGAACAAAGAAGAACGATTAAGCTAAAAATTAAAAATTATTAAAGGAGCCTCTTTGCGGGCTCCTTTTTTTATGCACTACTCTCTTAAGAAATCACTTACCTGTTTTAGAAATTCAGGAAGAGCCTGTACGTGCGGAATATGTCCAACATTTTCAAGCTCAACAAGTTTAGAGCCATTGATAAGGCTGTTAACTTTTTTCCCAAGCGAGGGATAATTACCGTATATTTGTTTTGCCTCTTCGTTCAGCAGATTTTTTCCCACTACGGTACGGTCATATTGCCCTATAACAAGCAGGGTTGGAACCGTGATATCTTTCAGCTCGTAGATAACCGGCTGCTCATAGATCATCTGGTATGTAAGAGCATTTGCCCATGCAACGTTCCGGAAGTCATCTCTTGAGAGATCCTGTGACTGTGCAAGAACATAATGTTCATATTCGTCCTTCCATTCGGGGTAATATGTCTTTTGATATTCCTTAATGCTGTTATAGGTAGCGGCAAGCTCCCTGATATACTGCGCTTCAACGGGCTGGTAAGGAACAAAAAGGCGGTAATCTTCAAGCCCGACCGGGTTTTCAAGCACAAGCTTTTCTGTTCTTTCAGGATACATTAAAACAAATCTGGCGGCAAGCATTCCCCCTGTTGAATGGCCTATAACATTTACCTTTTCAATTCCGAGAGAATCAAGCAAGCCCTTATTGTTCAAAGCCAGCAAATGAAAGCTGTAATGAATGTTTGCCCGTGATGACTTCCCCCAGCCAACCTGGTCAGGCGCAATAACCCGGTAGCCTGAGCCTACAAAGAATTCAATCACATCCTTCCAGTAATAGCCGTTAAAATTCTTGCCGTGGAAAAGTATTACGCTTTTGCCGTTGGCTGCTGCGGGATCAGGCTTTACATCCATGTAAGACATAACAAGCTGCTGTGATTCAAGCGTGAATGTAATGGAATCTGACGGGTAAGGATAACTGATATACTGCGAATAAGCAAGCGTGGCGAAAAAAATCAATAAAACAGGGATCTTCAAAATATTCATCAGCATTTACCTTTATTACTCCTCTAAAGATAAACACCGGGCGGTAACCTTAGTTTCCGGTGAATACAAAAAATCTGTATTAACCGGATTTACGGTTAAAAAACTAAAGTAATTTTAATATCCTCATCAGAGCAAATTCATATCATGGGCAGAAGCGAATTATTTATTTTGCTTCATCTTCATCACCCGTACCAAGCGGTTCAATGCTGTAGGATGATTTGCCCAATATACATTTATTGCCCTGGTCAACTATAAATGGTTTCATCTTATCTGAAAGCTTGCCGGTATTAGCCTGGAACTCTTCAATTTTTGTTGTCATTTCTTCCATTGTAATTTTTCCGGCCTGGAAATCCTGCGCAAGCTGCTCCATTTCTTTTCCTTTTGATTCATAATCAGAAAAATCGCTCAGTATATGCGAAATCTCGACAGAGCCTTCATACACACGGACAACATCAATACTGTCCCCGCCATCAACAAGCACTTCATGGGAATACTTTGTTTTGTTATGGCGAACCGAAGATCTTTTCCCTTCTGTTCTGATTTTAACCTTATCAGAAGGCGGGGAATCATAGGTAACTTTTCCTTTGATAATAAGTACTTTCTGGGCAAGCTCGCCCTGCCACTCGATCTTCAATTGTTCGCATAATGCATCAAGCACCGGAATTTTCATAAGCGAATATTCATGTGCTGTCATAAAAAAGCGCCCCGTCCGCGTGGGGTCACTTTTCATAAACACAGCTACTGATATCATTGCTCCTGCGCCGGTTTCAATAACGGTCCCGTCAGAAAGGATATCACCTTCCTTCAGGGTATCATCTACAACGTAATACGATGTATCGGGCTGGCCGCACATGTTCCCGACATCCATTTTCCGAACTGTCCCGAACGCATATCCTTTCAGCTTAACAACCTTCCATGAACACGGATAGTAGCCGCCGTCATAATTACCCCTGCTTAAGTTTTTTCCGGGACTGGAGTTACTTCCGTCGAAAAGTAGTGAATCATGGGGTCCGCCTGCAAACACCGGCTTACCTGCGGAAAAAGAAAAATTAAATGCTGTTAGTATTACAGCAAATACCGGCAGAAAAAATAATTTTTTCAGCATAATTATTCCCCTTACTTTATTAAACTGATCTTTAATATTTTAAAAATTCCGTTATAACTGACCTTCAAAAAATAAATTCCCGAAGCAAGTCCGCCTGCATTTATAACCATGCTGTAAAAGCCGGTATTTTGCTCTCCTTCAAATAATTTCAAGGCTTCACGGCCAAGCTGGTCATACAGCTTTACTGTTACAAAACCGGCTGCGGGAATCTGGTATTTTACTGTTGTTACAGGATTAAAAGGATTGGGATAATTACTGAAGACCTCAAAACTTAAGGGCATTTCGTTTGTTACTTCTCCCGTGCTGACAAGTCCGCCGCAAATTGTGCCATCACCGTACAGTATACCGCCTCCGTTAATAATGCCCGCGCATATATCCGCGGTTGTTAAAACCCCGAGCGATGTCCCTGCATCAAGCGTTAGAACGCTTTGCGCCTTCAGCGGAATTAACAGCACAAGAAAAAATGTTATTGCTATTGTTTTCAAAGTTCTTTCCTCTGGTTCTACTTTTCGTTTTCAGTCATTGAAGCGTTCTTTACCCCGGAGAGCTCTTTTACAGTTTCTTCAAGGCGGGTAAGCTTATCTTTAAGCATGTTCAGTGACTGAATTTCCGCAGAAAGCTTTGTGTTCTCATTCTTCAGCTCATCATTTTGAGCTTGAAGCTCCTGAATAGCTTTTACCATCGGCGCAAAAAGATCATTGTATCGCATTTCATAATTGCCGTTATCATCTTTGGAGATAATTCCGGAGGTCTTTATTCCTTCTTCCATAAGGGTCTCTTCAACATCCTGGGCAATAAAGCCGTATTCGGTTCTTTTACCCTGATCATTTTTTCTGAAGTAAGATACGGGCCGAAGTTTGCTGATAAAACTCAGTCCAAGCTCTGAGCTCTTTATATTTTCTTTCCATTTTCTGTCGCTTGTGATAGTCCACGCAACCTGAACACCTGCATAGGATATCAGGGTATTGCCTATTCTAACCTGGTTGCTGCCGGTATTGCTGGGCACCTGGGCATCGCTGCCTATACCAATATTATTATTGCCGGCGGTCAGATTATATAGCGACTGGTTTCCGACTGCTGTGTTTTCATTGCCGGAAACATTGCCGTAGAGCGCAGTAAAGCCCAATGCAGTATTTCTGATCCCGGTTTGATTGCTGTACAATGAGTAATATCCAAAAGCAGAATTGTTATTCCCGGTTAAATTATTGAACATGGATTGCGTACCAACAGCAGTGTTCTGCAAAGCTGTTGTGGAATTGTAAAGTACCTGGTAACCCATTGCGGTATTATTATAGCCTGTTGTATTGCTGTACATGGTGTACCTGCCCAGTGCTGTATTCTGGTAGCCTGATGTATTCATCATAAGCGCCTGCGAACCAATACCGCAGTTTGCATATCCGGTTGTAAGCATGCTCAAAATATTGGAACCAACTGCAATATTATAGCTGCCTTCGCTTCCGGTACCGCTAAGCGTAAAGTTTCCGCTGTTTAACCCGAGGAAAAGATTTTCGCCTGAAGTGCCCGTACCTTTGTAATCATGCAGGAACCGCGATGAGCCTTTGAAGATTATTCCGGTACCTGATGAAATTGTGAGCGGAAGTACAAGGCTTCTGTTAAGCGAAAGATACCCAGTATTCTGCGCCAGCGAAAGATATGTTGCGGCTGTATCTCTGATTATAAACTGTCCGCCTGTACCAAGCTTGCCGTTAATGTTCTGGCTGAAGGCGGCTGCTGAAAAAACTATCAGCGCAATAACCGCTGAAAAAATGTTTCTGGTCAATTTCTGCATAAACCTGTTTTCCGTTAATTTTAAATGTTACCCCAATTTGCCTTAGAAATGATTCAAACATAAAACTAAAGTTTACACAGAACAAAGAAATTTAAAGCTCAAAATGAAAGATTTTATACGGGAATTAGCTTGAATATTGCTTAAATTTTACAGATTTTAACAATATTACACCTTCTAAAATGAAAGGTTTTTTATGGTAGATTCAGCATTTATAAATATCCTAAAATCATTTTCAAAGGCTGAGATAAGGGGTTTCAGCAGATTTGTAAGCTCACCTTATTTTAATACCAGCGCAAACACTGCCTTATTATATGAAGAAATAAAAAAATTCTACCCTTCATTCGGCGGCAAGGATTTCACACGTGAAAAGCTTTTTGCTGTAGTTTATCCCGGCAAAAAATACAATAAAGACCTGATGAACAGGCTCCTTTCAAACCTGATAAAGCTTGCAGAAAAGTTTATTTCCTTAGAAAGCGGCAGGTATGAAAAGCAGAACCTGCTCTACGGGTTAAGGCAAAAAAAGCTGTACGGTCATTTTCTTTCTGCAAAGAAAAAGTATGAAAAAAATTCTAAGCTGAATTTATTTGAAGATGAAGATGTAATGCAGCACCTGCTGCTGGATGATGAGTACGGCAATTACTTTCTTGATACCGATAAATATATCAACTGGGATCTTCATACAGATCTCTCGATGGAGTATCATTTAATTCATTTCCTTTACAAGGTTTCACAGGTCTTCCGCCAGAAAACATTCTACTCCACCCAAAAGGACAGAAACAGAAACGCGGCATTCCACCTGGAAGAGTGTATGGACCTGAAGAAGCTTTACAGCACGGTTAAAAGCTCTGAGATAAAGAACAAAGAGCTGATATGCCATTACCTTACTCTTGTGATTATGAACTCCACAAAAGATAAACAGCTGTATGAAGAAATAAAGACTTACATATTTTCAAATAAGCAGATAAACAGCACCAGGAGCATTTACATAGGCTATATATATATGCTTGATCTCCTTTCGGATGTACTTAAAAATACAACAGGCGAAGAACGAAGATATTACCTTAAGGAAAAGAACCTTGTTTATAAAAAAATCGAAAACGTATATTTTGCAACAGGCAAAGTAAAAATGCTTTTTGTTTTTTTCAGGAACTTCATTCTTTCAGGAATAAACACCGGAGACCTTAAATGGAGCGAATATGTATTCAATAAATATATCCGGGATGTAAGGGAAAAAGGAAATGAATCGGTTGGCAAATATTACGAGTCACTGATACTTTTCCATAAAGGAAAATTTGAAGAAGCACTCCAGAAGCTTTCGCTGCTTAAGTCAGAAAAATTCCAGATGGATAAGAACCTATATTTTTATGATATAAGAATATTAAGGCTGATGCTTTATTATGAGCTTAACTACCTGCAGGAAGCGTTAAGCAATGCTGATGCATTTGTGCATATGCTGAACAAAAGCAGCAAAATGCCGGTTGCCCATAAAGCTTCCGCTTCGTATTTTGCCTCAGGATATAAAAAAATTCTCGCCTGCAGAATGGATAACAACACTTCATCCCTGCCTGCTGCCATAAAGAAGATATCCGCTGAAAGAAGCTATTACGGTAAAACCTGGCTGCTGAATAAAGCAGCGGAAATGATGAGAAGATGATAAATTTCAGGTACATTTTTAAGGAACAATAAGGATTTTGTGCAGTTAAATTAAAGCATATTTATTTTGAATATGCATATATTTGTGAAATTACGGATTAAGGAATATGGATATAGCAATCGGTATTTGTCTCGGTTTAGGGCTCGCAGCAAGCTGCGGCTTCCGCGTATTTGTGCCGCTTTTGATAAGCAACATTGCCTCATTAACAGGCATTGTGAATATCGGCGGGGGATTTGAATGGATGGGTTCATGGCCGGCGTTCGCAATATTTTTGACCGCAACTATTGCGGAAATTGGCGCCTATTACATTCCTGTGCTTGATAATGCGCTCGATACAATTTCAGTCCCGCTTGCGGCAATTGCAGGTACACTGCTTTCGGTAACATTCATAACCGATGTGCCGCCGATGGTGCAGTGGACACTTGGTATTATAGTAGGCGGCGGCTCAGCCGCAGTGATAAAAAGCGGCGCAAGCATGGCTCGTTTGAAATCAACTGCTTTCACAGCCGGGTGGGCAAACTGGCTAATAGCGACATTTGAACATATAACATCGTTCGTTATGAGTGTGCTTACTGTGTTGATACCGGTTGTAATGGGTGTAATAGCTCTTGGTGTACTTGGATACTTTGGCTGGAGGCTTAGTAAAAAGAAGAACCATGATTCAAGGATTAAAAGATGAGCATGGTTTATATTATTTTCAATGGGGGCTAAAGCCCATAATATTTATTTTCTTAATCCACGACCTAAAGGTCGTGGCAACTCAACTAACATGGTTAAAGTTAGAGAATATGGTTAGGCAATCCTTAGAATACTCAGATATATGTCGTTTCGTAAAGAAATATTTTTTTAATTTGCCCAGCTCTCCTGACTGCTCCGGCAGTTTAGAGCGGGGATTAATCTTGCCCTCAACCTGTGGGGCTTTAGTCCCAGTTTAGTTCATAAAAATAGATTATTGGGGTAAACAACTCCCCGTTGCAGAGTTATATAAATTAGCGGTATCGAATAATCCGCACATAATAAAATCCTGAAAATATCCTCCCCCTTTACAAGGGGGATTTTGAACAAATGAAAAAATTTATATTACTTCTCGTTCTGCTTCCATTGTTCGTTAACTGCTCAAAGTTAAACGAGCTTACTTCCCGCGATTCGAAGCAAAAGAAAACCGGCAATACCGTTATCACTTCCGATATAAAGCCCGGTGAAAATACATATGGTGTAATAGCAGGCGTGCTGGAGTGGAAGGACCCGGGATTTTCGCCATTCAGCAGCCGCAACAGGAAAGATAAAGAGCTGTATACGCTGCTTAAATCACAGGGTATGAAGCCCAAAAATGTAAAGCTGCTTATAGATAACGAATCAACAGTTGATGCCATGAAAACTGCTGTGCTGGATGCGCTTGAAAAAGCGCCGGAAGGTTCAGAGTTTATTTTTTATTATGCCGGTCACGGTGTAAAAGATGATGACAGCAAGATATATTTCGCAAGCTATGATATCACAACAGGGAAATATAAAAGCACGGGTTTTGATGTAAGCTGGCTTGGTGATGCTGTACGCGATAAATTCAAAGGCAGGCTTGTTTGGCTGCTGGCTGACTGCTGTTACTCGGGTGCGCTGCTTGATGAAGCGGAGAGGATAAGCTCCGTGGGTAAGAATGTAATTGTGTTAACTTCAGCGGCATCGTGTAATATATCAACTGCCAACTGGACTTTTACACAATCAATAATTGATTGCCTTTCGGGGCTGCCCTTAGCCGACAGGAACAATGACGGAATAATTTCGATCAGTGAAACCGGCACTGAGCTTGGCGATGCGATGAAATACCGCGAAAGGCAGATGTGCGGTTTTAAGCTGTTCGGGGTAGATGAAACAAGCGCATTATCAAAATCAACCGGCAAAATTGGAACCGGGAACTCAGATTTCCGTGTTGGTTCATATTTTATGGCGCCAAAAGGCAATGATTTGGCAGCAGTAAGAATATTAAATGCGGATAACAACAAAATTGAATGTGAATTCTATGATTACAGCGATAAATCCACGGAAACATTTAACAAAAGCGAGCTGCAGCCGATACACTTCGTGAGCTTTTCTAACGGTGATAAGATAAAGGTTTCATGGGAAGGCAAGTGGTATGATGCGGAAATAAAAAGATCTGAAAATGACTTCTATTATATCAAGTATGATGGCTACGAGGATTTCTGGAATGAGTGGGTTGCTTATGACAGGATCAGAACAGGGAAGGAAAAAACTGTACAGGTGGAATCAAAGGGCTCATGGTATCCCGCGGAAGTGCTTGAAGAAAAAGACGGGAAGTATTTTATCCGCTACAATAATTACAGCTATGTTTGGGATGAATGGGTTGGTAAAGAAAGAATAAAATTCTGGGCAAAGTGAAGAATCTATATATGGATCCTTCGCTACGCTCAGGATAGACATTTGAAACCAAACTACCTACCTTTACGTTAAAGAAGAAAACCAAAATCAGACCATTAAAATCGAAATTATGTCATCATTTATCAGCAATTTACGGGAAAATAACAGGCTAAGTGTAACTGTTATTCTGGCAATGTCATGCCTTTTAAGCGTATCAATTGAAGCCTTCAGGGTATACTACTCAGGCTACAATACTTATTTATTTCTGATCTGGAATTTATTCCTTGCCATTTTACCGTATGTGATAAGTACATTGTTCCTGCTGTATTATAAGAAGATAAATTCACTGCTGCTTACGGGAATAATTCTTTCAGTGTGGCTGCTGCTTTTCCCCAATGCGCCCTATATTGTAACAGATTTTTTTCACCTCGATAAAAAAGCAGGAATACCATACTGGTATGACCTTGGAATGATACTTTCATTTGCGTGGAACGGTTTGATACTTGGATTCATTTCTCTTTATGATATTCAAACCGCATTAGCCAGAAAGTATAACGCTTTTAAAGGCTGGGCGTTCGCCATATTTTCGCTGGTGCTGGGCAGCTTCGGAATATATCTCGGCAGGTATGAGCGTTTTAACAGCTGGGATGTGTTAACAAATCCGGTGGAGCTGTTTGTTGATATAGCAAACCGTTTTATTCACCCAATGCAGCATCCGCGCACAATGCTGATGACAATATTATTTTCTGTAGTCCTGATCTTTGGATATGTAACACTGGTTATGATGTTTAAGCCTGGGCGAGCAGAAAAATAAAAATATGAACTTTCCTTCAAACCACCCCAAACTGAAACAAAACAATAGATGCGGCTCCCTTAGTCCATTACACGTCATAATGATCAAAACTTCGGAAATGGGATACCCGGATACTCAATCTCCATAATCCAGGATCCTGCCAACACCGCCGCAATGCTGTGTCATATCCATGATCCTGGCTGCAGGTGTGCCGTCAATAAGAACAGTGGGGTCACCTTCTATTATGGTAAATGTATTTTGCCCGCAGCATGAGTTAGGACTTTTATGAATTCCTGTATCTCCCATCCTTGCCGCAGGCTTATTCCTTACTTTAATTGTTGGGCTGCCTGTAGTAATGGGTCCTTTAACCGTATGCGGACATCCGGTACAGCCGTGGGAATCTTCCTGGCACCTGGCAATATCTCCAACTGCGGCATACATATCACTGTTTACAACATTGAACCTGTATGTTCTTTTTATTTTACTGCCATTTATTAAACACGTCAATGTAATTTCATTCGGTCCCAAATTACTGAATACGGGATAAACATAATCACCGGATTTTGTGCAGCTTTCAAAAGTCCCGCTCCACTCAATTTTATCAGAAACATCAGCTCCGGTAATGTTATCAATACCTGAGGCTGAAAAAACCCATCCGCTATTAAACACCGAAGGGCTGTATCCTGTAACATATATAATATTAACAGAAACGGTGGAAATACTTTTAAATGCTTCGTAATTTTTATCGGTGAAACTTAACAAAGGGAACAGTAAAAGGAAGATCAATAATTTTTTCATTTAAAGCTCCTTTCGGTATATGCGGTTAATTTTCTGCAGAGAATCCCGGAAAATATATAAATTTCAAACTGATCTTTTTATGATTTTCATTAATTGCAAATATGATAAATATCCATTTAAAAACCGTAAAAATTATGTTTGAAAAACCAGGTAATCGCTTTGAACCTCTATACAGGAGAAGATATTTTAAAAATAATTTCCTGTTTTAGTACCTTAAGTATTGGATTTAATGCTTAAATGCAAATAGTTATCTTTGCCTCTTACCATAAAATTACAAACATAAATACAAATATCGCTGATGGCAGATAATAAAATCATATTTTCAATGGTAGGCGTAAGCAAAACTTTTCCACCGCAGAAACAGGTATTAAAGAACATTTACCTTTCGTTTTTTTACGGGGCTAAGATAGGTATCATCGGTCTTAACGGCTCGGGTAAATCAACCTTGCTGAAAATAATTGCAGGTGTTGAAGATAACTTTGACGGCGAAGTACATTTTACCAAGGAGTATTCCATCGGGCTGCTTGAGCAGGAGCCGTACCTTGATGAAACGAAGACCGTAAAGGAAATAATCCAGGAAGGCGCGCAGGAAATTGTTGATATATTAAAAGAGTATGAAGAAGTGAACAATAAGTTCTCGGAGCCGATGGATGATGATGAAATGACGAAGCTTATCGAAAGACAGGGCGAGCTGACTGAGCTTATAGATCACCTTAACGGGTGGGAGCTTGACGCGAAGCTTGAGCGCGCAATGGATGCGCTCCGCACACCTGAAGGTGACGCGCTTATCAAAAATTTAAGCGGCGGCGAAAAACGCCGTGTTGCATTATGCCGGTTATTATTAAAAGAGCCTGATATACTTTTACTTGACGAGCCGACCAACCATCTTGATGCGGAATCAATTGACTGGCTTGAGCAGCATTTGAAGCAGTATAAAGGCACGGTAATTGCAATCACGCATGACAGGTACTTTCTTGATAATGTTGCGGGATGGATATTGGAGCTGGATAGAGGCGAGGGGATTCCATGGGAAGGAAATTACTCAAGCTGGCTTGAGCAGAAAACCAAAAGATTAGAGCAGGAAGAGAAGCAGGAATCAAAACGCCGCAAGACACTTGAGCGTGAGCTTGAGTGGGTAAGGATGTCCCCAAGGGCAAGGCATGCAAAATCAAAAGCAAGGCTGCAGAATTATGATACAATGATGAACGAAGATACCAAGCAGAAAGAAGAGAAGCTTGAGATATTTATTCCGAACGGTCCAAGGCTTGGCAACAAAGTAATTGATGCCGTAAAAATTAAAAAAGCCTTCGGCGATAAGCTTTTGTTTGATGACCTGAACTTTCAGCTGCCGCCGGCGGGAATTGTGGGTATCATCGGTCCAAACGGAGCGGGTAAAACAACGCTGTTCAGAATGATCCTCGGCACTGAAAAGCCTGATGCGGGCGAGTTTGAGGTTGGTGAAACCGTGCAGGTTGGCTATGTTGACCAGGCGCATGCTGAAATAGATCCCAATAAAACCGTATGGGAAGCAATATCAGAAGGAGCGGAATTTATTGAGCTTGGCGGCAAGCAGTTCAACAGCCGCGCGTATGTTTCGCGCTTCAACTTCAGCGGCACAGACCAGAGCAAAAAAGTCGGAGTGCTTTCAGGCGGTGAGCGCAACAGGCTGCATCTTGCGCTTACTTTAAAATCACAGGCTAATGTTTTATTGCTTGATGAGCCGACAAACGATATTGATGTTAACACACTCAGAGCCCTTGAAGAAGCGCTTGAGGATTTTGCAGGCTGTGCTGTGATTATATCACATGACCGTTGGTTTCTGGATAGAGTGGCAACGCATATATTGGCATTTGAAGGTGATTCCGAAGTTTATTACTTTGAAGGCGGCTACACCGATTACGAAGAGAACAAGAAAAAACGCCTTGGTGATATTGAACCGAAGAGGGTGAGATATAAAAAGCTGGTGGAGTAGTTTATAGTGTTGAGGTGAGGTGTTTTCTGAAATCTTTCCGGAGAAAAAATTCTGTTATATAGAAACATTTAAAAACATGTCGCTCCTACGGAGCTCTAAGAAAAATATTCTTACAAAGCTACAAACATATCGCTCCTAACGGAGCTTTATCAGACTAAGCAATTTATGAGCTGGAAAAAATTAAAAAGCGAATACATACTTAATTCCAAATGGCTGAAAGTACGGAAAGATACTGTCAAGATAAATGATGAGCTGGTTGTTAATGATTATTACATAATGGAAAATAAAGATGTTGCAATTATTTTTCCTGTTATAGATGAAAAACATGTAATGCTTAAGAAGGAATATCGCTACCCTATAGATAAAATAACACTGGAATTACCGGGCGGTACGTTTGATGAATCAAAAGAAGATGCTCTTTCTGCGGCAAAGCGTGAACTTCTGGAAGAGACAGGTTTAGGCTCAGATAGCTGGATAAACTTTGGTGAATTTTATGATTACCCTACAAAGGATACACATAAAATGCACCTCTTTTTGGCAAAAAATTGCATAAAAACGGCAGAACCAATAATTGACCCACAGGAAGAAATTGAGCTGGTAAAAATTCCGATTGATGAACTTGAAGAGTTAGTAAAAAATAACACTATAGAGGTAACTGGCTCAATGGCTTGTATATACAGGGCATTGTTGTATTTGAAGGATAAATAATTAACATATTGTTCGTCCAAAACCCTTGAATTGACTCTAAGCAAATATTACAAAAGTGCCGGTTTTTATTTATTTTTAAATTTATCATTTGAATTTCCTTCAGAATTACTTTTTCATCAATTGCTCAATTTTCTCCAGCAGCCATTGTCTTTCGTTTATATTAAATGTATTGGAAATTTCAGATTGTATCTTACTTAACGCTTCTTTATTGCCTGAAAACTTCAGCAGAGAGTTATAATATTTCAGAAAATTAGAATTTCTTTCTCTTTGCGCCATTGGAAGTAAATTATCCCTTGAAAGGAATTTCCGGTAAGTATCGGCAACATCCAAAGCCTCTACGAAGCGCTCCATTTCGAAATATATCATTAGAGTCAGGTTCTTAATATTTGTTTTGTGCGAAGCGTTGTTTAACGATGTTATTTTGCTCAGGCTCATCAGGGCTTCCTCATGCCTGCCGAAGGCCAGGCTGAGCCTTGCGCGCGAAATGCATCCGGGATTTATTTTATATTCCGGATTTAGCTGCGGCTCATATTTCTTTATAAAATTTTCGCACCAAACAAGCTCCTTCATCTGGATAGCCACAACAACTATGTTAATAAAAAGCTGCTCATCAAAGTAACCCCCTTTTTCTGAGGAACTGTATAGATTATTTTCTAAAATAATTTTATGCAGTTCAAATCTTTCCTTCATATAATCAGCGCTGCCTTTATAAAACTGATCGATTGCAAACGCTGAGAGCGCTGACATGGCATTAAAACGGTCTATCCATACAATCTTTTCCATTTCGTCAACAAGCAGCTCCTTTGTTTTCAGGTAATATTCAGGCTTGCCTTCCTTCAGCATAAGAGCTTTATTAAATACCAGGCTGAGAAGCGTTGAATTGTATTTTTCGTAGTTTTCCTTCAGATACTCAAATAATATATCCATAAACTCAAATTCGTATTCAAAATTTACGATCTTTTTCTGTGTGTCAACAAGGCTGAACTCTTTTAAGATCTTAATGAAAAAGAATGTTAATATTGACCTGTATTTTGTGTAAGCTTCCTGTTCGGGCAGGTCTTTGTAGTTAAGGAATCTCTGGTTACTAAGCCAGTGGGCTTCCCTGAAAGACTGCATATTATACTTGCTCAGAAAAAAGTTTTCGTTCTTATATTTTACCTTTTCAAGATTACCTTCTGCCGCTTTTAACTTCCTTAAAAAAGGTCCCTCGATGTTTCTTTCTTCAAGCTCTCTTAATATCCGTGTTTCTTCTCCCAGCGGTTCTTTGCGGTACTGGATGTATCCTAAGTAATCTTCTGCAAGATGTGTGAGGTTAAAAATTAATGTTTTCACGAAACTTTCGTTATATTTTGCCCCGGGAAAAAGCTTTTTGAACATTGACTCTTTATTCAGCAATTCATCTTCAAAATCAGGAAAGCTCAATGCCAGGTAATCATACAGCCTGGTAACAGATTCATTTTTATTAAAGAAGGGTGAGCGGACATAATCACCGAATTCCCTGAACTCCTGTGAAGATAAACTGCCAACAATTTGCAATAAGCTGCTCTTTAACATTCAATTTTTCTTTTATTTTGGGGATAAATTAATGTTTTTTTCAGACATTCTAAAGAATTGAATTTATCCCATACCTAAGGTGCAAAACTTCGTTCAAAAAGTTTCCGCAGAAGAAGTGTATTAAACCAGCCGCAATTTTGTTTCCATATAAATTTATTGATTTCCGCATTATTTAAACAAATTCAGATTTGAGCCTGCATTTTACCGTATTCAGCGGGTTCATATTCATTCATTTAGTTTCTTTGCCGGGGCGTGTATTTGAGTATATTTTTGTAAGAAAGAATTAAACGAGGTGCAAATTGAAAATTGAAAAATTCTACGCTACGCATGGAGATACCGAAGGAGATATTGATCTTCAATGGGAGCCATCAAAGGATTCTAAATATTATGTACTGGAAATGTGTATGAAAAAAAACGGAAATCCCGGTTGGAAAACCATAGACATGGTTTCAAGATCAAGCTATAAAGTTACCGGTTTAAAGAAGAATGTCACTTATAGCTTCCGGGTTGCAAGTGTTACTTCAAAAGGGCAGGGCAAATGGAGCAGTGAAATATCAAAAAGAATATAAAAATTTTAACTAATTAAATAATTAAACAAATCTAAAAATGAAAACAAATTTATTCACGCTATTTTTAATTGTAATTGTAATACTGATGTTTAATGCCGGGGTTTCAAGTGCACAGGTTGGTGAAATATGGACTCAAAGATATAATGGACCTGCGGACAGTACGGAATTTTTAAGTGCGATGACAGTTGACCTGGAAGGAAATGTATATGTTACGGGCAGCAGCATTGGCAGCAGCGGAGCTTATTATGATATTGTTACTATCAAATATAATAATAACGGTTCTGTTCAGTGGCTGCAAAGATATAACGGACCTGCGGACAGTACGGATATAGGAAATTCAATAATTGTCGATGGTTCCGGAAATGTTTACATAACGGGAGAAAGTTATGGAGTCGGAACAAAAAGCGATATAATAACCATCAAATACAACTCTTCGGGTGTACAGCAGTGGCTGCAAAGATTTAATGGACCGGAAAATATGCAGGATGAGGGAAGACAAATACTCCTTGATGCTTCGGGTAACCTGTTTGTAAGAGGTGTTACATTAACCGGCGCAACCAGTTATGACTATATTGTTCTGAAATATAATTCGTCCGGAATGCAGCAATGGATGAAAACTTATAACGGTACAGGAAGCTCGTCTGACTCACCTTCTGACTTAAAGATCGATGCTTCGGGTAATGTATATATCACGGGTTACAGCACAGGTGTTGGTACCGGATATGACTGGTTAACAATTAAATATGACCCAACCGGCACCCAGCTATGGGAAAAAAGGTTTAACGGACCCGGAAATTCAACGGATGTAGCAAATTCACTTGCTGTAGATGCCTCCGGAAACATTTACGTAACAGGTTTCACCGGCGGTAACGGAACAGGAAATGACATTACAACAATAAAATATAACTCTTCAGGAATTCAGCAGTGGATACAAACTTATAACGGACCCGGAAATGCAAATGACAATGCAAGATCTTTGGTTCTTGATGCGGACGGAAATGTATATATCACAGGTTACAGCGCAGGCGTTTCCTCAGGGTCAGACTATACGACAATAAAATATAACTCTTCAGGCGCTCAGCAATGGCTCGTAACTTATAACGGACCCGGAAACGCCGGTGAAGATGCATTTTCTTTGGTTCTTGATGCTGCCGGAAATATTTACATCACAGGCTCAAGCGTTGGCAGCGGTACAGATTATGACTATGCGACAGTAAAATATAATCAATCGGGTGTTCAGCAGTGGGTGCAAAGATATAACGGAACCGGAAATTCATATGACGAATCAAGACCTTTGGCAATTGATACTTCCGGAAACGTGTATGTTGCCGGAACCAGCCGGGGCAGCAATACCGCCAGAGATTACGCAACGATAAAATATTCACAGACAATTGGCATTCAAAATATCAGCAGCGAAATACCCAAAGGTTTCTCGCTTTCACAGAATTATCCTAACCCGTTCAACCCGGTCACCAATATCCGTTTGAATATTGCTAAATCCGGGTTCGTTTTGATGAAAGTATATGATATCACAGGAAAAGAGGTTGCTGTACTGGTAAATGAAGATCTTTCAGCGGGTGTTTATAATGTGGATTTCGATGCTTCCATGCTTTCATCAGGCACATATTTTTACAGCATGGAAACAGCCGGTTTCCGCGATGTTAAAAAGATGGTGGTTGTAAAGTAACACAGAAACAATCAGTTTTGTAACGTTCTTTATCCCTCCTTCGTCAACGAAGGAGGGATCTTTAATTTACGAGTTCTTTCAGCTCTGCTGTTTTTCTCATGAACCAGTCTTTACGTGCTGCAAGATACATCTTTGCAGATTTTTCCAGCTCTATAATATCATTAAGTGAATACTTTTCCGGGTTAGCTTTGATTTTAAACAGCTTTTCAAGCACCATAACACGTGAAGTTAAATGCAGTTTCATCTGTTCGTTAAATTCTGCCGCATCCTTCATAAAGTGTTTCATGGAGTCTATGGCAGAGAGTCCCTGCTCAACATACCCCAGGTTATAGTATGCAACCAGCGCCACCATTTTTACCGAATATTTCGCCTGGTAATCAGAAAACTCAACATCACGGATATATTCAAGTACTTTTTCGTTATTTCCTTTTGCTTCTTCAATAATCGCCATTGAGTATGCAAAGGAACTTTTCCTTTTACTCTCTTCTATATCCGGCAGGTGCTTATTTATAACTTCTATCGCGAACTCAAGGTCTCCCATAATTACAAATACTTCAATGATATTCCTGAAAACACCTGCCTGCAGCGGCGCCAGGCCTTCTGTGTTGAACTTAACATTGGCAAGCTGCGTTTTCCTGATAAAAGCCAGCTCTTTTAAATTTTCTTCTGAGCTTGAAATAACATAATTGTTAAGTATAAAATCAAAAAGCGCCGATGTAAGGAACCATTTTTCAGAATTGGAATAGTTGCCTATACCGCTGATGATAAAATCCTTAAGCTCCCTGTAATTCTCATAATTTTGAGGTTCCCTATAAAGCTTCATCAGCCTTATCTGCAGGCTGATATAATTATAATGTTCCGCCTGGAGCCCTTTAATTTCCTTCAGGAAATTTTCGAAATTAAAATTCCTGTAAAACGCTTCTGTAACATTTATTTCGGGTATATAGTTAAGCTGGTTCTGCAGGTATTCCATGCCCGCAATATCTTTTTTTATCGTAGCAATCATATCGCATGTGCTGAAAATACTCATCGGATACAATGTAACTGAGGCCCCGGTATATTTGCTTTTTATTGTATAGTGTTTGTGAAGGGTTTCAAGCAGCCTGCCGCGGTTGCGGTAATACCCTGTGCTTAAAACAGAATATTCCGTTTTCTCTTCAAGCTTATTATATTCTGAAAGAAAAAGCTTTTCGAGTGAGTGTTTATTATAGTTCTTAAGCCTGTTCAGCGCATCTTCAAATTCCCTGCCGGGCTCACCTTCCACGGGATTCACAGCAAGGAATTTTTCGCACAGCCTGAAAAGCTCGCTGAGCAGGTTTTTCATAATGCCGTAATTGTATTTTTTGCCGGGATAGATCCGCTTAAACAGATCTTCTTCATGCAGCGGTTTTCCGGATTTTTTCTGCAGGTACATTCGAAGCAGCTTAAAGAGCTTAACCACAGCCTTGTTCGAATTATAATACGGCGACTCAACAAACAGCTCAAAAGATTTAAGCTCAGCCGGTGAAAGTGCTTTTATAACTTCGAATGATTTATTTTTTAACATAGTTTGTGCGCGGTTAAAAATTAAAAATATTTCTGTTTAAGCTCTTCAAGCTTTTCAAGATACCACTCCTTTGGATTTATACCGGAAGATCTAACGAATTCGCTATGTTTATCAAGCTTTCGTACATCATATTTTTCAGGTGAGGAAGATATTTTAAACAACCCTGTATAAGCCCTGATGCTGTCGTTGAGCTTTTTCCTGAAATCAGGGTGCAGCTCCCCGGTATCGGCAACGAATTTTTTGAATGTATCGATCATAGAAAATCCCTGTTCAAACAGTCCAAGCTCATAGCAGCACCTGAGGTACAGAAATTTAGTCCGGAGCTTTATATGAAAATCAGCCTGGTCCGTAAGGGCAAGCTCTTTAAGGCTTGATTCATAATCCTTTTCCGCAGCAAAAATATATGCCCTTGCAAGCCTGTAGGCTACATCCCTCACAGAAGGATCAACATCCTTTCTGAACTCTTCGGCAAACCATGATACATACCCGGTATCGCCAAGCCTGATGCCTGAAAGCACTGTATCAAGATACACGGCAAGGAAGATATATCCTGTATCTTCGCTGTTCATTTTTACCAAAGAGAACATTTTTTTAAGAATATTGTATTTTTCTGCATAAAACTCCCTGCTTCCTTCAGAAGCTCTTTTTTCGGCATATAAGAGAAGATAGTTGTTTATAAGGGTATCAAGCATTTTGTTTGAATACAAATCAGCATTACTGAATATCACATCACGCAGCCTGTAATATATTTCATCGTTATTGCTGCCTGAGAGAAGCTCTATCAGATTCAATCTTAACAGTATATCATCCTTATGTTTAACAGAAGAGTTTTTTATGAACTCTGAAAAATCCCTGATATCAAGGCGCGCTATAAATTCCTCAAGAAGATCTGTTTGCGGCCTTTTATTGGCTGAGTGTTCCGCAGCATACCGCATTGCGTATTCATCAGTAAGTATTGAAATGACGTGCGGAAAGATATGTTCAATAACCAAAAGTCCGTTCTGAACATATTCATTCAGACTGCTTCTGCTTCTGTGAAAATCCTTTTCGGCTTCAAAGATCCTGCTTAAGTTATAATAATAGCTGCCGCTGATCTTTGCGGCTTCGATCTTATTTTTTGTTTTAGCCAGGGTGTGCCTGAAGTGGTCATCAAGACCTCTTTGCTCAAGCTCACCAAGCAGTACAAACTGCTGGTCTATTCCGTTTATTGTGTTATTGTTTAGATTGATCACAAGGAATTTTTCAGCCTGCTTAAAGAGCTCGCTCATAAGGTTCTTCATGATCCCGTAGTTATACTTTTTTCCTTTAAAGATCTTTCCGTACAGAATTTCTTCGGTTATTTCACCGGCTTTTTTACCGGTTAATGTTTTTTTTATTTCATTAAAAAGCTTGACCAGGGTTTTATTTGAATTGAAAAATGGTGACTGCAGGTAGAGGTAAAACAGCTTCAGTTCATGCTCATTAAAAGTTGAAATAACATCAACAGCTTTATTTTTTATCATGATTTTTTATGAAAATTATCGCTTCAAAATACGCAAAATTTAAACAAATTTCACGTTTTTTTAAGATTACCTGTTTTAGAGTTTTGTGAAAAACCGCATAAAAATTCTTTGAAACGGGGCAGCCTGACAGGCTAACTTTGTATCAGTTAAAAAATCCGGTGGGGACCGATGTTCGATCTGAACAGAATAATTCAATTTTAGGTAATTCTCCATCTCCAAATCCCACCGGAGATACGCTGAAAAAGGACCTGTCTGCAGAATAGCAGACGGGTCTTAAAGGCGGTATAAAAAATTTTTATAAATTCTATTAAGGAGAGATACATGAAAAGTATAATAACAATAATTGCGATAATGATCATCTGCTCGCCGCGTGACACAAGCTCACAGGTAAGCCAGCAGTGGGCAAAAAGATACAATTCAACCGGTACGGCTAATGATTACGCCAGGGCAATTACTTTTGACGCAGCAGGAAATGTATACGTAACAGGCTCGGCAAACAATGATTACTTAACGATCAAATATTCGCCCTCTGGTGATACCCTGTGGAAAGCTGTATACAGCGGACCCGCAAACGATAACGATACTCCGAAGGATATTTACGTTGATGCTGCCGGAAATGTTTACATAACCGGCTCCAGCTTCGGGAACAGCAGTGAAACTGATTATGCAACAATTAAATATGATGCAAACGGTAACCAGCTTTGGGTTCAGAGATATAACGGAACAAATAACGATAACGATGAGGCGGTAAGCGTGGCAGTTGATGGTTCGGGGAATGTATATGCCGGCGGCTGGTCATCAACGCTGAGCGGCAGTACTGATTTTGTGATCGTAAAATATTCACCCGCTGGTTCTCAATTATGGACAAGAACCTATAACGGAACATCAGGCGGGAATGAATTTATGAGTAAAATGATAATTGATGCTGCCGGAAATATCTATGCCGCAGGCAGAAGCAGGGGTGTATCCAATGATGATTTCCTTACGGTAAAATATAACAGCTCGGGAACGCTGCAATGGGCATCCAGGCTGGACGGTAACGGCAACGGAAATGACGATGCGGTATCGCTGACAGTAGATAATTTGGGTAATGTTATTGTTACCGGTTACACTTTGGGCAACGGAACAGCAAAAGATTACACAACCGTAAAATACAATAATGCAGGTGTTCAGCAGTGGATAAAGAACTATAACAGGATCTCAGCAAGCGAAGATGTACCGGTTGGAATAGTTAATGACCAGCAGGGAAATGTTTATATAACCGGTTACTGCACGGGGCTGAATACAACATCGCTTGATTATATGACAATTGCCTATAATTCCAACGGTACTCAGCTTTGGGCAAAAAGCTTCAACAGCGGACTGGTTGGCGCTGATGATAAAGCTTCTTCAATTGATATCGACGGCTCTGGTAATATTTACGTAACGGGCAGCACAATAAGCAGCGGAAGTGATTTTGATTTTGGTACGGTAAAATATTCACCGGCCGGAGAAGTACAGTGGACAATTTTATATGAGAACATTGTTGCCGTGGATGACAATGCAGTAATGGTGAAAGCAGATAATAACGGTAATGTATATGTAACGGGTTTATCATCGGGATTTTCAGGGGTTGATTTTATGACAGTAAAATACTCGCAGCCCATCGGTATAACGCAGCTCGGCACTGAAGTGCCGGAAGGTTTTTCCCTGGGGCAGAACTACCCTAACCCGTTTAATCCGGTGACAAATATCAGGATTCAAATGCCAAACAGCGGATTAGTAAAGCTTACTGTATTTGATATTACGGGCAAAGAAACTGCGGTATTGATTAATGGAAATCTGAGTGCGGGAACATATAATATCGATTTTGATGCATCACATCTTGCATCAGGAACATATTTTTACAGGATGGTTGTTGGTGACAACACCCACAAAGGGGAAAATGGTTTTACCGACGTAAAGAAAATGATTTTGGTGAAGTAGTGAAATGTCAAACGTGAAACGTGAGATGTGAGACAAATGAAATTTTAGAAAAATTAAACAATACAGGTCTGTACAAAAGGAGTAAACAAAAATGTTAAACAAAACAATTGCAACTTTCATCTTAAGCATAGCGCTTATAGCGGGATCGCTGCATGCGCAGATGTTCTGGAACCAGGCAGCAAAGTTTGAAAATGGCGGATACATCGCCTGCCCAAACACGCTTTCGCTGAATATAATTGGCAGCCTGACAATGGAGGCGTGGGTTTACCCCACTGTTAATTCCGGGGTAAGGTATATCATATTCAAGGGGAACGCATCCAACGGTTACTATCTTAGACTGAATTCAAACAACACGGTATCACTTGGAACTAACGGTACCAACAGGATAACAAGCACGGCGGTAATTCCGGCCGGTAAATGGAGCCATGTTGCAGGGTCGTACGATGTTTCAATTAATGGTTACAAATTGTTTGTGAACGGTCTTGAAGACGCATCTGTGATAAGTATAATTAACAGCACGCCTAACAATAACACCGATTCATTATTGATAGGTAAATTCGGGGCAAACACTTTTACAGGTTTGATGGATGAAGTGCGGATATGGACAAAGGCAGTAAATCCTACCATGGTAAGAAGAAGTTTCAGAACATCACTTTCAATTTCAAACGGGCAATATGTATCGCTGCTGTTTTCAATGCCGTTCCAGAGAATAAACAGTTCGGGTACATCATTTACGATTCAGGACCTTTCACTTAACCCTATCTCGGTGAATCCCACATATAACCGCGGTGTAACAGCGGTTGATCTCAGCAGCAGACCTTCGGATTATTTAAGCGGGAACGAATCACTGGTTTTTGAAGGAAACAATGATTCTTATGCCGAAATAGCAACCAATTCCCTCAACAGCATTACCGGCGCTATGACAATTGAGGCATGGATAAATATAACAGGCTCTTCGGCAGTAAATCAATACATAATCCATAAAAATGCGCCCGGCGGTAACGGCTACAGGCTAATGGTGAACAGCTCACAGAAACTAAGTTTTTCAATTAACAATTCCGTTTTCAACAGCGGCTCTGCTGTAATTGAATACAACAAATGGTATCATGTAGCATGGGTTGTTTCCGCATCGGGCAGTTCCTCGCTCTATATCAACGGCAATCTTGATGCATTCTACGGATCATCGGGTACACCGGCAGCAAATCCCGAACCGGTATATATAGGCAGAGGGCTAAAGGGCAACATTGATGAGTTGCGGGTATATAAATTTGAGCGCTCAGTTGGTGATATTAAAAAATATATGTTTGAATCCATGGATGAAACAAACGCTCCTGCGGGTGATTGTTTTGTATTTAATTTCGATGGTTCTGCCTGGGCACAGAAAAACTTTCAGGTTTATACATTAAACGGAAATACTTTCTTATCAAATACTGCAGCATTTAACAGTACTTCAAGTCCGCTTGTAAGAGCTGATAATATTAATTTTCGTGAAGGATTCTATAAAAAGGTTTCAGACCGCAGGATCCCGGTAACGGGCACGCAGGGCGGAATGACTGATGATTCAATATTTATTCCGGATAATGTAAACATCAATGATGTAAACCTGTATCTGAGTTTTAACCATGGCGCAGCGGAGCAGCTTGTTGTAACGCTTATTTCACCAACCGGTCAAAGTTACCAGTTTATGAACGGTTACGTGAGTCCTGCTTTGGGTAATAATTTCACAACAATTTTTGATGACCAGGCTGACAGCATTCTGGCAAACAACAAATATTATAACCTTCTTCCGCGGGTTAAGACGACCGGCAGTATTAACAGCGCTTTCACCGGGAACAGTTCCGCCGGAGTATGGAAACTCAGGATCAATGATGTCTCGGGGCTGGAAATTGGATATTTAGCTGCATGGGGAATTCAGATCAACAACTCACCCGTAATCGGCATACAAAACATTTCAGGTGAAGTACCGGAAAGATTTTCCTTAGGGCAGAACTATCCGAATCCGTTTAACCCAAAAACAAATATCAGGATCCAATTACCAAACAGTGGTTTTGTGAAACTCACAGTATTCGATATCACGGGCAAAGAAACTGCGGTACTTGTGAATGAAGAACTGAGTGCGGGCGCGTATAATATAGATTTTGATGCATCGCAGCTTGCATCAGGAACATATTTTTACAGGATGGAAACTGCAGGATTTACTGATGTTAAAAAAATGATATTACTGAAATAATGCGATTATTTTTGAAACCCATGCCTGCATACAGTATGATCGGTTCTACAGTTGGTAATGTAATGTATCAATCTGAAAGATTTTATTGTTGTACATAAAAGTATTTAAATAAAAAATAAATCCGGATACCCGCCTTCGCGGGTATGACAAAGAAAGAAAACTATGAAAACAATAATATTAATAATTTTAATCGGATTAACGATAGAGTGCACTTCGCAGATAATGCCTGAGCCATCATATATAAACCAGTTATGGAAAGCGGAATTTGGCGCAGAGAACCAGAAAGGTATGACAGTTGATGCTGCCGGAAATATTTATGTTATCGGTACGATTTTTAACGAAAGCTTTGACTGGCTGATAATAAAATACAGTCCTTCCGGTGAAAGGCTTTGGTTTACGCAATTCAATGAAGATTACGGCGGCGATCGTGATGATATACCGCATGCAATAGCTGTTGATAACTTAGGCAATGTATACGTTACGGGTGAAAGCTATTATTTATCAGCTGATTACCTTACTATAAAATATAATTCCCAGGGAACTGAACTGTGGCAAAAAAGATACGGCGGCCCGGGTCAGGATATTGCACTGGGAATTGCGCTGGACGAGAACAGAAATGTGTATGTCACCGGAAAAGAAATGACAAGCGTTAACCTTAACTGCGTAACTTTAAAATATTCTTCAGGCGGAACGCTCCTGTGGGAAAAATCGTACGACGGTCCTTCCGGCAATTACGATATGGGAAAAGTAATTGCCGCTGCTTCAGACGGAAGCATCTATGTTGCAGGCAGCACTGAAACCCCTGCAAACGGGTATGACTATTTGCTTATTAAGTATAATTCATCGGGAACAGAACAATGGGTAAGGACTTTTGACGGTCCCGCGCATGGAACTGATGGTGTCAGAAATATGGTACTGGGGTATAACAGCAGTATTTTTATTACAGGAATAAGTGAAGGCGCAGGAACAGATTATGATTACCTTACAGTAAGGTATAATGCAGCCGGATATATTCAGTGGTCAAAAAGATATAACGGCCCTGTAAACGGAGAAGACCAGGCAGTATCACTTGCGGTTGATGATATCGGGAATACATATGTAACGGGATACAGTATGTCAAATTTGGGATATGACTATGCAACCGTAAAATACAGCCTTAACGGAACTTTCCAGTGGTTAAAAAGGGAAGATGGCAGCAATGCATCTGATGATTATGCCGGTGATATTGCTGTTGATGATGACGGTGATATATATGTAACGGGTCATTTTAAAAAAGCCAACGATAACTACCTGATGGCAACGGTAAAATACAGCTCTTCGGGCAGCCAGAAGTGGGTCAAAAAATATAATGTTTCGGGGAAGGTAAGTGAAGGGAGGAATATTTTTGTTGACGGATCTGAGAATATTATTATTGCCGGTATGAGCGACCAATCCGGAAGCGGCCACGGATGGTACGAGCAGTTTCTAGTTGTAAAATACACACAAAATCCGTATATAATTGTGAACAGAAACGGAATACCCACTGAATTCTCGCTTTCGCAGAATTATCCTAATCCTTTTAACCCGGTAACAAAAATATCTTTCAGTATCCCTGATAATTCGTACACAAGGCTTACGGTGTATGATATTTCAGGCAAACTGGCAGCTGAGCTTGTTAACGGTGTGCTTGAAGCAGGCTCGTATAATATAGATTTCAATGCATCGCAGCTTGCATCAGGAACATATTTTTACAGGATGGAAACTGCAGGATTTACTGATGTTAAAAAAATGATCCTGATAAAGTAAAAAAGCTGCTGAGAATTATTTTAAACAGTTTAAATAATAATTAAATTCGTAAATTACCTCTCCCTCTATGGGGAGAGGAATATAAAAAGAAGAAAAAAATGGATAAATATGAAAACGCAATAGATAGAACCCTGAACACGGTTAACTCTGTTTACAGTACAGGCAGAAGGATTGGTTATGTTGTTATGGGTCTTTTTTTTATGTTCACTTCCATTGTACTCTTTGCTGCAGGGATATACTTATACAAGACCCGTATCAACGAAGCAGCTACATTTACAAAAACCACGGGCACGGTAATTGAGCTGAAAGAAGTGAAGGGTAATGTGGATGTGGGAACAACCTATAAGCCTATATTGAAGTACAAAGATAAAAACGGCAGGGAATTTATTTATACTTCTGCAAATTCCAGTGACCCGCCTGCATATGATGTTGGCGAAAAGGTCGATATGTTTTACAATGAAGCAAATCCTGAAGAGGCTTTTATAGATTCCGTTTGGGAAAAGTGGACCGGGACTGCAGCTCTTTTTATATGCGCTGTAATTATATTCCCCATAGGAATATGGCTGATTTATTCAGGGTTTAAAAGGAATAAGCCGGCGAAAAATATGAGCTCTAATACTAACAGCGGAACTTCATCGTATGTGAGTATTGGGTGAGGGGTTGAAAGATCGGTTTCGGGGAAATAAATCACGCTCTTGCAGCGGGACTCTGGCTGACATAAAGTAATGTAATCCTGAGCGAAGCGCTTGCCTTGTTTCTAAGGAAGGATCCAGACGAAATTATAGTGGTGTTATTCTCAGAAAGACCTAACCTATTGAACACGGAGTGAGTTTTTGGAACAAATTAATAATCATTCAATAATTTTAAATAGAGATACCCGCTTTCGCGGGTAATGTAATCATGGGAATATTAAATAGTATTTTCAAAGGATTTCACCAGGTGATAAACGGAGGCAAGGATGTGCTTGCCCCGGTTGAAGGAATTTCATTTGAGGACTGGGCGAAGGCTAATGCGGGCATAGCTTCCGGCAAATCAGTTGATGAAACAGCAAAGCTGCTTGGGGTTGACCGCCCCCGGTGGGATAGAGCCAATGAAGAATGGCTTTCACGAATGAAGAACGATAAAACATTCACTCTTTCCATGAAGTATGCATCTATATTCAATAACAATGCGGCAGGCAACCTTCCTCAAAAAAAGGATTTTAATGACCAGACTTACCCAATTGAAAAATACGCGGAGGTTATGGTAGCGATGGATTACCTGGGAAGGCAGGGCCGTGACGCGCAGGATGTGCTGAAGGATTTCGGGCTTACGGTTGCTGATTACAGCAACTTAAGCAGCTATTATACCAAGAAAATATTTATGAGCCCGATGGGGCTAGGAATGAAATTCCAGAACCTGATGATGGAGTACCGCGCAAAGTATGAGAAGATCATCCAGGATGACGGCACTCATGATGATATTAAGTTTTAATGAATTGCATAATACAATCACCGCCGTTGTTGGTGTTTAACTGCTCCGCCAGTTTTAGCGAAGCGTCACCAGCAACAGAACAATTTGGACAGTGGTGAAAAACTGCCTATTGCAGTCAGGCACAACGTCGGCTTAAAAATATAAAATTTATACCGGTTTCACATAAAATCAGCAAAATAAATAACAAAATTCCCTTAAAACATTCTGAATATTTTTTCCGCAAAAAACACCTTAAGCAGTCTTTTATTATTAATCACTAATAACTATTTTAACATCATTAATACATTAAAAACTTAAAGGAGAGTAACAATATGTCAAGCATTTTAGAGCCTGTTGAAGGCGTAACACTTGAAGACTGGGCAACAGCAAACGCAAAAATGACATCAGGCACAACCAAGGAAGAGATCTGCGGTTTGCTTGGAATAGACGCACCGAAATGGGACCGCGTTAACGAAGAGTGGCTTGCGAGAATGAAGAACGATACATCGTTCACAATTTCAACCAAGTATGCGGCAGCATTCAACCAGTCAGCCAGCGGCAACCTTGGCAAAGGCGGCGCAGCAGCGGCACAATCGATCAGCTTTGAAAAATACATTGAGGCAATGGTAGCACAGGATGTGCTTGGCAAGCAGGGCCGTGACGCGCAGGATGTGCTTAAGGATTTCGGCATGACTGTTGCTGATTACAGCAATGTCAGCTCTTACTGGTCCGGCCAGATGATGAGCGATTTTTCACTGGCTATGAAAATGAATAACCTGATGAATGAATACAAGGCAAAGTATGAAGCAATGAAGCCTGATTCACACAGCGACCTGGAGTTTTAAGAGAAATTGCAGATTGCAAATTAAAGGTTGCAGTTTTTTTTGAGGATAAACAAAGCTCCCCTCCTTTCCCAAGGAGGGGAAATCCCGCTGAAAGCGGGATGGGGTGGTCGTTTCAATTCATAAATATAGTTTTTTAAACATTGCAGTAAAGGTTTAATCAATGAGACCCTTCACTGCGTTCAGGGTATATGATGACAGAATTTAACAAAGAAATTGACGCTGCATTTCAGAAGGCGTGGCATTCAAATAAAGGAGGAGATGCCGCCTGGTATGAATTCATGCAGCAGTACGGCGCGGAGCCGCTGAGTGAGGGCTTAAAAAAAGAGCTGCTTGAGTCGGAAATGAAAATTGCGCGCGGGGCTTTCCCAATAGAGCTGCGCCGCGTGATGGAAAAGATCATGGCGAAGCATCCCAATGACGCTAAGAATTTCGCAATGGACCAGAAGGTGCTGGAGTATTACCAGAAGATCAAGCCGTTTACCGGGCTGGGTGATATTTTCGCCAACGCATCAACAGGCACCCAGAAATACTCACAGGGCCTGCAGAAAGCCAAGCATAACACTATCAAATGCAAGAATTGCGGCGCACCGCGCCTTGAGGAAATGCAGTATGATAACTGTATGTTCTGCGGCAGCGAGCTTTTTGAAAGAGCGTAGGTAAGGCATCCCGCTTTCAGTGAGACTGCGACTTGAAAGACATATAGTTTTTGATTAGCCCCGCTCTTTAGAGCGGGGTTTAACGAAATTCCCCAATATTCGGGCTTTAGCCCTGATTGACGTTTTAATAAACCGTTGAAACGGTTATGAGTATAATCACTTTATTGTGCCCGCGGATAAATCCGTGGGCTGGTTTATGATAATTAACTTATTCTATAAATTATCGAAGCGAATGCTCTCCGAATGAGACCCTTCGTTTCACTCAGGGTATAATTATGGCAGACTCATCCCAGGCAGTACAGGATCTTGTTACAAGATGGAACGGGTTCCTGAAAAAAATAGAAGCGCGCTATTATGAAGTGCTTCAGCAGACAGAGGCACCGCTTGATAATGTAATAGCGAACCTTCAGTTCGATAACATTATCATTCACAACATTTCAAACGGCTTAAAGAACCAGACCGTTACGCAGCTTTCAGAAAAAGTTGACGGCGCTGCCGGAAAATTTGAAAGCGAAATGCGCGCAGCAGGCGCATCTTCGGGGCTGATCTCGCAGGAGCGCGGCAAAACGCATGTACTTAAGAACTGGATGGAAATTGAATACCTGAAGTTTGAAAACAAGCTGGCTGCACGCGCCGCAAGGAAGATACTGGAAAATGTTAACGCGCACATTGACGAGAAAAAAATGCACCGCTGCACCCAATGCGCTGCTGATTTGAAGATAAATGTATATTCATTTATGGCGGTTAACATAAAGTGTGAAAGCTGCGGCTCGGTTAACACGTACCAGCCTGATGACAGGGTGCGTGCGCTTGAGTGGTATGTTATTACTCCCCTGGCGGAAGAATACGCGTTTGATGAAAAGCTGAAGGCCCGCACAGATAAAAGCGCAATGAAAGAGTATTACCGTAAATTCTATACCTACCTTATGGAAAATGTACCCGATAAAAAGCAGTATTACGAGCGTGATATGAACGAAAGGCTTACAAATCCGATGTTCATGATGTAATTTTTCTGTACATTGCCCTGAATCTTATAAACAGAGTAATTTGTTTTAAATTATGACCGGATTATCTATCCCTTAATTTTAATTGCTGAGAGTTAGAAATATTTGTTTTATTGTAATTAAACTCAGGGAAAAAACAAATGGCGGCAGATAAACAGATTATAGCAGATACATTGAACTGGATCTTCAGGGAAAAAAGCGCAGCGATATTTGCCATCGAAGACCATTACGTGCAGGCAGCGGCTGCGCTGCCATCAGATATATACTGCGAAGCTGTAAGCCACCATTATCATTCAGCAATAGATATCGGGCTTGAAAGCAAGTTCACGGAACTGGGGTTTCATCTTGAAGAAGGAGGCAACTACAGCCGCAGGTATTATGCCGGAAACGAAGATTCCGCAGAAAAAATAGCCGCTGATATTTTATATATTTTTGAAGAGATATTCAGATCCAATCCAAATGCTCCGTTTGAAGTAACTGAGCTTTAATTTTTACTATCCCGGCGCACCGCACCTTTATGAGCTTTTATCACATTAATTATTTTCAAATTTCCAGTTATATTTGATGTAATAAATTAAATATTACCGGAGATATATTATCTATGAAAAGGCTTTTATTGGTTTTATTTTTGCTTGTGTCAGTAAAATTCATTTATGCTGACCAGCTTGCCTGGATATCGGAAGAGCAGGCAATGCAGACAGTTGATTATTTCAAAGAAAACAAGGTCAAGAATGTAATTCTTTGGTGCGCCTGCTGTGATAATGACGAAAAGATGAAAATTAAAGTGACCCGGATATATTACAAATCCATAGAGAACCAGCCATATTTCCAGGTTTGGATAGAAGGTAAAGATAAGGACGGAAAAAAACTAAAGCAGGGTGTTGACCTGGCATATGTACACATTAAAAAATCAGGTGAGTGGCACAGTGTTGGTACTGTTATGGGATTCCAATGTGATCCCTGTACGAAGCCGTTTAAGTTTTGAGGAAACATTTCACCCTTCGACAAGCTCAGGGTGAGATACCCTTCGACAAGCTCAGGGTGAGAGACCCTTCGACAAGCTCAGGGTGAGAGACCCTTCGACAAGCTCAGGGTGAGAGACCCTTCGAGAGGTTCAGGGTAAAATACTTAGAGTTATTTCTCATCCCGAGCTTGTCGGGGGATGATCCGGATCAGTTGATTCATGCATAGTTTTAACCTTTGATAATGACCGAGAATTTGAAAATGCCGGAAGCGCTTGAAGGCAAAAGGGTTAAGTTAATTCCCTTAAGCATGGCGCATGCTGAAGAACTTTGGGATTCAGCCAAAGAAGAAGACCTGTGGACACATTATACCTTCCGCAAAATGGGAAGTTTAGAGAAGTTTAAGGAATTCCTCAAAGGCTCACTTGCGGAAGCTGAATCAGGCAAAGGCTTTACGTTCACTATTATAGATAAAGCCTCCGGCAGGATGAAAGGCGGCACAAGCTTCCTGGATATTCAGCCGGCATCGCGCTCACTGGAAATAGGCAGAACGTGGCTTGCTAAAGAGCTTCATGGCACCGGTTTTAACGCGGAGTGCAAGCTTCTTTTGCTGCAATACTGTTTTGAAAAGCTGGGATTAATAAGAGTATTTTTCAAAACTGACAGCAATAACAAACGTTCACAAAGAGCTATGGAAAAAATAGGCGCTAAATATGAAGGCACTCTTCGCAACCATATGATAAGAGAAGACGGAACTTTCAGGCATTCCGTTTATTATAGTATTATAGAAAGTGAATGGGAAGAAGTGAAGTCCATTCTGAGAGAGCAAAGCGAACGAAGAATCTCATAGACCAGATGATTTCATTAAATTGATACTTTTAATAATTTATCTTTATCGCGTTTCTGAATGAGATCCTTCACGGAGTTTTTCCCGCATAATTAGCGCGGGATACAGGATTAATATGAACTATAAAATAAGAATAATTATCGGAATTTTTATCGCTATAATAGCGGTAATTTCCTATTTCCTCAAAACGGATGAGAACCCGGTTACGGGTGAAAAACAAAGAGTAAGCCTTACTGTAGATGAAGAAATTAAGCTGGGTTTGCAAAGCGTTCCCGAGATGATATCGGAATTTGGAGGCGAACATCCAAATAATAAGCTTCAGGTATATGTTGACAGAGTTGGAAATAAGCTGGTGCAATCAACCGAAGCGGGAAGCTCGCCCTATAAATTTGAATTTTATTTGCTTGCTGATGCAAATACAGTTAATGCTTTTGCGCTGCCCGGCGGTCAGATATTTATAACTTACGCACTGCTTAACAGGCTAAAAACTGAAGACCAGTTAGCAGGCGTTCTTGGTCATGAAATAGGTCATGTGATAAACCGACATGGCGCTGAGCATATTGCCAAGCAGGAATTAACACAGGGGCTGATTCAGGCAACAGATATTGCGACAGGTGACCCGGGTATGATCTCGAGGTTTGTTGGCAATATGATCAACATGAAATACGGCAGGGAAGATGAGCTTGAATCTGATGATTACGGGGTGAAATACATGGTCCAGGCGGGTTATAACCCGGAAGCTATGATCGATGTAATGCGGATACTGAAGGAAGCATCGGGCGGCGGAAACCAGCCGGAATTCATGAGCACGCACCCGAGTCCGGATAACCGCATTGAAAAGCTCAAAGAGGTAATTGCCAGGTATAAAAAGAAACAGTAGAAATTATTATTTTAACTGAACAATAATTGAATGATAAAAATAGAGATCCTTCACTGCGTTCAGGATTTTATATAACCAACATGAAAACAATAAATATATTCACTTTACTTACAGCTTTATTTTTTGTTTTAATTTTAAGCAGCTGCTCGGGTACCAAAGAAGCTACAACTTCGGGTAAGCTCGAAGGGATCGAGTGGAAACTGGAATCATTAAACGGCAGCGCCGTTAAGCTTAACAGCGGAAAACCCATTACGCTGAGCTTTGACGGATCAAAACAGGGTATAGGCGGTACTGCAGTATGCAATAAATATTTCGGCAGCTACATTACAAACTCAGGCAAGCTGTCATTTTCTGAGATCGGCTCCACAAAGATGATGTGCGATGACAACCTGAATGAAGCCGATTATTTTTCCATGCTTGGCAGCGTTGATAGTTATTCGGTTTCAGGCGGCAAGCTTAGCTTAACGGGCAAAGGAAAAACACTTGCCGTATTCACAAAATAAAATTATGAAACCATTATATATAATATTATTACTCGTTACTGTAATTTTTGCGGCGGGATGTAGTTCTTCGGACAGCAGCAGCAGCAATAACAAGCCGCTTACGGGCACTGAGTGGGTATTATATGAGATCGGCGGTAATAAATATGAAGCGGCGGCGGGTAAAGACGTTACAATAAAGTTTGACGGAACTGAACAAAATGTTAACGGCAAGGCTCCCTGTAATACTTACGGTGGACCTTATATAAAGAGCTCCAATAAACTCTATTTTGGCGGCTTATATTCCACTGAAATGGCATGTGATGAACTTAAATCTGAACAGGAGTATTTTAAAATACTTGGAAAGGTATTTTCATACCGTATCTCAGGCGATAAGCTTTATTTTTATGATAACGTTGGCCTGGTGATAGCGAGATTCAAAGCCAATTAGAAGTTTTAATTCTAAATTTTAACCCTGCGGCTCTTGAAAACATTTTATAGAACCGCAGGTTTTTTATATCTATGAATAACGGCATACAAAAAGAAGAAAGACCCTGCACATTTGAAGATCTGGCAAAGCTTGAGATGGCAATGTGTAAATCCAAGAGCGAATTGCAGATTGCAGGGATTGTTATTCTGATTCTTTCGGTCATATTACCGTTCCTGCCGCCTAAGTACAGCGGCAATAAAGCAATGCTTGATATCATGAGCTATGGTTCAGCCGTTACCGGAATTGTGATTGTATTTGGTGTTGTTTTCCTGTGGTCAGTTTACTTTATGTTATATGGCTTGTACAAAGATCTTAAGAATAAAATAAAGATCTGTGTAAGCACTTATGTAACATCAACGGGCTGCACAAAATACAGGGGTAAACAGCATTTCTATTTTACAGCAGCGGGGCTGCCATACAGATTGGTCAGAATTCCGATCGATAAAAATGAATTTGAGAATATGAAACAGGGAGATAGTGTTATTGTTGAATATTCAAAATTCGGAAAACGATTGTTGGGATGGAGATCAACCAGTCGTTCTAAAGTGAATCAAATCTAATAGCTGCATTTTTCATTTTTCATTATTCAATGTTCATTGTTAATTGAAACTATTGCAGCTTGGGCAAAGTGCGCATACTACACACTCCCCGCAAAGCGGCTTTTTCGCTTTGCAAATTGACCTTCCGTGCTGGCCTATAACATGTGAATATTTTACCTGCTGCTCATCCGGAATAATTTCCTTCAGTTCCATTTCGATCTTTTCAGGTTTATCGCTATCGGTCAATCCAAGCCTTTGTGAGACCCGGTTTAAGTGTGTATCGGTCATAATTGCGGGCTGGCCGAAACAATTACCCAGCACAACGTTCGCGGTTTTTCTGCCAACTCCAGCAAGCTTGGTGAGCTCATCCATAGTATTGGGCACTTCACCTTTATGCTCATTAACAAGCGAAGCGCAGCAGCTTAATACGCTTTTGGTTTTATTGCGGTAAAAGTTAATGGAGCGCAGCTCATGCTCAAGCTCAGTTTGTGCGAGCTTAAGAAAATCCCGGGGTGTTTTATATTTTTTATACAATGGCACCATTACAGCATTCACTCTTTCATCGGTACACTGCGCTGCAAGCAGAGTTGATATCAGCAGCTCGAACGGATTTTTATAATCCAGGTGGCAGCCTGCACCCGGATATTCGTTCGAAAGTTTATCGAGTATCTTTAAAGCACGGGACTTTTTATTTTTTAATGATTCCATATTTGCTGATATTTATTGTAATTTTATAAATTATGTTTAATATTAAAATGTAATTAGAATGATTTAATTATAATAATTTAAAAAGTAATAAACTGAATTGTTTTAATTTATTCTGTTAACTAATTTATTCAAATTTATATTTTTGAGGATATGGATACAGAAGAATTAAAAGGAATTTTAAAACAATTTGAATACTACAAAATGCTGGGCGAAAAAACTTTTTCGCAGCTTACCGATGAAATGCTCTTCAGGCAGTTCAATACAGAAAGCAACAGTATTGCGGTAATAGTAAAACACCTTTGGGGCAATATGCTTTCAAGGTGGACAGATTTTCTGACAACTGACGGTGAAAAAAAATGGCGCAACCGCGATGCAGAATTTGAATCAGATATAACCAACAAAGATGAGCTGATCAATAAATGGAATGAGGGATGGAATTGTTTGTTTGCGGCATTAAATGATCTTAAGCCGGAAGATATGAACAAAACTATTTATATCCGTAACCAGGGACATACAGTGTCAGAGGCTATATACAGGCAGCTTGCGCATTATTCATACCACATTGGGCAAATAGTATATATCGGAAAAATGTACAGCAATGAATGGAAATCCCTTTCAATCCCCAAATACAGCTCAAAAGCTTTTAATGATGCAAAATTTGCAGCAGATAAGCATAAAGAACACTTTACGGACGAATTTCTAAAAAAAGAATAAATATCGCAGATAATAAAATAAATATAAAACAGCCTATTTATTGATATATCAATTATTGATATATCATATTATATTTATCAGATGAAAACTGCTGACGCTAATAACATTGAGTTTTTCAATACTTTAGAAACTTCACTAAAACGGTATAAAAAGCTGATTAACGCAAAGCTTGAACATTTTGGAGTTCAGATAACCTTTGACCAATGGCAGGTTTTGGATATTATTGTTAATTATACAGATATAACACAAGCGGAAATAGCAGCAAAAACCTCTAAAGATACCGCTTCAGTTACGAGGATAATTGAAATATTAAATACCAAGGGGTTGGTGGCGCGGCAAACTAATCCGCAAAACAGAAGAAAATATTTACTCAGGGTGAGCAATCACGGTGAAAAAGAATATAATAAAGCTACAGAGGTGATAACTAAGTTTTCTGCTGCAGCTGTTGAGGGTATTAAAGAAAAAAGGCTTCGCAAGCTTAAAAAGATATTTAAATCCATTTCTAAAAACTGCGCGTAAGCAAAATATAAAATGAATTCACCCAATATAAAATTAAGAACCGCTGTGATTGATGATATTCCGGATATTATTGAAATGAACAGGCAGACTGTGTTTACTGTTAACGCTAAGGATTACACGCCGGCTCAAATTAAAGTTTGGGCTGATGGCGCACTTATTTTTAAAAGGTGGGAGGATGCTTTAAAGGATCAGTATTTTGTGCTGGCAGAAGAACATACCACCCCCGGGCTAAAGCCCGACCCCTCCTTAAAAAAGGAGGGGAGTAATATTGTTGCCGGATTCTCTTCACTGGCAAAGGATGGTTACCTGGATTTTATGTATATTAGCAAAGACTTTCAAAGATGCGGTGTTGCCTCTAAGCTGCTGGCAGCGATAGAACAAAAAGCTAAAGAGCAGAAAAATCCGGAAATATATTCACACGTAAGTAAAACCGCAAAAGGATTTTTCCTAAAAATGGGTTATGAACATAAAGAAGATATAAGCGACCTGTATAAAGGAGAGCTTTTTATTAACGCGTTAATGGTGAAAAAGCTCTAAAATACGCCTTTTTGCATTGTTTGATATGTTCCATTAAACTATTTTTGTTAAGTACCTTAATTGAATGCGCTCATCTCCGGCCGCCAAGCCATCCCTTTAGATAATTATATTTCACAAAAATGAAAACGGCAATAATCTTTAAAACCAAACACGGCACCACGGAAAAAGTAGCGTATATGCTGGCGAAGGATCTTTCTTCTGATGGCAGCGAAGTCCGCGTAATAGATCTCGCAAAAACAAGGCAGCCACACCTGGTAAGTTATGAAAGAATAATAATCGGCGGTTCAATTCACGTTGGTAAAATTCAGCGCGAGATAAGAACATTCTGCGAGAGGCATACCGATGTGCTGCGCACAAAAAAGCTCGGGCTGTATATCTGCTGCATGGAAACCGATGATCAAAAAAGGCAGAAGGAGTTTGAAGACGCCTTCCCCGAAAACCTGAAGAAGCATGCATCGGCTAAGGCAATAATGGGCGGCGAGTTTCTGCTTGAGAAAATGAACTTCATAGAAAGGCTTGTTGTAAGAAAAGTCGCCAATACACGGGAATCTGTTCACGATATCGATACCGAAGCCGTGGAAAAATTCCTGAAAGAGATAAAATAAACAGTGATGTATTGGCTTAAATTAAGGCCATTAAATGATTTTTACGGTTTACTTTTTAATTGTGCCTAATAATTGTTATTTTTGCTGATATTAAAAATATACTGTTCAAATCAAATTATTATTAAAGGATTCAATGAGAGACCAATGGGCTAAGGAGCTGTATGTAAGGGGCGAAAAGGCAGCCGATTACGATACAATCACAGAAATAAACCGTCTTGCTTTCGGCAGGGAGGATGAAGCAAACCTGGTGAACGCCATAAGGAAAACCAAAAGCTATGAGTTCGGTTTTTCTCTTGTGGCAGTAAAGGAAGATGTTATCCTCGGGCACGTTCTGTTTTCAAAAGGATTTATAACACACCGCGGCAGAAGGTTCAAGTGTCTGGTACTGGGACCCATAGCCGTACACCCGGAACATCAAAGAAAAGGAATTGGCAAGGCCCTGGTTAACGAAGGATTAGAGCGCGCGAAGGAAGTTGGTTTCGGCGCTGTTATTGTTGTTGGCGACCCGGCTTATTACGCCGCCTTCGGCTTTAAGCCTGCGGTTACAATGAAGCTTCGCACCACGCTTGGCGTACCGGATGAGAATTTTATGGCGAAAGAAATTTCACGCAATGCCCTAAGAGGTATTATCGGTACAGTAATGTTCCCGCGTGAATTCTTAACACTTGCTGAGGCAGATAAAAAACGTGCAGATGAAAAAGCGAAGCTGGAAGAAAAAGCAAAACTCGAAGAATCTGTAATGCTTGAAGCAAGAAATATAGCTTTAAACACATTCAATAACCCCGGGGTTGCTGAGTCCGCTGAGATCACAATCGCCGAACAGGAAACCGAAACCGTGATTTCGCAGGAAGAAAATTCTCCGGTAAATGCACCGGCTGATGAAAACATTGAAATAAACACCAACGATCAGACAGATGAAAATTCAGGAGGCGATAAACCTGCTGATAACAATACAGTGATGTAAAATTATTAAATGTTTTAAATTGATAACCCGGGGGCTGATAAGCCCCTTTTTTGTTGGCAGACTTTTACGTTTTAAATTTAAATTACATAATATTATGTTTACTTTTGTACTGTATATTACTTTTTATATTCATTAAGGGGGTTTTATGCTGCAGAAGTATAATTTTTCAAATGGTGCTCTGGCGGAAACATCCGACAGTGATTGCAGGGTGTGGGTTTATGTAAATCCGGATAACGATGAAAAGGAATTTATAGAAAAAGAATATAATATCGACAGGCATAATGTTGAATCAGCCACCGACCCGGATGAAATATCTCGTATTGAGTTTGAAGATGATAACATTTTTATCATATGGAAGCGTCCGAAGAATTACTTAAGCTCAGATAACTTCCTTTTCGGTGTATCTTCGATCGGTTTATTCCTATTCAAAGATAAGCTGGTGGTTGTGCTGCCCGAAGATGTATCGTTATTTGATCAAAAGAACAGCCTTCAGTTCAATTCATTAATGGATATAATAATTAAATTCCTTTATAACTCAATTCGCCACTACCTGGATCACATTAAGGCGATGAAGATAATTTCACGGGAAATACAGATTAAGCTCAACGCATCAATGGAAAATGAGTATCTTATCCAGATGTTCAACCTGAGCGAAAGCTTAATTTATTATATTAATGCTATAAGTTCAAATCTGACCGTGCTGATAAAGCTGCGGAATTACTTCGAAAAACATTCGGGGGATGCCTTTCACGGTAACGATGAGAGGTTCGAGCAGCTTGAAGATATAATTATCGAAAATAACCAGTGTTTAAAGCAGGCGGAAATTTATTCATCGGTACTATCGGGTTTAATGGATGCGCGCGGCAATATCATAAACAATAACATGAACGTGCTGATAAAGAACCTTACGATGATAAATATAATTTTCCTGCCGCTGAACCTGCTGGCAAGCATTGGGGGAATGAGCGAATACAGTATGATGACCGATGGCATGGACTGGAAGTTATCATACGGCATTTTTATTGGGGCAATGGGGGTGCTTGGATGGGTAACGCTGAAATTCATAAACCGTATTAATGCAATGAGCCGGCAGTCGCATATTGTGAGAAAATCATTATTCAGCAAGTTAAAGAGCTGGAAGCAGTCCGGCGGGAACTCAGGCGGGGTGTAATTAACCGTGGATAAATTTATCTTAACGCAGCTTATCTATTTAAATGACGGCGGCGAAAAGGATTTCCTTGAGTTTGAATCAATAGTTCTGCCGCTGCTTGAAAAATACGGCGGTAAGCTTATGTTCAGGATCAGGCCGGCAAGTGAGAGTTTCGTTTATCCCGCCGAAGGCGAGCTGCCTTATGAGGTCCACATAATTTCATTCGAAACAAAAGACGATTTTTTAAGGTTTAAAAGTGACCCGGTAAGGGCGGAGCACCTGCATCTTGGGACCGGCTCCATAAAAAAAATAATTTTATTTGAAGCCGGCGCTTAATTTATTCAATAATTAATACAGTTGAAACAATGGTAAATTTTCAAAGGTATGTTTATTATATAATGATCTTTGTGTTTATGGTAGTGTGTTCTGAAGAAACATTTCCGGGTGATAATGATAAATATTTAAAATTCGCAGCTCTGGTTAAGGATTTTGATACTACCGGTTATTCACTGATCAGGGGTGCTGATCACGAAATTAATATAAAAAATTCAGCCGGTAATATTCTGAAGTTCCGGGTCTCAGACAAAAATGAGCTGATGAGTTATCATTGCGGGATTGTATTTATATATTTTGAGTTCAACGGTGGGTGGCTGCAAAGATATACCACGCTTGATAAGGACGGTGTTTTAAAAGGTGATGAGGAGTTCGGAGATCTTGCAGCCGTGGAATATGAGATAAGAAAAATGAATTTGCTGCATGCTAAATTCGAAGTACTTAACGAGGCAGACGGGAATATCCAGATGAATGACGCAAAAGATGAGATCGTGTATATGAGGGCATATGATTCAAAAAACAAACTGATTAAAGAAAATTATATATCTTCTAAGGAATACTGGAACGCCAATAATGTTTTGTACGGGCCGTAAGTTGATACATGTGACCCTTCGACAGGCTCAGGGTGAGGACCCTTCGACAACTGCCTGCGATCGCACTTCGGCAGTCAAGGGCTCAGGGTGAAATTTTTCCTTATACAAAATCTACAGTAACTAATATCCTTTCGCCGAATTCTTTCCTGTGAATATTTTTAACATACGGCAGCCTGCGTGTTTTATCAATTTCGCCGCGTATATCGCCGCCTTTCAGCGTAACAAGCTTACCGCCGGGTTTAACCAGGCTTTTTGACCATGCACAAAGATCCTGAAGCACTGCAACGGAACGAGAAACAACGTAATCGTAATGATTCTTCATTTTCCCGTTCATGAAACCGCCCGTTACCAGGGCTTCAGCCCTGCCGCATATTGCGGCGGCGTTGGTAAGCTCCATCCGTTTTATGATATCAGAAACTACGTTTATCTTTTTTTGTATGGAATCAACAAGCACCAGGTTAACTTCCGGGTGATGAATAGCGATCACAATACCGGGGAATCCCCCGCCGGTTCCGAGATCAAGAATATTGAGCCCGGGTTTAAAATCGATGCCGTTGAAGAATAATCTGGAATCTTCAATGAGATCAAGAACATTTGGTTTTTTGCGGGATACCAGGTTAATTTTGGAATTCCATTCAATAAGCAGGTCGTTGTATTGCTTTTCTTTTACGAGTGTTTGCCAGTTTTCTGTTTCCATGTTAGCAAAAATGGTGAATTGTTGTGATTAAAGAAATGGATGGATGCGGGTAGATGCGGTACATATGACCCCTACGGGGTCATTTCATTCTTATACAAAAGCGCTATAAATGTGTGACCGCTATGCGGTCATTGCGTGTCTCACAAGCTTTTTTCATCCTGATTCTCTTTTGTAAGCAAATAGATTGTAACAACTGAAGTGGTTGGAGAAGGAGATTTTTGAATGAACGAATGTTTTTCCATTTCAAATAAGTTCAAAAATTAAACCCGCTGTTGACTCCGTTAGGAGTCAAACGTTTATAGAAAATCGAACATTAAAGCAAAACGACTCCGTAGGAGTCGAACGTAAAAAGGCCGGGAATTTAAATTAATCAGACCACCCTCCCGCCTCTGGCGGGACAAGCTACCGCGAGCTTCGCTCGTGTCACCCCTCCTCATCTGAGGAGGTGAGCTTTTTTAATAAAATGCAATATTCATCCCTTAATGTAAATAGAAAGTATCGATGCGTCAGAAGGTGATACGCCCGCGATTCGTGATGCCTGGCCAATTGAGCGGGGTCGGATCTTATTTAGCTTTTCCCTGCCTTCGGTTGAAAGGGATTTTATTTTATTAAAATCAAATTTTTCCGGTATCTCAACCGATTCCATTTTGTTGAACGCCTCCACCTGCTCTGCCTGCCGGGTAATATAACCTTCGTAACGCAGCTCAATTTCAACCTGTTCAATAATTTCGGGGCGCTGTTTTATTATTTCCAGCAGCGGGTTGCCTTCAAATGCAGGTATGTTGATAAAATCCGATAGGCTGGTTTCATTGCGTTTTATTATCTGCGAAAGCCTGTCTGACTGTTTCAGCTCAGGTGAGCCCTTTGAAGCCAGATATTCATTCACATCCCTTGGCGAAGCAAAGTTTGACTTGAAATAATTCACACCATCACTGATAAGCTCTTCCTTTTCTCTGGTGCGCTGATAAATATCATCAGGTATTAACCCGAACTTATTGCCGTATTTCATCAGCCTTCTATCCGCATTATCCTGTCTCAGTATGAGCCTGTATTCCGCGCAGGATGTAAAAATGCGGTAAGGCTCTTCGGGAATTTTGTTTATCAGGTCATCGATCAATACGCCAATGTATGCTTCGCTGCGTTTCAGAATGAAGGGCTCTTCCCCTTTAATTTTAAGGGCTGCGTTTATTCCCGCTATCAGTCCCTGTGCCGCGGCTTCTTCATAGCCCGATGTTCCGTTGATCTGTCCCGCTACATAAAGTCCGGGTATAAGCTTAGTCTCAAGCGTTAAGCCGGTCTGGTAGGTCGGAAGGAAATCATACTCCACCGCATAACCGGCGCGCATCATTTTAACATTTTCCAAACCAGGAATTGTTTTTAATGCTGCGTACTGAATCTCCTCCGGCAGGCTTGATGAAAAGCCGTTCATGTAAACCACGTTGGAATTAATTCCCTCGGGCTCAAGAAATATCTGGTGGCGTGACTTATCGGCGAAGCGGAAAATTTTATCTTCTATTGATGGACAATATCTCGGACCCGCGCCTGTAATTCTGCCGGTGAACATTGGCGAATCATCAAAGCCGGTACGCAGAATATTATGCGTATCTTCGTTGGTATAAGTAAGGTAACATGAGATCTGCGGCAGCAGTGGAAAATTACCATTTGAAAAAACAGAAAATGGTGTTGGGTTCTCATCTCCGGGCTGCTCCTGGCAAACCGAAAAATTTATCGTATCAAGCTGCAGCCTTGGCGGAGTGCCTGTTTTAAGACGAGTCGTTTTAAATCCTTGATTTATCAAATACTTAGAAAGTCCTTTGGCTGATTGCTCTCCGAATCTGCCGCCTTCATTTTGGCTGTGACCCATATGCATAACTGCATTCAGAAAGGTACCGCTTGTGATTATGACAGCCTTGCAGGAAATATCGTAACCGAGCGAAGTTTTTATTCCCGAGATATTTCCGTTTGAATCCCGCACAAGCTCATCCACAGTATCCTGTATTAACGAAATATTCGGGCAGCTTCGAATGTATTTTGCCGCAGTAACAGAGTACAGATCGCGGTCACTTTGGCAGCGGGGTGACCAAATGGCGGGTCCTTTAGACTTATTAAGTAAACGGAATTGTATTCCGGAGTCATCCGCAATTCTGCCCATTACTCCGCCGAGCGCGTCAATTTCTTTTACCAGGTGACCCTTCGCTGTACCGCCAATAGCCGGATTACAAGACATTCGGCCAATTGCATCAAGATCCATGGTAACCATTCCAACGGTGCACCCCATACGGGAGGATGTCCATGCGGCTTCAATCCCGGCATGCCCGGCGCCGATTACGATTATATCGAAATGTTTGTTATGTTGTGACAATTTTTGCTATAAAATTTTTGATTTTTGCTCATACAGAGCACCCTCCCGCCAGCGGCGGGACAAGCTGTCCTCTGCTTTGCGCACCCATCCTTATCAATGGAGCAGAACTATGATGCAGCCTCACTGATGTGGCAAGCATAACATTGTTTCACGTGAAACAATGTTGTTAATTGCAGGGATCAATCCCCCACTCATCTTTTCCGCGGCATTTCCAGTTGCGGTTTACAACCACAATCTTCCAGGTTGTCTCATTCTTTTTAACAAGCAGCTCAAATTTTTCTGCCGACATATTTTGGTGGACCGGATTGTGGTTTATCATAACAACGAGCACTCTGCCGTGGGTTTGAGGACTAAGCTCATATGTGAACTTACCTTCTTCGTTGTTATATAAATAATCATGGTAAAACCGGGATAACTCCTCAGGGGAAGATATATCATATTTTACAGATAAAATCTTATTTATACCAGAAACATCTTCCGAAATAGAATCTTCCCCACAGCCACAAAACAGGGTTAGAAAACCAGCAAAAAATAGCACGTTTAATAAATTTACAAATGTTTCACGGGAAACATTCTTTAAAAAAAGCCCATTTTTGCGGATTTGTATCACTTACCAATGCAAAATTTTGAAAATATGTTGTTTAAGATATCAACATTTGCGGTTTTCCCGATGATCTCAGAAATGGAATCCATAGCTGCCCTAATTTCAAATGAAATCAACTCGTTACCGCCACCCTGCTGAATTTGTTCTTTTGCATTCACAAGATATTCACAAGATTTCAACAAACAATCTCTGTGTCTTTCATTGGTAATTATCACTTCACTATGGCTATTTTTATTAATCAGCTCCTTAGCCCTGGAAATAATGGCGCTTTCAAGTTCGTCCATATTTTCACCTGATTTTGCAGAAACAGCTAATCCATGTTTTGATACCCCCGGCATTAAGTCAATTTTATTAATCACCTTAATGGTCTTGCTGCTGAAGTCTGTTTCAGAAAGAGCGTCAACCTTAATATCTGAATTTGTTACTTCATCAATCTCAAGCACAATATCAGCTTCTTCTATCTTAACTTTTGAGCGCCTTACGCCCTCTTTTTCTATGATATCTATGGTTTCTCGGATACCTGCAGTATCAACCAGATTGAACCGTATACCGCCCATGATCAGTGGTTCCTCAAGAAAATCACGGGTTGTACCCGGGATATCGCTTACAATTGCGCGATTTTCATTTAGGAAATAATTAAAAATACTTGATTTACCGACATTGGGTCGGCCTATTATTGCCAAATTGACGCCGTTTTTGATTATTTTGCCGCTTTCATAACTTTGCGTTAATGATTTGAATTTATCAATCAACTTATTGACCTTTTCAAGCAGTACGTTTTTTTCAACCAGGTCAATTCCCTCTTCAGAGAAATCGAGTTCAAGCTCAAGCAGTGAACAATAATTGATCAGGTCTTCGCGCAGCTTTTTTATCTTTTCGGAAAATTTACCGGTGAGCTGGGCAAGAGCAAGCTTGTTTGCTCCATCGGTTTTAGCTTTAATAAGATCAGCAACCGCTTCGGCCTGTGCAAGATCCATCTTACCGTTCAGATACGCTCGCTTTGAAAATTCCCCCGGCTCTGCGTGAAACGCTCCTAGCCGGTTGAGCAGCTCGCTTACTTTTCGGTAAATGAAGCTTCCTCCGTGTGTGGAAATTTCAGCTACATCTTCGCCTGTGTATGAATTAGGAGCTTTGTAGAATGTAACAACAACTTCATCGATAAATTCCGCACCGTTAAACAAATAGCCATGATGTGTAGTATGTGAGATGTAGTGGTCAATCGGCGCAGCGATAAAATTCAGATAACTCTTTGATAAACAGTTAGATACGAGCGAAAATGTGTCTTTTCCGCTCAGTCTGATCACTGTTATGCCAGACTCCCCCACCATGGTAGCCGGCGCAAATATTATTCTGTTATCAAAGCTCATAACAGCAAAGATAGCGATTAATGATGAGTGAAAAAATGAAGAAGGAGAAACGCAATTTCAAATGTCAAAATCCAAATGTCAAAATACATTATAACGTGTGACCCCGATGGGGTCAATGTGTTGTGAATAAATTTAGCTATAAATGTGTGACCGCTCTGCGGTCATTTATTAGAAAAAAAATATTCAGAAGAAAGAAGCCCGGGGGCTAGAGGAGCCGAACATTCTGACCACCCCGACTCAGGCTTCGCCTGAGCCACGCCTCCTTAAAAAATGAGGGGAACTTTTGTAATTTGACTCCGCTATGAGTCAAACATTTATAGATAATGGATTATTCTATATCATCCCGACTCCAGCGGAGTCGCACATAAAAATATGCACATGTGACCCCTAGGGGTCAGACTGTTTTGTAAATACTTTTAGCTATAAATATTTAACCGCTCTGCGGTCGTGAATATCATAGCTTAAACAATTAACGGGATTTACGCGGAATTGTTAATAAACCGTAAGCCGCAATTAACGTAGTGCGTGTATTTAGGGGAAATCAGGTGTATTTCCAATAAAAACATTGACAAAACTGGTTTTTTTAGCTATTATGCAAAGCGAGACTGAGATTTTTAATGTTAATAAGTTGTGAATAACTGTTCATAGCTTGTTAAAAATTGTTTAAAACACTCTCCTCTGTTTATATCAATATAATAAAGTTATTAACATTTTTATGTTAACAACACCTCCGCCAAGAGGTTAAAGCAATGATTTTCATAATTTTAGTTTTTTATTTAAATTGTTAATTACTTTATGAATATTGAAGTTTTTAAATATTTAAAGCGTTTGTTTTAATCTTAATTTTAAATTAACACAGTTTACTCGTTTAAAATATAAACTTAACCAAACATTAACCGGCAGAAATTTTATGCCGGAATATTTTAACTGACCATTTTATATAATTATTTTTTTAGAAAAAGAAATTGAACGGACACGAATTACAACACAGTGAAGATACCTATACAGATCAATCCATTTCAAAAAAAGATATAAACGAAAATATTTTTTCATCTGAAAAGAACACTGCAGATGATATCGCCACAGAAGATTTAAAGCGCCAGGAAGCTTTTAATACATGGACGCGTTTCATGGATATTGTTAAGCTTAATGTATCAGACCTGAAGCTTAACACATGGTTCAAGCCGATAAAAGCTATTTCGCTTGAAGGCAGTGTGCTGACAATTTCGGTGCCCAGCCAGGATTATTATGAAATGATAATTTCACGCTTTGGCGATATAGTTATCCGCGCAATAAGATCGATACTCGGCGATGAAGCAAAGATTGTTTATGTTATCGACCCGAAGACAACCTTTTCACAGGAGCCTGAATTACTCGAGGCTCCCCCGCTGACACATGAATCCGTAAACGTAACGAAGGCCGGCACAGACCAGAACACATTTGATCCGAATTTTTACCGTCCGGGCATAACTGCCGTTCAGGTAACACCTGAAAGCGACCCTGCTTTAACACAGAAATGTTTTTTGAATCCGGAATACACCTTTGAAAATTTTGTTAAGGGTAAAAATAATGAGTTTGCAACGGCTGCGGCAATATCAATTGCCAATAAACCGGGCGCGCAGTATAACCCGCTTATGCTTTATGGCGGCGTGGGACTTGGTAAAACCCACTTAATGCAGGCTATAGGCAACCAGATAAAGGCTGCTAACCCGCAGATGAAGATCATGTATCTTTCGGGTCCGGATTTTACCACCAATTTTATTCAAAGCATCCGCATGAACAAGGCGCATGAATTTGAAAGATTTTATAAATCGCTTGATATGCTGATTGTTGATGATATCCAGTTCTTAGAAGGCAAAGAGAGCACTCAGGATTCATTTTTCCAGATATTCAACTCATTGTACCAGCTCAAGAAACAGATAGTTCTTTCATGCGATAAGCCGCCGCATCAGCTCGAAGGTCTTGAAGAACGCCTGATAACCCGCTTCCAGTGGGGTTTAACGGTGGATATCCAGGCGCCTGATCTGGAAACAAGAATTGCAATCTTAAATAAAAAGTGTGAAAAGGAAGGATTCGGGGTTCCATATGAGGTGCTCGAATTCATAGCTTTAAATATCAAGGATAACATCCGTTCACTCGAAGGCTGCTTAAAAAGCCTGTTATTCGATGCCGAACTTACCCGCTCCCCTATCAATATCGATATGGCCAAACGCAGCGTATTAAAATTCGGCGGCATTAAGAACCGCAGGCAGAATATTGATATCAGCGTGATAATAGCTTCGGTTTCAAAATACTTTAATATTGATGAATCATTGTTAAGGCTCAAATCAAAGCAGCAGGAAATAGTTCACGCCCGCCATACGGCTATGTATCTAAGCAAGGAGCTTACTTCATCATCGCTGCAGACAATAGGCGCGCACTTTGGCGGAAGGAACCATGCAACAGTAATACATGCCTGCAAATGTATAGAAGAAGTTATTAACAAAGATCCTTCATTCAAAGATAAACTCGAACAAATCAAGGAGATGTTATTAACATAAAAATGTTGATACATCATAAATTTATATCAAGCTATCCACAATACACGGATAGCTTTTGTTTTTTATAATATGTGTGTTGGCTGATGTTAACAAACTGACATATATTTAACAAAGATGTTAACAAAAAATATGTTTATTAGTTTTATTTTCATTCTATATTTAAAGATAAGTAGTTAAATTTATACTTATAAACAGTACTACTACTACATCTTTTTTTTATTATATAATAAAGAATAAGTATAGTAATTAAATCCTGAGCGCAAGCGAAGGATCTCATCAATAGAAAATTTATTTATATTGAATTTTGAAATCACTTTTAAAAAATAATTTATCTAAAATATTAGTTATCTGAATGAGACACTTCACTTCGTTCAGTGTTTAATATGCTCGAAAAACTCACAATAAAAAATTACCTGCTGTTAAAGAACATTGAAATTGATCTTTCAAAGGGATTTAACATTATTACCGGTGAAACCGGCGCGGGTAAATCAATACTTATCAACGCTCTTAATTTATTGCTGGGCGGCAGGGCTGATTATTCAATTATCAGCAAAAGTAAGGATAAGATGATAATTGAAGGGATAGTGAGTATTTCCAGGGATAATAAGGCTGCAATCGGCAAAATCCTGAAAGAGCGCGAAATTGAATCTTTAGGTGAAAATATTATAATAAGGCGTGAATTATATACCAAGGCTTACAGCCGGTGTTTTATCAACGATACGCCGGTTGGCACCAACGATCTGAAGGAGCTTGGTGAAATAATAATTGATATTCACTCGCAGAATGAACACCAGTCTTTGCTGAAAAAAGAAATGCATATTGAGCTGGTTGATTCATACCTGGTAAAAAAAGAAGGCAAAAAGTTTGAAGACAGGCTGAACAGTTATAAACAGGGTTATGAACAACTGTTAATAAAACAAAATGAGTTTGATGAAATTAACAATAAGAAAAGTGATCTTGACAGTAAACGAAGTTTTATAGATTTTCAGCTGAAAGAAATTAATGAAACTGACCCTCTGCAGGGTGAAGATGAAGAGCTTGAAAATGAACTTAAGACCGGCGAGAATATAGAAGGTATTAGGGAATCATTAACGCTTGCATATTCCAATCTATATGATGATTCAGGCAGCGTGCTTGAGAGAATAAAAATAGTTGAAAAAGAGCTTGGCAAAATAGGGGAGTATAACACAGATATCCAGAAAATACTGGGTGATGTCAGCGAATCAACAACAGCGCTTCGTGAGGCGAGCCGCCTGATAGGCTCACTGCTTGATAACCTGAATTTTGACCCGGCAAGAGTTGAGGAAATCCGCGAAAGGCTGTATAAGCTGCAGTTCTTAAAGAAAAAATACGGCGGCTCAATTGATGAAGTAATAAAGCTGAAGGAAACCCTGGAAAAAGACCTTGGACTGGTAGATAATTTTGATGAAACTATAAGCAATCTGAAAAAAGAAATTGATGAGCTGGTTAAAGAGCTTTTCAAAAAAGCAGGGGAGCTATCAAAGATTCGCAGGGAAAAATCAAAACAGCTTGAGACTGAGACAGTAAAAATTTTAAAAGAAGTAGGATTTGAAAATGCTGAGTTCAGGGTGGATATCAAATCAGCCACCGGTACGAAGGGATCCTTCGCTAACGCTCAGGATTTAAAGAACAACGGATATGATGATGTAGAATTCATGGTTAAGATAAACAAAGGTGATGAATTTTCATCATTGCGCAAGACTGCATCAGGCGGCGAGGTATCGCGTATTATGCTTGCGGTGAAATCGGTATTAGCCGGAGCTGATAAGGTTGATATCCTGGTCTTCGATGAAATTGATACTGGCATCAGCGGCCGCATAGCACAGAAGGCGGGAAGGGTAATGAAGGGACTTTCTGCTTACCGCCAGGTTATTGCAATTACTCATTTAGCACAGATAGCCGCGCTTGCCGACGAACACCTGCTTGTGGAAAAGGAAACCGAAGGTAATTCCACAATTACAAGGATAAGGCCATTGGATAAAAACGAGAAGGTCATTGAGGTTGCAAAATTACTTAGCGGCGAAAAGGTAACAGACGCAAGTATTAAGAGCGCGAAAGAATTAATGTCAGCGTAATATTATAAGTTCCCCTCCTTTTCTAAGGAGGGGAAAGACCGCCGAAGGCGGGATGGGGTGGTTTCAGAAAAACTAAATTCAACATAATTTTTAGTATACCCAAGTAACAGCTCTGTTGCCATGGCTGGATAAGCTGTCATAACTCGCCAAGGTTTGTTAAACCTTACTTTCCATAAAACGGAGGGAAGCTATCTGTATTTAGAGTTAACTTTTAAGAATCAACAAGATTAAAATGAAGCACTTACCCTACTTTGAACTATACAATTTATTAAAACAAAAGTTTGCTTCGGCAGAACGGGAAATTATTATCCCGGAATTAAATATTGTTATATCGCGCCGTAAGTTCCGCTCACAGGGGGCAGAGGTTCTGCCCGGGAGGGAGAACTACTGCTGCAGCAAACACGGCTGTACTTTTGCCGGAGAGCGGGCAGATGAAATTCCCGGTGAAACAGAGGAGAGATCTATTCTGCATATACCTGATTCAGAAATAAGCTGCAATGAAGAATTCGATTATATTGTGATCGGTAATTCAGGAAGCCCAGAATCAGCTAAAGCAATAATACTTTTTCACGGGCTCAATGAAAAAAAATGGGATAAATATCTGCCATGGGCTTACAGGCTGCTTGAGAGCACCGGCAGGCCGGTGATACTTTTCCCGCTGGCATTTCATATGGACCGCGCGCCAAAAGACTGGTCTTTACCGGCTAATATGAACGCGGCCGCAAGGGAGCGCGCAAAAGGTGATCTGCTGAACAGCCACACATCTTTTGTTAATGCCGCAATAAGCACAAGGCTTGGCGCAAATCCGCAGCGGTTTTTCTGGTCTGGACTTGAAAGCTACATTGATGTTACCTCATTTTTGGGCGAGCTTAACAGCGGCAGGGTAAAAGGGTTTTCCCGCGGCACAACGGCAGATATTTTCGGTTATTCGATCGGTGCATATTTCGGGATGATACTTATTATGGCCGGCGCCGGCGGGCTGACTGAGAGCTCTAAGCTTTTCGCATTCTGCGGCGGAGCTACACTGGACAGAATGTACCCGATCTCCAAATACATCCTTGACGCGAAAGCCGCAACGGCAATTGGAAGCTATTACCTTGAGCTTTTGAACAATAATTTTAAAAATACCCCAAGGCTCAGGCATTATTTAAGCGATGAGCATACAGGTGAGAGCTGTTTTAAGGCTATGCTGTTATACCACCATTACAAGGAGCTGCGCGAAGACCGGCTTAGGCTTGCCGCAAAACGCATAAGAGCCGCCGCTTTGAGGCTTGATACAGTTGTGCCGCCGGTCGAGGTTATGAATACGCTGCAGGGAGAAATGCGGGATATAAATATCACAGTAGATATTGAAGACTTCCCGTACCAATATTCACATGTGAATCCATTTCCTTTAGCCGAAAAACATGCGGAAGAAACAAATAAAGCATTTCTAAAAATAATGGATAAGGCAAGTGCGTTTTTTGGGTGAGGAGTTTTAAAAAAGACTCCGTCAGGGGTTTAAGATTTATAGAAAATATTAAAACATAAATAATCAACTCCGGAGGAGTCGCATATTATAAATAAACATGTAACCGCATTGCGGTCACATCACAACGCAAACAGCATGTTTTATCTATCAGCGCCGAGGCCCCAGACCCACTTATGTATATTGTGGGGGAATCCCGGGTGATCGAGGAACATCAAAACACACTCACCGCTTACAACGTTTATACCGCTTAGCTCACAAAAACGCACAGCCTTTTCGCTTTCAGCTCCCTGCTGGAACCAGATATTTTTTATTCCCGCCGCAATTGCCTCATTGGCAGCATGTTCCGCTTCGTGCGGCGGAACGACTATTATTGCAGCTTCGGGCAGCCGCGGAAGCTGGCTGAGTGAGTTATAGGCTATTAAGTTATCGATTAATTTTGCGGAGGGGTGAACGGGGTAAACAGTGTATCCTTTTTTCTTCATTGCGGCAAGTATCATGTTGCCGAACTTTTTCTTTTTCGCCGATGCGCCGAAAAGCGCAAATGAGCGAAGCTTCATAAAATTTTCTATTTGCTGTATGTTCTTTTCTTTTTTCATGGGTGTAATATTCCGGTACATTCAACAAAATTAAGCGAAACCATGTGATATTTGGTATGACAGGGGTCAGATGAAACTATGATTAATAATCCGCTAAAAGCTGTTGAATTTGCATAGCATAACTACTCTACGGCAGGTAAATTTGTAAATTGGTTTTTTATATATATTACTGAACTAAACTAATATTTAAATGAAAAAAACAGCAATCATTTTAACGGGATTATTTTTTATATTTGCAACGGCTGATATTTTTGCGGATGATAAATGGCCGGAGCTTGAAACTTTCCACAAAATAATGTCAACAACATTTCATCCCGCCGAAGAAAACAATTTTGAGCCCATAAAAACACGCATTGGCGAAATGGTTGAAGCAGCAGCAAAGCTTACTGCAAACCCGGTGCCGGCTGAGTTCAACAAGCCAGATATAATTGATGCAGCCAAAAAACTTGAAGCCGGAACAAAAACCCTGGAAGAAAAGATAAAGGCAAACGCATCAAATGAAGATATTTTTAAAGAGCTTAACTCGCTGCACGATACCTTCCACACAATAGTAGGTTTATGTAACCCGAAGGAAGAGCATAAGGACGAGAAGAAGTAGAGGTTGATATTTAAGTCCCCCTTTTAAAGGGGGACAATTTCTATAATAACCCCTGCATTGATAATCAAAGAATTTTTTACCGGGATTCCGAGATTCACGCCGGGGATTTTTATTTTTGTTAGCATTAAGTTTTCAAATCCCCATCGCCGTTTATCGAAAATTATTGCTGTGGTACAATTTACATTTTTTAGAAAAATATAAATTTCCTCCCCCTTTAGAAGGGGGACTTATTGGCATTAATTTTCGTGAAAACCATTCGCTTCACATGTCATTACATTCCGTGTGAAGCTCAGGATTAAATATCACTTCATATATTCTTCCTTAAGAAGGTAATAATATGCAGGCATCATGTGGTGAGCAAAGGCGCCTGCAATGCCGCCGGTTGAAAAGAATTTCTGTTTATACTCTTCTGTTGGCATTAATATAACCGGCGAGCCGGTTACGGTATAATCCATTGAGCTTACATATTTCGGCTCTTTAAATTCCGGCAGGAATTTATTAATTATTTTATAAATCTCTTTGCCCGTGTATTTTATAAGTACATCTCTTGCGTCATCCATATCACCAAGTACCGATCTTTGAATAAGTCCAATTACTACGCGGGGGAAAAATCCAAGGTTTGCAGCAAGTGTTGAATCAACCGGTGTGAACGGATCGTTATGTTTAAAGTCATACCGCGTCTGAACTGTCGGCGGCATTTGCGGGACCCAGTCCATTTGATTAACCACGCGGTGAGACCATCCTCCGCGGGTGATGAACTCAAAATCATACGCGTAATAAAGATTGCCCGGCTTTGGGGCGGCGCTGCAATAGGTTTTAAATGTGATATCATTTGGCAGCGTGCCGTATGGCAGGTAATAAAAGTATGAGCGCATCAGGTAGGCGATTGCCGCACCCTGGCTGTGCCCGAAGAGAATAAAATCCTTTACACCTTTTGCATAATACTCATTTATCTTTTCTATTATCGATGGCGCGAGGAATTTCATTCCGAGCAGGAATCCGGTATGAACCGCCGCATTTTTATCTGAGGCAAGCTTGTAGCTGAATACTTCCCTGCCGAATTTCAGCGAACCTTCGGCAGGTACCAATGGCGCGTAGAAATCAAGCATCCATGATCTTTCGGTGGCAATTGTGCCGCGGATATTTATTACAGCAACGGAGTCGCTGCTGAGCCACATATCCCAAAGGTTATCAAGCCCAACAGTTTCGCTGCGGTAAACATGCTGCCACCCGTAGGGATATGGATCTTGCGGCGGAAATTTTAAAGTATCGGTAAATCTTTCGGTCATTTCAAGGCAGCGGGCATATTCATTTGCATCAAAGCCCGGTTTAAGCCTTTGTGAAAATATTAAAGCCGGAACGAACAGAAAAAGTAATATATATTTCATACCAGAATAAAATTTTGACAAAGATACTTAAATTATTGTTAACTGCAAAGTAACATGGTTTCACATGCTGTTCTATTAGATTTACTGCTGTAATTTTCTTCATTTAACCATTTAACAAATAAGAGTATATTGTTATAATTCATAAAATTAATTAATAATTTTTACTGTTGTAAACTTATGAAAAAACAATTCTTTTTAGGAGTATTTTTAATTTTTATTTCATCTGTGCTTTATTCCCAGGTTTATGGTACTTTTAAAACAAGGTTTATTGTGAACGATGACTCCACCAACGCTAAGAATATTGTTCAGGAAAAGACATCGGTATTTATTGAGCCGCTTGGAGTTTTCGGCAGCCATGAAGACCTGGGTAAATATTCCTTTGTATGGAAGAGCAAGAAAAATTCCAAAGAAGTGGTTGAATCAACATTCAACCTGCCAACAGCGGAAAGTGATGATTTTGTATTTGAATGGGGACCGTACAACGATAAATATGACGCATCCGGAAACCGCGTTACAAAATTCAACATTCTATCAGGCAGCGTAAGAACTGAAATTTCAGGAAAGACGATAAGATATTATTTTAACGCAGTTGGCGAAGATGAAGGCAAAAAGATAGAAATGCGCGACGGAGTTTTTGAATATACTCTTTTGAATTAAACGGTTTAATAAATTATAATTTTGAATGGATATAAAGCTTTTTAATACATTAGGCAGGCAGAAACAGGTATTTGAGCCGATAGAAGCAGGCAAAGCAGGGCTCTATACCTGCGGTCCGACTGTATATGACTTCCAGCATATCGGCAACTTCAGGACATTTATGTTCGAAGACCTGCTTAAGCGCGTGCTGATATATAACGGATACGAAGTTACGCACATTATGAACATTACCGATGTGGGTCATTTAGTTAGTGATGGCGATGAAGGTGAAGATAAAATGGAAAAGGGCTCTGCCCGTACCGGCAAGACCGTCTGGGAAATTGCCGAGTATTACACGCAGTTCTTCCTTGATGACGCAAAAGCGCTGAACCTGTTACCTCCTACAAAATATACCAAGGCTACCGATTATATTCAGGAGCAGATCGATATGGTTAAGTGCCTGGATGATAAAGGCTATACGTATGTAACCAGTGACGGCGTGTATTTTGATACATCAAAGCTAAAAGATTACGGCAAGCTTGCAAATCTTGATATCGAAGGGCTTGAAGAAGGCTCGCGCATACAGTTTTCTGCCGAGAAGAAAAATAAAACCGATTTTGCGCTGTGGAAATTTTCACCTAAAGATACAGACACAAAGCGTCAAATGGAGTGGGATTCACCCTGGGGCAAAGGATTCCCCGGTTGGCATATTGAGTGCTCCGCAATGTCGAGGAAATATCTCGGTGATACTTTCGATATTCACTGCGGCGGAATAGATCACATACCGGTACACCACACCAACGAAATTGCGCAGTCAGAAGCCTGCACAGGCAAGCCGTTTGCGCATTACTGGATGCACGGCGCGTTTCTTGAGGAAGAATCAGGCAAGATGAGCAAATCAAAGGGTGAGTTCTTAAGGGTTGAAACACTAATTAAGCACGGCTACACACCGATGGATTACCGCTACCTGTGCCTTGGCACGCATTACCGCAAGCGGCTGCTTTTCAGCTGGGAAATACTTGAGCAGGCTAAAACCGCAATGACAAGGCTTAAGCAGAATGTGCAGCAGATACGCGATGAAGCTAGTAAAAATTTTGATGAGCGCGATGCATCACTGCCCGAAGGCGAGAGGGAGAAATTCCTTGAAGCGGTGAACGATGACCTGAACATGCCGCAGGCACTTGCAGTGCTGTGGGGTGTTGTAAGAAATGATAAGCTAACAGCAATTGAAAAGATGAAATTGGTAAATGATTTCAACCGTGTGCTTGGTTTGGATCTTGATAAAGATATAGAAGCAGGAAGTACGAACGTTCCGGCAGAAATTATGGAGCTTGTTGAGGAGCGTATTGCCGCAAAAAAAGCTAAGGACTTCAAGAAGGCTGACGCACTGCGCGATGAATTAAAATCGCTCGGCTGGGAAGTACTGGATAAGAAGGATGGAGTTGAAGTGAAGGAAATCGGGAAGTAGGAGTTTAAAATTACGAATGAAATCTTCTTTGAAAATATTGGTTTTGTTGATATCTGGTATTACTTACTCACAGAATTATAATATCCCAGAACAGCAAAACAGTGAGGCATTAAAATCTATTAAAATAATAGAGAGTATAATGCATTCACTTGATACAACTTTTAATGCTACATGGGAAACGAATAGACCGGAAAAAATTGACTCAATTTGTTATAGCCACAAAACCCAGTTTGATATATTGTTAGAAAAGAATGGAAGGTATCGGGAAATAACTCAGCTGGGAAACAGACTGGAGTACTATGATCATACTTTAGGTGAACTGAAAGTAAGATATGTAATATTTGATAATAATTTATGGAAGATTAAATTTAACTTTGACTTTACTTACGTTAATACAGACGACACCCTGTATTATTATCAACCAAGTATAAATTTTTTGGATTCGATTAAAACCACCACTCAACTTCCTATAAAGTTTGAATATTCGGTTTATGAAAAAGAAATCATGGGCTATAGCTATACATTTGTTTTTCCTAGAATAGACTATGAATTAAGAAAATATTTCAAAGGAAAACTGAAACCCTATATGGAGGTAAAAAATAAAGACAGTGAATTCAAAAAGGATGTTGAATTTGTAAATGACCCGATTAATTTATTAGTATATGGATTTGCCTGCGGAATCGGGGGGACTCCGCCTGACGGACTCTGGGAATTTGCCAAAATTATACATTATAAGAAAATTTACCTTGCCGAAGAATTACTTTTTTCCCCAAACCCTGTTACGAGATTGATGGCTCATGATGCAGTAGAATTTTATATAAAAACTAACTTCTATTTTCCAGGCACAAAGATTATTAAACAGCTTAAAGAAATAGAAAAAGACGAAACAATTATTCGAACTTGTTGGGGATGTTCTTTCGAAAATATTTCAATGAAAGAAGCAAACATTAAAGCTGCAGGCAATAAAAAACATTTATATGAAGATTTTATTTTTCTAAAGAATTTTTAGAAATATTAACTTATATGTCATAATGAAAAAACTACTCGCTTCTTTATTCTTTCTTGTTTTAATTTTAGCAGCGCAGAATATTTACTCACAAAAAGCCTATGATGTTGAAGGTAGGTATGCTATCGGTAAAACATATTGTACCATTGAGTGGAGCGAAAGCTCGAAAGCTTTCCGCGTCTATTGGGATAACGGCACCGGCTATACGCTGCTGTTCTACAGCGATGAATACCCGAACGGCAATATTGTTTACACTGAATATGAAAATGACGGCGTAACATATACCGGGACATTCACATTTACAGACAGCGCATGCAATACAGGCACATATGACAGGTGGGACGGCAAACAGTTTTCGATAAGGAAGCGGTAAAACGACCCCTCCCCATGCAACGCTGAATAGAAAATAATATTATATTGTTGCGCTATTAGAGGTAACATATGGTCTTTATTATGACTTTTTGGGTATTTTTGAACATCAGTTGAAGTCCACTGAAATAATAGTTATATTTAATATATGAAATCAATAGTAATAACACCAAAAACCCGCACCGAACTGGATTTATTATCAGCGCTTTTGAAAAAGCTAAATATAGAGGCAGCATATATAAATCCGGAAGAGAAAGAAGATTTAGGATTGAAAATATTAATGAGGCAGTCAGATAGAAAAAAGATTGTTCCCAAAAGCAAGGTTATCAGAAAACTTAAGTCAGCATGAAAATAGTTTTTCTTTCAAAATTTTACAAGGATTTAGGTAAAATTAAAGATAAGAATACGAGGGAGCGGCTTTTGAAAATTATTGAAGAGATCGAATCTGCCAACTCCCTTTTGGATATTAACAATATAAAAAAATTATCGGGAGATAAAATATCCTATCGAATCAGACTTGGTGACTATAGATTAGGAATTTTTTATGAAAACAATACAGTTGAACTTGTTCGTTTTGTTCACAGAAAAGATATATATAAAGTTTTTCCATAAAGCCGTTTAATTGTGCGCCTCCAAGTCTCCGCCTGGAAACCAGGGAAAACGGAAAGATTGCATCCTTCCTACCGCTTCATGGTTTTTAGGCAGGTGTCACTTCGTTCCCCGCAGAATATTTCAAAATTGAAACAAAAGTCCTTTACGCCAAGTATCATATAAAAAAGGAGATTACAATGATTTCTCTGTTTATTTCTCTGATGCTGATCTTCACAGTATGTACTAACTCTGCTGAACTGCCGGGCGCTGATAAAACTACCCGTGATACTTGCCGCAGTATGGCTGAGGCAGAAAGTCTTGCCAATAAAGATGCCGTTATTTACGGATGGCTGCAGAAATACACACCCGTTACACAGGGCAAAGGGAGAAACCATATGTTCTGGCATTGGGAAATAGAATTTCCGGACGGTTCAAGCATTCCCGTAGTCAGTAAGGATAAATCCGACGGCGAATCCATAGTATTTGATGAATACGCATTTTCTAATGTAGTGATATACGGAAAAATATTTTTCGGCACTATCATTGGTGATGGTGACCCTTCTCATCAGAGCGCAAGCGGTTACAGGATAGACGCAGACGGTATTGATTTTCTGCCGGGCTATGAGCCTCAGAATAAAGTTGATACATGCAGAATATTCATTGACCTTGAAGCCAATGCGAACAAAAAGATCATAGCAGCAGGAAAGCTGCTTAAATATGAACCGCCGCATGACGGCAGCAAGCTTGGCGATGAAATGATATGGGGATATGTTCTGGAAATGCCCGACGGAACCATTCTGCCCCTAAAAAAAACCGGCGATGACCTTGAACCTGAATCTTTTATTAAACGCGATGTTTATATTTACGGCTTTTTAAAGCATGGCATAATTTTCGGCAGTGAAAATACTGCCAATTTGAAAGGTTACAGGCTTGACCCACTGGAAATTAAAGTAAACGAAAAAGGAAACGTAATACCGCTTAACGAACTGAAGATCAAAATGAACCTTACTGAATTTAATGAAGATGGTTACCGTGTCCGCCCAGACGGCGAAAAAAGCACGGCGCATTATGAGTTTTGTATTCCCGCAAATGATTCGATACTGGCAGAAATAAAAGCGATGGATCCCATGGCCGAGGTCATGAAAGGTTCCAAAGGCCGCTCAGGCTGCACAGATAAAGAGTGGCTTGTAATTTCATCAACACGCAAAACCGGATTCAAAGATATAATTAAAAAACAGGCAGAGCTTCAGTATGTGAGGAAAATTACAGAGACGTTTTGGGAGTGAGTAGAAGCGAAACGTCAAATGTCAAAGCTCAAATGTCAAAAATATTTTTGTAGCGGGCAGGCTTGCCTGCCCCTGAAAAGGCGTCGGGCAAGCCGCGACGCCTACGAAAAAAAAATCTCTTTAGCAGAAATAATTATATTTAAAAAATTTTAGCGATATTTGTATGATTTAAATTTTCTTCATCCATAAAGTTCATAAATGATAAAAAAAGTTTTACTTGGGATATTTCTGCTTTTAATTGCGGCGGTGATATTCCTTTTTTATTTCGCCTGGCGCTCGCCAGCTTTTTACGAGGGCAGTATGGCATGTAAATTTGCCGCACCGCCGATGAGCATGGCAGAGTATGACAGCGCTGCGCAGACACATCCCAGACCCTTTATTATAGATATTAACGCATCAAAGAAAGATCCGAAATGGGGTAAGGTATTGTTTTACGGGGCAACACATACCCGTGACCCTCAGGATCAGCAAATTGCGGATATTGAAAAACGCTGGGATAATTTTGATCCGAATGTTTGCCTGGTAGAAGGCAGGCTGGGATTTTTGGTTCCGGGCTTAATGGATCCCGTTAAGGAATACGGCGAAATGGGTTATGTTTATAAGCTCTCACGCCGTGACGGAGTTGAAGCCTTTACATGGGAGCAGCCCCTGGATAACGAAATTACAGCCGTACTGAAAAAATTCAAGCTCGAACAGGCTGCGGTGTTTTATATACTTCGTCCGTATTTCAGTAACCTGCGGTTTGGCAAGCCCGAAGATCCTGATGAGTATGTTAAGGGGTTTATTGAAAAGCGTACTCAGCATCCGGCACTGCAGAATACAATAAAGAGCGTTGCCGATATTGATGCAATCTGGAACAGGGAATTCCGCGGAAACGATAAGAATGGTAAGCCAATTAAAGATTGGCGTGAAACTTCAGATGAATACGGCCTGCCGTTATGGCTGGGTGATATTTCCGCCGAAAGTAATTATGTACGCAATGAATACCTGGCATGTTTAATTGTAACACTGGTTAAACAGGGTAAACGCGTTTTTGTTATAGGAGGTTCAAGCCACCCGGTATGCATTGAAAGGACGCTGAATTCAGAATTAAGGTAAATTATATAAAATATAAGAGTCAACTGTAGCGAGAGGTTCCAATTTAGTAAACAAAGCCATTTCGCCTGCCGGGAATGTTAATTTTTTTGTAGCGGGCGCGGCTTGCCCGCCCGTAAATGGTAACAAACAAAGGCGTCAGGCAAGCCGTGACGCCTACAGGATAAAGATCATGTTTTTGCAAGGGGGGTGGCTTGCCCGCCCGCAAATTATTTAATTACATATGCCATTTAAAAAATACAAATCGTTAAGGTTAAAAGATTACGATTACACTTTGCCCGGAGCATATTTCATAACAATATGTGTAAAGGATAGAAAATGTTTATTCGGCAATGTTTCAGGCGGAGTAATGATTTTGAATGCAGTCGGCAAAATTGTTCAAAATGAGATGATAAATATTGCAACACACTATCAGAATATAGAAGTTGGTGAGAATATTGTAATGCCGAATCATGTGCATATGGTTGTTTATATATATGAATTAACGGGCGTCAGGCAAGTCGTGACGCCTACAAAACGCATACGGCTTCAGGATGTAGTTGGTTCGTATAAATCAGGCGCATCCCGGGAAATCAGAAAAATCAAAGGATGTGAGAACTTCAGATGGCAGCGGTACTATCATGATCACAGAATTAGAAACGATAAAGCGCTTGTGAATATTTCACAATATATCAGGCTGAACCCTGTAAACTGGGCAGAAGACATTGAAAACGAATTATACGTTATGGGTATTACTCAAAAAGAAAGAACAGATAAGGCAAAAAAATTTTATAAAAATTTAACAAAATAAAATATGTTTACAGTATCCACACCGCATTTTTTGGTTAACGTTGTTACCAAACCCGAAGTCGCAGATCACCTGATACCGAATATTAAGAAATTTGATATTGTTTATTATGTCAGGGAAGATCTGAAAGGCTCAAGGCCGGCAGACCCGGAAGAAAAAGATATAACAAAAGTTCAGATGCTTTGCCGAAGAGGAATATTAAGCGAAGTAATGAGCTATGTTAAGGAATATTACATAAAGGGCTACGGCGCTGTGTGTTATTACGAAGAGGTTAATGTGCCGATGTAGGCATTCGCGATTTCGTGCTGCGAAAAAGAAAGAGATTATGTTTAATTCCCTTATTTAAAAAAATATAATTGATTAATTTTGTTTTATGGGCGAGCTAAAAGCTAAAGATTCCGTAATACTGAACTACCCGGTTGATTATGTTTACCGCACGGTTACAGATATTGCTTCTTACAGCAAATGGTGGCCGCATGAAGTTAAAAGCGAGCTTGAGTATCTTGATCCCGCGATAATAGGCACGCGAATAAATGTGCAGAACGGTCCGCTGGTTAAGTGGAAGTCTGTGGTAAGCGGGTTCAAAACAAACAGGCTTCTGGCGATTGATTATGTTGAGGGCGCGTGGATAGGTAAAACAGCCTGGCGGTTTGAAGAACTGCCTTCGGGTACCAAGCTCACAATGGAAATTGATATCAGCTGCAACAGGTTGTGGCTGAAGGCTGTATCAAAGCTGATGAACTTAAGCCGCATGCACTCAAAACAAATTACGGGTATCTTTTCTAACCTGGGGAAATACCTGGAGGAGAATTTTGAAGAATATAACAGGCAGCATAACGGCGGCGGAATTTCAGTATCAGGGATCGATCATTTGGTGCTTCATGTGAGTGATATAAAAAGATCTGCAGAGTTCTATAAAGATGTATTCAGGGTTGAATACATCAAAAACGGCACCGGCGAAACCACGCTGAAATTTGGCAGCCAAAAAATCATGCTGGTTGAGCATAAAAACGGGCTTTCGGCAAATAAAACAGATGTAATTTTCAGGATGGAGCTGAATACACCGCCGGACAAAGTAAAAGCCATTCTGCATGAAAAGGGGGTAGAAGTACTTCCCGGCCCGTTCTATTCATCTGCAGTAAATACCAATAATGAGCTGTTCTTTATCAAAGACCCTGACGGATATTTAATCGCATTAAGATCTAACAAAAAAAACCAATAACCGTTTTACTGATTTTCATAATTTAAAGATGAAGATAAAAACATTATCAGCAATATTTGTTCTTGTTATTTTTCAGAATATTAATCTGCTTTCCCAGGATGCTGCTTATTTATCAAAACAGGGCGATTCTCTTTATTACCTTAAAGAATATGAAAGCAGCGTAAGTAAATACGAGCAATCACTTCAACTAGACCCACAGAACACAGATGTGATATACAATGCCGCCTGTGTTTATTCTTTATTGAACAGAGCTGACGATGCTTTTGCGAAGCTGGAGCTTCTGCCGCAGCTTGGATACGAAAACGTAAGATGGATTTCCAGGGACAGCGACCTTGAGAAAATGCGGAGCGATGAGAGGTGGAAGAGGCTGATGGAAAAGCTGCAGGCTAATCTTGAAAAGCGAAAAGATATCAGCAATATGAAAATAGTTACAGGCGATATCACTAATTTTTGGGAAATGTACGATGTTTATAAAATGAGCGGGAGTATAGATGACATTTCAAATCTGTATTTTGCCAAAAAAAGCGCGGGACTGGATGCATTTACTAAAAGACGGGTTATAAACCCCAAAGAAATGGAAAAAGTCCTTAAAGCATACCCCCGTTATCTTGAATCAATAAGGAGCAACACTTTAAAGCTTGATGGAATTAAAGATAAGCTTAGGAAATATATGCTTAAGCTCAAAGAGATATATCCTGATGTTTACTACCCTGATATTTATTTTACTATTGGGTGTTTCAACACCGGCGGCACTGTTTCGGGGAGAATGCTTTTAATCGGCGCAGAAATGATGTGTGCTGATGAAAATTCACCAAAGGATGAGCTAAATACCTGGCTTAAAGGCAATATTGGCGATTTCAGCAATATAGAAAAGATCGTGTTGCATGAATCCATTCACACACTGCAGGTGACGGGCTCAGAATCATTGCTTGAAGCTGCGATCTTAGAAGGCGCCTGTGACTTTATTACATATTTGATAACAGGAAAAGAAATGACTGCACCTCATTACGAATACGGTAATAAATATGAAAAAGGGCTGTGGAAAGAATTTAAAAAAGAAATGAACGGTACCGGGTTTACCAGGTGGCTGTATTCAGGAGAAAATTCCATAGGCAGGCCCAGCGATCTGGGATATTTTATAGGCTATAAAATATGCGAAGCATATTATGAAAACGCAGAAGATAAACAGCAGGCAGTTAAAGATATTATAGAAGTAGAAGATTTCGGGAATTTCCTTAAGAAAAGCAGGTATGAAGAAAAGTTTGATTAGTTTTAATACTGTATTAAAAACTAAAGGAGGCTATAAAAGCCTCCTTATTTATTGAACAATGTTTGGTTTTATATTTATTTCAGGGGACTGTTCTCAGAAAGCAGCGGTGTTATTTCTGCTTTAGTCAAAGTAACCTCGATGGGTCCTGCAGCATACGGCGCAATTTCATACGGGTTATAATAGAATGTAAGGCTGCCATCTTTATTTACCTTCCAGTTGTAGTTAAATGTGATCTTATTATCAAACAAACCGCCTTTATCCGTCAGGTTTTCACCCGGCTGAATATTGTTAGCTTTGCGGAATGATGCATCGATAAGCTCATTAAGTTTTTTTTCAAATCCCGCCGCAAAGATATTGCCCAGTGAAAGCGTATCGCCGGTTTCCCTGCTTATATTAAAATACTGGAGGTAGCTGTTTGGATGCGCGCCGCCCATAAATGAAGAGCTTCCCGAGGATAAACTAATCAGCTTTTTGTGGTCCTGGTTCGCTGATACATTCAGCTCAAGGTACCAGTACTGCGCAGTGCCGGGATTTTCTTTTCTGAATGCGGTATACTGCGTTATGAACGAATCAGCAGCCGCCTGCACGGTTGTAAGCACAGTATCGCCAAACGTAACTCCTCTGTTTAAAATCCCGGTAATAAATTTATTTACTTTATCTTTATTTTTTCCGGAAACAGCTTCAATATAATCCACTTTAAAATAAGTGCAGGTATCGTTAGGTGAGCAGTTGTTGTATGATTTAAGCAGTGATTTATCAGAAAACTTCAGGTCTTCATCAGTAGGCTTGAAATCTTCTGTTTTTTTACCATCCGTTGTTTTTGTATCATCCTTCTTTGAACAGGATGTAATGAATACCGCAACAAACAGTACAAGAATTATATATTTCATTATGGTAAAATTAATTTAGAGGTTTTACAAATATAACAATAATAAAAATTCACCCCAAAGAGCTAAAAAAAGATTATACAACATTAATTTTAAGCTCCGCATAAGCTGCTGAACATATCCACAGCTTTCCGCATCCGGCATTCTTTAGCTCGGCGGCGCATTCAAGTATAGTTGCACCAGTAGTAATAACATCATCTGTAAGTATAATATTTTTTCCGGAGATCTTTCCTTTATGTGCGGGGTTTATGCTGAAAGCTCCGCTGACATTTTCCCTTCTTTCTGATCTGTTAAGCCGGGTCTGCGTTGGAGTGAACCGTGAGCGTATGAGTGCATCGTTTATTACTTCAATTGAAAGTATATTTTTTATTCCCGCCGCTATATATTCACTCTGATTGTAAGTTCTATCGCGGTACTTAGCTTTGTGCAGCGGCACAGGGATGATGAGCTCAAACTCATTTTTGCAAGCCGGGGTGATCAGCTTTCCGATCTCTTCACCCAGCATTATTCCTGCTTTCTTAATTTTTTGATATTTGAGCGCATGAAAAAGCTGCTGAATTGCTGTTGCTTCGCGAAACCAGAAAACACTCGCGGAATTATCTATTATTCCCGCAGAGATCTTCTCAGCCTGCCAGGGGTGAACTTCATTATATTTTTCCAGGCTTCCGTAACATTTGCCGCAGAGGTATTTTTGCTCACCGTTAATCGGCGCTTCACAAGCCAAACAAGTGTTTGGCAGGATAAAATCAAGGAGTCCGTTTAATAAACTTTTAAACACAATTTGGGTAAATCATTTCATGGTTAAATTTATAAAAACTCTTTAAAAACAGCACGGTAAGATAACTTTTTGAATTTTAAATTCAAAGTAAAAATTATAAATTCAAGTTTTACGCAAAAAATCACCTCGAGAGCTGCCTTCTGTTAAAATTTACAGAGGCATTTACCAAAAATGGCTAAAACACCATCCATAAGAACCCGGGAATTAATTGAATACGATAACGCCATAAGGGGCGAAGGCAAAGGATTGCTTTGCGGGCTTGATGAAGCAGGACGGGGACCTATTGCGGGACCGGTAGTTGCTGCTGCTGTAATTTTTGGTGATGATGTTTATATAGAGGGGGTTTTCGATTCAAAAAAAGTAACAAAGAAAATGCGTGAAAATCTTTACGAAGAAATTATCACTTATGCTTTAAGCTGGGGCGTTGGAATAATTGATAACAGGCAGATAGACGAGGTAAATATCCTTAATGCAACAAAAGTCGCAATGAATACTGCTGTAGGAAGTCTTTGCGAAACGCCGGGTATAATTATAGCTGACGGGAATTTTTATATAAACCCCGCAGCCGAAGTAAGGAACGTGATAAAAGCCGATGAAAAAAGCTTTTCGGTTGCAGCGGCATCAATAATTGCCAAGGTTACCCGTGACAGGATAATGTGTGAATACGAAAAAACCTATCCCAACTTCGCATTTTCATCGCATAAGGGTTACGGTACATCGGCTCACCTGGAAGAAATACTGGAGTTTGGCTATACGGATATACACAGAAGGTCATTTAAGCTGAAAGCTGCTGAACAGTTATCACTTAACCTGTAATTTGTTATGAAGCTGGGCAGAACGGGCGAAGCAATTGCAAAGGAATATTTTGAATCGCTTGGCTTTGAAGTTGTTGCTGAAAACTACCGATTTGAACGCGCTGAGACTGACCTGATAGTGAAGGATGAAAGAAACAGGGTGCTGGTGTTTGTTGAAGTAAAAACCAGGCGAAATAAAAATTTCGGCGAACCGCAGGAATCCATTACCCCGAAAAAACAGCAGCAGATGGTAAAATCAGCCGAAGGCTTTTTAATGATAACACCGGGTTTTGAAAACTATGAAAAACGGTTTGATGTTGCGGCTATAATGATAGCTGACGGAAAGGCAAAGATAGATCATATTGAGAATGCTTTTTAAAGCATAATTTCAAATGACAAAACTCAAATGTCAAAAAAATAATTAATAAATGCTGGACAGAATAAGCCTGAAAAATATACTGGTACTTGATATAGAAACTGTGCCGCAGTATGCTTCCTATGAGGAGCTTCCGGTAGAGTGGAAAGAGCTATGGAAGAAAAAGATGGCGCGTGATATCAAGGAGGGTCTAACACCCGAAGGCTTATACCAGCGCGCGGGCATTTATGCCGAGTTCGGGAAAATAATCTGTATTTGCGCCGGTTATTTTTTTGAAAACGGATCAGGTCTGCAGTTCAAGGTGAAGGCATTCTACGGTGATGATGAAAAAAAGCTGCTTGAAGATTTCAGCGAAACACTTAACAGAAGCTTCAGCACTGACGAACATTTATTATGCGGGCATAACAGCAAAGAGTTTGACTTTCCGTACATTGCACGCCGGTGCTTAATAAACGGGCTGCCAATACCTTACCTGCTTGATAATGCAGGCAAAAAGCCGTGGGAGGTTCAGTTAATTGATACTATGGATATGTGGAAATTCGGTGATTACAAAAGCTTTACTTCGCTTAACCTGCTGGCAGCAGTATTCGGGATAGAATCACCAAAGGATGATATTGACGGAAGCCAGGTTTGGAGCACATACTGGCTGGAAAAAGACCTTGAGCGAATAAAAAATTACTGCATGAAAGATGTTGTTACAGATGCGCAATTATTGCTTAAGTTCAAGGGTATGGAACTTCTTAAGCCGGAAAATATAAGTTTTACAAATTAAAAAAGTTTATCAGAGTTATCACATAAATTTATTAAGATTCCTGCTTTGGCAGGAATGACAAAGCAAAGGATTATTAAATGTTCGATCTGGATCTAATTAAAAAAGTCTATTCAGGATTCAAAGCAAAGGTAGATGCCGCCAAAAAAGTTCTTGGCAGGCCAATGACATATGCAGAGAAAATCTTATATGCTCATTTATGGAATGAAACGGTAACGCCGTATACAGGCGGCAAGGATTTTGTTGAGTTCGCACCCGATAGAGTAGCTATGCAGGATGCAACAGCTCAGATGGCGCTTCTGCAGTTCATGTCTGCGGGTATTCCCAGGGTTGCGGTACCTTCAACGGTGCATTGTGACCACCTCATACAGGCAGAAATTGGCTCAGCGAAAGACCTGCTGAATGCAGAGAACGAAAATAAAGAAGTGTATGACTTCCTCGCAAGTGTTTCCAATAAATACGGAATAGGATTCTGGAAGCCCGGCGCCGGAATTATACACCAGGTAGTACTTGAAAACTACGCTTTCCCGGGCGGTATGATGATAGGGACTGATTCACATACGCCGAATGCCGGAGGACTTGGTATGATAGCAATTGGCGTTGGCGGCGCTGACGCAGTTGACGTTATGGCAGGCATGCCGTGGGAGCTAAAATTCCCCAAGCTGATCGGCGTAAAGTTAACAGGTAAATTAAGCGGATGGACCTCACCAAAAGATGTTATACTTAAAGTTGCCGGAATACTAACAGTAAAAGGCGGCACAGGCGCTATTGTTGAATACTTTGGCGAAGGCGCAGATATCATTTCATGCACGGGTAAAGGTACCATTTGTAATATGGGCGCTGAAATAGGTGCGACAACATCGCTGTTTGCATATGATAAAAAGATGTACGAATACCTTGCCGCAACTGAGCGGGAAGAGGTGGGTAAGCTTGCCAACGAAATTGCAGACTATCTTAGACCCGATGAAGGCAGTGATAAATATTATGACCAGGTAATTGAAATAAACTTAAGCGAATTGGAGCCGCACATAAACGGTCCATTTACACCGGACCTTGCATGGCCAATTTCAAAATTTGCACAGGCAGTTAAGGAAAAGGAATACCCCGAAGAGCTTAAAGTAGCGCTCATAGGAAGCTGTACTAACTCTTCATATGAAGATATGGAGCGTTCAGCCTCGGTAGCCAAGCAGGCACTGGAAATGGGGCTTAAGGTTAAATCAGAATTTACAATTACACCGGGCTCAGAACAAATACGCGCTACTATTGAGCGCGACGGCCAGCTTGAAATATTTGAAAAGGTCGGCGGGCTGGTGCTTGCAAACGCATGCGGTCCGTGTATCGGACAGTGGAAGCGTCATGATGTTAAGGAAGGAGAGAAGAATTCAATTATAACTTCATATAACAGGAATTTTTCAAAACGTAATGACGGGAATCCCGCAACAAATGCTTTTGTTGCTTCCCCCGAAATAGTGACAGCGCTTGCGTTTGCGGGCAAGCTTACTTTTAACCCGTTAACCGATACATTAAAGAACAGCAAAGGCGAAGACGTGAAGCTTGCCGAGCCAAAGGGAGATGAGCTTCCTAAGAACGGGTATTTAAAAGGTGTGAACGGCTATGTTGCTCCTGCAGCCGATGGTTCAGCAGTAAACGTTGAGATCGACGCGAACAGCAAGCGTCTGCAGAGACTTTTCCCGTTTGTTCACCCTGATTACGAAAAGGATTTTAAGAATATGAACCTGCTTCTTAAAGTAAAAGGTAAATGTACCACAGACCATATTTCTATGGCTGGTCCGTGGCTGCGTTTCAGGGGACATCTTGATAATATTTCAAACAACATGTTCATAGGCGCGGTGAACGCATACAATGATAAAACCAACCACGTTAAAAACCACCTTACCGGAAACTATGATGAAGTACCCAACGTTGCCAGACATTATAAAGCTAATTTTATACCCTGGGTTGTAGTTGGCGAAGAAAATTACGGCGAGGGTTCATCACGTGAACATGCTGCTATGGAGCCAAGACATCTTGGCGGCAAGGCGATAATTGTAAAATCTTTCGCAAGGATACATGAGACCAATTTAAAAAAACAGGGTATGCTGCCGCTTACTTTTGCAGATCCGGCGGATTATGATAAGATAAGGGAAGATGATAAAATTGACCTTGATGTTAAAGATATTGCGCCCGGAAGCCAGGTTAAGATGACGCTGCGGCATTCAGACGGAACGGCTGATGAAATAATACTGAACCATACAATGAACCAGCAGCAGATCGACTGGTTCAAAGTAGGCAGTGCGCTGAATTTGATGGCGAAGAAAACTGAGAGCAAATAACAAACAGCAGATAACAAATAACACCGGGATTAATCGCAGAATACAACAATCAGCAGCGGTTGTTCAATTTATAAACCAGTAATTTAAAGGATGCCCGTTATACGGGTAAAAAAATTTGAACAATAAGGTAATATTAGCAATAGCGGTTGCAGCAGTTCTGGTCTTTGTGTATATGTTCTTCTTAAGCGGTCCTAAAAGTACCTCAGAAGATGTTACACCTGAAAAGTTCAGCGAGCTTTCAAATGAACCAGATGCAGTGATACTTGACGTGCGCAGCGCGTTTGAGTTTGGCGGTGATAAAATAAAAGGCGCGCAGAATATGAGCTATACATCAAGCGGGTTTAAAGCATACCTGGATAAGCTGGATAAGAGCAAATCGTATTTGGTCTATTGCGCATCGGGCTCAAGGAGCGTTGGCGCGGTAAAGCAGATGAAAAGCATGGGATTTGAGAAGGTGTATAATCTTAAAGGCGGAATTGAACACTGGAAATCAGCAGGCATGCCGGTAGTGAGATAGTAATGACAAATGACAAAGCTCAAATGTCAAATGAGATTCCGCCATGCAGGTGAGCGGAGCCAGCACAAAGCGCGTGAACGCGAAACGTGAAACGTCAAATGTCAAACATGAAACGTAGAATAATGCAGCCGGTTTTTGGAAAAAGTATTAATTCATCCATTTCTTTTAATTTGAAATAATGCAAAACTTCCCATTATTACAGGAGCAGCAGTATGTTAAGACCAGGCGGAGGATCCACTCCGTTGCGAAGCTTATAGGCAGGCTTCGTGAAACGTTTGTTCAGCCTATAGCAAAAAATGACAATTTATGGCTGAGCGTTGTAATTAAGGGATTCTGCACGCCCCCTATGAATGCATTAAATGAACTGGAAATCGGCTTCAATGCTGAAATACTTGCAGTAGAAATTGCGGATAATAAGAACCGTTATGCATCGGTTACAGTTACAGGTAAAACTCTGAGTGAACTTTGCGCTGAAGTACTTGATGTTTTAAAAGCAGAGTTTGGCATAACACCGAATGTAACAGCGGGTGAGTTTGATAATGAACGCAAAATTGAAATTGACCCGGAATCAGCGCAAGAATTTCTGAAGCAATTTGTGAATTTTTCTGAGTTACTGAATTCCTTCCATAAAGGCATTCCTTTCAGCGACGGCATTAAGTCACAGATTTGCCTCTGGCCGCATCACTTTGATAATGCATTCAAGTGGTTCAGCGGGCGGAAGATAGATGAGAGCGATGAACAAATGGGCATTGGTGTATCTAACGGTGATGAAATGTATGAGCTGCCCTATGTGTATATGACAATTTATCCTGAGCTCAGAAAAATGAATACGCTCGATATACCCGAAGGCGCGCATCTGCATGATTCCGCCTGGCAGGGGCTTTTATTGACTTATGAAGCCATCATAGAAAAAACTACAGCCGAAGAGCAGGCCGCGCTGATAAATAATTTTCTAGATAGTGGATTTAAAGCTATTAAACGGGGATTTTCGAAGAGGTAAAGAATCAAAAGATCAGCCACGAATTTCACAAATAACACGAATTAAAGCATTAAGAGCCTATATATCTATAATTAATATTGCCCAGAAAGATTTTTTGTATTTATTAATGCTAACTATCTCCTCACCTTTTCTTCTAGTATAAAAGCTTAAACGGTCACTAATATAGTGCATTCCATCGTCTTCTATTTTTAAAGATTTATCAAATAGTTTTCCAAGCTCAGGAGTTTGAAATGAATACCAAAATCTAACACCTTTTACGTTATTATTTTCGAACTTTTCTGCCAATAAATAAAGGGTTTTTACTCCCAACATAAATACTTTTTTGTTGGTTGGGTTTTTAATATACCAATCTACATGAAAATGATTATGCGAATCTTCAACTATAGACTTATTTTCAGATTTATCAGGTGCTGGTTTTAGATTTTTAAATTTTTTTAAAGTAATGCCTAAATCATTTATTAAAATTTGATCGTTAAGAATACCTTTGATTTCTTCAGGCAGTTTCACTCCAAATGAAAAATTATCAGGTAATTTATATCCTTTCATCATTTCTTGAAACAAGGAATTTGACTGAATTTTCATTTTTTTAGAGTATTAAATTGAACAATGTTGACGATAAATCATTAGTAGAGTTTGCCCTCACATTACTATTTTTTAAACCGTGCTAATTTTTTGACAAAAAGATAGTTAAATCCTGATTTTTATTTTTACCAGCACCATAAGATCATCAATTATAGCCTTACTTTTTACATCAAGCCTTATACCCCTTCCCTCAGCATACGGCTTCGCTGCTTTCAGCTCATTTTTAATTTCAGCTGATACATCACTTTCCATAACCGCATCATAAGCTTTACCACCAAAGACAATTGCACATTTAAAGAATTTATCCCGCGGCAGCAGGTAAATAACCACCCGTTTATTATCACTTATCCTGTAACTCCACCCAAACTTTGCGCCTGAAAAATGCCAATTGCCTTTTGCTGCAGGTTCTGCTTTTAATGTGAATTCTTCAATCGTTTTCCAGTAAGGGTAGGTTTTGCTTAATGCTGATTTCAGTTCAGCTTCACCGGGCATTTTGCCCTTATCCATAAATATGCTTTGCATAATTTACACGAATTTTAATCTATGAATTTTGAAGACAAACAATTAATTTTGCGCTTACATCATAAAAATAATTACAAATTAGGTAAATGGATACCCGCTTTCGCGGGTACTGCGCAAATAATATGGCAAAAAAAGAGATAAAAATATTCTGCTGGAATGTTAACGGTATAAGAGCGATCTGGAAAAAGGATTTCCCGAAATGGTTCAAAAAAACCTCGCCTGATATTTTATGCCTGCAGGAAACAAAGGCTCAAGCTGAACAGCTTGATGATGAGATCAAAAAATACTGCGGCTGCTGGAGTGAATTTTTCTCAGCCGAAAAAAAGGGATACTCAGGAGTTGCCACGTATTCAAAAATTCCCCCGATTGATTTCAAAAAAGGGTTCGGCAATCCATATTACGATAACGAAGGACGCGTACTGCAAACTGATTTCAAGGATTTCACTATATATAATGTTTACTTCCCGAACGGCGGCAGGGGACCCGAAAGAGTAAAATATAAGCTCGATTTCTATAATGAACTTTTTTTCAACATTGAAAAAAAACGCAAGAAGCAGAAGAACATAATCATTTGCGGTGACTATAATACAGCTCATAAGGAAATTGATCTTGCCCGCCCGAAAGAAAACTCAAAGAACACTGGATTCCTTCCGGAAGAAAGAGCATGGATAGATACTATTATTAATATGGGCTATATAGATATCTTCAGAGAGTTTAATGATAAGCCGGAACAATATACTTATTGGGACCAGATAACCCGCGCCCGTGAACGAAACGTTGGCTGGAGAATTGATTATTTTATGATCACCAAAGAAATGCGCTCAATGGTAACTGACGCTAAGATCCATTCCAAAATAATGGGAAGCGACCACTGCCCGATTGAGCTGGTCATAAAAGCATAATATGTAACTTAATATTTTAACTTCGAAGTAATCCCTTTACGTCATAATTAAAACACTATAAAAACATAGAGATAGGCAGAATTTGTCTATTGCTACCCTAATCACGGTATAGTAATCGCTAACCATATACCCTATTTTTGAATCGGGGAATAATTAACGATATAAGCTATAACAAATGAACATTTATACCGTAATATTTGAGGGAAGAAAAACAAAATCAGAAATGAAAACCTTTATATTTATAATAATTCTATTCTCATTATTTACATTTAAAACTGCAGCACAGGTAGGTTGTGACCCGCTTCTAAATTCCAGCCTGCCTCCATCTCCCTATATTGACGGTTATATTACATTTGACGGCAAGGGTGACTTTTTAAGAACAGACGATCTTAACCAGCTCGAGTTTCCGTATAACAGCACAGATAGTTTTACCATTTCAGCAGAATTAAAAATAGCTCAGCCATATAAGGCTATGTATATTTTCGGTAAATACCGTTCTGCCGGCTGGATAGTTGGATACAATACAAATGAATCAGGTTATTTAAGCATATATATCAACAACAGCTGGAAAAGGATCTTCCAGCTTGGTTCAGATACATCATGGCATAAATACGATATCAAATACAGCAAACAGGGTTTAACCCTCCAAACATATGTTGACGGTGCACTGACAAATACATACAGTGATTTTACATATAACAGCATGGCAGATAACTGCGCATTTTCAGTCGGAAACGCAGGCTTCTTTGCGCAGTACGGGCCGCAATCAGTGAACCTTTCATCCTTATGGTTCAAAGGTTCAATTGCCTCGCTTAAAATAAATGCAAATGCCAATACAATTGTAAACTACGGTTTCAATGAAGGCGGCGGACAGATAGCAAGAGACTCACTTACATATTTTTATTCCGATAGATCATACCCGGGCAGCTCAACATGCGGCGTATCGCACCTGATGCTTGGCTTTATGCCGTCAGTAGATTCATGCGACCCCGAGTGGAGTGCGTTTGATAACCCGGTGAACTCAAGGTTCACAGCACTTGGCAGCGGAACGCAATACTGGTACAGCAATAACGGAATGGAATACTATGCTGAGCATTTTTCAACTGCTATGACCGTGTGGAACAATAGGCTTATCAATACGGGATATTTTAATTTAGCGGGCGGAACGGACGCAAGATGCATTGCCGCATGGGATGGCAGTACATGGGAACCGCTTGGCGGAGGATTGAACCATGAAGCGCTTGGGCTCGCCGGATACAAAGGCAGCCTTTATGCTGCAGGATATTTTGATTCAGCCGGAAGCGTTGAAGCAAAATATATTGCAAAATGGGATGGTATATCCTGGCAAAGTGTTGGCGGAGGATTTGATAATATAGTTAACACACTTATTGAATTTGACGGCAAGCTGATTGCCGGAGGCTGGTTCACAACAGCCGGAGGAAGCGTAATAACGCCATCGGTGGCAATGTGGGACGGAAACGAGTGGAGCCCGATGAGCTCAGGAATGAACGGACCGGTCTACACATTCTGTATTTACCGCGGTGAGCTTTATGCCGCAGGTGATTTTACAACTGCAAGCAGTGTACCCGCAGGCGGTATTGCAAAATGGGACGGTTATAAATGGCAGCCCGCAGGCACCGGTGTTCTTGGCGGTGAGAAGGCAATATATACACTTGAAGTTTACAATGATGAGCTTTATGCCGGCGGTTCATTTATTAAAATGGATGAGATATTCTGCTATAATATTGCAAAGTATAATGGTATTAGCTGGCGTGCAGCCGGCAGCGGAGCTGACGGCGCATTATGCAATGCTTCAAGAGGCTATATCAGCTCACTGAAAGTTTGTAATAACGAGCTTTATGCAGCCGGACATTTCAGCAGGATAAACGGAGTAATTGCAAATAAGCTGGCACGCTTCAATAGTATTAACTGGTGCAGCGTTGAGTATGGTGTAGATTTGAGGCCAAGAGCCCTGGAAGTTTTTAATAATGACCTGATAATAAACGGTGATTTTTACAGCGCATCGGGAGTTGACTGCAACAATATTGTAAAATACACTCCGGTAAGAAATCTGACAGGGATACAAAATAACAATATACCACAAAATTTTAAGCTTGAGCAGAACTATCCGAATCCGTTCAACCCGGAGACAAAAATAAGCTTCAGTATTACAGAAAACAGCAGGGTTACATTAAAAGTATTTGATATTACGGGAAAAGAAATTGCAGTGATACTTAATAAAGATATATCAGCAGGTAACTATACTGAAAATTTTAACGCCGGTAAATTCGCTTCAGGTGTTTATATATACAGAATCGAAGCAGCATCAAAAGACGGTGTTATAAAGAGTGAAAGTAAAAAAATGGTTTTGATAAAATAAGTTTTCCACCTATAAAGTACCACGGTTTTTTAGTACCTCGTTTTTTTCTTCATGTTGTTGTTCTTCTCCATTCCCCCGGCCGCCGCAGTAATGCGGCGGCTACTTTTTTAGCAGCACATTAACCACGAATATCACAAATTGCACGAATCTTCTATAGCTCTAACGCTGCCCGTTTTGTAGCCAACAGAAAAAAAAACACAAAAATTATAAATTATACCAATAGCTTTTCCACAATCCCCAAATACCTGTCCCGCATAATTTCCCAGCTCAGTTTATCGTAGTCAGCGCGGGCGCTTGAGGTTTTTTGCTGTACCAGGGATTTATTATAATACACTTCTTTAATTTTTTCGGCAAGCTCATTAACACTTCCTGAATCAAAATAAAACAGCGAATCCTCGCTGTAATATCTTAAATATGTTTTAAGCCTTGTGGCTATTACGGGAATTTTGAGATATACGGTTTCAATAAGCTTGATGGTGTAAAAAAGATCACTGTAAATATTCTTAAGCGGCGGAAGAATCAGCACCCCGGTTTTTAAAACTTCCTTTCTCATTTCAGCGGGCTGGAGGTAACCCATATACTGCACCTTATCAGCAACGCCCAGCTTATCTGCCAGGCTTAATATTTCACTCAAGGCGGGGCCATCGCCGTATAAGCGGAACACGATTTTAGAAAAATCACTCGAGGGCATTTCATTTTTAAGCTTCGCCAAAGCCTCTGCTATCATTGTAAGGTTAAGCAGCTTTACAATAGTGCCGTTATATATAATAATAAAATTATTTTCATCAGGCTTTGCGGGGTTCGGGAATTCACCCGGGTCAACGGAATTCATAACAACAGAAATTTTTTCTTCGCTTAAATTATTCCGTTTTATAAAAATATCCCGGGCGTTATCGTGAATGGTAATAACTTTGTTCGCAAGCTTTATGGAGTATTTTTCCGCGGTTTTAAGCAGGTTAACCTTGAATGAATCATACGCCGCGCCCGTGCGCGCCATATAGAGCTCAGGAAATATTTCATGCAGGTCTAAAATTAACTTCGCGCCAAAAATTTTATTCCACAGAGCGGCAAATATCAGGAAGTCAGGCAGAGTATGAACATGAACTATCTTAAATCTGTAGCGAAGCTGCAGGTATAAAAGCAGGAAAGAAGATATCCAGGCGAAGAGTAAATATTCAAGCAGGGTTAAAAAAAAGCTTCCGCGTTTTTTTGAAACCGGTATCCGGTAAACCAGGTTGCCTTCAATATTTTCAAAATATTTTTCGTTCTTCTTCTTGCTGCAAACCACTATGCAGTTTCTGCCGGTGCTGTTTAAGGCGTTAACATACCTGCGCACCCTCGGGTCGCGCGGATACTCTTCATACAGCAGGTGGCACACCGGAAATCTGGGTTTACTCATAATGATTCAGCTAAAGAGCCTTATTTTATCAGCAGTTTACGGATATAAATAGCGGATTTTTAACAGTTTTTATAGGATTTAATATAAATAAAAAAATATTTATTATTAATTGCAAAATTACGCAAAAACATAAATTTTGGGGTGTAAAACAAAGACTTGGATAAAATTTCCGTAGTAATACCGGTCTATTATAACGCTGATGTTCTTAAAGAAACCCACTCCACGCTTTCGCGTGTGCTGGGAGAGCATGCCGCTAAGTTTGACTACGAAATAATTTTTGTTGATGACGGCTCGAAGGATGAGTCATACCGCGTAATGCTGGAAATCTCAGCCCGGGATCCCAAAGCGAAGCTGGTAAAGCTATCCAAAAATCACGGCGCATATGTTGCGATACTCTCAGGTATGAATTATGCCTCGGGTGATTGTGTTGTTTTTCTAGCTGCAGACCTGCAGGACCCGCCGGAGCTTATTCCGCAAATGTATGATGAGTGGGTTTTAGGGAATAAACGCGACCTTGTGCTGTGCGTAAGGCAAAGCCGCTCAGATCCTTTTCTTTCAAAAATGTTTTCCGCTGCATTTTATAAAATATTCCGCGCGCTTGTGCTGCCTGAGTATCCCAAAACAGGTTTTGATCTTTGTATGATAAACAAACAGCAGGCAAAGATACTTGTTGATATGGATGAAAAGAATTCGCACTTAACAGTACAGATAATATGGCTGGGCTTTGGAAGGCGTTTTTTGAACTATCACCGCAGGGAGCGCAAACACGGCAAATCAAGGTGGTCTTTTTTCAAGAGGCTTAAGCTTGCATTCGATACATTTTTCGGCTTCTCAGCGCGCCCGTTAAGAATTGCCTCATTTATCGGAATGCTTACATGGGTTCCCGCATTCCTGCTGGCGCTGTATATAATTCTGCGAAAAATCCTGCTGGATGCTCCACTGTTCGGAGTTCCGGCGCTCATAGCCTCCATTTTTGTAACGGGCGGGCTTATTCTGCTGAGCATTGGCATTGTTGGCGAGTACCTGTGGCGTAATTTTGATGCGACACGTAAACGCCCCACATTTATAGTGGAAGAAACAAAAAATATATAGTACAGATATCCGCATTCTGCGAGGGCGATTTATCGCCCGCGGCAGTCTTATCAAAGCCGCCGGATTCCTTTTTTTATCAGAACGATTTTAACTTCAATGATAGAGCTTCCTGTAATACATTTCGACTGCCTGCATTTTTACGGAGACAGGCCATGCAAGCCTAACAAGGAGCATGGTGTATTCTGCGGAAGCTGTTCATATTATGAAAAGGACCCTGGGATAAATGAGCCGTTCCCGGATATCCCGCAGACCGGGGCACACAATGATACGGAAGGCGAAAAAAAGATAATTATTGTTAAGCTTGATGCCGTTGGCGATGTACTGCGGACAACTTCTGTTCTGCCAAGCCTTAAGGAAAAATATATTGATTCAAACATAACGTGGATAACCAAGGAACGCTCTTACGAGGTACTGAAGGATAATGACATGATAGATGAAATTTATTTCACTACCGATGAGCTTGACCATGTTTACAATGATACGTTCGATATTGCAATAAATCTGGATAGCGGCAGCGACAGCTGCGAAATAATGAGAAGGATCAATGCAAAGCAATCATACGGCTACACGCTTGCAAACGGCAAGCCCTACCCGGTTAACAACGCCGCGAATGAGTGGTACCTGATGGGAATAAATGATGATGTAAAAAAACAAAACACTAAAACTTACCATCAGATAATACACGAAATATGCGCGCTGAATTATGAAAATTCAGAGCCGTACATTTATATGCCCGCGGAAAAAAGAAAACGCGCAGGTGAAATTTCAGAAAAATTTTCATTGGGCAGCTTCAGCAGAATGATACTTATCAACCTGGGCGGCGGTAACCGCTGGCAGTATAAAAAATGGACCGCCGAAGGCTATACTGAGCTCGCGGGCAGTTTAAGCAGCGGCCACCCTGATACTGCCATAGGCATTATTGCCGGCGATGAGGACAGGGAGTTTTACAATGAAATCACCGCTAAATTAAAACAGCTTAACAGGAGCAATATAATATTTTTCGGAACTGAAAACTCCATGGAAGATTTTATCTGCATAGTATCACTTGCGCAGGAAGTATTTACATCTGATTCCTTATGTTTTCATATAGCAACAGCTTTAGGCAAATATACCATAGTGGTGGTTGGACCCACATCTTTTACAGAGCTTGATGTTTTCGGCAACGGCAGGGTGGTTTATTCGCACAAAGTTGATTGTCTTTGCTGCTACCTTAATAAATGTTCAAAAACCGTAACATGCATGAATACCCTTTCTGCAGGAGATATTTCAGAACTTTTCAACGTAAATTAAGGCTGAAAATTGAAAGTAGTTTACCTCACTTCTGAAAGCTATATAGACCACAGCTATACTGTTGTACAGGAGCTAAAGAAACATATTGACCTGCAGATCTTTCTGCAGGCAAGGGAATCTACAATTGAAATTGACAGGTGGTGTAAAAAGTTCAGCGCTGAATTTGTTCCTCGCAGAAGATTCAGAAATCCGCTGAGCTTTATCAGTGAAATTTTATTTTTACTTAAGATCAGGAAAATGAAGCCGGATGTGGTATGGTTCAACACTATGACCGTTTACCAGGTGCTGCTGGCTGATATCCTGCTGAGGAAATTTTTGGTTGTAATGCATGATGTTGACCTGCACCCCGAAAGCGGCGACAGGCACGGGCTTTTTTCAGTTAAGATGACAATGAAGCTTGCCCTTAAGAAGATATGCGCGGCAAGCATAACGCAGGCTGAGATATTTAACAGGCAGCACGGTTTTTATCCGCCTGTATTCAGGCTGCCGGTTATAAATTATTACAAAGAAACCGGCGAAGAAGTACCCCCCAGAATACCATCAGGTAAGGTAAGGTTCTTTTTCTTCGGTTCAGTTGAAAGATACAAAGGCATTGAAACACTGCTTGACGCAGCGGAGCTGCTAGAAAAAAAAGGACTTAAGTTTGAGCTGAACATTTACGGAAGAATAAAATACAGCGAAGAGCTTATTGTTGACCGCATAAGGAATCTTGTTAACGTAAGCATTCATAATGAATTTATTGATTACAGGAAGATACATTCAATATACAGCAGCAATGATGTATTGATACTGCCCTACAGGCAGGTTACACAATGCGGACCGCTGCTTATTGGCTACAGCGAAGGTGTGCCGGCAATTTGCAGTGATCTTCCGGGGTTCAGAGAGTATGTAACCGATGGAGTTGACAGCATGATCTATAATAATTCAGCCGAAAGCCTTGCGGAAAAGATGGAAGAAATTATAAAAAACCCGGAAATTATCAAAAAGCTTTCCGCGGGAATTGAAGGAAATGCTACGAAAAGATTTTCGATGCAGGCACTGGCGGGTGAATACATCGAAAATTTTAAAAGGCATGTGTGACCCCTACGGGGTTTGAAATAGTATTATAGTACAGCTATTAAGTGATTTACTTTGAGTTCAAAATAAGTTCTTAGTGACTATAAAGAACGAATAAATCATAAAGCAGTCATAAAATATAAAAAGCCGTTAAATAAATATATTTTAAATGCTTCAAGATATGGCTATTTTAGCGGTTGTAAATTAAAAATTACAGTAACTAAATGAAAATACTGGTAACAGGCGGCGCGGGATTCATAGGCTCACATGTGGTTGATGTGCTGATGGAACAGGGGCATACACCAGTAATTTATGACCTTGAAGCGCCGGTTTACGGGCAAAAATGTGAAAATATTACCGGTGACGTTAACGATACTGAAAAGTTCAAAGCTGCATCAAAAGGTTTTGACGCCATATATCATATGGCTGCGCAGGCAAATGTGAATATATTCTTTAATGAACCTGTTGTTTCTAACCTGAACACATCTAACTCCACAATTAACGTGCTGGAAGCTGCGCGGGAAAATAATGTGGGACGCGTACTGCTTTCATCAACTGAGTGGATTTACGGCAGCGTGGAAGGTGATGATGAATCACAAATAACCGAAGAGACAATTTACGCTCAGAACCCGGACCATTTATACACATCTTCAAAAATTGCCGCTGAGATGTTCTGTAAAAATTATAAAAATCTTTACGGTGTTAATTTTACGATAATGCGCTACGGAATACCATTCGGTGAGCGCGCCAGAGCGGCGACAGTTACTCCAATATTTATAGATAAAATTTTAAAAGGGGAAGAAATTACAATTCACGGCACCGGAAGCCAGACACGGCAGTTCATTTATGTGCGCGATCTTGCCGAAGGCAATGTAAGCTGCTTAAAACCCGAAGGCGAGAACCAGGTATTCAATATAAACGGCAGGGAAGTTATAAGGGTAATTGATATTGTAACAACGCTTGAAGAAATACTTGGAATAAAAGCTAGGGTAAAGTTCATAGAAGACAGAATGGGTAATTATAAAGGCAGGTTTATTTCAAGCGAAAAAGCTGAGCGAATGCTCGGCTGGAAGCCGAAGTATTCATACCGCGAAGCTATGGAAAAGTATGTGAAGACGGTTGTGCAATGAGCAATTATCAATTAACAATGAATAATTAATAATTTTTCAACTCCGTTAGGAGCGTAATGTTTGTAGAAAGATCATATGTTATAATTGAGCTCCGTAGGAGCGGTATGATATTTTGACAAAGCTAAGTTATTTCGTAGATAAGTAAATATATATCCAGTAAAAATTGAGATACCCGCATACGCGGGTATGAAGAAAAAATGAATAAAGTTTTAGTAATTGGAGGAGCGGGATATCTTGGGTCGGTGCTTACTGAGCAGCTTCTGAACGAAGGGTATTCAGTCAGAATACTGGACAGCTTTATTTACGGCAAGCGTTCTGTGGAAAAGTATACTGGCGATAAAAGGGTAGAAATTACCGAAGGCGATATCCGCAATATTGAAACTGTTAACACCGCTATTCGCGATACTGAAAGTGTAATTCTGCTTGCCGCTGTTGTTGGCGATCCCGCAAGCAAAGCAAGGCCTGAGCAGACAGTTGAAACGAATTTTCTGGCCGCGCAGGTAGTAGCTTCATCAGCGAAGCTGGCGGGAGTCAGCAAATTCATTTATGCATCCACATGCAGCGTTTATGGAGTAGGAAGCGATATACTTGATGAGGAAGCGCCGCTGAATCCTGTGAGCCTGTATGCCAAAACAAAAATATCCAGCGAAGAAAGCATTATGGGCATTGCTGACGGGAATTTTAAGCCTGTTATAATGCGAATGTCAACATTATACGGCTGGTCTCCCCGTATGCGGTTTGATCTTGTTGTAAATACTATGACAATGACGGCTTATACTGAAGGCAGGATAAATGTTTTCGGCGGTAACCAGTGGCGGCCGCTGCTCTCGCTGCCAGATGCTGCAGATGCGTATATAAAGGTATTGCAAAAAGAACAGTCAGCAGGTAAGATATATAATGTTGGCTCAGAAGAACAGAATTATATTATTGCTGATGTTGCAAAGCTGGTTGCAAAGGGAATCAAGAGTGCGAGCGGGAAGGATATACCCGTGAATATCGAAGGCGAGAGTGTTGATGCCCGCGATTACAGGGTGTCATTCAAAAAAATACAGAGCGAGCTTGGGTTTACGGTAAAGCACTCCATAAGCAGCGCAGCTGCTGAAATATGGGGTAAGCTTGAATCAAAGGAAATTAAAGACCCGAAGCAGAAGGTTTATTATAACCATTATTTTGATCCTAGTGAAGAGCTGATAGGGTGATTGTATATTTGTATGTAATTGGATAAATGAAATAATCTATTAAGCAATAGCTTGATATTTAAATTCAATCTTTACCTGAGAAACTTCTGACCCATCATCTTCTTTAACGTTCGACCGTTTTTGTAAAATACGATTTTCTGCAATTTCAAAATAAATTGGATCAATCTCAAAACCCACAAAATTTCTCTTGAATCTTTTGCAAACTACACCGGTTGTACCCGAACCCATAAAAGGATCAAGAATTGTATCGTTTTCTTTTGAGCCGATTAGAACGATTCTCTCTAATAATACTTCTGGTTTTTCCGCAGGATGTATCGTTTTGTGACGTTGAGCATTTACTTCCCATACGTTCTTCATTTGTTTACCCAAATTGATTTTTTTTGCCATATCATAATCAAAAAAATATTTCTTTGATTTGCTAGCAACCCATATCAATTCAGAACAAGGTGCGAATCTATTTTGCGATAATAATGGAGGTCCGTTCTTCTTATACCAAATAACATCATTAATTAACCAAAAACCTAGTTTTTTCAAAATTACACCAACAGAGGGATGGTTATGTAATGTACCGCTAATCCAAATAGTACCTGAATCTGATAATACTCGTTTACATTCCGTTATCCATTCTTCATTAAACTTATCTAAATCTAATATTTTATCCCAAGACCCTTTATCGCATTTTACGGGTTTTCCGTTTTTTACAGTTATAAAGTTTTCTCCAGATAGATTGTAAGGAGGATCTGCAAAAATCATATCAATGCTACCAGACTTAAGTTCCTTCAGCAGTTCTAAAGAATTGCCTAAGGAAAGTTTAACTTTATTTGTTAATTTCATTCGTTTTTAAATAATCTTTTTTTTGCTAATTTTGCGTATTCAACATTGTTTTCTATCCCAATCCAATTTCTCTGCATTTTCTGAGCAACAAATCCTGTTGTTCCTGTACCAAAAAAAGGGTCTAAAACAACCTCATCCTTATTGCTAGAGGCAAGTACAATTAGCTCTATTAATTTTTCTGGTTTTTGAGTAGGATGGGCTGCTCTACCGCTCAAACCTTTAAGCCTCTCTTTACCTTGCAAAATAGGTATTTCTATGAAATCTAAAAAGTCACGAAGTTGTTTATCTTTGCCCTCTTTAGTTTTATGGGGATTAAACTTTTTTACATCTTCATAATTGAAAATCCAATTTTTACCCTTTACAAACCAACATACGAATTCAGTAGCGTGCGTAAATGTTCTTTTGGTAATATTTGGCATGGAATTAGTCTTATACCAAGTAATTATATTATTGAGCTTTAGATTCAATTTTTTAGCTATATTGATTATTTCGCCAATATTATGTTGTGTACAAGAAATATACAAACTGCCATTATCCCTAAGTACTTTTTGGGATAAAAACATCCATTTCGCCGTAAAAATGGTATAATCATCGGGCAGCCAAGTGTCCCAAGTTTCGTTAATTTTATAATAAGCACCACCTGTTTTATTTTTTAGTAAATTTATACCATATCCCGAAATATTGTATGGCGGGTCTGCATATATTAAATGGATAGAGTCATTATCAATATCATTTTCAAGTGCTTCAATACAGTCTTTTACATATATGTGGTTAATTAGCATTTTGTCTTTTTAGTTTGTTTTCTGCCCAGTTTACTATGTAGTTAGGTATTTCACGTACCCATGTTTCTGAATCACCCGTAACATCAACTTTGCTTAAAATATTATCAAATAGACCTGATAAGTCAGAATGATAGAATGAAATTCTAGCTTCTTTCATTTTTATTAGATATTCCAATAAGAGAATTAAATCATTAATACGTAGAGGTACAATTTTTTGCTTGCGTCCTTCATATTCATACTTAATCGATATCCAGAAGGTATTTATTGTATCTCTGTGTAGCGAAGGGGCAACAAACAAACAATATGCTTGTTTATCAATATTGTCATCTTCAAAATTTCTTAAATGTCGCATCACTGGCTGCCCCTCATTAATCCACTGTGCGCGATTTGTTAACAAGGTAACCTCACAAATTGTATTAAATGAATTATAAAAACATTCAATATCTGGCTTGTTCCCGGGTGCAGTAAAAGTTGGTTCGTTGTCGTCGCCTACCGGATAATTTGGTTTAATTTTTATAGCATCATTTAGAGAGTTTAGAGCCATTGTAACATATTTTTCAAGCATTACGGTTCTATTCGGCAAATCTCTAATCCCATTCAATTTCCGTATGTATTCTCTTATGTTTTCAACTTCTTTTGCGTTAAACTTTATTTCAAGCTCATTTAATGTTCTACGAAAGTTCCTTAATGTTTCAATTGCTTCGAGATATTCCCCTGTTGTAAAATTTTCATATTCAAATTCTACAAAATTTGGTAATGTTATACCGGTGGCAGATAAACGCCCTCTGTAATTTTTAATTTCTGCAAATAGACCCTCTATGATGTTTTTTAGATCTTCAATTCTTTCCCAAGGCAATATTGGTAAATCAAAATTCCCAATGTACTCTATATAGTCTTCCTTACTTTCAAAATTTAAAGCAGCAGCATTATCAGATTCAAGTAATCGCGTAATTTCTATTAATCTTCTGGGTTCAATATCAATATACCATCCATTGCCCCTGATATAAAAGTAGGAGGTTAGTCTAAAAAACCTAATAGCGTTATCCATATAGTCTTCAGCATTTCTCAAATTTGTGTATTCTGTTAAATTATCAGATATATATCTCTCAACGTAATCGGCTTTCTCTGTAGGTGTATTTAAAGCCTCATAAATTTCTCTGAATGAAACTAAATTTTCAGCATGTTCTTGTATATCATTATAGTTTATTAGGGTCAATGCAAATAACTTAAACTCTAATCGTGAAATTCCTTTTGTGGCTAGACCCCGTTCTCTACAAATGGAATTCACTTTATGTATTAAATGTAAAGTGCCAACAAACGGTTTAATAGAATAACCATCTTCTTCACTAAAATCTCTCATATCTGGATTTGGCAACTGCCACTTCAAAAAACTTTTAAAAAATATTTTCGAAATGTCGAAATTTTCCTGTAAGAAATTGTTTCCTGTTTGAGTAACTCTAATCTTTCCAGCATTGTCTATGTAAGCAAGTCCCATTTTCTCTAAAGGATTAAATGATAGTCGGCCACGCATAGCCAAACCACCAACATAATTTTTACTCAACATTATGTCTTTAGCCTGCTCATAACTCAGATCGATATTTGAGTTGATCAAGTCAATTTGTTCAGTTGAGAGGTTATTGTAAAATTGTGTAATTCCGTAACCATAATATTTATTTTTTAATAATAAAATTTGAAGTTTTGCTTGAGTTTCATCATTCCAGTCCTCACCTTCAATTTCGTTTAATGTTTTTAAAAAATCTCTTATCCTATAGGGGTTTCTGACTGCTACCTCAATAAGCCAAATTCGTGCCATAATTTTTAGGATTATTTCTTAATATTAATTAATTAAATTTGAAGTATAAATGCAATTCATACATACATCTATATATCTATGAATTTTTCAATCGGTTTTGATAAAAGAGATGTTTAGACCCTCACCCCCCAGCCCCTCTCCCAAAGGGAGAGGGGAGCAAAGACCGAAAGATAATAGATTTTAATCTGAAAATATCCCGATTGATGATTGACGATGGAATGTGATTAAGAACAATTTAGGATTAAAGTGATTTAATAATTATCATTCCCCTATATAAGGGGGATAAAAAACAAATATTATGAATTTTTCAATCGGTTTTGATAAAAGAGATCTGCCAAAGGTGCATGAAGCATTTGATAAGATCGTGGAATCAAATAAATGGACAGAAGGGTATTACACCGAACTGTTTGAAAACAACTGGGCTAAGTGGAACGAGCTGGAATCAGTGGCATTTTCAAGCTGGGCAGGCGCCGCGCTTGCAGCTCTGGATTTTTATAACCTCAAGGGTAAAACAGTACTGTGTCCAAGCAACACATTTATGGCAACTCCCCTGGCAACACTGCAGGCGGGAGCCGAGGTTCAGTTTGTTGACTGCAATAAGTTTGACCTGTGCATGAGCTATGATGATATGGTAAAAAAAGCTGAGCTGTATAAACCTGCGGCAATATGGGTTGTGCACATTGGCGGTCATTTGACATTTGAAATTGAAAAGATCGCAGAGTACTGCAAAGCTAATAATATTGTTCTGCTTGAAGACTGCGCCCATGCGCACGGTGCATCATTTAATTGTAAAAAGCCGGGAATGTGGGGAGATGCGGGATTTTATTCATTCTACGCTACCAAGACAATTTCTACCGGTGAAGGCGGAATGCTGGTATCAAAACATAAGGGTGTTATTGAACATGCTAAAAAATACCGCAATTACGGAAAGTTCGATTATAAAGTAAAGGGACTGAATTACAGGATCACGGAATTCCAGGCGGCAATAGGCGCGTTTGAAACTGAGCGTCTGCAGGAGATCGTGGATTTCAAAAATAATTATGCGGAAACTCTGCATACATCTCATCCAAACAGGCTTAAGCTTCCTGAAGGGATGATCTCAGGGTATTACAAATATATAGTTTTTGACCCGATAGAAAAATCAACCGGCAAAGTTTATGAAGAACAATGCCACCATATATTGAAGCATAATGTTGAGCTTCCAAACAGTGACTGGATAGCGGGAAATCACTGGTGCGTGCCGATATATTATAATCCGTAGAGCGACCCCACCCCAACCCTCCCCGAAGGGGAGGGAGAAGAAGTTGAAAATTGAAATTTTTTGCCTGCTTTCCTGTTTGATCTGCCGTCTCGGCAGGCAGGCGCGGTTATAGAATAATAAATGAATCCATCTCAATATTACGATTATACTCCTAACAGCGTTGATTTTTCCGGGTATGAGCGCGGTGAATCAAACAAGATACCTTATGGATATTTAGGATTGTATCTTGTGCTATCAATCGTAATATGTTACCTGTATCATAAAAAAATTGTTGCCACAGCAGACTGGAATGCGCCAAACAGCCTGAATGCTGTTGCTTCCTTTAATACTGCTAAACCGTACCAGTTCAGGCTATTAATGCCGCTTATCTTTGATTTTTTCAGGCCGCTGCATGCTGTTTACGGTAAATATCTTTATAATGCGTGGAATGTTGCCGCGGTGTTATTGATACAGGTTGTGTTCTACAAATTGTTATGCGGGTATTTTAAGAATAAAAAATATCTGCTGTGGGTTGCGCCTGTGATACTATACCCGATCCTTTTTAATTATATAATACTGAACCAGTCTTTCCAGTATTATGATTTTACCGCGATATTATTTTTTACCGTTGGTCTTTATTATATATTGAATCAAAATACTACGGCTTTTTTTATTTTTTTTGTTATTGCCGTTATAAATAAAGAAACTGCCGGTTACCTGATATTCGCTTATATGTTCTTTAACTATAAAAATCTGTTCACAAAAAAAATAATAGTTAACACGTTTATACTCGGGGTGATATTTATAGGCTACAAACTACTTCTTGGATATATTTTCCGCTTAAACCCGGGGGATAGCTTTGAAGTAGGATATTATGAGAACATCAGGATAGTAAATGAGCTTTTCAGCAACACCACTTTGCTTAAAAATCTTGCGCTGAACTTCGGGGGACTGTATATTTTTGTGATTTTACTTTTTGTAACCGGTTTATGGAAAAAATATCCGGACAGAAGAAAAGTATTTATGAACCTTGCGATTGTTCCTTATTACCTGTTCGGTATTTACATAACTTACATTACCGAAGTAAGGGTTTATACGGAACTTATTCCTATGATAACTGTTTTATTTTTGATATTTTTAAGCAATTTCAGGTTTTCGGGATTAATTCCGCGGGAATTGCCGCAGAAAAACATAAATTGAATAATTTCACCAATAATATTTGAACACAGAATTAAAAAATACACAGCAGGAACAAAAGAAACAAACAGGCGGCGAAAGCCAGGTGAGCTTTGATGATTACGTAGAGACCTACAGGTCAGAAATTGATGACTCTATAGGGTTCATAGGGCAGGATGTGGATTTTTTTATTGAAATTAAAGCGGAGCTCTTGCTTAAGCTTGCAAAAAAGAATTTCGGCGACCTCTCAAAAGTAAAAGTACTTGATATAGGCAGCGGGGTTGGGCTTGTTGACCGCTATCTGAAAAACGAAATAAAAGATCTATACGGCGTTGATGTGGAAGAGGGAGTGGTGGAAAAAGCTAAGTTCAACAATCCCGAAGTAAATTACAGGTTATATGACGGCGCGAAACTGCCGTTTGATGATAATTCATTTGACCTTTGTTTTGCCATCAACGTAATGCATCATGTGCCGCCCGGAATGTGGGAAAATTTTTCGCGGGAAATGCACCGGGTTTTAAAACCCGGCGGCATAGCCGCAGTGTTTGAACATAACCCGCTGAATCCCTTAACAAGGCTGGCGGTTGCAAGGTGTGAGTTTGACCGAGACGCTGTTCTGCTGAACCACGGAAAGATAAAAAGCCTTTTTAGATCAGCCGGATTAAAAGTGTTCGATGATTCTTATATCGTATTTTTCCCCTTTAAAGCAAAGTTCTTCAGAGGAATTGAAGCATTCCTGGGGTGGCTTCCCGTGGGTGCGCAGCATTATGTAACCGGGAAAAAATAAATATCTGCTGAGGGTAAATATTGATAAAATACTTAAATAAAAAATTTCCGAACGACAACTACCCTTCTGTTTTAATTCACCTGTATTATTTAATGATATCATTCACCTTATGTTATGTGTATTACCATAAGTTTATAACAAGGGCTGATTTTTATTCACCTGAATCAAGCGGAGGCATTTATGCCGTGCTCAACGGGGAAGCGCTTAAGCCGGTGCAGTTCAGGATACTTATCCCGCTGATATTTAAAGCGGCGCAAAGCGTCATATTTCTGGTTAAAACAATTCCGGATAAAGCGCTTTTTTTCATTATCACAATAATGCTATGTTACCTTATATTATTTTCATTTTACCTTCTGCTGGGCCAGTATTTTAAAGGAAGAGCTATGAACTGCTGGCTGGCTTCCATTATCATATATCCAATGCTGTGGAACCTGGTAATAATGAATGGGCAGTTCTTTTATATGGATTTCAGTATCCTGCTTATAATTATACTCGGATTTTACTGCATAGCAGCTGAAAAATATAACCTGCTGCTGCTGGTATTTTTTCTTGGTGTGCTTAACCACCCTTCAGTTGGATACCTCATAATTGCATTTTTGCTCTACAATTACCACAGCCTGTTCAGGCTTAAAACGATCATTTATACTGCGGTAATGAGCATTATGTATATATGTATATACAGGGTTATGGATGCATATTTCCCCAGTACTGCGGGGTATTTTATAATTTATAATCTGCCGCGCAACCTTGAAATACTGCATATACTGCCCATGCATATCATACTTAGAGATGTATTTTTCAATTTCGGCGGGCTGCATTTATTTGTGATAATGTTTTTCCTTTCAGGCGCATGGAAAAGATACCGCGGACCGCTGCTGTATGTTAATCTTGTTATAATACCGTATGTAATTTCAGTACTTATAAATTTCAGCATCGAAGAGATAAGAAATTATGTTACCATCATTCCATTTGTGCTGATACTTACGCTTTTATTTCTCAGCTCGTTTGATAATTCTTTTTTAAAGCCGGTCGAGAGGCTTTTTGAAAAACAGGGAAAATAACAGGCCGGGATAAAAAATGAAAATTCTTTACGTAAGTTCAAACGGCGGGATACATGATTACAGGTTCTTAAAAAAGCTTGCCGAAGATTACGAAGTACTTTTTCTGCATTATGCGGCCGGAGAAATAATTGACGAGATCGACAGGATTGGAAACCTGGAGATCATCTCCAAGAAGCCGGCTTTCCGCAGCATGCCCCTAATAAGTGAGCGCTCACATTTTAAAAAAGTTGTAAAGGAACTTAAACCGGATATAATTCACTCAGGTTATGTATGGCAGGTGGGCATACTTGCCGCGAACTCAGGTTTCCATCCGCACCTTTCTATGCCGTGGGGTTCTGATATACTTACAGAACCGGATAAAAGTTATTTCCGCAGGCGGCTTGTTAAAAAGGTGATGGAAACCTGTGACCATGTGCAGTGCGATGCCGAGTTTGTAAAAAAGAAAATTATGACAGATTACAGCCAGCCGGCAGAAAAGATATCGGTTTTTCCATGGGGAATAGATCTGAACCAGTTCCGCAAATCAGATAAAACCCAGGCAAGAAGAAAGCTGAACCTTGATGAGAATAAATTCATAGTCCTTTTCAACAGGTATTTTGAACCGGTTTACGGGGTGAATTACCTGCTGGATGCATACAGGGATTTTTCTTCAGGCAAAGAAGAGGTTATGATGCTTATGCTTTCTGACGGCAGCGGCAAAAATGATGTTTTAAGGTATATCACAGAAAAAGGGCTTGATGAAAAAGTGCAGTTAATAGGGAGAGTTCCTAACCATGAGCTTCCGGATTTTCTCAATGCGGCAGATGTATATGTATCACCTTCGCTGAGCGACGGTACCTCACTTTCACTGCTGGAAGCTATGGCTTGCGGAACCGGGATGATCGTAACAGATGTTCCCGCAATTAAAGAATGGGTAAACAGTGAGAACGGCCTGATGGTAAAAAAAGGCAGTTCGGCAGAGATAAAAACCGCGCTAGAGGAGTATTATATTAACAGGGAGCTTGTTAATACACACGGAAGAAAAAATATAGAAATATCAGCAGCCCGTGCTGACTGGGATAAAAACTACCTTAAGCTTAAAGAAATTTACAATAACCTGTTAACTAAATAACCTTGATGAAAAATCTATTGTTACTGCACGGCGCATTAGGATCATCGCAGCAGATGGAACCACTTAAAGCTTCTTTAAGCGGGATATATAAAGTACACACTTTAAATTTCAGCGGGCATGGCGGCGGTGAAATACCCGCAGAACCGTTTTCTATGGAAATGTTCGCAGGTGATATCATAAGATATATTGATAATAATAATATAGCCGGAACAGATATTTTCGGCTACAGCATGGGCGGCTACGCCGCATTGTATGCAGCGCTTAAGAATCCCGGGAAAATTGGGAAAATATTCACGCTTGCCACAAAGTTTGAGTGGACACCGGAAACTGCCGAACGTGAAGTTAAAATGTTTGATGCTGAAAAGATAAAACAAAAAGTACCAAAGTTCGCAGAAGAGCTTTCCTTACGTCACGGTCAGGGTATCTGGATTAATGTACTCACGAAAACCGCTGAAATGATGATGGCTTTAGGCAGCAATAATATGCTAACACATGAGCTGCTTGGCGAGGTGAAAAATGAAGTACTGGTTGGGATAGGCGACAGGGATAAAATGGTAACACTTGAAGAAACCATTGCTGCTTACAGAGCTTTGCCGAATGCAAGCTTAACTGTATTAGCTGAAACGCCACACCCTATTGAGCAGATTGATACAGAAAAACTTACAAATGAAATAATGAGATTTTTTAAATGATCGATTTCACTTTTACACAACTTTGTTCCTTTTAAATCTTAGGTGAAAGTTGTGACAGCGCTTTACCGCTAACCCGCTGCGCGCATTATTAAAACTGTATTGATAAGTACATACGCAGCAACTACAGAATAAAAGCTTATGCGGTCAAGCTTTTTAGCTCTTGTGATATATTCCGGTTTTTCGGTTTCATTCCATTTAAAAGAAATAACCGCTACAACGAGAATAACAAATATTGCAATAAATGTAATGTTATGAATATTATCAAACAGTGTATTTGAGACAGTGGAAGGTACAGCGGATTCGATAATGTACTTATTACCTACTGCGGCAAAAAGTCCCCCTACGCAAAGACCAAGCCTATCGCTGGGTTTCACAAAAAACGCCAGCAGCACAATTGAAAACGCAACATATACACCTGTAAGCATTTTAAACAGCGTATTCCAGGAATTTTCGCGGGTAAGGTATATATCAGCAGTTACCGAAGGATATGTGCTGGAACCCTTGATAACGGGGTCGCCGAAAGTAGTATTATAGGTCTGGTTATTTACGTAAAATGCCAGCGAATCAATTTTCCAGTTGCTGAGCACAAGGTTTGAATCAATTGCTGAATTACCCTCATCTGTAATGAAAGCGAGCCTTTTAGTATCATAAATAGTGTGATCAATATGGAGGGTCAGTTTTTGTTTATCAAACGGGAAGGCTGATACATCCCACTCCTTAAAAACAACAGCGTTGAACTTCATCATATCCCAGTTTATGCCTTCCTTTTTCATCTTTGCGTAGTTGGAAAAAGATGAAGATTTAGAATTTGTAACTTCGAGGGCATCATTGAACTGAAGGCTGTCATTTTTATAATTGAACCACATCCAGAAATCAGCCGAAAAACTCTGATCGCTGATATTGAAATCGGTAAGTGAATTGAAATAAATACCGACTTTGCAGGTATCATCTGCTGAACGTGTAATAACTGTAAGAGATATTAATAACAGAATTACAGATAAAATTTTATTCATTAAATATAACTTTATTTAAAATTAACTTACTTTTTTATTGTGACAGCAAATTTAGTAATGTAAAATTTTAATTGTTAGTTAATAATTTATAACAGTTTGAAAATGGCAGAACCATTAAAAAATATGTATAGCAAACCCTACCTGGAGAAATTCTCAAGGGTGTTTAAAGATATCTATCCGGCATTCGACACAAAACAATTTTTAAAATTGGTTTTTGATAAGGAATGGGAAAGCCGTGAGCTGAAACAAAGAATGAGCCATATAGCACTGTGCCTGCATAAAACGCTGCCGGGTGATTACAGGAAAAATATTTCGATCTTAAAAAAAGCCGTACCGCATTTTAACGGATTTCTTTCTATGATATTTCCGGATTATGCACAGCAGTTTGGCTTAAATGATCCAAAAACATCTGTTCCCGCACTGAAGCTTTTCACGAAATACGGCAGCAGTGAATTTGCAGTAAGACCCTTTATCATTAAATATCCCGAAATGCTGATGCCTGAAATGCAGAAGTGGGCTCGGGATAAAAATCACCATGTAAGAAGGCTCGCATCTGAAGGCTGCCGCCCAAGGCTTCCCTGGGCAATAGCACTGCCTGTTTTCAAGCGCGACCCCGCGCAGGTATTGAAAATCCTTGAAATTCTGAAGGAAGATGATTCTGAATATGTAAGAAAGAGTGTTGCCAACAATCTGAATGATATATCAAAAGATAATCCTCAGACTGCACTTAACACTGCGGTCCGCTGGTACGGCAAAAACAAAAAGACAGACTGGATAGTTAAACACGGCTTAAGGGGGCTGTTAAAGAAGGGGAATCCGGAGGCATTAAAAATGTTTGGCTGGTATGGGGCAGAAGGTATAGAAATAGAAAGATTTAAGCTTAGCGGAATTAAAGTACCGGTCGGCTGCAGTTTAGAGTTTTCATTTGATATTAAACCTGTTAATCCTTTAAATGAAAATATGAGGCTTGAATATTCCATTGATTTTATTACTTCAACGGGAAAAACAAGCAAAAAGATATTCAAGATCACTGAAGCCAGGGTAGAAAAGGGTAAGGTATGCAGCTTTAAGAGGAAACACTCATTTAAAAATCTTACAACAAGAAAACATTTTAGCGGAAAGCATAAGATTTCATTAATTGTTAACGGTAAAAAAACTGAAGAAAAAGTTTTTTATATAACCTGAGTAATCTTATTTATAAATTTCAAATATCCTTACATTATCATAAGTAGATTTGTGACAAGAAACACAAACTTTGCCGTTTTTACTTACACTGTATTCAACTTCACCTGTTGGCGAATATTCCGCCCAAAGCCAGTCTTTATTTGTATTTGCAGCGCCTTTTAGCTTAACCATAACAGCAAGAATTTCAGCTTTGCCCGTCTTTTCTGAGTAGATTTCCTTTATTATAACAGATGAATCCGGAAACATAATGCCTTTGGGCAGGTGTCCGTCTGAATTAAGAACAGAGGCTGCTTTATTGTTAAATTTTACACGCATAAAATTATCATGTGCGCGTTCAGTTTCTTCGCTTGTTGGCAGAATATCCGGTGAGTGTTTGTAATAGTAATATTCTTTTTCAGAGCTTATCCATTTATACAAGCTTTCATCATCAGCAGTTTTTTTAGGCGCAAACAGGAAGATGTATCCAGTAATTGCGAACGCAATAAAAACAAAAGATATGGTTTGTATAAGCCTTCTTTTATTCATGTAATATTAATTAAAATTGTTATAAAATGATTTTATTAATCCATAAACCAATAGCCAAAATACGGCGTTAAACGGAAAGCCGCAAAGATAAGTAAATAAAATCCAAAAGCGTAAATATATTTTTTATCAAAACCGTTTTTAACAGAATCAATTACTGCCAGGAAAACGGGAGCTAAAATTAAAATGAACGCTAAAAGGAAGAACGCCATTACCCCGATGCTCCACGCAATGCCAATATCAGTATATGGAAGCAATGATTTCGGGTCATACATAGAAGAAGTACCGGCTTTAAATACAAACTGGAGCCCGTTTGCCCAGTAAGGAGTACAAACCCATCCTGTACAAATTACCGCCAAAAGAATAAAGTAGTTCAATATTTTATCTGCAGCAGTAGAGTTTTTATCTGCGGCAGATCTCAGGAATATTATCAATGCTGCTACTGTTAACAAAAGACCCGGGTAAATGAGCAGCCTGCGAAGCCAATCGAGACCATCAGGGTACGGATTAAGTTCAACTGGACCGACAAAGTTATTTACTTCAACAGGTTTTGATATTAGTATTAAGCATAATATTGCGGGAACTACAACTAAACCCCAAATAACTATCAGAATATAAGTACTATGCTTAACTGAACTTTTTTTCATTTGCCAGTTCTTACTCCTTTAGTAAGTATGTTAAAAAGAATTGATACAAATTTCTGAATAGAAACCGGAATCACAGGGTGATAAATATTATATTTTCCGCACATTCGTGCGGCCTGTAAAAAAGTCGGCGCACCATTTGGTTTTGATCTGCCTATTGAAGCCAGGCTGAACATTTCCACAAAAAAATCTTCTGTATTTAGCGCCGGAACGAAACTTACGGTTAATACGGATGCTTCATCATTATTGTTCCACCAGCGGTGTGGTTTGCCCTTATCCATTAGTACTTTTTCCCCGGGATTTATTACATATCCTGTTTCACCGATCTCTACGTTTACTTTCCCATGTATAACCTCAAAAATTTCATCCTGAAGGGTGTGTACATGTTTCATTGGAACAGTGCTTCCGGGTGCCAGCTCCAGCCGGAACTCAAGTAATTTTCCCTCTGTCACAGAAGCAGTTTTTGTAAACGTAATGGTCTCTTTAGTTATAGTATTAATAATAACATCACCGGGATTCGCCATTAAAGATCGACCGGTTCATAAGTTAGAACTATCCATTTTTCTGTTTCCATCAGCAGGGTAATATCGTTCCTTACATACGGCCTTTTAGCTGTAAGCTCGCTAAAGATGCGGTTCATAAGAGTGTTTGGATTCTTACGGTACATTATGAGGCCGCGCGGATTTTTTTTCATAAAAGATTTTATCTCACCGGTAAGCCCCTCTTTATCAACGGGTACATTGTAGCTGCTTATCAGGATTTTTTCCGGCGGAGCAAGCTTAGTTCTATAAGGAACATAAAATATACTTGATGCATTATCGTCAGCATCGAACATAAGCGCGGGGTATTTATCGATATAATGATCTATTACATAAATGAGCTTCCATGATTCTTCCGGCTCATCGGAAGTTACAAGAAACTCGATGACCTTGGGAAAAAGCTTGTTGTATTTTTCGGGTACCCATTCCTTAACATATGATAGCGGTATGCATGAAAGTATTACCACAGAAGCGACTGCAGCCTGAAGGAAGCCTGAGCGCATTTTTGAAAGATCTGTGTTTAGACCCGCTGCAGCAATTACGGGCGCTATAAAGAACATAAGGTACAGGTAATGCGTGGTATGATAAATTGTTGATTTTGCACCTGCGAGACCGTTAACCAGTGCCGGAGCCAGTACAGGAATTAATAAAGCTATAAGGAAAACTTTTGGATATCCCCTGTAAAAAAAGATAATGCCCTTGATAAAATACCAGAAGAGAATTATCGTTAATCCGAGTGCAAGAAAATAATAGGGGAGGAAAAATCCTTTTGCCCTGAGCCCCAGGCTTAAGCCCTGTATATTAACTGTATCGGTATACTGATCTGCAGCATTAATGGTTTTAAAAGGCTCTCCGTATAAAACGTAGCTTATAACGATCCATATTACCTGGAAAAGCAGTGAAAGCCCTATATAGTAACAGCAGCCGTTACGCCGGGTTAAAAATGCGAGTACACAGAAAGGAACAATAACAAAGATAGCCTCGGGCCTTGATGCCAGCGCTATGAAAGAAAAAATTCCGGCGATAACAAAATATTTCACACTTTTTTCTGATGCGAGAGCTTTAATAAAATAATATATCATAATACATGCGGCCGCCAGAAAGGTCTGCTGTGCATATGGTTCAAAGTTAAGCCTGAAGATAACAGGATTGAGTGAAGATATTATGAAGGCCAGCAATGCCGTTTTGAAATCTGTCAGGGCAAGCGTCATTTTAAAAACATAAATGCACGCAATGGTCATAACAGCAATCATTGTAAAGGCTGATGTATAGAAAAATTCACCGGTAATCTTAATTATCGGACCCATAAAATAGAACCAAAGCGGGTGACCCGATTCAGGCAGCACAAAAAACGGTTTTTGTGCCCACCAGAGCGCATTCCATACGCGCGTTGCGGAATCACCCATATCCATCATGTTGAATGGTATGAGATATATTTTAACCGCAACAGAAATTATTACGGCAGCAGCAAATATCCCTATTTGCATCCCGGAAAGCTTTTCGGAATGCAATTTAAAATCACCGCTGCCAAGCAGCTTAGGAAATAAAAACGGTCTTTTAATATTATCCATTAATAAAATTTTTATTTTACAAAATACAGATTCGGCTTGCCTTTATGTCCCAGCAGACCGGCGTAAGTACCTTTGATATAATACCAGCCAAGCTTAAGATCACAAACTTTTATGAACCACACGAGCCGCCACGGGAATAGCAGGCTATCTTTTAAATACGATAAGATCAAACTTATAAATAAACGATATTTGCGAAAATACAAATATTTATTTCTTTGAATAAGGTAGTATTCAAAGTAATAGCCCTGTTTATTTTCTTTGTTCCATTTATGATTATGCCATATAACGGCGTTTTTGTTTACGAGGCAAATATAACCGGCTTCTTTTATCCGCCGGGCAAGATCAATTTCATCGCCGTAAGCAAAATAGCTTTCTTCCCACAAACCGGTTCGTTTAAGAACATCAGTCTTTACCATCATAGCTGCGCCGGGAAGAACATCAGCCTTTGCTGAATCCGGGATGTTTTGAGATGAGAGGGAATAATCAGAGCCTTCGAAATGTTTTTTTATTGTGTATGAATTAAAATCAGCGCTTGAACCAAATTCCTGAACCCGCTTTTTTACCGTATCTCCTTCCCAGAAAAAAATTATAGGCGAAGCTGCAGCAGCCCGGGGCTCATTTTCAAGAGATGTAAGAAGCTGCTCTATACAGGTACTTTCTATTATAGTATCATTATTCAGAAAGAAAATATATTCACATCCTGCTGAAATAGCTTTTTCAGCGCCAAGGTTATTGCCGCCTGCAAAGCCGGTGTTTCTGCCGGCAGAGATATATTCGATATCCAGTTTAAACTGCTCATTAAGCTGTGCTGAAAACCCTGAGTCTGAACTATCGGGATTATTATCTACAAAATATATTTTAAAATCTTTAAAAGATTGCCCGGCAAGAGAGCTATAAAGCAATTCCAGGTTCTGCTTTTGGCGGTACATTACCAGAATAACAGCAAGCTTAGCCAATGAACCCGCCTTCATAAACATTTTTTATCAATGTGGTATAATAATCAGACACTTTTTCCAGTGTATGATTTTCAACAGCAAACTTTGCGGCATTTTTTCCAAGCTCTTTGGTTTTAGCCGGGTCTGAAATAAGAGTTCTTAGCGCATTTACAACTGAATCGGCGGTTAATTCAACCATCATTCCGTTATTTTCATTTATAAACAGCTCCGTATCTCCTCTTCGGGAAGCAATTACAGCGTTGCCGCATGCCATAGCTTCAAGGACACTTTGAGACGGATAGTTAGTGCCTGATTGCAGCGTTACAAATATTGATGTGCGGCTGAATATCTCAGGGGGATTGTTATGAAACTCAAAATTAATGTTATCTTTGAGATTGTTTACAGCAATGTAATCATTAATTTCATTCACCAACGAGCCTTCGCCCAGCAAATGAAACTTTACTGCGGGAAATTCCTTCAACACTTCACGGGCAGCTTCAAGATACAGCATCGGGTTTTTATCCGGTTCAAGTCTTGATGCGAATGCTATTTCCATTCTGGTTTTATCACCTATAGAACATTTGCTGTAGTCAATAAATGAACATGGAGCAATTGATATTTTTTCCGGGGGAATATTTACCCCCAGCTTTTTTACGCCATCGGCTATATAGGGGCTCAGGAAATCCACTTTATCGGCAATTTGAAGAATATGATTAAATGAATAATATTTCCTGTACCAAAGCTTTTTAGTATCTTTAATCACATCGCTGAACCAGCTGTCCATATCTGAAAAAATAATTTTAACACCGGGGATATTATTTTCTTTATAAAAAACCAGGGGCAGGCCGCCCGCAAAGATCCCGACAAATACTTTTATATCTTCTTTTTTTCTTATGGCTTCAATCTCTCTGAATATTTTTTTCTGCCTGATTTTGTTTTTGTAATACCAGTAATATTTTCTTGCGGCTGTTGCGGCTTTGTCTGTTTCATAAGGATCCGGAATAATATCATTATATTTTCCGGGCATTGATCCGTTTGAATCTTCTATGATTTCATTTGCTGCAGTAGTTATAATTTTAATGTTGTTATCCGCAAGATCCGGAAAAACACGGTTTAGATGCTTCATCATAAGCGGATTTATGATGTAGCAGAAATTTCCCGGATACTGATTCTGTAAATTAATGAACAGGTTGGTAAAACGCTTTTCAGCGCCGCCAAAAGCGCCTGATGGCAGAATTACAAATGCAGTTTTTGGGATCAGTTCGCTCAACTTAACAACCTGACAAATTAATATTTATAGAATTTTTTGGCATAATAAGTTCAAATATAGTTTACCAGCAGATTTATTAACAGTAAAAAAGCAGAATATTTGATTAATTTTGAAAAAACTCACGTTTTAGGGGTATTAAAATCGACTTGCAGATAAAATGAATGGTTTTTAGATTTATAGTTCAAATTAATAAAAATGCAATGAAAATATTATCTTATGTTTTAGCGGTTTTGGTTATAGCAGGTAGCGTTTTATATTACGGTTGTGATGATTCCGGGCAAATTCCAAAACAGGAAACAGCAGGACAGGTAAAGTTCACACAGAGCATAAAGCTTCCGCAGCTTGATCCAGTTAACGACGGATATTACAATCTCTTTATATTATTGACCGATACACTTGGCAATCCAAGGTTTTCAAACCTCGGCAGGTTCAATGTGTTGACAAGCGGACAGCTTGTTGATCCTTCCGGCAATCCAATGACCCTGCAGGTTAACGCGAACGATACATTAGATCTTGCAAGAGCTATATATGCAGTTATAAGTATTGATATGGGTGTAGTAACACAGCCGGGCATTACAAGAATTGCCGCTGGCCCGATCACAGTTCACCCTGATTCAGTGACTGCAAGATTGCTGATAACAGATACAGCAGCTATCGGCAGCCCTATGACGGCAGCTCTTGGTCCTAACAGCGTTTTTTATATTGTGAACGCACCGACAGGAACAGCAGGAGACTGCGGGAAAGGATTATGGTTCTGTGACCAGGATGGAGTTCTTTCGTGGCCAAACGGTAGCGCATTAAATCCCGGGATGGGCTGGCAATATCACGGGTATGTTAGAAATAAATCTACAGGTGAATTATTTTCAACAGGTATATTCTACGATCCCAATAATTTTGATTCAGACGGTGCGGGCGCTTGCGCAGATACACTTGGCACAGCTTACAGCAAACCCGGGCAGGACTGGATAAGAAACGGTTGCGGTAATATTTCGAACATACTAGACGGCAATCATGAAGCATTTGTTACGCTTGAACCGGAGTTCAGGTCAGGCTCTCTGCCGCCATTTGTTCTTAAGCTCTATTACCAGAACATTATCATCAGCGGGTTAAACTGCAACAGGCATGATAACATGTTCACACAAAGACAGAATATTCCCGATATTCTGTTAAGGGTTACAAGGTAAAACAGCTATATATGAAAGTAAATCAAAAAGCCATTTATCCCGGAGGGGTAAATGGCTTTGTTGTTTAATTATGAATATTAATTATTTGCCTGAATAGAATTTTTCTATAAAAGTAACAACAGTTTCAACCATATCCAGGTTCATTTCAAAGAACAGCGGCAGCCGCAAAAGAGTATCTGAATATTTATCTGCATTTGGCAGCTTTCTTTTACCGTGTTTTTTTGAGTAATACGGTGAACGGTGAAGTGACAGATAGTGAAATACCGCAATAACACCGTTATCCTTAAGATATTCAGCAAGCTTTTGCCGCTCTTCAAGATCGCGGGTAAGAAAATAAAAGATATGCGCGTTATTAGTTGCATAATCCGGAATAACAGGAAGCGTTATAAAACCCTTATCATTGAGCGGTTTTAATCTTTCGTAGTACGTATTCCAAAGCAGCAGCCTTTTTTCCTGGATCTCGGCAAGATGTTCAAGCTGGCCCCATAAATAGGCAGCAAGAATTTCAGAAGGAAGAAAAGAAGATCCGATATCAACCCAGTTATATTCTTCCACTTCTGCCCTGAAAAAGGCGGCGCGGTTCGTTCCTTTTTCACGAATTATCTCAGCGCGTTTTATCATATCATCCCGGTTTACTGCTATCATTCCGCCTTCTCCGCAGATAATATTCTTAGTTTCATGGAATGAAAACGCGCCAAGCTCACCGATCGAGCCCAATGGCTTTCCTTTATAAAACGAATCAACTGCCTGTGCGGCATCTTCAATTATATTAACATTATTTTTCTTTGCTATTGCCATGATCTCATCCATCATACAGGCTATACCGCCGTAATGAACGGTAACAACAGCTTTGGTTGCGGGAGAGATGAGCTTTTCTATTTCTGTGGGATTAATGTTGGGGATATTTTCAATTGAATCGGCAAAAACCAGCTTCGCGCCTCTTAAGGCAAACGCGTTTGCCGTGGAAACAAATGTATACGAAGGAAGTATTACCTCATCGCCGGGGTTTATTTCACAAAGCAGGGATGCCATTTCAAGAGCATCGGTGCAGGAAGTTGTTAAAAGAGTTTTTTTAAAGCCGTAATTCTTTTCAAAGAACTGCTGGCACTTTTTTGAAAACATTCCGTCACCGGAAATTTTTCCTGAGCTAACGGCTTCTTTAATGTATTCAATTTCATTACCTGCAATGAAGGGTTTGTTAAACGGGATCTTTATCATTTAAAATAATCCAGGTGAGTTATATATTTCTACAGTTGGTAATTTAAGTATTTTCTGTTCAATCATAAAAGCTTTCAATAACATATGCCTGTCTTCTTCTTACCTCATCAAGGGTACGCCAAAGATACTCACCGATAACTCCAAGCATAAGCATTTGGAACCCGGAGAGCAGTAATACTAAGATCATAAGCGGCGCCCAGCCCTGGAACGGGACATTCCCGGTAATTTTAGCTATTACTATGAAGATGGAATATATGAATCCCGAGAATGAAATAAGCAGTCCAAGAATCGACATCAGCCTAATTGGCAGGAAGGAATAACCAAGCACGCCATCAATAAGATATTTTAGCTTTTTTGAAAAGGTCCATTTTGATTCGCCAAGCTCGCGTTTTTGGCGGGTATAGGGTATGAACTTGACCCTGTAACCGGTCCACAGAATTTGCCCCTGCCAGAATGCATTGGCTTCCATGTTGCTGAGAAGCAGGCTTTTAACTTTCTGGTCAATCAGCAGGAAATCGAAACCGCCTGCCGGCATATTTGAAAAGCTGAGCTTGCGCATGGCAGCATAAAATATTTTAGAAGTGGTGCGCCTTGCGAATGATTCATCACGGTCTGAACGGGTGCATATCACGATAGGGTAGTTCTCTTCGTAATGATATTTGAACATTTCATTTATAAGCTCGGGTGAATCCTGAAGGTCAGCTGAAATATTAACAATACACTTTCCTTTAGCCTTTGAATACCCGGCATAAATCGCATTTACCTGTCCGAAGTTGCGGGTAAATTTAATGATTTTGATAAGCCCTTCATGTTTATTTTTCAGTTCAACAAGCTTTTCCAGGGAGTTATCATATGAGCCGTCATCAACAAAGATCACCTCAAAGCTTAAATGCGGATTTTTCTTAATAACAACCTCATTAATTTTATTGAAGGTTGGCTCTACATTCAGCTCATTGCAGAAAACGGGAATGACAATAGAGCACGAAATTTCTTTGTTTTGTTCCTGCCCGGTCATATTATGTTCAGATTATTTTCCAATTTTATTTAGTTTCTGCGTTTAATTACTTTTGCCGGGATACCAACGGCAACAGAAAATTCCGGAATATCTTCCTTTACAACGGCACCTGCGCCAATAACAGACCACTTTCCTATCTTAACACGCGGCAAAACAACAGCACCGGTTCCTATATTAACACCTTCTTCAAGGTGAACGCCGCCGGTGATATTTACACCGGGTGAGAGATTGCAGAAATCTTCAATTATTACATCATGAGCTATGGTGCAGTGCGGGTTAACATTCACCTGCCTGCCCAAGTGAGAGTTTACGGTTACCGAACTGTTTGCGAAAATTATTGTCCCGTCTCCAAAAACATTATCATGTCCAATTTCAACCGAACGGTGAATTACGGGTCCGGGAAGCAAGCAGCCGAACTCAAGCATCCTTTGAGTAAAGCTCTTTTTGGCTTCCGTGGTGCCAATTGCAGGCAGAATAAAATCAAAATCACTGAAACCTGATTTAATGATATGATCAAGGCTGCCTAAAATTTTAAGCTCACGTGTTACCTTTCCTTCGGAACCCTGAAGAACCGGTTTTCCGCGCTTGGCTTCATCATCATCCAAAAACCCCGTTACAGTATAATTTCCAAAACCGTCCTTAATTTCATTAACCGCCCAAAGAGTTTCCCTGGCAAAAGCGCCGGCTCCCATCATAACTATCTTTTTAGCTGTATTGATTTTGTTCATCAGCTGCAGGCAGTGTTTACAATTGATGTTACTTCTTTAATTTGAACCGGTGTAATATGAACAGAAAGCGGAAGGCATAACACCCTGTGAGATATATCATATGCAACGGGGCATGTAACTTTATTGCCAAATACCATTTCGAGGCTGGGACTGAAATACTCACGGGGATAAATGTTGGCTTTATTAAGCATTTTAACCGCCTTGCTGCGTAATGCGTTATTTTTGAAGATCACCGGAAAGTACGCATAGTTTTGTTCAGCATTAAATTCCTGGTATGAGATCCTGTAATTATTTTTAAGATATTTCCGGTAAAGTAAAAATGCCGCCTTGCGTTTTTTTAGATTATATTTTAAATACTTAAATCCAGCAACACCAAGTGCGGCATTAAGCTCGCTCATTTTACCGTTAATTCCGAGTGAAAGTATTTTATAATTACTGTACCCGAAATTCCTTTTAAAGCCAAGCTCCCTGGCAATATTATCATTATTAGTGAAAACAGCTCCGCCTTCTGCAGTATTAATAATTTTGGTTGCATGAAAGCTCGTTGTGGAAATATCTCCGTATGCAAAAAGAGGCTTGCCTTTATAATTAATACCGATAGCATGAGAAGCATCGTATATTACCTTTAAGCCGTGTTTACGGGCTATTTTATTTATTGCGTCTGTATCACAGGGATTGCCGTAAACATGTACTGCCATTATTGCCCTGGTTCTGCGTGTAATTTTCTTTTCGATCTGTGCGGGATCGATATTCAAAGTACCCGGATCTATATCAGCATAAACAGGTTTGCATCCTTCCCATATTATTGATGAAGTAGTTGCAATGAATGAAAACGGAGTAGTTATAATTTCCCCGGAAATATTCAAAGCTTTAATTGCTGCCTGAAGTGCAATGGTACCGTTATTAATGCATAGAGCGTGTTTGCAGCGGGAAAGCTTTCTTAAGTTCTTTTCGAGCAGCTTAAGATATTTGCCGTCATTGGTAAGTACACCGGTCTTCCAGATATCTTTGAGAAGCTGAGTATATTCGCTCAGCGGAGGAAGAAATGACCGTGTAACATAAAGCGGTTCCTTCATAATGAACTTTCCGGTAAGATGCTCAAAATGTAATTCCTGAAATTTATCAATAAAATGCTGTTAAATTTGGGAAATATAACCAAAATAAAGCGTTTAAAACAGGAATTTGTTCTTTGAGAAAAGTAAATATCCTGCCAGAGTATCTATTTTTTTATTTTGTAGAGTTCATGCTTGGGTGTGCTGAAAATAAGCTCTTTTTTTACGCCAAGTGAATCGACCTGTACATATATCTTTTCAAAACCAAGAGGATAAAAATCCCGTGTTACGATCATATATTTTTCCACGGGGTTAGAGCTTAGCGATTCCTTCATTTTATCAAATGTGCAAACAGGGTTTTCAAGATAGTACTGCGCAACCCAGGTGCCATTATAGATAGTATCTTTTTCACCTGTATATTTTTTCAGGTTCCTGTAAAAATCCTTTTGTGAAGTATCATATACAGGGGTTGTGAAAAGCCTGTTACGGTAACCGTCCAAATCAAACTGAACGCCATCGTTATAGCCTATATATGCATAAATTATGTTTGCAGAAAATCCATATGCCATCAGTAACAATACGGCAGATGCAGAAAATATCCTGACTGCGCGCTGCTGAGCCGGGAACTTCAGAATGAAATCATTATATATTCTGACAGCAAGTATAGCTGCCATCAGGCAAATTGTTATAATGCCCATGAACGGGTTCCGGTAAGTAGTGAGCGGGTATAAAAAGATCCACCACAATACAGTAACAACAGAAAAATAAAACACAGCGCGCTCAAAAATATTTTTTGAGTAATAATAAAATGCGGATGATATAATTATAAACAAAGGTATAGGGAAGAACCTGTTAAAGAGCTGGAATTTATCCAGAATTACAGACCATGACGCGTATGCCGGACCCGCAAAGATATCGGTTATTAATATCATTCTGCGAAGCAGCGTATAATCAAAAATTAAAACAGGGATAGTTCTTATAAAAGAAAACAAGCCCGAGAACAGGATAACATAACCCAGAAGCTTTAAAACGCCTTTGTTCCTTTCGGAAATAAATAAAGCAAGCAAAGTGAAGGTAATGATAAATGCTACCTGGAATTTTGTATGTACAGCCAGAGAAATAAGAAGAGAGGCTATAATTATGTTACGCCTTGATTCCAGATTTTTGCCTTCTGCAAATGCATAATAGAATCCATACAACAGGAATGCTGCCTGGAGCAGCTCTCCGAAATATGAGGAGGCAATAAAGCCGAATCCGGGCTGAACGCAGAGGAAGAACAAAAACAGTACAGCAGCAACAATTCCGTATCTTTTTTTGCTTAACCTGAAAAGAAAAACAAGGGATAGTGCTGATAATATCACCGAAAGTGTTTTGAAGTGCCACACATCTGTTAAATTAAACCAGAACAAAGGAAGTGATGCAACATAATAAGGAAGCATTGCAATGGTATCAACCAGGATTATTTTTTCATTAAGATTAATGTACACAACACCGCTTTGGGCGAAGTATTTTGCGTATTCAAGATATACAGCTTCATCATAACCCAGGTCAAAATGCCCCGCTGCAACGGGGAACAAAACAGCCAGGTACAAAATTACTGCTGCAAAAAGGGTTTTTATGGTAAAGACCCCCAGAAAACCGTTGAAAGCAGACGAAAGAAAACCGGTGAGTTTTTTATAATAAGAGCTGTTATAAAACCAAACTGCTAAGAGCGAAAATACAGATAAAGCAATAAGCGCTGTTAGCTGCTTATAAAAAAGCCTGTTTATTCTATCGGGATTATTAATAGTATAGTTAAAAACGGAATGTAATATTTCAGTTGGTTTAACTATAACGAGAAGAATATATAATGCTATAAACAGCAGGGAAGCCGCTGCGGGCAGCAGGTATTTATTTTTAAACAGAAAATTTTTGATCATGTTAATAACAGGTAATATTTAATTTCATTAAAGATCGTATCTATCTTTAATGTTTTCGTGCTTATATACCAGCGCTGCAATATAAAATGTAATAGACCAGAAGCCCCATAAACCAACCGATAAGCCCGAATAGGCATAGTTAACCACTGTATCAAAAAATAACCTTGAAAGAAAGACCAGAACGAAAAATACCAGCAGGTCATTATAAACAGCATTCTTCATTACCTTAAGACAAAGGATAATGTAATATATCTGGAAGAGCACAGCGAGTATAAAACCTATAAGTCCGTACGCAGTAAGTACAGAAGCCCATCCAACATCTGAAAATCCCCATGCATAAATATTTTCTTCAACAGTTTCGGGTCTGACTACCCAAAGCGGGTGCATACCTATGCCAATGAATATATTACTGTTTTGCCACAGTGAAAGCAGGGCTTCAATGTTGGCAATACGTGTACCAAATGTACCTTCTTTATATTTAATATCTTCCTGGCCCTGTTCAACACGGGCTTCTATAGCTTCGAACAGGTAATCTGACTGCGGCACAAACTTTGTAAATGAATAGAACAAACCGCCTATCAGCAAACTCATAAGTACTATCTGCCTTACAGCTAGCTTCAATTCTTTTTTCTTCAGGGAGTACCATACGATCATAATAAATATTGTTAGCAGGAAGTAAACCCAGGCCGATCTGCCGAATGCAAGGATATGGGGAATAATAAAAAGAATAGCAAGGAAAAGCTGATAAACCCTGAATTTTTTGGTCATCCACTGGTAAATAAATCCCAGGAAGAACAGCTCTCCGTAAAACGTACCGCCGTAAACGCGGAACACCTTTAACCCGCCGGGAAGGTTCTGCTCTGAAATACCTATATCAGGCAAAAAGGCTATACCGGTTACCGCTGAAAGTATATATAAAAAGTTTGAAACTATGGCAACGGGAAGCATTATTTTAACAAGGTATCCGAGGGCTCTGCGTTTAATTAAAAGTAAAAACGGAAAAATCAAAAAACACATCCATATACCTTTGAGCCTGAAAAACAATTCAATGAAGTTGTAATCATACATCATTGAGCTTACAACAAACTGAAAAAGGAAATAGACAAGAAGAATCTTTGGAAGCAGTAAAGCCCGGCTGTGATAATATTTTGAAAATTCCTTTACATTAAACAGAGAGTAAGCCGTAAGTGCATATAAAAGAAAATCCGAAACACGCATATTTCTGTAAACAAAATAAAATTGTTTCGGTATTAACCCAAGGGTACCGTTTTCAATAAAAAAGATAAGGAATATACCCCACGCCAGCAGCTTGGCATTTAGAGTAAGATAGTTCCTTTCTTCCAGTACCTCACTGAACGTGGGCTTATAATCAGGTTTTTTACCCGAGGTAACCCTTAAATTATTTGCAAGTCTTACGACCAAATATCAATTATATTTAAATTCAGCTTATAATTCCCTTCTTCTTATAGTCTTCATACATATAAACCATTACGGGAATATAAATGTTCAAACCGGTGAAAAATCCCCATAGACCCGTTGAAACAAAAACATATGAAAACCCAACCGTGCTATCAAAAACAAGCTTTGAAAACATCAGTATCAGTATAAATGTATACAGGCTAACCTGGGGAGAGTTCCTGATAATTTTGAATGTAATAAAGATATAATAGAACTGGATAATCAGCGTTAATATAAACCCGACCAGTCCGTAAGCAGCCAAAACCGCCGGCCAGGCTACATCGCACAAGGCACCGTAAATGATAGCCTCCTCCCTGGATTCAGGTCCCAGCACCCACATAGGGTGAAACCCAATTCCCAAAAATATATCGCTGTTCATCCAAAGATATACAAGTGCGTTATTCTGCATTATAACCCGGGTACCATAAGTGCCTTCATCATATTTAACGTCATCCTGCGCCTGGAAGACCCTGGCGTTTAATGCATCAAGGTAAAAATCAGATTCAGGGATAAACTTTATAAATGCATAAGAAATGCTTATGCCCATGATAATGAGCAATACTGCCTGTCGCAACAAAATATGGTAGTTTCTTTTGTTCATTGAGTTAATAAGGATCATAACGAGAATAGTAAAAACAAATCCTACCCAGGCAAGCCTTCCGAAAGCAAGTACATGCGGTATTATAAACAAAATCACCAGCCCCATTTGCCATAACCTGAAGCGTTTGGTGATCCAATAGTAAATTATCCCAAGGAAAAAAAGCTCGCCATAGAAAGTTCCGCCAAAAACCCTGAAGACTTCAATATCTCCGGGGAGCCTTTGCTTTATAATTGATACATCAGGCAAAAACGGGATACCCGTTAACGCTGTAATTATATAAAGCAGATTTGAAATTATCGCGACAGGAAAAATTATTTTTATAAGAAAAGGGAATCCGTTTCTTTTAACAAGCAGCAGGTAAGGGAAAACCAGAAACGAGGTCCAAATACCCTTCAGCCTGAAAAAATATTCAACGGGGTTGAACCCGTACCTGACGTAGCTTACAGCAAATTCAAACAGCAAAAATAAAAGAAAAACTTTGGCAACCAGAAAAACTTTGCTTTTATAAAGGTCTTTAATTTCTTTATAGCAGAAAAAAGTATAAGCTACCATACCGTATAACAGAAGGTCAGATATTCTGACACTTCTGTAAACCATATAAAACTTCTGGGGTACCAGCCCCATTGTACCGTTTTCAATAAAGTAGTAAAGGAAAATACATATAGCCAGTACCCTGGCCCGGAGGTTTATAACAAGCTCTTCTTTAAAGAAATTTTCGCTGTAAAGAACGGAGTTCCTATCTGCTTTAACAACAGAAGAGCCAATTACTGGCATACGTTTACCGCGAAAATTATTTATGGAAGTTCTTAGCACCTTATTTCGTTATGGTTGTTCAATATTCAGCCATGGTATTTTTTGATCTTCTGTGAATATTCTTTAACCAGCTGCTCGGCGCGTTTAAGTGTTTTTGCTTCTGCGTTTACATGGAATATCTCTCTTTCGCTATCCGGGATACATAAAACCCATGTGTATTCATCAAAAAATATTTTGATACCGTCAATCATTTGTCTTTTCTTGCCTTCAGAGTCTTCAACCAGTTTGCGCATTATTTTGCCTTTTTGATCAAGGTTACAGAACACATTGTTTTTTGCCATATAAAGCATAGGGGTTTTCTTTTCGATCTCGCTCAGCTTTTTGTGCGATCTTGCTGCCAGCTCCAGGATCTTCATAATGGAGAACATTCCGTCGGTGGCGAACGAAAATCCGGGGAAAATTACTCCTCCTTTTGTGCCGCCGGCAAGCTCAACATCAGGGTCTGAAGTAGAATTCATTATCGCGAAGTGTGAATCTTTAACCCTGACGATATCAGTGAAATATTTTTTAGCGACAATATCAATTTCTCCTGAAGCCTGTATAGGCACTGCGATCTTTTTTGTTTTAGGGTAAAGGCTAAGATACATATAAACCACCAGGCTTAAGAAACGGTCATAACTGAGTATTTTTCCGGTATCATCAACCAGGTAAATTTTTTCACCGCCGGCATCAATTAAAAAGCCGGCATCGTATTTAAGTGAAGTTACTATATATGATAGCTGCTGAAGTGCAGTTTTAAATTCTTCGGGTGAACGTGATTGTTTGGCTGAATCAAGGTGGGAATCCAAAGTAACAAGCTCAATATTAAAATCGCCCAGAATATTCGGCAATATTGTAGAGGTTATACCGTGCGAGAAATTGATAGCTATCTGGAATTTTCTGCGGTTGATAATATCCTTATCAAGCATTGAAATGAACCGTTCCTTATAGCTTTCATATGTTCTTTCGGCGTAATTTATAGAGCCTATTTTATCAAAAGGAATAGGACGGGCATCGTTCGAAATGACTAATCGTTCAATTGATTTAATCTTTGCCGAAGACAGGTCCTTACCATTGGAATCAAAAAAAATGATATCACAGCGTGATGAATCAAACGGGGACTTCCTGACGAATATTCCGCCTGATGCTTTGCCTTTGCCTAGCTCCTGGCGGAGAATCGGAATTGGCGTTGTCTGGTAATCAAGCACAGTTACACCGCTGGAAAGAAGGCCGGATGTAATTGCCCCTTTTATCATGAGTGATACGTTATCAATATCACGGGAGATGAGTATTTTTGACTCGAGTCCCGCAAATACACCGTAAGCCATACCAAGCTTTGCGCTGAAATCCGGTGTTATTTCTATATTGCTTAAGCCGGTGATGCGGGAATCAGTGAACAGGGTATCTTTCCATCTTTCTTCCCATATAAGATTTTTTGTAACAATTGAGTTGCTGTCAACAATTTTTTGCGGCCAGATCTTAACATCACTGCGAATAGTCACATTACTGCCTACAACAACATTACTGCCAAGGAATACATTTTCATTTATTTTGCAGTTAGGCTTAATGCGAACGCCGTCACAAACAACATCATTTGTTACCCTTGAGTTTTCTTCTACCGAAGCATTGTTCCAGAGAATAGAATCTTTTACTACGGCACCGGGGGCAAGATAGCACTTTGCACCAATAACCGAGTTTATTACTTTTGCATTACGTGAAATTTTAGTACCTGCGGCGATAATACTGCCGTTTTTAACCATACCTTTTGCCAAAGGAAGATTAATTTTACCTTTCAGCGCTTCGAGGTTTGTTTTGATATAGTCATCAAGCGAGCCGACATCACGCCAGTACCCTGTCAGTGTTGCGCCATAAAGCGGCATTTTATGCTTCAGCAGGTAAGGAAAAAGGTCTTTTGAAAAATCACAGTCAGCTTTATTGCCTCGGGCTTTGGGAACAAGTCCCAGTGTTTCTTTTTCAAGTACGTATATTCCGGTGTTGATGGTATCACTGAATACTTCTGACCAAGAGGGTTTTTCAAAAAACTTGGTAATTTTACCGTCTTTATCTGTGAGGACAATACCAAACTGAAGCGGATTTTTCGCGCGGGTCAATACAAGTGTTGAAACTGATTTTCTGTTCTCATGGAATTTTACTGCCTGAGAGAGATCGAAATCAGTAACAACATCTCCGCTTATTATAATGAACCTGTCGTTGATAAGTTCATAGCCGCAGTATACCGCTCCGGCAGTACCGTAATCTGCATCCGGCTTTACATACTGTATCTTAACGCCGAACTTTTTGCCGTCTTTAAAATAATCCCGGATAATTTCAGCCTGGTGGTAGAGGATCATAATAATATCTGTGATCTCATGCTTTTTTAAGAGTTCAATAATATGCTCAATGATAGGCTTATTTAAAAGCGGAGTCATTGGTTTTGGAATATTTGCCGTAAGCGGTCTTAGCCTTGTGCCGAAGCCGCCTGCCATCACAACTGCCTGCATATAGTTTTTTCCTTTAGCTTAAATTTTTAGCACTGACACAGTCAGCGCACTCCAACGAAAAACAAAAGCAACGAACAATGAAAAGCAAACAAAAAACAAGGTTTTCAGTTTACACATTTCACGTTTGACGTTTCACGTTAAGACTTACTTATTTTCTTTCTTCTTATCAAAATCGAAATTCACATCAGGGGCTTTATCGGTGCCCGGGGCTGACTTGAAGTACTGTTTTTCCTTAAAGCCCATAATTTTTGCGGTGATCAGGGTTGGGAACCTGCGGACTGAAGTATTATACTCCTGCACAGCTTCGTTGAATTTTTTGCGCTCTACCGAAATTCGGTTTTCTGTTCCTTCAAGCTGAGACTGCAGCTGGAGGAAATTTTCATTTGCTTTAAGCTGCGGGTAATTTTCGGCAACCACAAGCAGGCGCGAAAGCGCACCTGAGAGCTTATCCTGTGCATCAGAGAACTGTTTGAATTTCTCTTCATCAGAAAGGTCATCGGTTGAAAGCTTTATCTGTCCTACTCTTGAACGAAGCTCTGTAACTTCCGTTAAAACGCCTTTTTCAAAATCAGCATAACCCTGAACAGTTTTAACTAAATTCGGGATAAGATCAGCCCTGCGCTGGTATTGGTTTTCTACCTGAGCCCAGGCCTGGTTTACTTTTTCATCCTGTTCAACAAGCGAGTTATAACCGCATCCTGAAAACGATGCAATTATGATTAAAAATAAAGATAAATTGAAAATATATTTAATTTTGGGCATAATTTTAGTATAATTTTAGGGAAAATTACGAAAGATAGTAATTAAATACAATTTGAAAAAATTTGCGGGAAAATGAGGTAACACAATAATTTATCCGCTAAAAGATTTGCGGATATTTATCTTTGGGCAGATTTCAGTTTAAATTTACTTTACAAACGAAATAGTTGGACGGTAATATTCTTTACTTTGAAGGTTTACATAATAAACCGAGGCAAAGAAGATCAACAGGAATAGTATTACCTTAATTATTTCGAATTTAAAGAATTTAATGAATCTGAAGATCGCAGAGCCGGTAATAAAATTTTGAGGGGCTTTTAAAGCTGCTGTTATGTTATGCATTGATATAAAATATAAAATATTTTTTACACTTTCAAATACAAATTTTGTTAAAATTAATAAGTAAAATATTATGATTATGTTAAGATGCCGTTATAAATGCCGCTTTAATGTTAGAACATGTTTACCGGTCTTAGTGACAGTTCCTTATAAATTCGGGGAGTTTTTTAATTCGGTAATTTTTCTGATAAGCCAACCCTTGCTGTTTAAATACTTTTGTTTTTCTACATCTTTTAATAGAACTATCAGCTCATTTGCCGGCTTGTTTCCGGTTCTGAATCGCGTGATAGCCCTTAGATATTTTATATAGTTTTCATGCCTCTTTAAAAGGAGCGTATTCATTATATCTGAGTTATTGACCATATGAAGGTATGTATCAAGCAGAGAAAACAACGGTTCTATTGAGTTTGTTTCATAGTAGATTTTGGATTGAATATTCTTCATTTCAATTTTATAAATAAATTGATCCGTTTTAACCAGGCTAATATGGTCAAGGGCTTTATCAAAATTTTTATTAGTAAATTCCACCTTTGCCATTCCGTAATTAAATAAAGTTTCTTTGTATTTGGGTTCAAGTTCTTCTAAATACTCATTTATGAAATTTCTTATCCACTCGGTCTCTTTGATACTGATTCCAACAGAAATAACATTCCTGAAAAACCTTCTGGGCATGAATTTTAATTCACCGCCTGTGAAATAATACAGTTTCTCTTTTAAAACGATTTTATAGATCTCAAAACTTTCCCTGAGCCATTTTGTATCTCCTCCCAATGTTTTAGCAATGCAGATACCAAGTAAGTTTATATAACACCTGTTTTTTAGATCTTTATCAAGTTTATCATAGTTTTCTGTAACTAAAGCCCTGGCTTTAAAATAATAGCTGTCGTTTTCGGGATGTTTGTTTGCCAGCAGCAGGAAATAGTATATTTTCAGCAATACAGTATTATCGGGGCTGTCTCTTTCAAGTACGGATATCATTTTTTCAAAAGGGGTAATTTTTAAAATGCTGCCAAAGCTGCTTTTAGTATATTTTTCGTTAGAAAAATTTACAGTGCTCAGCAATTGATTTTCTGCCTGTATAAGCATATGAAGATAGTACCTTACGAGGAACAAATTACTTTTGTTTATTGCTGAATACAGCCTTGACCGCTCATCATTGATAAAATAGTGATCGTAGATTTCTTCGTAAAAAGAATATTTTTTAAAGTAATCCATGAAACCGATTTTATCTTTATCAAAAGAAGAAAGAACTTTATTTATTAAAAGATCAGCTTCATTTTTTAAACCTTTAAGGCTTAACTCTCTTGTCAGTATTGTTTGTTTTCTGTGTAAATCTTTTTTTAGGTCTCTGTGAACCAAATAATCTTCAGCCAACGAATATAAGCCGGAAAGCATAGTGTTAATTACTGTTTCTTTAAAAGTTTTTCCGGGAAAAATCTTTTTATAAAGGTTTTCTTTTATAAGATTTTGCGATTTATACTCGGGTGAGAATTTTTTTAATGCTTTTATTAACGGAATATAATTTCGGCTTTTATTAAAGTAAGGTGATGCCGCAAATTTCTCAAAACCTTTCCACTCTTCCTTAGAAAAAGTTTTAAGTAACCTGAATATCTTGTTTTCTTTCAAAAATCCTGTTTAAAATATTTGTTATAAAATAACGAAACCGGGCAAAAAACGCAATATATTTGGAATTTCTTTCTCAAAATTTGTTTAAAAATGAACAAATATTTCTTTGCTGTGCACATACACGATGCACTATCTTCGCAGTGTTGCACAATTGTGTGCACTAAAATAAAACTTCAAAATGCAGGAAGAAAATTTCGAAATTAAAAAGACTGAACTTAGGACAGCAAGAGGATACAGGCTTAAGCTTTCAACTCACCAAATGATAAAAAGTCTGCAGGAATTAACCGGCAGCGATGCTGATACGGTACTTACAGAATCAGTACTCCTTATGTATAAAAAGGTTATAGCAGAAAAAGAAAGTAAAACAAAAATAAACATAATCTCATAAGGAGGAAATATGAGAAATTTTGTAAAGAAACATAAAATATTAATTTCAGGGATACCGATTTTAACCGGTATTATAACGGCTGTATTAATTCTGCTCTCACATGATAAGGAAGTAAAATTCAAAACGTACGATGCTGAAGGAAATGAGATAGAAATTACAGAAGAACAGCACCGTAACAGAATAAAAAAGCAAAAATCGAGTGAAGTTAAAGGTAAAATGGTTCATCTTGCTCCTGGATACGAAGAGTTTATGAAGAGCTACACCCAGGAAAAAATGATTCAGAAAATGAATGAACATTTGAACATGCCTTCAGAAAACGATCCCGGTGATATGCCTGTAAACAACTGGATCTTTAAAGGACCTTACTCGGCTGATTCCAGAACATGGCCGGGAATGAAAATTTGCGGGAGGATCAGGGATCTTGAAATTGAAGGTGTGCCAAGCCTTAGGGCAGCAAGCGCTACCGGAGGTTTATTCAGCAGTGTTCTGATCTTTCCTTACCCGGTAAGCGATAATATCACAACATTAAGTATAGGCGCTTTTGCTACAAATCCGTCTGATTCTGCTATAATACTGCTTGGAACCGGCGAGCCGGAGTATTATCCCGGAAACGGTATGTGGAGAACGACCAATGGAGGCCAAACATGGAATCAGATTCCATCGAACTATATACCTCAATCAGGGCAAATCAGAGAAATAAGATTTCAGCCCGGAAATAATAATATAGTTCATGCCGCCGGGAACAATGGCTACTTCAAATCAGTTGATGGCGGGGTTACATGGTCTCAAAAAGTTTCAGGTAATATAACCAGCCTCGATGTTCCAACATCATCATCAAATATAATTTTTATTACAAAAAGAAATGATGGTGTATATAAATCAACCAATTTCGGTGAAAATTTCAGCAGGCAAAACAATTATCCGTTAACTGGCGGTAATTTAAAAACAGCCAGTGTTTCGATTGCTTATTCAAATATCAACTACGTTTATGTAACCGCCTCCGGTGATGATGGATTAACAAGAGGTCAACACCGGACCACAGATGGAGGAGCAACATGGCAGGATATTACATATAGAGTGAGCGGTAATGTTGTACAGATTCACGGTACTAACGGTCAGGGTGACAGGAATAACTGCATAGGTGTTTCGCCAACTAATCCAAATCTTGTTATAATAGGCGGAGTTGACGGAATCAGATCAACAAACGGTGGTGCATCATGGGCTTACATTCCTTTAAATATCGGCACAGTTCATGATGATTTTTGTGTGATAAAATGGCACAGCAACGGCAATTCAGTTTATATTGGTACAGATGGGGGCATTTCACATTCTGTTAACGGTGGGGCAACATTCAGTACTGTTACAAGTATTTTTCCGGCGATGCAATTTTGGGGAATAGATGCTGCAGCCAATAGTACAGGGTTCGTTATTACCGGCGGTACACAGGATAACTCAATTGTAAATTCATCAAATAATGGAAGTTCATGGTTTGTTTCTTCAGTTTGGGATGCAAGCCATACTACTATTGATAAAAATAATCCCGCTGTACAAATGTCAACACTTTTTTCAACTTCTGCGCATTCTGTATACAGAACAACTAATTACGGTTTAAGCTGGTCTGATGTCACTGTTCCGTTTTCAAGCATTTATGGAGGAATGATCAGGAATGATAATGTAAGCCCGGTTTGGTATTACGTAAACCGCGGAAACAGGGTCTATGTATCAACTAATATTGGTACAAGCTGGTCTCAGGTAGGCGCTTCTTTTCCGGATGCTTATGTAGCCAACATAAGTGTTGGAAGGTATTCTGCTCCTTATGCACCGTTATACGCGGTTCTGCCGAATACAACAACAAGAGTTTTGCTGTTTGACGGCTCAAATTGGGTTCAAAGAAATTCCGGTCTCCCGACAGCCAATATGAGTGTTATGGGACAACACCCTACAAATAATAATATTGCATTAATTTCAACAGCTTACGAAAGTTATCCGGGTCAAAAAATATATAAAACTACCAATAAAGGGGTCAGCTGGACGAACATATCCGGAAATTTTCCGAATTTTAGCATTACATCGCTTATTTTGCATCCAACTCTGAACAATGTTATGTTTGCCGGTACAACCTGGTGGGGTGTATATAAAACAACTGATGGCGGCTCAAACTGGTTCAGGTGGATGAACGGTATGCCCCAAAGCCAATGGGTTGAAGCATTAGCGTATGTTGACAGCAGTTCAATTAATGGTAAATTTTATGTAGTTGCAGGTACTCATGGAAGAGGCGCTTATGTAAGGGAGTCTGGCGGCGATGACCCGCTGACAGGCAATAACAACAACAATACCAGCCTGCCAAAAGAGTATTCATTGAATCAGAACTATCCTAATCCATTCAATCCTTCAACAAGGGTTGATTTTGATCTGCCTGTTAGTGATGTTGTTACATTGCAGATATTTGACATCACAGGAAGGCTGGTGAAGGAGATCATGAACAATAAGCTGTATCCGGCCGGAAGCCATTCATTTAATTTTGATGGCAGAGGACTTTCCAGCGGAGCATATTTCTACAGGATAACTACTCCGAAATTTACAGATGTGAAGAAAATGGTATTAGTAAAGTAAAAACTATGTTCAGCAATAACAAAAAGTCCCGCTTTAACTCCGCGGGACTTTTTTGTTTACACAATATTTATTAAATAACTTAAATTTATTTTATAAGAACCATTTTTCTTGTTTCGGCAAATCCATCTGTTTCAAGCTTGTAAAAATAAATTCCGCTTGCATATTTTTCCGCATTCCAGTCGTAATTATAAGTACCGGGAAGCAGATTTTGATTTATAAGTACTTCTACAACTTTACCGGTAATATCCATGACGGTTAAGGAAACTGCTGAAGCTTTTAGAATATCAAACCCGATATTAGTAACCGGATTAAAAGGATTTGGATAATTTTGCTGCAGGCTGTAATTTTTGGGAACTTCAGTTGAAATATTCTGAATACCTATTAAGCAGTTAGCCTGTGAATACCTTAACCTTATAGTATCACCCGGCATTGGACCAAAACCAACAGCGTAGGAAATTCCTCCGCCTAATCCTTCACAAAAATGACAATAGCTCATAATAGTACCATATCTTGGACTGTAGCATCCGTTACTTTGTGGCTGAGGAATACATCCTTCGGGAAAACCATACTGGTTTGAATTTTCGGGTGTTATAATACAGGTATCAATTGGTCCCCCGGGCCACATGCAGGCATGTGTATGCCTTGAGCCTACATTATGTCCCATTTCGTGTGTTACAACAGATACTGTCCATGAATACTGCGGATACGGCAAGTAGCTGGTTTGGATAACACTTACAGCATAAGAACCCGAAGAATCGGCGGGATTATATGGTTTACATAAGCTTCTGATGTGTGCGATACCTCCGCTTACATCTGTTCTTGTTGAAATTAAATGTGCTATATGGCTGCCGGACATATTGTTCTGGATCTGTGCACCAAACCTTTGCCTCATATTGTAAGTATCGTATCCTATCATCGGGTCGGGGCTGTTGTAATATAATATTGAACCAATTTCCATAGGAATGTTTTCATTCTGGTAAAGAGTTTTTGTGACAGCAAAAAAGCCGTTAATGTAATTCACAAGCGTAGTTGTGTTTTGACCAGCATCTAACCACATTTGGTAATCTGCAACAAATAAAACTTTAACCGGATTATTAACCATATTCATTTGGGGAGTTTCACCTGAAACATGGTTAGCTTCAACCGGAAAAGTTGATTTTTCTTCTAATCCTTCAAGCTTGCAGACAAAAGGATTACTTTTGTATAAAGTAAAATCATTATAATAAATATAGTCACCGGGGGAGCTTTCTCCGTTATTAACAGGACCCAGCACCCAGTTTCCGTTTTCATCAGAAACAATACCTTCTATATGATCTTCAAAAATGCTGATTACGGCAACTGAACCGCCGTTTCCTTTTATTATGCCGTTGTAATGCAGAGAGTTTTGTCTGAAAGACTGTTCTTTATAAATTCCTGATTCAAAAGAGTATATTTTAAAATCATCAGAAAGTGGTTTAAAGGCAGTCAGTTCAAGTTCAATATTTTTGTTGCCGGCAGGAAAAATAAAATTTATGTTGCTGTATTTAGCTGATAAAAATTCTGACAGAGCCTGCCTGTTAATTTTTAAGAATTCGCTTTGATAGGCAAATTCGCCGCGGGCTTTTTGGTTCACCGGAGCAGGAGAAAAAATTTCTATATTGCTGAAATACTCATTTCCTTTTTTTAACGCAATGGTTTGAGCAGCAGTTTTATTGGATTTAAGCAATTCTCTTAAATAAGAATTTTGAGGAGTATTGTTTGTATGTCCGGGGTTATTACTGAACCCTATAAAAAAAGCAACCGATGCAAACAAACATAAAACAAAAAAAAAGCTGAAAAAACCGGTTTTAAATTTATTCATAGTTAATTTATTGTTTAATTTTATTAATCGTTAATTTTCCTTTTGATTTTAAGCCCGAATAAGTAATATGGCTCCAGTTGCCCGTTGAGGGCTTACCGGATGCCTCTATGGTGAAATATACGTTATCATCTGTTGCATCGGGGCAGAATTTAATTCCTATTAGTCCGGTACTTTTATCATAATTCGTTTCTGTTTTGCATCCGGCAATTTTATTATTAATGTAAAAATCACCGGCAAATACAGTATCAATGTTGATAACTGATGACAAATTTCCGGAATTGTTTAATTTAGATATCAGAATATCGCCTGAATGTATAAGCCCTTCAGCAGAGTCAAGCATACTGTAGTAATATTTACCTTCCGGGTTATTGCTTTTCTTTTTATCCGAAGACGCTGAACATGAAATAATAGCAAAACAGAATATCATAAACAAAACAATTAACATATAATTGCCGGTATTTTGCAGAAATTTAGATATCATCATTATTTTTCCTTTGTAAATGAAATTTTTCAGAGTTATCCAGTTCTTTAAGCAATAACAGGCAACAGCGGTTTAAAAGCTTATCATGATCATAACCTGTAATATGTTTAAGGTTAGCTATCAGGTTGTGAGTTGATTTTGTCAGCCTGTATCCTTTTGAAATCCTTATTTTATTTATATTTTTTTTAATCATCAAAACGGATTGTGCACTTTTTAGTGCACTTAAGTGAAAATAATAAAAAATTCCGGTGCACTCCAAAGAAAAATTTGAATAATTGTGACAGTTAAATGTAAACCGCAATAACAGAAATTTAATAAAAAGAGATGATTTTTGGCATTTTTAGCGCATATAAAATTGACGAATTTTAGGGTATAAAAATTACCGGATATAATTGCATTCACTCAAAATTACTGAAATTCTGAAGACATTTTCAGTAAAGGAACTGAAAGAATTTGAAAAATTTATTTCCAGCCCGTTTTTTTCCAGGGGAAGAAATGTTGTGCCAATTTATAAAGCAGTAAAAAAATTTTACCCTGCGTTTAATGATAAAAAATATAATAAAGAAAATATTTACAGACTTGCGTATAAAAATAAAAAATTCAGCAGCCCTGTATTCAGAAGGCTGATTTCGGACCTGACTTTGCTTGCAGAAGAATATTTAAGGTATTTATGGTTCAATTCTGAAGGTATAGAGCGCGAAATAGCCTTAGCGTGCGGATACTCACGGAAAAAGAAATTTAAACTAATGGCTCCTTCCCTTAAAAAGCTTTCTCAGCGGCTGTATACTATGCAGATTGATCAGGATTATTTTGAATATTTATATCAGCTGCAGTGTATGTATGTACATTACTATCAATGTACCAGCGATAACTACAGGCTGCATTTAAGAAATTGTATCGATAAAGGCGAATTTCTTGTATTAAACGTTTTAAGCAGGCTGGCGCAGATACTGCATGATAATTTTGTTCTTAAACACGCGTATAACTGTGATTATGAAGAAAATATTCTGAATGCGTTTAAAGATAATTTTTCAATTGAAGGTTTTATTAATATGGTTTCCCGCAAAGAAGGCAGGTATAATAAAATTATCAATTTTTATTCTTCATTAATAAAACTTTATATTGATGCAGAAAAAAAGATAAACAATAAAGTGCAGGAAATTGAAGATGATTTTATGATGTCTTTCGGCAGCCTTAAAGAAATTTATAATGAGCTTTATTACAGCGAAAGAAATCTTGCCGGCGTAATATTAACTACATACTGTACACTAAAGATAAACGAAGGACTGGATGTTTTTGTGAAGCATATTTTTGAGCTGTATAAATTTACGCTTCAGGAAAATATACTGCTTTACAACGGTTTTATTCCTTACCAGATATATCTTGATTATATTTCAAAAGCAATTTTTCTTAATAAAACAGAGGATGCAGAAAACTTTATAAATGAATATACGGAAAAGCTAAACCCTGAAGTAAAAGATCTTGCCTATGGGCAAAGTATGGCAATGCTGATGCTGAATAAAAAAAATTTTACGGGCTCTCTGGAAATTTTAAAAAAAATAAAACCTTTTGATTTAAAAAACAAATGTGAAATCAGAATACTGCAGGCGGTAAATTTTTATGAATTAGGATACTATGATACCCTTGAGCATTTTATTGAAACTACTTTAAAGATGCTTGAAAAAAATGAAAATATTACAATCTACAAAAGAAAAATATATGTTCCGTTTTTTTCTTATCTTAAGAAGTTGATTAAATTGAGATACAAAAATACAGATAAAATTGAAGCAGAATTATTGATCAATAATATTAACTCCGAAAAATACTTTTCTTACAAAAAATGGCTGGTGGAAAAATTTAAAGAATTTGTTTGAAAGCAAATAATAAGTTAAATTAATAAATCAGTTCCTAATCGCCGTATTTAATTATTTTCACTTTCTCCTCGGTTATCAGAGAGCTTCCGATCATACCGGTTTCTTCAAATACATCCTTAAGACGGTTGATGTTATCTTCCGTATCGGCAATTTCTATTACTATTGGCAGATCGCTTGATAACTCAATCAGGTCGCTGGTATGGATAAGGCTTGCCCTCCCAAATCCTGTGATGCCCCGCAGAACGGTAATGCCCGCATATTGATGTTCCCTGAGATAGTTCGTCAAATATTTGTAAAGATTTTTGCCTTCATATTTATCGCTTTCGCCTATAAATATCCTGAGCAGTGTACCGGTGGATTCTTTTTGCATGATCTTTATTCCCGCAATGCAGGAACCCCTTAAATTTACGCTTTCAGTAAGAATTGCGCCAAGAATTTAAAATCATTTTGTTATTACAACACCACTATATATAATAACAGGAATTACAATTTATTTGTTGCAGAAAACGATCATTTTGCAATCAGTATGGCAAGCTCCTTGCCCGCATATACTGCGGCTATACAAAGAATTACGTTTAGAGCGATGTTAAGGGCAAACAGCATCATCTGGTTAAGCTCCATTAGGCGGAAAGATTCATATGCAAAGGCTGACATTGTAGTGAATCCGCCAAGCATTCCAATGGTTATAAAATCACGCATTTCCGGAGAAATATTTCTGCCAAGTGAAACGGAATAGATAATAAATCCTAATACAAAACTACCCAGAATGTTGACTGCCAGCGTGCCCAAGGGGAAAGCAGGCAGAAGGTTGTTTATATACCGCGATAGTAGGTAACGCGATACCGCGCCTATGAATCCGCCGAGACCTATGTAGAGTATATTCAACATAATTCAAAATTAAATATATAAGAGCGAATATTAAAGGGAGAAGAAAGAAAAGTCTAGCATCACTTTTAATTGACTTAAAAATCCGGAAAACTTTTATGAAATTATTAATGATGAAAGCTTCGACTGAACATAAAACATCTCTGAAGGAAATCGCACTGTTATTTCTGAAACTGGGAATAACAGGCTTTGGCGGGCCCGCCGCGCATATTTCTATGATGAGGCATGAAGTTGTATTGAAAAAAAAATGGCTAACCGAAGAGCATTTTCTCGATCTCGTAGGCGCGACGAACCTCATACCCGGACCCAACAGCACAGAAATGGCAATTCATATCGGAAGGGAAAAAGCCGGCTGGAAAGGGCTTCTGACCGCTGGTGTCTGCTTTATAATGCCTGCTGTGATAATAACAGGAATTATTGCATGGTTCTACAGTCAGTACGGAGCATTACCCGAAGTGCAGGATTTTTTATTCGGCATTAAGCCTGCTATAATTGCAATAATCATTGTAAATATTTATCCACTCGCCTTAAAGGCAGGTAAATCAGTTGTACTGGTTCTGCTTGGAGTGATAGCCGCAGTATTGAGCCTTCTTGGCTTCAATGAAATTATGATAGTGTTTGGTGCAGGTATTGTTTCTTTGTTGATTTCTTTTTTAAAGAAAGGAACAAAAGGAAACAGGCTTAATTCAATTATCCCGATATTTGCAGCGGGTTTCCTGCTGCAGGGCGCGCCGGGAAATTTTTCTTTGTTCTTAATATTTCTTAAAGTGGGTTCAATTCTGTACGGCAGCGGTTATGTGCTGTTCGCATTTCTGGAAAGCGAACTTGTAGCTGCGGGTATTTTAACTCAGCAGCAGCTGGTTGATGCAATTGCCGTAGGGCAATTCACCCCGGGGCCGGTATTTTCCGCCGTAACTTTTATTGGCTGGCAAATTAACGGTATTGAAGGAGGGCTTGTTTCAACGCTTGGAATATTCATTCCATCATTTTTGTTTGTAGCATTTCTTAACCCGCTGGTTAAAAAAATGCGCACATCAAAGGCTTTTTCTGCAATACTTGACGGAGTTAATATAGCTTCGGTTGCATTGATAGCATCAGTGTGTTTCATGTTTGGCAGAGAGGCATTTGCAGATTGGCGCGCAATACTGATAGCTATTGTATGTCTTATAATATGTTTCAGGTTTAAAAATCTTAATACTGCCTGGATAGTACTTGGCGGCTCACTTGCGGGATATATCCTTCTTTTACTTTGATCTTTCTTTTAGCCAGCCTTGCCAGTACAGCCATATTTACAAAAAAGCCAATAATAGCAACTCCGTTTATCATTCCCGCCCAGTGTTTATAAGCTGCGGATTCCGGTATAAAAGTAAAAACTCTGAATACCAGCGAAAGATTTAAAAGCGCATACCATATATAAAGAGTTTTACCGAACGGACTGAAGTTCAGCTTAAGCACGGCGGGCAAAATAACAGGCGCATGTGCAAATATCATCATAAACACAAAGCCAAGAAAGAAAGCATGTAAAGAAGCATCATAAAATGAACCGATGTATGCGCCGAGAGCGAAAAATATCCCGGTAAAAAATAACCATAAATAGCCGGTAATAAGCAGCAGCCCTGAATAGAAGCTCTGCCCCGGTTTTTTTAGCGAGTGTTTTGCCATATCAAACCTGAAGAGCCATAATGCAGCTCCGGCTAAAGAAAAAGCAGAAATAATGCTTCCGGCTGATGAATGGAACGGAAGAAAAATACTGACCACGAATAAAACTATAAGAGCTGTTAATACTGCCTGCTTTTTAGAAGCATTTTTCAGCAAAACAAAACGCGAAAGCTCCAGTCTTTCACCGGTAATTGTAAGGAATAAAAACGCTATCCACCACATAACCACAGAAGGGTAAAATGAGGTATTAAATAAAACAGCGCTTCCTGTTAAATAACACAAAGCACCTGCCATCATGATCAAATTTTGTATTCCTTTATATTTTACATACACAAGGTAATATATGCCTGTTAATCCAGCTCCGCCAAGTATCAGAAAAAAATATGCCGCCTGAGGCATTGAAAGCAGAAAAAATATAATGCTGATTGAATTTATCGCAGGAACAAGTAACGCAATTTTATTTGGATAGCTTACGCTTCGCTCTATACAAATAAGGGTGCCTAAAAACGACCCAACCATTAAAGCGCCATGCTCACCAGAAGGAAGCGAAACCGGCAGGTTCCATCCTATACGGAACCAGCCTGAAAATATTCCAGTAAGCAGGCTTAAAAGGACAAGGGGAAGTATGAAGATATGTTTATTTTTCATCTTATTTTCATTTATCTGTTCAAATTTACACTGATATTATTTCAGTTCATTTGACTTATATCAATTGAAAAAAAAGCGAAATTCAGGGATCCGGAGATATAAATCATATGCCCGGGTATCAAATGTCATTTTCCCGGCGGGCAGTAAACGTTATTTTTGATATGAAAGGAGGGCTGATAAAATGTACCTTCTTCATAAAATAGATGTATGGTCAGAAAAACATCACCCGCTCTGGCTGGATTTCTTCCGCGTACTGCTTGGTACTATCCTGGTATGGCAGGCAATTTATTTTATTATTAACAAAGCCGCAATTGTACAGATAGTTGATCAGTATGGTTTTGGATTCTATACAATGACAGCGGCACATGCTGTAATTGGAATTCATCTTGCAGGAGGACTACTGATATTTTTTGGATTATTAACCCGGTTTGCAGCGGCAATACAATTACCTGTTTTACTGTGCAATATAATTTTTATTGTATTACCCAACGGGTTTATGTCATTAAGATCTGAAGCAGAGCTGACAATTGCTGTTACGGCATTAGTGCTCCTTTTTCTGTTTGAAGGTTCAGGCCATTATTCTGTTGATTCCTATCTTAAGAGGCATGTAGATTAGCCTGAATATTGTCTTAAGTATTTTTATACCCGGTACTGTATTAACATGTGCCGTCAGGAATTATATTTCCCATGCCTCTGTTAATTCTTATACTATATTTCCAATTTAATTATAGAATTGAAACACATTCCTTAAATTGTTAAACTTGCTTTAATTGATCTAACTTCTCAAAAATATATAATACTGATATGATAAAACACTCTTTATATTCCGCTGTGATAATGCTTCTTTTGCTGCAAAATATATATGCACAATGTTCTGATGCGGGCGTATGTACTATTGGCAGGCACCAGGTGAATGAAACTGTATTAAAAAGCAATCACATATATTTTGGCTTTAATTACGGAACAAGCGGCAAAGACCCTGATATTAACGGAAACACAAACGATATCAGCTACGGCTCAGTTAAACTGGAAGCAGATCTTGATCTCAAAAAAGGATTCAGGGTAAATATTTCGATGCCGTATTCTTTTATAAACGGACCCCTTGGTGAAAATAACGGCCAGGGAGATCTTGAAGCAGTATTTTCAAAAACATTCAGCATAAAGAAAAAACACCTGTTAACTTTTTTTCTCGGAGGAAAATTCGCAACAGGCAAGGTGAACTCAAATGACTCGCTTCCGCAAAGATATATGCCCGGACTCGGAACCAATGATCTTATAGCCGGGGCTGTATATACAGGGGTGAATTATTTCTTCGGGATAGGTTACCAGAAGCCTTTTGGCAGAAGCGCAAATTACATTACACGTTTAAAAAGAGGTGATGATGTTTTTTTCCGCGCGGGATTTTTTGAAGAGTTCAGTAAAGTAAGTATAAAAGCTGAAGTATTAACAATTTTAAGGTTACAAAAATCGAGCGTACTTGGTTCAATTGCCGGAGAAGAATCTTTTGTGGAAGTTCAAAACAGCAACGAAGCGCAGGTAAACCTGCTGGGTACAGCAAGCTACAAAGCATCAGATGTAGTTACAATCACACTTCAGGCGGCACTGCCGTTTTTAAAACGTGATTACAATTTTGACGGGCTGAAGCGCAAATTTTCTGTGGGCGCAATGGTTTCGTATAATTTTTGAATATGTAAAGATCATTAAATGAAATTGAAATATATATTTAATATGATACTGAAAGCCATAACATTCTTAACTGTAGTTTTATTCATTTTTTCCTGCTCAAAGCAGGAAGTAAAATCAGATAACACAAACAAAACAATAAATAAAACTGACTCCACCCTTTCCAATAAATCTACATTAACAGAAAACCAGAAGAAAGTCCTTGATGGCGCAAAGAAGTGCCTGGAGGCGAAGTTCAGCTATGATATGACAATGGGTTATTATGTATGCACGTACAAGGATGGTGAGAACACGGGCTCCAGGGTTTTCCCCGGGGGTGATGTTGCACCTGATATGGGAGTATGCACCGATGTAATAGTCCGCGCACTCCGCTGGGGCGGGGTTTGTGACCTGCAGGAAGAAATTTATAATGACCTGAAGGCAAACTGGAGCGATTACCCGATGTCGAGATGGTCAGCCAAAAAACCCGACCCGAATATCGATCAGCGAAGGGTACCTGTTCAAATGGTTTGGTTTGGTAAATACTGGCAGGAAATAAACGCTGAAAAAGAAAGTGATTTTCAGCCAGGTGATGTTGTTGCCTGGGATATGAATGGCGATGGTTGGGGTGATCATATAGGGATTGTATCAGATAAATCAGTGAACGGTGTTCCTTATCTCATACATAACTTTCCAGACCCGGGCTATGTTGCCGAAGAAGATGTTCTGCATGAATGGAATATTCTTGCTGTTTACAGGGTTAAATAAAAAAAATTTTAGCGGGTTTCAGTTTTTCAATTGGAATTAAATTTCACTCTTTTCTTAATTATATTTGTTTATATAAAACTTTACATATGATTAAGATTCTTACATTCATTTCTATCATTTTTATCATTACATCTTCATTAATTTCCGCTGAAGGCTGGAAAAGGCAATACTCAAATGCTACTGAGCGCCTGGAGGACGTTTTTTTTCTGAATAATAATACCGGATGGATCTCGGGCGCAGACGGTACATTTATGAAAACAGAAAACGCAGGATTAATATGGAAAAGCAGTAATTTTTCATCGCTGCATTTTATTGGCTCAATATATTTCATAAATGAAAACACAGGCTGGGTTTCAGGCAGGTATGATTATATAAGCATTTCCTATAAAACCACTGACGGTGGCATAAACTGGAACGTACAATTGTTTGATTTAACCGCCTTTTATTCTGCCGGACTTCGTTTTTTTAATGAAAACACCGGCTGGCTTATAAACTGCGGAAACACTGACGGATGGAGAATTTTGAAAACCACAAACGGGGGGGATATATGGATGAATACATATGTAGGGCATTATGTCTCGTCGATATATTTTTTGAATGAACAAACTGCTTGGGCAACAGGCTGTAATTCCAATGCAACACAGGGCGCTATATTAAAAACCACAAATGGCGGAGTTAACTGGATTGATACATTTATTCCGGAAACCGTTCAGCTTCAGTCAGTTTATTTTGCAAATGAAAACACCGGCTGGGCAGTTGGAATAGACGGCGCGGTGTTAAAAAGTACAAACGGTGGCAGTGGCTGGATCGAGCAGAATAGGACCAGGTCTTTAACATCAGTTAAGTTTATTAATGATAAAACAGGGTGGATTTCGGGATTTGCAGGTATCTTAAAAACCACAAACGGAGGTGATGACTGGGGTTACCAGAATGTTAACCAGCTGATATGGGGAACATGTTTTGTTAACGGTAATACCGGATGGGCTGTGGGAACTGAAGGATTAATTTACAAAACTACTGATGGCGGCGGTGATTTTGAGGTTATACCTAAGAAATTTGAACTGTTTCAAAATTACCCTAACCCGTTTAATCCAAAAACAACAATAAAGTTCAGCATGCCCGAAAGAGGGAGTGTTAAGTTAAATGTATATGATTTAAGCGGTAAACTTGTTGCAAAACTGGTTGATAATGTTTATGAGAAAGGCAATCACAAAATAGTTTTTAATGCAGAAGGGTTAGCATCAGGTGTATATTTCTATAAAATAGTAACGGATAAGAATGTTGTTACAAAGAAGATGGTTTTAGTTAAATAAATTCTTTACACCATCCTTTCCAAAAGCCATTTTTTATGAACAATGTTTTTTACCTGCTTTAGGCTGTTTTTAATTTCATCAGCAGATCTTTTGCCTGAATTTAACTTAGCCAGCTTATTGTAATAATGCAGGAAATTCCTGTACTGCTCATTGTACACAGGGTTCATAAGGTTTTCCTTTTGTAAAAAATGGCGGAATGAATCAGCTGCCGCCAGCGCCTGCTCAATAAGCCCGGCATCATAATATACCCTAAGCTGCAGCGCTTTCAGGTTCAGCTTATATGATACAACTTTTACATTCCTTATCATTGCCAGGTGTTTCAGCGCTTCATCAAACTCACCCCTTTTGCATTTTAATTCCGCTGCTGAAAAATTGATCCAAAAGTTCTGCTCTTCAGGTTCAAGCTTTGGACCGTATTCATTTATGAATTTTTCAGCATCATCAATTCTGCCGAACTCAATAAAAGTGCTGAACAGATTATTGTACCTGTTGGTATCGAAGTAATCATCCTTATCAAATGAAGTAATCCCGTTTTTTAGTCCGAACAAAAGTATCTCCAGCTTTTCATCAAGAAATTTTTGATCCTCTGTTAAAAAATAGTTTTTATGACAGAAATTTATGATAATGGAAATAATATTATAACAATCTTTATGTCCAAGCTCCTTAAAAGAAGAATAAAACGCATTCTTCAGCCTGTAAAGGTCATCGATGTTATTGTTTTTCAGCAGAAGTACCCTGAGGTAAGCCAGGTTTAGTGTGGGATATTCCAGGTATTCCGGGTTTTTCTGAAGAAATAAAATGATCTCATCCAGGAATATCAGCTTTGGAGTGTAATTGATTATCTGGCTCTGGTTTAAATGGTAAAAATGGTCAGCAAGCATTCTAAGCAAAAAATAATAAGTAAGGAATTTCTGTTCATCATACAGATGTTCAGAAGGCATTTTATCCTTGCTTGCAGTAAAGCTTGTGCTGTAAATATATTTCCTGTAAAATGCCATATGGTATTTTTCAAGGTAGTCATCAGGACCTTCCGGTATAATGTTATCAGCTTCCTTTAGGCCTTCCCTTAGTACTCTTTCTGCCAGCTTTGTGTTGCCCGGATTATTCATAAGCTGATCGAGCAGGAATTTCTTTTTCAGCAGCTTTTCTTTCTGAAATCCTTTTAATGATAAATATTCCTCAGCAAGATCCTGCAGGTTAGACATCAACACCCTGAAGAAACCATCGCTGTATTTTGTTTTGCCAAACAGCTTTTTGTGAACAAACTGTTTTTCAAGCTTTTCATCAATGAACTCAGGATGTTGTTTCCTTATGTATTCGAACAAAGAAATAATGGCCTTGTTTGAATTAAAGTAAGGAGATTTTACAAAATTGTTAAACTCCTTAAGCTGCTGTTTATCGAAATTTTTCAGTAATAAAATGAGGCTGCTGTTTTTCATAACATTATTTAAAACAATATACTTACAGTAAAACTAACCGGAATCTTTATGCAGAAATTTTAAACAAATCTAAATTTTATTCCGATACAGAAATTTACTAACAATCCAAAAAATAAAAACAACGTAATATAATCAAAAAACAGATTTAATCAACAGTATTTTTCATTTTAACTTGTGAAACCCGGAAACAAATTTTAAAAACATTAGTTGAACCGCATCACCTGCGGATGTAATTTTGAACAATTAATTTTTTTGCTGATCAAAAAAAATGAAAAGTATGGTGATTGATAATATTTATGTTGCTAAAGGTGATGAGGCGGGTGAATTGAACTTAAGCTGGGATTCCCTGAAGGAAGCGGAGCTTTACGTGATACAGTACAGGGATATTAAATATCCAAGGACCAAAAAAATTAATACAGATAAAAAAAGCGGTGCAAAGCTGAAAAGTTTATGGAAAGTAGCTGATATAACCAACGAACCCAAATATACTATTAAAGGCCTGAAAAGCAAAAGGAAGTATTCGTTCAGGGTTGCAGCAGTAAATTCCACCAGGCAAGGTCCCTGGAGCGTTACAGCAGTTAAAGAAATTTGAAATTAAATATAATATAAAATTTATGATAAGTCCAAGAGATGCAATGAACGGATAGTTCAGTTAATAAAAAGTATTTGGGGGAATTTAAAAATAAAAGGAGAGACCAAAATGAAACAGATCAAAACGTTTTTGATTCTAACTACTGTGATATTTATCCAGTCAGTTTTTGCACAGCAAACAGTGCCGAACAGCTGGGGCAAAGGCAGCGATGAAACAGAACCTTCAGTTGGGCAGGAAAAACTGCCCGCAGAACTTCTGAACAGGCTGAATAATTTCAGGGAAGAAATGGGCGAAGAGCAGAAAATGCAGCTCAATTCAGAAGCAGACAGCTATCTTGGCGCGGAACGCCCGGAAGATATTTACGGCTTAACGCAAACATCAGTTATAACTTCAAGCTTCAATAATCCGCCTTTCAACCCTGAATGGTATACAACTGACGTTCTTGTACACAGCGGAGGCATAGCATCTGCCGGAGGCTATAAACAGCTTGACCTTCAGCAGGGAGAAGACGGCTGGATGTATTATGTTGTAAACAGAGTAGGTACCCCGGGACAGTTTTCAATATATATGTCATCAAATGGCGGTGCAACATGGGCCGGTGCAATTAACTATAATGCAGGCAGCGGATATATCCATAATATTTCTGCGCTTGTAGAATCACGGACAAATGGTGTGCTTGATTCCACAAGGATCCTGGTATACTTTACCTTCAGCTCATCATCCAATGGTGATAACGCTTCTCTGTATATGCTTAATGTAAAAAGGAACGGAATTGGCGGTATTGTTTATCCCGCAGGAAATCCTGCCGGCGGAAATAAATATGAATATGTTACAGCATGCAGCGATGGTATGTATTATACTTCAGCAACATATATGCACGCTGTTGTCAGGGAATGTACTAATGCCGGCACACAGGTGGGTATCAGGCATTTCAGGACAACGAACTGGGGTTCAACTCATTCAAGCGCGCTGATAAACACAACTTATAACGATTACTATCCAAGCTCTGCATTTTCAGTGGAAACAGGCACTGATTCAATTTACATAGCAGTTGAAAGAAGAATTAGCACAACTGAATATGAACTGAGAATGATAGTTACGCCCGATGCTCCGAGCACCAGCAACAGGATATTCTATATTACAAGCGCTACATCAGGTATAAAATATGAAAAGCCTGCGATCACAATCGTTCAGCAAAGCGCAGGTGTTCCAAAAAAAGTTATGGTTACATGCACAAGAAACCGTAATCCAAGATATCACTATTCATCCGATGGAGGCGGTACCTGGGTAATTGATCAGCTTCTTGCTCCTAATACAGCGCAGATAGCTGATTATACAATTTGCGGCAGTGATTCATTGACTTCAGGCGGACAGTATGTAATTGCCGGTTATGTAACTGATGACGGTGATTCAGTAAGCGTTAAGCAGGGTACGATACCGGGCGGTTTGCCGTTTTCATACTATAAAAGGAACAGTAACCAGGCATCAGGTGTTGTTGCCCCGGTATGCGCAATATTTAAGAGCGGTTCAACAAAATATGCTGTATTCGGTTACGCAGGTTTTGGGCCCTCAAACGCATACTATAACGGCGAACAGCTTTTTACAGGTATAGAACCTATAGGCAGCAATATTCCCGATAAATTTTCTTTAAGCCAGAACTATCCGAATCCGTTTAACCCGGTAACAAATATTAATTTTTCAATTCCGCAGTCAGGGAACGTTAAGCTGGTTGTGTTTGATATGACCGGCCGCGAAGTAGCAGTACTTAATAACGGAATACTTTCTGCCGGCTCATATAAAGTAGATTACGATGCATCGAACCTTGCAAGCGGAGTATATTTTTATAAGCTTGAAACCGAAAGCTTTACTGATGTAAAGAAAATGATGCTTATCAAATAAAAATGAACTTTAATATTTAATAAATTAAATGAGCAGTAAATTGAACAGTTGAAACTTTGTGAAAAAGTTGATTCTCCGTTTGATTTTGCTCCCAATAGCCCGGCTGAAAAACAGCCGGGCGTTAATTAATTAAAATTATGATCAATAAAATTTTTTTAATACTGCTGGCTCTCACGACCGGCAGTTCGTGTTTGTTTTCGCAATACCAGGAGTGGGTAAAAGTATACAACGGTTCAGGCAACAGCGGAGATGAAGGATTTAAGCTTAAAGTAGATTCGCAGGGCAATACTTATGTGCTGGCAAAGGTACTTAGCACGGGCTTTAATACAAATATAGGTATCATAAAATATGATGCTGCAGGAGTGCAGCAGTGGGCTGTGGAATATAACGGTCCTGCAAACCTTGAAGATTACGCTGCGGATATTACAATAGATAATAACGGCAACAGCTATATATGCGGAATTATATCACAGGGCAACAGCAATCTTGATATTGTAACCCTTAAATATAATTCAGCGGGTACTCAGCAATGGGCGGTTACATGGGCCGGCACAGCACAGTTTGATGATGAAGCATCTGCAATTTATTGTGATGACCAGGGCAATGTATATGTTTGCGGCTCAACCGAAGTTACAAGCGGCCAGAATTATAATTATATCACACTAAAATATAATTCATCAGGTGCGCTGCAATGGGCAAAGCAATACAGCGCGCCGATAAACAGTTATGATATGGCATTGTTTATCGGAGGTGAAGGAAGCAATGTATATATCACAGGTACCAGTAACGGCCAGGGTACAGGGTCAGACTTCCTGACCATTAAGTATAATTCATCCGGAGACTCATCATGGGTTGTGCGTTACAACGGTACAACTCAGATAAATGAAATACCTTATGGATTCAAAGTTGATGCCTCGGGGAATGTTTATGTTACCGGCATGTCACAGGGCTTATCTTCAGGGGTAGATTATGTTACAATTAAATATAATTCCTCAGGTGTGCAGCAATGGCTTGCAAGATATACCAGCCCCGGAGCTTCACAGGATATACCCGAGGGACTGAACATTGATAATGCGGGCAATGTATATGTAACGGGCAGAACACGCATCAACAGTTCATACAACGATTTTGCAACTGTAAAATATAATTCATCAGGGGCTGAGCAGTGGGTGGCTGTTTACAATAATAACGGGGTTGACCGTGATGATTACGGGTATGATGTAATAGCGGATAACCAGGGCAATGTATATGTTACAGGGAACAGTCAGGAAAGCGGTACTAACCGCGATGCCCTGACCGTAAAATATAACAGCGCCGGTATTGAGCAGTGGGTAGCCCGGTATGACGGATCTAATGCCGATGAAACATATTCCATTGGACTTGACGCAGCGGGAAATGTTTATGTAGCAGGATATAACAGCTCGCCAAACCAGAACATACTTACAATAAAATATTCACAGGTCAACGGGATCACACAGCTTTCAAATGAGATCCCTCAAAGGTTCAGGCTTGAGCAGAATTACCATAACCCCTTTAACCCGGTCACAAATATAAAACTGCAAATAGCATCAAAGGTTTTTGTTTCACTGAAGCTGTATGATATAACCGGCAGGGAAGTAAAAACGCTTGTTAATGAAGAGCTGCAGGCGGGAATTTATAATGTAGATCTTGATGCGTCTTCTATGACATCAGGGGTTTATTTTTACAGGCTGGTTACAAAAGATTTTTCAGATACCAAAAAAATGATCTTATTAAAATAATTAAATACTTCTATGGGATACTTTGATAAGCTTTCAGATTATTACAGGTCAGAACAGTTCAATAAAGACAGCAAAAGATTTGAAAGGCAGGCTAAAAATACATTTCTTTCAACTGCTATAATAATTGGTGCTGTATTTTTGCTTATTGCAGTGCTTGTTATCTATTCAGTTATCAGTTCAATTTTCTGATAGCTTTGAATAAGAGTTTAAAATGAACTGAAGCTCTCATTAACAAATCAACCCGGAATTTAAATTGCGGGTTGATTTTATAATATTTCAGAACATTTCTTCAGCAGCCATTTCCGCTGGATCAGATCTTCATTGCCATTAACTGATTCATAAATATTAACAACGTTCCCTGAGTTCTTCTCACGCGCTTCAAACAGCCTGTTTGCAGCATTCAGAAAATCGAGGGCTCTTTGCCTGAAAACATTGCTTATAAGATCTGTTGACCTTACAAACTGCCGGGTTGAATCCACCAGCAGTCCGAATTCTTCCCAGAGATTCAGCTCATACAGCGCAATAAGCTTCAGGATCCTGAAATTCACTTTATTGTATACCAGGAATGGATCATGTTTATATATAAACTCAAGGGCTGAGCGGTAATTTCCCCTGGCAAGCTCAAGGCTTGCGTGGGTATAGTTAATGGTATCTTCCGAATACTCTCCTTTAAGCTCACCTGAATATTTTTTGAAGAACTTTTCTGCTCTTGCAAATTGATTTGCGTCTATATGCGCCTCCATACCCACAAGAAAATTCGCCGGAATGATAATTTTCAGCTGCGGGTCGAGAATTATCCCGAACTCATCAGCTTTTTCTATAACATTGCTGAGCTCTGAAGTAAAATCATATTCATTGCTTTGGCTGTGCTTCAGGCAGTAATTGATAAGAAAAATGAAATAGAAATAACAAACCCTCCGGGGCATATCTGCGCCCTTTGCAAAAAGAAAGTCACGGTAATTAAAAAAATGAACATGCCCTTCTTCAGCGCGGTACATATTCATCATCAGGCGGTTGACCTCAAAAGTAGGCATGTAGCTGAAATTTTGTTTTTCAAGTACTGCCGCAAATGAATTAAGATCTATATGGCTCAGCATTTCTTCAGCAATATTGAACTTTGCGGAGTTATTGTAAATATTTTTTTCAACCCATGTCCGGGCAGTTTCCTGCATTAATATTGATAAAAAATATATTATCCCGTAGCAATAATATGTCATGCGGTACTCAAAGTTCTTATGTGAGTTATTGTTATCGGTAGCGTAGTTCATCCACTGAATCTGCAGTATATGCCTTTCAAGCAGCCGCTGAAAGTCATATACCGATAAGTCATCAAACCTTTTTTCAAGCTCTCCTGCTTTTAACTCAAACAACCTGTTCAGCCTGCGCTCTCTGAGAGATACTGCAGCGAACAGCTCAATGAACCATGCAGTATCTGTATTTGCTCTTTTTAAACCAATATACTGCTCTGCCATTTTATGAAGCAGCGATGCGATCTTTCTAATTACCGTATCATCATATTTTTTCCCGGGGTAAATTTTTTTAAATAACTTTTCCCTTTCAACTTTATCTTCTTTAAATTCGGGATAGTATTTCCTGAGCTCACGCCAGAATTTATTTATGTAAGCGCTTCCGCCAAAATACGGTGAGCGTACCACTTTATCGAACTCTTTGAGTTCCTGTTTACTAAAAGTTCTTAATATACCTGTTACCGCAAATTTATTCATATTTTTAACTCACTGTTAATATGCAAATATCTTCGATTTATTTAAATTATTGCAATTTTATGCTAATTGAGCGTAAAAATCAATTCACAAAATCAAAAATTTCTCATTGGCAGATTAAATGGAAAAATGTAATTTTGAGCAATTACAAACAATAGTTGAAAGGAAAAATTTAATGAGATCAAAAAAAGCTTTATTCCTGCTCCTGTTTGGAATAATTATGATGGCATTTGCTTCGGAGGCTGAAGCGCAGACTTTATATTTCTGTGAAGGTGTTGATGACAGCGGTTACCCTATAACAGAATCATCAGTATTCAATATTTCTTCAAGCGGCGGATATTTGTATGCGCTGGTAAGGCTTCCGTACTCACTTGAATGCCGTTCTGTAAGAATGGAAATTTACAGAAATGGTGATTACGATAACACGATATATGTAGATACCGAAAAAAGCTGGACATGGTTCTGGAAAAAAATTACATTTTACAAACAGGGTTCTTATACTTTCTATGTATATGACTGCTTTGATTACAAGCTTGCTTCCGGAACAGTAAAGATACAGATCAGGTAAGCTGAATATATTTTTTTCGATTATTTTTATGCCGCTTATTAACAGCGGCATTTTTATTTAATATATTATTCCGGGTTTTTTCCTGATGGATTTTTTCTTAACCTCCAATGATTTATCTTGCGTAAATTTTTATATTAAATGTCAATTATACCCGCTGAAAAAAAGACAGAGCAATCAATAGCAAAAGGAATAGTTTCTGCTTTAACAGGATTATTTTTTCTTTCACTGGTGGCAGTGTGTGTAAAGCTTGCCGGTAAAACCGGGGCGCAGCTTGGGTGGATAGTATTTATGCAATATTCAGCCGCATTTACATTTGCATTAGTTTTAAGCGCTAAAGAAAAATTCCGGAATATTAAGCCTGCAAATTATCCTTTGGAAATTCTCAGGGGTTCAGCCGGGGTTATTTCGTTTCTGCTGTTTGCGGCAGCTATGACGGAAATTCCGATGGTTGACGCTTCTTTGCTTCAAAACACAGCGCCAATATTCATTCCTATTATCGGGTTAATATGGCTAAAAGATGTTGTAGAAAAACGAATATGGCTTGGCATTGTTATCGGGTTTATAGGCATCATCCTGATAATTAAACCCGATGAAAATGTTTTTAAGACGGGAGATCTTATCGGGCTGGCATCCGGTGTTCTGCTTGCGGTAAGTTATGTCGCAATGAGGATAATTACCCGGTCAGACGGATTTAAGACAATTCTTTTCTATTTCTCTCTATCTGCAATGATTCTTTCTCTGCCGTTGGGTATAATCTACTGGTCAAATCCGCCATTAGAGGGCTGGCTGTACTCTCTTGCCGGAGGCGTGTTTCTGGTTGCATACCTGAATATGCAGCAATATTCTTACAGGCACACAGAAGCATCTAAGTTAAGCCCGTTCAATTATTTTGTAGTTATATATGTTGGCTTAATGGACTGGTGGCTTTTTGGACATGTTCCTGATCTGCTTACTATAATAGGAATTGTGATAGTAAGCTTAGGCGGCATAATTGCAATATTAAAACACGAAGAAGATAAAGATAAACTAAAGCATAGCTGGCATTAGGGTGGGGGTACAATGATTTTTGTTAGGAGATAAAAAATTTCTTGGTTTTGCTATAGTTTCTGTTTATACAATCGTTTTATAGAAGTTATCTCCCAGTTGCCTTTGCAATTATTAATACCGAACTTGTCAGTAAATTTTCCGTTACTATTGGAAGGATCAAATGAATCATAAGTTACGGTTACTTCAAAAATACAATCAGAAATTTTATAGCTGTAAATATCTTCATCATATACTTTGGTGCCTGTTATTCCTCCGTATTTTTTAGTTGAGGAAAAAGATTCAAAATCATCCCGTATTGAAGGCGACATTTTTTCATATGCTGATCTAAAATCTCTTTTGCCCAGATTTTCAATCCACTCGGTTACTTGCCTGACGGCCTCCTTTTTATTGATACTACTTTGTGTTTCTGTAAAATTGAAATTTGTTTTTGTAATTGGAAATTCTTCATATTTATTGCCGTTCCATCTAAAAAGAGTAACAATAGTATCCCGAGTAATCATCATATCTCTTAATCCATTATTAAAAGAACCTAAAAAATTTGAAAATTCGTTATTTGCCTCTTTATATAATTCATTCCATTTCCCGCTTTGACTTTTCTTTAAAATTACTGTTTCGCTTTTACCGGGTCCAAAACATTTTTTACTGCCATAGTATCTTCTTATTACCTCCGGGTAGTTATCATAATCCAGATCAATAAATTCAAAATTACAGCTAACCAAGCTATCGCATTTTCCATCTTTTGGCAGAAACTGCCCTTCCATTTTGTTTAACATACCATCTGTTATTTCTGAAATTATTTTTGCGGTATCTTCACTATTTAGTAGTATATTAGGTGATCCCGGCTGAATTTGAAACTCCGGACCTATTTTAGCAAGTGGAATTAAATATATTCCCCTGGAAGCAAACGAACACGGGGTACCAAATTCCATTTCAACTAAATTGCCATCTTTAATTCCAAACTGCAGTTTCATCAAATCGTCGTTTGATTTTGGATTGGAAATGTAATCTTCCCAGAACATATCACCATAACCGCAAATGTTTCTGAAATAACTGGTAACAATTTTTTTGAAATTCGAAAGCCCCACTTGTTTTACATTAAGGTCTTCATTATTAAGGATTCGTCCATTTTTCAGATCAGCGTTAACAGTAACAACCTCTAAGCGAATTCCAGCCGAGGTGCCTGTGCCATCAACCATTCCAGAGGATTCCTGGCTCAACGAGAGGATACTATCATTTAGGGTCAGAATTTCAAACGAAAGAGCTGAATTAACCATTCCCTCTGCGCTGCTGTAAATAAAGTCATTTACATTTCGGGTAAAAATACTGTTTAATTTATCTTCAAATTCTTTGTTTTTTAAACCGGATATTTTCGGGAAATGACCATCAATCGTTATACCATCAGTTTCAATTGGGTTAAAGAAGACCGGGTCAATTTTTATTCCGATTGATGAAGAATTATCAGTATTTTTTTGATTTGTATCTTGTTTAGAGCAAGTTAAAAAAACAAAACAAATCATTAATGATAAAATTACATTTTTCATAAAATTTTTATATTCACAGTTTAAATCAATATATTTTTTTATAATATAAACCAGGATCAGGTTTAAAACCGCTATACAACCAAACCATATGTAACGAAGAAGCTGAAAAACATATTGAAGGTTCAAATGAATGTCCTTCCCAATTGGTAATTTGAGCTGCTTGCTCCCAAGTTTGACCGTCATCTAAAGATCTTGCAAGTTTTAATTGTCTCTTAAAATCTTCTTCTTCTACCCATGCTAAAAAAATAATATCGTTATTGTGGCTAATTGTAGGTGTTGAAGTTACTCCTGTATTGTTGGAAATTTTTATGTCAGCACTCCAACTCTCGCCATAGTTTGTAGATCTTTTCAAATAAATTCCCGACTTTTTGTTTTTATATTGATTCCATGCAATAAATACATTGTTATTATTGCTGGTAATAACTGAAGAGTATGTCCACGAATAATCACTATTACTTATTTTAATATCTGATCCCCATGTATTCCCATTGTCTGAGGATTTTTTGAAATAAATTTCGCAATGCTCGTTACGGAAATCATACCAGGTTAAATAAATATTACTATTGTAAGCGGATAATATTGGACTATGTGAAGCAGCCCCATTGTTTGTTAATCTTGTCTCAGAGCCCCAACTTATTCCATTATTATTGGATTTTTTATAATAAATTTCGAAATTACCATCTCGATAGTCAACCCAAGCAACGTGAATAATTTCATCTACCGCTATAACAAATGGTTCTAAATCAGTCGCTCCACTACTACTATTTGATAATTTAATTTCAGTTTCCCAGTTTACCCCGTTATCTGTTGAACGAGTATAAAAAACTTCCAAAGTACCATTCTTAAATCTTTCAGTTGTTGTTCTTTCGTCTTCCCATACCACATGGATTGTTGAACCAGAAACACAAATTGCTGGATTATTTGAATAATACTTGTCATTTGTAATCATTATAGGCTTTTCCCAACTCAAACCTTCATCTTTAGAATTCGCATAGAATATTTCATGGCTTTCCTTTGACCCAAATTTTTCTTTGACACCAGTCCAAATAACATGTAAATCATTTACATTACCAACTATTCTACATGGGTTATGCCCATAGGCATCTTGACGTACAGGAAAATCATTTTCATTTAATTTAAATTCCGTAGTTGTTTGAGCATATAAAACGGATAAACCTAAAACTGTTAATAAAATTATTTTTTTCAAATTTTGCCCCCACTATTTTACCAATATCATTTTCTTAGTTTCCGAAAAATCACCTGCGGTTATTTTATAATAATACACTCCGCTTGGGGAATTTGTCCCGTTCCAGTCAGCTTTATATGTGCCGGGTGATAATTCCTGGTTCACAATTACTGCAATTTCCTGCCCGATAGAATTAAATACTGCCAGCTTAACCAATCCCTTTTCTTTAACATCAAAATTAATATTTGTAACTGGGTTAAAGGGGTTTGGGTAGTTCTGTGAAAGTGAAAATTGTTTTGGAATCTCGGTTGATATTGGCTGAATACCGATTAGCTCGGAAAGTGGTCTGCGGTAAACTGCGCCGGTTTGGTAAACCATAGCAAATGCATGAGTACTGTTACATACAATTTCATCAATACCAATGTTTGCAGGTAAACCTATCGAAACATCTGACCAGTTAGTCCCGTCATTTGTTGATAAATAAATCTTGCTACTATTGGTAGCAACAAAAATATTTGATTTAATCACCGATAAAGCCCACAAACTGGTATTGGTCCACGAAGGATTTAAGTTCTCCCAGGTTGTACCATTGTTACTGGAAGACCAAACACCGCCTTTGGTAGCGATATACAGCTTGTTATTCGCAAACCTTATTTCGTCAACATCTTTGGAATTTCCCGTTAAGTTTCCATTAATTCTTGTCCATGATGTTCCGCCTAAAAAAGAAACATAAATTCCCTCAAAGTCTGCCGCATATACATAATTGTTATCTATTGCTATACCGCCTTCGCCCCAAGGCTCGGTTCCACCATCCATAATTATCCAGTTTGCACCTAGATTGGTTGTATAATACACATAAGTGCCATTTGATGCCAATACATATTGATTGGACGCAGCAACAGAGTAAACTCTTGTAAAAGAAGCGCTATACTCCCTGATCCAATTCTCGCCGTGATTTAATGAAAAATATAATCCGCTGCCATCATTACCGCTCCACAATTTTCCTTCTGAATATGTAAAATCGTAAATTTTGCGGTAAGTATTAAATCCATTGTTAATTGTTATCCATGTATTACCGTTATTCGTAGTTTTATACGCTCCAAAATCTGTGCCTGCAAATACAGTATCTCCTACACAATAAAGAGTGTTTCCATATGCAGTGCCCGTACCGGCCGTTAACTGCCATTGCGAAAGCAGGCTTAAATTCAAAATGATTAGCGTGAAAATTGTTAAAGTTGTTTTCATTATTTATTTTCTCCTTAAGTTTGGTTTTTTATAAAATAAAACAGGGATAACCCCGCAGCATTGCTGCGGAGCTATCCCTCTAAACGCGTGAATGCAAATATAGTTATTAATGTTGTTAATTATCAATTTATTTATTGAATATTGATTTTAGAACTATGCATAATATTACCATTATTATCAAAGGCCTCAAGCGTACAATCAAATTTTGCGCTCTCTTTTCCTGTTTTAAACATGACACCGTGTAAACCTTTTGATATATCACCATCAACCAACATTGTTTTTGCGCCGGTTTGTAGATTGATTGCATATAGAATAGCGTAACAGTCATCATTCAAATTGAATTTGATATTAATGCATTCATTATTTGAATTTGCCTGAAATAATGCAAATCCCGGGCTGCCCGCAGATGAATTATTTGTGCTTTGAGCATTTGTTGAAAAGCAAGCAAAAAACAAAAAAGCTGTGAAAAGTGCGATTTTTGATATTGTTTTCATTTTGTTTGTTAGTTTATTTTTTATTAATTTAGTTTTAATATATTTTCCTATTCTGAACTGTTACAAATATATTCACCTGCTTTAAGTTGAACAAAGAGAAATTAATCCTGAATTCATCTCAGGAAAATTCTAAAATGTATTAAAAACAGCAAAAAAAAGAACATTTCTTAATAATTCTTTCATCTCAATTTATGCTGAAAAGTAATGCTTTAGAGATCATTAAGAGCCTCACAAAACAAGAAATTGCCGAATTCAGCGATTTTTTGATCTCTCCTTTCTTCAATAAAAAAAAGACTGTAATTAAATTATTCACTGAAACAATGAAGTATGCGCCGGATTTTACGGATAACAGCTTAGAAAAGGAAACGTTATGGTCAAAAATATACCCGGATAAAGAATTTAACTATGGGGTTATGAAAAACCTTATACATGACCTGACCAAACTTGCTGAAGAATATATTACACAAAAAGAGTATAGCTTAAAAGAACTGCTGCAATTTGAGCATCTTTATGCTTCGTTGAATAAAAGAAATTTAAGAAATGTTTGCCTTAAAAAAGAATCATTACTTAATAAAAATTTCAGAGATGATGTTTCTGACTTTACAAATACAAACTTTGATGAATTTTACGGCAGCTTAACAAAGATTTATGAAACAAAACTTTGGGATTCATCTTTTAATGATCAGCAGGAATATTTTAATGAAGAAATTAATTGCATGACAGATAATTTTGTAACGGGTATTTTAATTCATTTAATTAATGTTTATTATTTAGCGTTAGTAAGCTCGTATAATGATAAAGGTAAAGAGATTACCGGCAATACAGCCGGTATTATTCTAAAAAATATTTCCGATGATGCTATTGAGACTGTTATAAAAGAATTAGGTAACCGTTCAGAATTTAAAACAAAGTTAATTAAGGGTTATTTTCTGGCTCATAAAGCTAATACTAATTTAAATGAGTCCAGGTATTTTTTTGAATTTAAAAATTACTTTTTGAATAATTATCAAAACATGCCATATAATTATTTAAAAGATTTGGATACTTATTTACTTAATATTCTATCTTCACTTAAGGACTCCTCGGTTGATAAAAAGAGCGAATTCTATAGTTATCATCATTTCAGACATGCAAACAATCTGGTGCCGGAGCGAAATAATCAACTAAACAGTATTCAGTTCATACCCTGGATGTTTCTTTTTTTGGATGAAAACAGACCTGATGAACTTGAAGAATATATCAAAAGCTATAAAGATTATATTGTGGACGATGACAGAGAAGCTACTCATATTTTTGCAGAAGCGATGACGTTTTTTTTGAAGTCAGAGTTCGGGAAGTCATTATCGTTAATAAATACGATCAAATTTAAGTCAGCAATGCTGAAAAATATTCTTAAAAAATTTTCTCTTATGAACTTTTATGAACTGAAAGACTTTGAAGGGTTTAGTTTTGCTTACGATTCTTATAAACATTTCTTAAATTATGGTAACTGGGCGAAAAAAGAATGGATAGAACATTATATAGAAAAGACCAAAATATTTGCGGGTGTAATAGACACATTATTTAAATTATGGGAATCAGAAGATAAAACCAGAATATTAACTTACGAAAAAAAACTTGTTAATCTTAATATCGATAACAAGAAATGGTTTCTGAGAAAAATTAATGAATTAAAAACAAATTAAAACCTAGCTTTTACATCTAAAGAACAATGTTACCGATACTTAGGCGGTATAATTGCAATATTAAAACACGAAGAAGATAAAGATAAACTAAAGCATAGCTGGCATTAGTAATTTTGAGCGGTATAAATGTAGTTAAATCAACTACAACTGTTTAAGCAATATTATTATTGAGTGCGTAAATACTATATATTAATATTGCAGCATGAAAGAAACCAGACCGATCAGTATAACAATTTTAACAGCAATTTTCTTAATTTGTCTTTTGGCAATAAGCTTACAAAGCGCAGAAAATTCACATGTATATTCAAGCCCAAAAGACCGTGAAATAGAATCCCTTAAACAGGAAATTCAGATATTAAAAGCAGAAAAAGTTATTTATTCAGCCGGCTTTAGCTCACCTGCAGTAAATATCCTGGTTATCCTGCTGTTTTCTTCAGCAGCAGGTATTGCCACCGCATACTGGACAAAACGTAAAACCCGGTCATTGTGCCATTGCAACAACAGAAGAATGAAAATGCTAAAAAAATGAAAGAAAACACTAACAGCTAAATAACTATTTAACAGTTTGTTAATTTAAATCTCTTCCAGGCTATCATTAGTACACAATTTACCGTTCATTACCTTGCTTCCAACCTAAAAAACTGCTATATTTGTGAGATAATTAATGTTTATGAATTGAAAATGGCGCTCCTAAAAGCGTCTTTTTTGTTCTATAGCCCTGCTTTTTTCAAGGGACTTAAATTCTGATTAAAAATTAAATAAAAATATATATACATATGAGGCTTAAGAAATGAAATCTGAGATAGTTGAATCCTTTTCACAAATGGTGAAGGATAAAAAAATCGACAGGGACCTGCTTGAAAGTATAATCAAGGAAGTGTTCGGGATGATGATAAAGAAAAAGTACGGGCAGAATGCAAACTACGACGTAATTGTGAATATGGATAAAGGCGATATTGAAATGTATGTTTCAAAGGCTGTTGTTGAAACAGTTACCGATCCTGAAACAGAGATTACGGTCGAAGAGGCAAATGAGCGTTCAGGCGAAGAGCTTGAAGTTGGTGATGATTACACCGAAGTACTTGATTATGTTTCCTTCGGAAGAAGACATATTGTGAACCTGAAGCAGAACCTGAACCAGAAGATCCGTGAAGTAGAGAAGGAAATTATTTATAACGACTATAAAGATCTTGTCGGTGAAATTATTGTCGGAGAGATCTACCAGATAAAGCCTCACAGCATTCTGCTTATCCACAACGGGCATGAAATACAGTTCCCTAAAGGTGAACAGATCGCCCGCGAGCGGTACAAAAAAGGCGAATCAATAAGAGTATACGTTAAGGAAGTATCTAAGAAGTCTTCGGGACCGCCTTCAATCATAGTATCGCGCTCCGCTGATGATTTCTTAAAGAAATTATTTGAGCTTGAAATCCCCGAAATTTATGACGGTGTGATAGAGATAAAAGGAGTAGCGCGTGAACCGGGTGAAAGAGCCAAGGTAGCGGTTTATTCTTACGATGACAGGATAGACGCAGTTGGCGCATGTGTTGGTATGAAGGGCATCAGGATACACTCCATAGTGCGTGAGCTTGCCAATGAGAATATTGATGTAATTAATTACAGCGATGATATTGGACTGTATATTGCAAGAGCTCTTGCCCCGGCCAAGCTTAAGGATATATATCTTGATAAAGCCAATAAAGTAGCAAAGATCGTAGCTGATGAAGACCAGATCTCGCTGATAATCGGCAAGAACGGCCAGAACATTAAGCTTGCAAGCAAGCTGACGGAATATGAAATTGATGTAGAGCGCAACAGCGGCAGGCCGAAAGATATTGAAGAAGCTCTTGAGCGCGAGCTTGAGCTTCAGGCTGAAGAAGCTGAAAACGAAGAACTGGAGGAAGCTGAAGATTCAGCTGAAAATGAGGATGAAAACATTCCCAAGCTGCCAAAGGATATGAAAGATTCAGATGATGACGATGATGATTCAGATGATGATGGAGACGACGACGAAGAAGAAGGTGAAGAAGAAGAGGGCGGCGAAGAAGTAGCAGAAGAGGAAAAGAAATAAACGGGGTCCCGCAGGCTTTAACAGGCGGGCTAAAGCAGTAAAACTGATTCAACGCTAAGCGAAATTAATAAAGTAAGGTAAAAATAAATTTAATGCCCGAAACAACAAATAAAGGTTCAAAAGGAATACAGATATCAAAGATTGCCAAGGAAGTAAACAGGCAGTCCGGAGAAATACTTGAATACCTGAAGCGTATAGGTGTCGAGGTAGGCGGAGTTATGTCTAAAGTTGATGAAAGTGCTTACCAGAAAGTGTTAGGGCATTTTAAAAGTGATCTCGAAGAAGCTGAAAAGCATAAACAGAAGCTCGTTGAGTTCAAGAAAAAGCATAAAGGCATAGAAATTGCCGAAATTGAAGATGAGGTCCGCAAGGAAAAGGAAAAGAAGCTTAAGGAAGAAGAAGAAAAGCAGAAGCTTAAAGAAGCAGAAGATAAAGTAAAAGTTGAAAGAGAATCACAGCTTCAGAAAGACCTTGAAGAAAAGCGCAGGCTTATAAAGGAAAAAGAGGCTGAAATTGAAAGACAAAAGCAGAAGGAAGCTGAAGAAAAGAGGCTTGCCGAGCTTGAAGCGTTAAAGCCGAAAAAAGAAGAACCGGTAAAAACAGAAGCAGTAAAGCCGGCAGAATTGCCGCAGGTGAAAAAACCTGAAGAGACTAAAGAAGCCGTTAAGCCGGCAGATAAAAAACCCTTTACACAAAAGCCGGGTGAGTTTAAGACTAAAAGGCATGACGACCGCCATGGCAGAAAAGACGGCGGCGGATATAAAGGCAAAGGCACAGGTACAGGTACGGGAACCGGCCAGGGGTCGCAATCAACCGGGTATAAAAAACCGGGCGGTTACCAGGGCAGAAAGACCGGCGGAACATTTGAACGTGTAACAATAAAGGATGATTTCCGTAAAAATAAAAAGCCGGCGCCCGGACAAAAGCCGGGATTCAAAAAGCCTTTCACTTCACGTGAAGATGAAAAGAAAAAAGATGATAAAGGAGTTGTAAAGCCGGCAACTGAAAATGCTGATGCACTTGCGAAAAAACGTGACTTTGACAAGAATCTAAAATCAAAGAAACAGAAATACCAGGACGGAGCTGAGGCAAAGAAGAAAAAGAAATTAGCAGATGAAGAGGTTACAGCGGAAATCGAAGAAGCGATCCGCGAAACCATGGCTAAGATGGATGAGTCAGGTTCTGCTACAGCTAGACAGCAGCTTAGGAAAAAGAAAAAGAAGGAAAGACTTGAACAGGAGCAGAAAGAAGCCGAAGAAGTACTTGCTAGAGCTAATATAATTCAGGTTACTGAATTTGCTTCCACATCAGAGCTTGCGACACTTATGGGTATTGAAGTAAGCCAGCTTATACAGAAATGTTTTGAGCTGGGAATGATGGTTACTATTAACCAAAGGCTTGATAAAGATCTTATTACCCTGCTTGCTGATGAATTTGGATTCAAAATTGAATTCCAGAAAGAATACGAAGTTGACGCTCTTGCAGATATTGTTGATGATGAAACAAAGCTTATTCACAGGCCCCCGGTGGTTACAATTATGGGTCATGTTGATCATGGAAAAACATCATTGCTAGATTACATCCGCAAAGCCAGTGTTGTAGCCGGCGAAGCAGGCGGAATAACCCAGCATATCGGTGCTTACCAGGTAAAACTTGAAGACGGAAGGCTGATATCATTCCTTGATACGCCGGGTCACGAAGCGTTTACCGCTATGAGAGCGCGCGGCGCGCAGATTACAGATATTGTTGTTCTTGTAGTAGCTGCTGATGACAGCGTAATGCCTCAAACAATAGAAGCTATTAACCATGCGCTTGCGGCAAATGTGCCGATAGTGGTGGCGATAAATAAAATAGATAAGCCGAACGCGGACCCGACTAAGATCAAAACACAGCTTTCAGAAAAAGGTGTGCTGGTCGAAGAATGGGGCGGCAAATACCAGTCAGTTGAAATTTCCGCAAAACAGGGTACTAATGTTGACCAGCTTCTCGAAAAGATCCTGGTTGAAGCCGAAGTGCTTGACCTGAAGGCAAACCCTGACAGGAATGCCCGTGGCGCGATAGTTGAAGCCAAGCTTGATAAAGGCAAAGGTATTACGGCAACTGTACTCGTTCAAAAAGGTACTTTAAGGCTGGGTGATTCATTTGTAGCCGGAAATTACAACGGAAGAGTTAAAGCAATGTATGATGAACGCGGCCACAAAGTTAATGAAGCTAAGCCGGCAACACCTGTACAGGTTCTCGGCTTTGACGGTATGCCCCAGGCGGGCGATGTATTGGTATCAATGGATAGTGAACGCGAAGCAAGGGAAATTGCATTAAAGAGACAGCAGCTTAAACGTGAACAGGATTTCCGCCAGGTGAGATTCATAACGCTTGACGATATTTCCAAACAGATCAAGGAAGGCAAGCAGGTTGACCTTAATGTTATCATTAAAGGTGATGTTGACGGTTCGGTTGAAGCACTTTCTGATTCACTGCTGAAGCTTGGAACAAGCGAAGTAAAAGTAAGCATTATTCATAAAGCGATCGGTGAAATTACTGAATACGACGTTCTGCTTGCAGCAGCATCAAGCGCGATAATAGTTGGCTTTAACGTAAGACCTAATTTGAAAGCAAGAAAGCTTGCCGAGGCAGAAAAAGTTGATATAAGGCTGCATAATATTATTTACGATGTAATTAACGAGATCAAGCTTGCTCTTGAGGGTCTGCTTGAACCGGAAAAAACAGAAGAGGTACTTGCAACCGTTGAAGTTCGCGAAACATTTAAAGTGCCTAAGATAGGCACAGTGGCCGGCTGTTATGTTGTTGACGGCAAGGTTGTAAGGAATAATAAAGTAAGGCTGCTGCGTGACGGCTTCGTTGTATTTGACGGCCATATTAACGCTTTGAAAAGATTTAAAGATGATGTAAGAGAAGTTGAACAGGGCTTTGAGTGCGGTATGAGCCTTGAAAATTTCAATGATATCAAAGTTGGTGATATAGTTGAATCATACACAATTGTGGAAACAAAAAGGAAGCTGGAGCAGAAGTAGGTTAATAATTGCCAAAGCTATATGAATATTTGGGAATTGTAGTTTTGTTCTATTCAAACGAGCATACTCCAATACATGTTCACGGAAATTACCAGGGGTCCGAATGCCGGGCAGAAATAATTGTAGTAGACGGGAGTATCGTTAAGATAATTTTCAAAAGAGTTAAAGGAAGAAAACAATTACCTGTATCAAAATTGACAGCATTCAAGAAACTGGTTAATAAATATTCTTCAGATATTGTAAAAAAGTGGGTGGATTATTTTGTCTATAATAAACCAATAAAACCCAAAAGAATAACAAAAGTAATATAAACAGTGGCTTTTAAAGAAGAAATATTAGAAATAAAATCGGCAATTTATATAAAAGATTATAAATTAAAATTGCTGTTTAATGATGGCAAAAGTAAAACTGTGGATTTCGGTGATTTTTTAAAGAACTCTTTAAATCCCATGACAAAAAAATTCTTGAAAAAATCTTTATTTCAGGATTATTCTATTAAATATGGAGATTTGGTTTGGGGTGATTACGAAATGTGTTTCCCAATTTGGGATTTATATGAGGGAAAGATTTCTTAAGAGGAAGATATTTTGAACTTGTTTGGAAACTAGTTATGTCAATAAGAACAGAAAAAGTAGCGGAAGAAATTAAGCATCAGCTTGCCAATATTTTAACCAGGGATCTTGCTGAGCTAAAACTTGGGTTGGTGACTGTAACACGTGTAAGAATTAGCAGGGATCTTAAAAATGCCAGGGCATATGTCAGCTTTATCGGCAATAAGGAGCCCGCAGAGGTTTGCCTGGAAAAGATAAATAACAGGAAAAAACAGATAAGGATGCATTTAGGTTCAAGTATGCATTTGAAGTTTGTGCCTGAAATAGATTTTTATTTTGATGATAACATGGAATATGCCAGCAGGATCGATGAGATAATAAAAGAGATCCATAAGGATGAACAGGATCTGCCGGCTGAGAGCAATGATAAAGGAAAAGAATAGTTTTGATGGCTCCGGATACGGATGTTAAGAGTATTGATGTAATAGGTGATGATTTCTGGCAGCTGGGCTGGCAGCAGCGAAGTGAAAAAGCCGGTAAAGAAGGTATTACCGTTCTTTTTGATAAGCCAAAGGAATATACAAGCGCGAGGCTTGTAAACATTGTAAAAAAATTCCTTGATGTGAATAAAGCCGGGCATTCAGGCACACTTGATCCCAAAGCCACAGGCCTGATGATCATCTGTACAGGCAAAAGAACAAAAATGCTGAACATGCTTTTGGGATGCGATAAGGAATATGAAGGCGTTATTGTGCTGGGCGAGAGGACAAAAAGCTTTGATAGCGAAACTGAGGTTTTTGAAAAAAATGATATCAGCTTTTTAACCCCTGAAATTCTTGAAGCTTCAGTTAAAGAGCTTACCGGCGAGATCGAACAGGTGCCGCCAATGTATTCTGCCGTTAAACACAAAGGTAAGCCGTTATATAAGATGGCAAGAAAAGGCATTGAGCTTGAAAGAGCCCCGAAAATTGTAAATGTAAAAGAGTTTGAAACAGGGCTTATTACCGGTAACGAAGTAACTTTCAGGGTTGTATGCTCCAAGGGTACTTATATAAGGTCACTTGTAAGCGACCTGGGCGATAAGCTGGGAACCGGCGCATATCTAAAGGAATTAAGAAGAACCAAAATAGGTGAATTTGATATTAAAGAAGCAATGAATGTAGATGATTTTATTAACAGAAACACCGAACGCTGAACATTGATGAACGTATACAGAGATTTAAAGGAAGTTCCTTTTGATAAAAGATCTGCGGTAACAATAGGTACTTATGACGGGCTTCACCTGGCGCACAGGCAGGTAATAAATAAAGTGATTGCGCTTTCCGGAGAAAAAGGCCTTCGTTCTTTTATAGTTACATTCGAGCCGCATCCGCAGGAAGTACTTAAAAATAAAACGCCTGATATAAAGCTGCTTACGGCAATTGATGAAAAGCTAAGGCTGTTTGAGGCTGCGGGTATAGAAAATGTTCTTGTGATAGAGTTCACTGAAGAATTTTCAAAAACCAATGCCCGTGAGTTTTATGAAAAATATATAGCCGGCGGCATTGGCTTGAGCGATCTTGTTATTGGATATGACCATCTTTTCGGCAGGAACAGGGAAGGCAGCTTTGAGACATTAAAAGAGCTTGGCAATGAGTTTGGATTTGAAACGCACAGAGTTGAAGAAATTGATGTTGAAGGCAGGCCGGTAAGTTCTACCCGTATACGGCATGCGCTGGCAGAAGGCAACATTGAAGAAGCCAACAGGCTTCTTGGGTATGAATATGGATTTGACGGAATTGTAGTAGAAGGCGATAAGGTCGGAAGAACTATAGGTTACCCGACAGTTAATCTGAAACCCGTAAAAGAAAACAAGGTAATGCCCCGTGAAGGCATATACTGCGTAAGGGTTATCCATAACGGAAGAGAATATTTCGGCATGATGTACCACGGTTACAGGCCTACTTTAAGCGAAGGAATAAAGCGCGCGCTTGAAGTTCATATATTCGATTTCAGCAGCAATGTTTACGGTGATAAAATCACTATAAGCTTTTTGACCCGCTTAAGAGATGATAAAAAATTCTCAGGCAAAGAGGAGTTAATAGCGCAGATAGATAAAGATAAAGAAGATTCACTTAGATACATAAATGAGTTCAGAAAAAATAAAATTAAACAATAAATAATTTAAGGAGACAAAAGTAAAGATGTTAACCAAAGAAGCAAAACAGGAAATAGTATCCAAGTACGGTTCAAGCGCTAAAGATTCAGGCAAAACCGAAGTACAGATCGCTATTTTAACAACAAGAATAAACACGCTTACAGAAAGCCATTTTAACACCAAGAAAAAAGACAACCATTCAAGGCTTGGACTTTTGAAAATGGTTGGTAAAAGAAGAAGGCTTTTAAAGTATCTTGAAAATAAAGATATAACCAGGTACAGGGCTATAATTAAAGAGTTAAATATAAGAAAATAATTTCAGGCAGGGCTGTTATAAACAAAAGAGGTTATTCTGTTAAACAGGGCGACGAAATACCTATCGCGTATAAACACGGCAGGCATTTCGCCATCCTGCTTTTTAGCATAATCAGTTGGTTATGTGAACGCAGAATAACTCCTTTAAAAAAATAACAGCCCTTAATTAATTTAAGGAGAAATAAAAAACAAAGATGGTAACAGTAAAAGAAATGGATCTTGGCGGAAGAACGCTGAGACTTGAAACAGGAAAGCTTGCAAAACAGGCTAGCGGATCTGTACTTGCAAGGTACGGCGATACAGTTGTACTTTGTACAGTAGTAGGGGCTGATGAGCCGAAAGAAGGAATGGATTACTTTCCGCTGCAGGTTGAGTTCCGTGAAAAAACCGCAGCAGTAGGTAAAATTCCCGGCGGATTTTTTAAGCGCGAAGCAAGGCCGAGCGAAAAGGAAATATTGACAGCAAGGCTTATTGACAGGCCAATAAGGCCGCTTTTCCCCGAGGAATTTATGTGCGAAGTGCAGGTTATCTGCACGGTTTATTCAAGTGACCAGGAAAACGACGCTGATGTTATTGCTGCAGTCGGCGCATCTGCTGCACTGATGGTTTCAAACCTTCCCTTTGAAGGTCCGATGGGCGAAGTTAGAGTAGGCAGAGTTAACGGTGAGTATATTGTAAACCCCACGCACTCACAGCTTAAAGAGAGCGATATGGATATGGTCATCGGCGGAACGGCTGATTCAATTGTAATGGTTGAAGGTGATGCAAAAGAGCTGAGCGAAGCCGATATACTTGGAGCAATTAAATTTGCGCATGAAAACATAAAGAAGATCTGCGCAATGCAGTCTGAATTTGCAGCAGAACGCAATGTTGCCAAACGTGAAGTTAAGCCGATTGAGTATGACCAGGAGCTTAAAAGCTCAGTTAAAGAGCTTGCCGCAAAAGTAATTTCTGAAATTCACAGAAGCGATGTTACCAAGGATGAAAGAAGCCAGAAGTATAAAGAGCTTTATGAATCAATAGAAGAAAGCCTGAAGGAAAAATTCCCCGAACAGGAAAAGATCATTGCTAAGCATTTTGATGATATCCAGTATTACGATATGAGAGAGATGATACTTACTGAAGGCAGAAGGCTTGACGGCAGAAAAACGACTGAGATCAGGCCGATAACCTGTGAAGTTGGATATCTTCCGCGTAATCACGGCTCTGCTTTATTTACCCGCGGAGAAACACAAAGCTTAACATCAATGACACTTGGCACTGCAAGCGACCAGCAGATCATAGACGGCTTAATGCCGGAAGATAAGAAGCGTTTCATGCTTCATTATAACTTCCCGCCGTTTTCAACCGGTGAAACCGGCAGATACGGTTCAACAGGAAGGCGTGAGATCGGTCACGGGCATTTGGCAGAAAGATCACTTGAAGGAATGCTGCCTGCTGAGGAAGACTTTCCGTATACTATCCGTATTGTAAGCGATATACTTGAATCGAACGGTTCATCATCAATGGCAACTGTGTGCGCAGGCACGCTGGCGCTGATGGATGGCGGCGTTCAGATAAAACGCCCTGTTGCAGGTATTGCAATGGGTCTGATAAAAGAAGGCGAGAGAGTTGCCGTGTTAAGTGATATCCTTGGCAACGAAGATTTCCTTGGTGATATGGATTTCAAGGTATGCGGTACATCAGAAGGCATTACCGGCCTGCAGATGGATATAAAGATTAAAGGCGTATCATTTGAAATTATGGAAACTGCATTGGCTCAGGCTAAAGAAGGCAGAATGCATATACTTGGTATAATGAAGGAAGCTATTGCAGAACCAAGAGCTAAGATATCAGATTACGCTCCGCATCTTTACACAATGACAGTACCTGTTGATATGATAGGTGCAGTTATCGGACCCGGCGGAAAAAATATCAGGCATATTATAGAAATGTCAGGTGCTGAAATTAATATTGATGATGACGGAACAGTGGTAATTGCTGCTGTATCAGGTGATTCAGCACGTATAGCACAATCCATGATAGCCAAGATCACAGAAGTACCCGAAAAAGGCAAGACCTACAACGGCAAAGTTGTTAAGACAACCGATTTCGGCGCTTTTGTGGAAATACTTCCAGGCAAAGAAGGCCTGCTGCATATATCACAGATAGATAAAAAGCGTGTCGCCAAAGTTGAGGACGTATTAAAACGCGGCGATATGATAACCGTAAAGGTACTTGAAATTGACAGCAAGACCGGAAAGGTATCACTTAGCCACAAGGCTGTAATGGAAGATGAAGAAAAAGCCGCTAAGGGTAATCCCGAAGAAGTTAAGACGGAAGAAAAACCGGCTTAATACAAATAGCAGTTAAAAATTACAAATAGTAATTCACAAAAGCCTGTTCAATCTGAAATTGAGCAGGCTTTTTATTTAATAATTTTTAAATATTGCATTTTGAATTAATTAGCAGATTTATATATTATAATAAGCAATCATTTATGAACCATAATATATTAAATGAAAAAATTTTATTTTTTAACAGTCCTTCTTATCCTGTTTCTGTTTACTACCTCACAGGCACAAACACCACAATGGTATCTTTTACCTGACTCACCCCCGCAGGGCAGATATGATGATCTGTATTTTATAAATGCTTTTACCGGCTGGGCAGTAGGTGAAGGCTCAGTTTCAAGGATAATTAAATCCACTAACGGCGGAATAAACTGGCAGCTCTTATCCTCACTGAATAATTCATATTCCAGGGCAATTTGTTTTTTGGACTCAGTAAACGGATTTATTGGTACTTTAAACGGTTCTCAGCATTTATACAGGACAACTGACGGCGGTCATAACTGGGCTTATGTTGACCTAAAAGACGATTCCATTTTAGGTATTTGCGGGTTGAATTCCTTTGGAAATACGATTTTAGGAAGCGGAATGTATTCAGGCTACCCAAGGATCGTGATTAGTACAGACCGGGGTTCAACATGGCGGGTAAAAAACCTGGTCGCTTATGCAAACGCTCTTGTGGATTGTTATCTTGTAAATGAAACCGAAGCCTTTGTAACCGGTGGGATCGGTTCAACGTATGCCAACAGAAGATCAGTAATATTATATACCTCTAATGCCGGTGAAACTTGGGAAACTAGATTTACTTCTAACCGTGCGGGAAACTGGGGATGGAAGATCAGCTTTCCTTCACAAACAACGGGGTATGTAAGCCTGGAAAATAACAATCTTGAAGATACGAGTTACTTTGCAAAAACTACTGACGGTGGAATAACCTGGAGTGAAAAACTTTACGGCGCAGGTTTGAATTTCAGAGAGCAGGGAATTGGCTTTGTGAATGAAACAACTGGCTGGATGGGCGGTTATACTAAATTTTATGTGACAACTAACGGGGGAAATGACTGGAATCAGCTAAATCTTAATCCGGAATTTACATCAATAAACCGCATAAGATTTTACGGAGACACATTAGGATATGCAGGAGGGAAAAGGATTTATAAATATACAACCGATAACACAATTGGAGTATCAGGCACTCAGCATATACTGCCGGTTGAAATTGCGCTGCACCAGAACTATCCGAACCCGTTTAACCCTGTTACAACCATTAAATATGAAATATTTGAAACATCAATGTCTAAGATCACTATATATAACGTTTCTGGTGAAGAAATATTTTCTTATTCAAATGGTTTCAGAGCTCCCGGTAATTTTGAATTTATGTGGTTTGGTACAGACCACAGGGGCCGCCAGGTACCTTCAGGGGTGTATTTCTATACTCTGGAAACAGAAAATCATATTGAAACTAAAAAAATGATATTGGTGAGGTAGAACTCAATTTTAACTTCAGCCCCGATTTTCGGGGCTTTTTTATTTTTTAAATCCTATATTTGCAGATAACTAAAAACTGTAAATGAACTTTTCATATCTTGACCTGATAATTGTAGTAGTTTACCTTGGCGGAGTAACCGCATATGGTATTATCAAAGGCGGCAAGCAGAAATCAGCCCGTGATTACTTTGTTAGCGAAAAAGCCATCCCCTGGTGGGCCGTATGTTTTGCAATTGTTGCCACTGAAACCAGCGCGCTCACTTTTATTAGCGTGCCGGGAGTTGCATATGTTGGCAATCTGAATTTTCTGCAAATAGCCATTGGATACATACTTGGCAGAATAGTAGTGAGCTGGTTTATGCTTCCGAAATATTACGAAGGCGAGCTATTGACAGCCTACGCATACCTTGGCAAAAGATTTGGCGCTAAAACAAAGAATACTGCCTCCACTGTATTCATGGTTACTCGTGTGTTTGCTGATGGCGTCAGGCTGTACGCAACGGCCATTCCGCTTGCGCTGCTGCTAAAGGGATGGAATGTATTCCCAACTGCGCCGGATTGGCAGATATACACTTATTCAATAATAATAATTGCAGTAATTACCCTGGCATACACTTATTTAGGCGGCGTTAGAGCTGTTATATGGACTGATGTAATTCAAATGTTCATTTATATAGGCGGAGGGATACTTGCTGTTTATGTGCTGAGCGGTAAAATGACCATGGGTTTCGGCGAAGCAATTTCTCAGCTTGGCGCGCAGGGCAAGCTTAACTTTTTTGATTTTTCATTTGATTTTACAAAACCTTATACTATTCTTGCAAGTGTTATTGGAGGCGGATTCCTTTCGATGGCTTCTCATGGAACCGATCAGCTTATAGTGCAGAGGCTTTTAACAACTGATTCTCTTAAATCTTCCCAAAAGGCTTTGATAACCAGCGGTTTTATTGTGTTCCTGCAGTTTGCGCTTTTCTTGTTTGTGGGTTCGTTATTGTTCGTATTCTTCAATGGGGAAACAATGAAGTCCGATGAAGTTTTTCCGAAATTCATTATTAATTATATGCCAAGCGGCATATCGGGTATTATTATAGCCGGACTTCTTGCAGCGGCGATGTCAACGCTATCGGGTTCAATTTCTGCGCTCTCATCAACTCTGGTTGAAGATATTTACAAACCGTATTTCGGCAAAGGTAAAACTGATGTTCAGCTCTTGAGAGTTTCAAAGGTAATTGCATTATTATGGTGCGGGGTTCTGATACTTTCTGCTTTCCTGTTTATGAATTCCTCGCAGGCCGTTGTAGTGCTGGGATTATCCATAGCGTCATTTACATACGGTGGGTTACTGGGTACCTTTCTGCTTGGGGTATTTTTCAAGCGCATCAGTCAGGTGCCCGCTATATTCGGATTTTTATGCGGTATAACCGGAATGATATTCATAATCTACTTCACAAAGATCGCATGGACCTGGTACACGTTGATAGGAGTTGCAATTACAATTATTATGGCGAATATATTTTCTGCGTTTACTTCCAGAAGGGATGCAGGAAAAAGTGTTTCATAATATTTTTACAGCATCTCTATCATTTCTATAAGCCAGTGTTTATTGTAAACATTTGGCGACATAGACTCCATTTTTGTTATCAATTCACTTTTCCCTGATGTTTTTTCTCCGGATGATGTTCTTAAAAGGTCGTTATACACTGCAGCAAAGTTAAGATAAACATTCCGGTAAGCTTCGCTTATAGTTTTATTTTTGTAAAGAAATTGTTTGTACGAATCTAGCGCGAATCCGGCCGATTGGTAATCTCCTTTTTCATAATATATCCTCAAATAGAATGTTTTAATAGAAAGCCTGAAGAGGAACTGGCTCAGTTTGGTTTTGTTTAATACCTCAAGAGCTTTATCAAAATCTTTACGTTTATACAATATGATTGCTCTTGCAAAATTCAATGCGCCTTCTTTGATTTCAGATTCCAGTTCGACGTAATACTTCTCAGCAAATTCTTCTGCCCAGTCTATCTGGTTGATCTCAACTGAATTAATAAAAATATTCCAGAACTTAAGCAAATTCAGGGTTCCTTCTTCATACAGTTTCAAAAGACCCAGTTCAATGGTTTTGCGGTGAATTGAATTAAGTTCTGCCCTGTATTTTGCGGAATCTAACTTGATGTTATTGATGCAGAATGTTTCCATTGTAGTTACAAGGTTATAGTTGGTTGCCCTCTTAAACAGAGATGAATTGCTGAAAAATAATTCCTTAAACTTTAAGTAATCTTCTTCTTTTCCTTCAAGCGAAAGAATGGCTCTGTAGTAGAAGATTTGCAGAACAGAATAATCCGTTTCAGAAGTATTTTTCAGTTTTTTTAAGATTAAATCAATATCAAGCCCTTCAAAGAGTTTTTTGGTAAATGTGTTACTATCTTTTATGCTATAGTAAGTTTCGTTTACCTGCATATCAATAATGTGATTTATCAGTTTTGAAATATAATCATATGTAAGCAATTCACCCTGCTTTACAACAACAGGGTAAACACCTTCCTGCCTGTTATGAGTAAGCTCATTGAGAAAAACTTCACACTCAAGTTTGTAAAGATGCTCAAAGTATAAAAAGTCGAGTGAATGATCCTTCTGAACTGATTTGTAAGCGGCCTTAAGGTTTTTATCATACAGCGCGTCCAGGTTTCTCGTTCTCAGTTCATGTAATGTGTATCGCATTTCTACATTAACATCTTTGCTAATCCCTTCAATGGTTAAAAATTCATAACTTAGCTGCAATGCGTCGCTCATTAGATTTCTCATAACCTGGTCATTATATGTCCGGGTTGAAAAAACTTTAGTGTATATTTTTTCTTTGGTAAAATTTCTGTTATCAAAATCCGGGTAATATTTCTTCAACAGCTCCACCAGTTTTGAAACTGACTTGCTGGAATTGTGATATGGTGAATTGGCAAAATCAGAAAATCGTTTTACTTCCTCTTTTGAAAATGTTTTGATTACATCTATGAAGTTAGTTTTGATCATTTTTTAATTACAGTTACTTGAAACAAATTACCTTTAAATATTGAAATTGCATATAGTTAAGTTCAGTTGTTATACTATTTATACATTTTAGCTGATTACAAATTACTAAAACTTTTAATCTAAAAAAAAGTTATTACAAATCATATTTTTTTACAAACAATATCCTTTAAAAACCGGCTAAAACTGCAAAATTAGTTGTACACAGGAACAATTATACAGTAAAATCAACAATGCTTTCCGTTTAAAATAGGGTTACAGGGGCAAATAGTTCTAATTGAATTGCGCTCACCGCATCCGCTATTTTTGAGAAGAAATGAAAAACAGGAATAAGCGAATTATGAACGGGCACGCAAAAAGTAAAAAAAAGCAGTCAAATATTGCAGTGTTCGAAACGGTGATGGATGAATTTTATCACACACATATTTTAAAACTACTGTTTCAGATTGAAAGCAGCAATCCGATAAACGGAAGCAATAATCACTTAGAAAAGAAAAAAAATAGAACTATAAAAAATATTAATAAATTAAAAAATCGATAAAAATGAAAATTAAAAACTACAAAAATGCGGAATCCGGAAACAGGAACCCAATAGTATCAAAGATCAGTTACAGCGCTTTTGTAATGTTAGTTTTTTTCAGTACGTTTGCTTACGCGCAGCCTTCAGAAATATGGTCGAGTATGTACAGTAACCCCAATGGTACCGGCTATGATTATTGTGATAAATCTATTGTTGATGCGGAGGGCAATACATACATAGCGGCAAGCACAAGAACTGCAAATACAAACGATGATATAATGCTGGTGAAGTATAATGCGGCCGGTACCAGATTATGGACTAAAATTTACAACTACAGTTATAATGGAATAGAACAACCAAATGATATTTGTTTTGATGGCAGCGGAAATATTTATATTACCGGAACAAGTACCAGAGGACCGGGCGGAGTGTATGACTGTATAGTGCTAAAATATGACCAGAACGGAAATATTATCTGGGTAAGAAGAATTAACAGGACTAATTTTGCAGACAGGAAGTGTGAAGGTGTATCGTTAGTAGCAAGGGATGGTTTGTATATAGGGATGAGTTTTGATTATAACGGCGCTTCAGAGTGCGGAATTGCTAAATATTCTTTTACAGGTGATTCAATTTCATACACATCTTTAGGCGCGCTGGCAAACTATACATACAGAATGATAAAAATAGTGAAGGATAATTCTCTGAATATTTATTCTGTTTGTGTTGGCAATATAAACCCAAACGAAGAAAATGATTTTATAGTGAGAAAGATAAATACCAATGGGAATATTACAATAGAATGGAGCAAAACATTTACCGGAGCCTCTCATATGGATGATGCAGCAAATGATATTGCTGTTGGACCGGATGGAAATGTTTTTGTAACGGGTTTCACCGGAGTTGCAAACCAGGGAGCAAATGTTTTGCTTCTGAAGCTCGGAAGGGATGATGGTTCAACTATATTTCAGAAAACATATAATAATGCCATTTCAAATCAGGATGATGGAGCTACGCACATTGGTTTTGATATAAATTCAAACATTATTCTTGGAGGATATACTTATTCGTCACAGCAGGCTCCTTCAAGTATGCTTTTGATAAAATATTCCCCGGCAGGCACACAATTATGGGTTAATAAACATGATTTTGCGGGCAATAGAGCAGACTGGCTCAAAGACATGAAAATGGATAATGCTGATAATATTTATTTAGTAGCAGATCTCACTGATTATCAGGCTCAGCAAACAAGCCTGGTTACTGCAAAATTCAGCTCTGCAGGCGTAATGGATTGGTTCATTGAAAGGACAGGATCAAATACCAGCCAGAGTTTCAGATCGATACATATTTTACCCGATGGTACTTTAATAACAGCAGGCAATACAGAAACCGCAGGTGTAAGAAAATCATTACTTATTAAATACGGTTCAACTATAGGGATCGAGCCGGTTTCAAATGAAATTCCGGAGAAGTTTTCTTTAAGCCAGAATTATCCCAATCCGTTTAATCCAGCCACAAACATAAAGATGCAGATACCTAAGGAAGGATTTGTAAAACTCAGAGTATTTGATGTAACGGGCAAAGAAGTTGCACTGCTTGTGAACGAAAATCTAAATGCCGGTGAGTATAAAGTAGATTTCAATGCTTCTGGATTAACAAGCGGGGTGTATTTTTACCGCATTGAAGCAGCCGGTTTTACCGATGTTAAAAAAATGATATTAGTAAAGTAGGATAAATATATGAAGATTAAAACAATAATTATTGCAGCTTTGATCTTTTCATCAAGCATATTCTCTCAGTGGACTCAAAATGACCTTCCCGGCCAGTATGGCAATTCTAATGATGTATGTAATGTTTCAGAAACAATAATCTATTCAGCCGGGCATGATATACACAAATCAACCAACGGCGGTTTAAACTGGGTGAAACAGACAAACCTTGCTTATGAAAAACAAAGGAGTGAAATAGATTTTATCAATGCAACAACAGGCTGGTCACCGGGGCAGGATGGCAGCGTGCTTAAAACTACCAACGGGGGCGAAAACTGGATAGAATCATTCGCGGGATTTGAAAATCTTTCAGGAGTTGATTTCCTTAACGCCAATACAGGCTTCTTAACGACTGTTACAGGTAAAGTGTTAAAAACCGTTAACGGCGGAGATAACTGGGTGCTTCTTGAACCGTCATTTTTCTCATATTTAAAATCAGTGATGTTTATAAATGATCAGACAGGATGGATATCCGGTTCAATGAATACCCAGGGCAAAGTTGCTAAAACTACAAATGGCGGCCAAAACTGGACAGTTCAGCTTGATAATGTATTTAACGCGGTTAATCAGGTATATTTCAGGAACTCACAGACCGGATTTGCTTCATGTTATAAGAAAATTTACCGCACAATAAACGGCGGAGCCAACTGGGATTCAGTAACCGTAAACACTGAAGTGAGGGATATAAATTGTATTGTGTTTGTAACTCCGCTGGTTGGATTTGCAGCCGCATCGGTTTACAGCAATTCGGGGGGTGTTTTAAAAACATTCGATGGCGGACTTAACTGGTACCTGCAATGGGCTAACTCTCCAAACTCATGCAACAGCATTGATTTTTACGGATCAGATATTGGATGGGCAAGCCTGAATTCAGGTATTCTGTTAACTGATAACGGCGGAGGAAATGTTATAGGTATTGAGCAGATATCAAACAGTATGCCCGATAAGTTTTCACTTAGTCAGAATTATCCGAATCCGTTTAATCCCACAACCAACATTAAGCTGCAGATCCCCGAATCAGGAAATGTAAAGCTTACTGTTTTTGATATCACGGGGAAGGAAGTTGCCTTACTTGTAAACGAAAATTTGAGCGCAGGTGAATACAAGATAGATTTCAATGGAACAGCTTTAACCAGCGGTGTATATTTTTACCGGTTGGAAACAGTTGACTTTACAGATGTTAAAAAAATGATCTTAGTAAAATAAAAGAGTCTAAAAAACAAAGGAAAATCTAATAAAACATGAAACTAGTAAAAGCAAACAGATTAATATATTTAACGCTGCTGATCTTAGCCGGTTTTTTAACTTCTTGCGGTGAAGAAGGTATAAACAATATTCAGTCAAATGATCAGGTTTTTAGTATGGATAAATTCGAGAAGAACCTCAGGGCCTCGCTTGACGGTCAAACTGTAGGTTATGTTTATGCAATTAACTTAAACGGACAGTTAAACCGCTCGGGAGATTCAGGTTTTGCAAGAACCACCATAGACGGCCAGATACTGCAGTCAGCATCAAAAAGAATGAACATTGCTTCAATTACAAAAACCATCACAGCAGTTGCAGTGCTGCAGCTGCTTGAAAGACGCGGTCTGACAATTGATTCGCTCATTGCTCCATGGCTGCCCGCTGACTGGAATTTGGGAACTGGGGTAAGCAGCCTTACATTCAAAAGCCTGCTTACGCACCGCACCGGTTTCAATACTGCGAACTCAAATTTCAACGCTACTCTTTCTTTTAATGCGTTAAGGGATTCAGTAGCTACCGGCTGTATTAATCCGCAATCACATTTATATATGAACATGAACTATGCGCTGTTCAGAGTGATAATTCCCGCATTATGGAAAGGGTTACCGGGCGCGCCGGGAATAACAGAAATAAACGCTTCATCTGCCAGCTTCTTTTACAGGCTTTACATACAGCAGGAAATCTTTGATAAGCTTGGGGTTCTGAATGCGGATTGTGTAAGTCCTTCAGCAGAGCAGCCAACTTTATTTTACACAAATGCCGCCAATACACCGGGTGTAGATTTCGGTGACTGGACGATGATATGCGGCGGCGGCGGTTATTATCTTTCCGCAATTGATCTTGCAAACTTCCTGGCAAATATAAGGTATAATAACGATATACTTTCTGAGGTGAACCGCAATATTATGAGGGATAATTACATTGGCTGGTCAGAAAACGGAACACTCAACGGTGAACACGGCGAGTATTTTAATCACGGCGGTTCAATTAACAGCACGGGACCTGCTGGCGGAAACCAGGGGAATATGCGGGGATTAATAGTGCAGTTTCCCAATAATGTTGATCTTGCAGTTATGACAAATTCAGAAATAGGGGCTGACCTGAGCATAAGAACTGTGGTTTTGAACGCTTACGATAATGCATGGGAGTAATGCTTCAATAAATTGAGATAATATTTACCGGTTAAGTAAATCCCCAATTGAAAATGCGGTAAATATGATACAGGGCTCTCTCATTCTTGAGAGGCCCTGCATTTATATTTCATAAGGAAGTTTTGTTGTAATTTTTCATTAAACCTTTTAAACATCTGCTTGTCTTATTGATACAAAAGGGTTATAACCACCTGAAAAGTACAAAAACAGCGAAAAAATCAATAATAAAGGAGAAAATATAATGAAATTCCTAAAACCATCAAAAAAATTGTTAATTTTAACGTTTTCTGCGGTATTTACCATATTCATGGCAGCATGTAACGATAATTCCGTTGAAGAATCACAAACAGACGACCAGTATATAACAGAAGTTATTACCAATGGTTACTCAAATCCAAATGCTGAAGATGATGATCTTTTAAAAGCAGAAGTTACCGATTTTGACGATGGCGGCGCTGTCGGTGATCTGGACGGCGGAGATACACCCATAGACTCATTGATGAGATGGGGCAGAATAGTAACAGGCTCAAGCGCTACAGTTACTATAACTAATGAAGGTGATAGCCTTAAATATGCAAATATCACAAGAACAATAACGGGTAACTATGTTATTGTTGGCGTGGTTGGTGGAGTTGTTGACACAATATTTAAACCATACACACAGGAATTCAAAAGAACTGCAATATTTAAACGCGTAGGTAATAACCCCCGTCCGAGGCAGAACTGGAGATTATACAAAGTATCTATGGTTGATGGCAGAACAACCTCACCGCAGAACAGTAATGATTATATCCAGATGCAGCAGATACAGGTATATGTGAACGGTACATTAACATATACTTTTGCCGGGCCTGATTTTACACAAAATATATTTACAACCAGAAGATTTGACGGGGCAGGAATTCCTGAAGTGAATGCAGGCGACCAGGTAAGATTTGTTGTTACAACTTATTCAGCTCAGTCAGAGCAGGACATTGTAGCATGGCATTGGGGCAAACGCAATTTCGGATTCCACAGGGAGCCGTTTGTTATGACAAGCCAAACACCAAGCGGTGCCGGATGGTTAAGAACATACGATAAAGCATTTACTATCCACTCAGGTCACAACCGCGGCAGGTTCAATGGTTTTATCAGTGCATCAACACGCAAATCATTATATGATGATTCACCTGTTGAATTTGCCAGTGATGCAGTTGGTACACCATACAGGGTTCTTCCGTAACAGTTTCTTCTCTAAAATACGCAGATCGAAAATCTGCAGATGTAAAACAGTAAATAAGCCTTCCGGTATCCCCCCGGAAGGCTTTTTATTTATCAATATCCATCTAAAAAAATTATTTAATGCAATGTTTATCAAACAATTAAACCCAATTATACAGTGATATCGTTAATTGAAACGGTTATATATTTCCTCTTTACTTACCTATTATTGCTAACTATATTGGTTATACATTAATAAATATTACTTTTCATAAATTTTAAAAGGGGGAAATTATGAAGAAGTTTTCAATTAGTAAATTACTCATTGCAGCAATACTGCTCTTCTTCCTTACATTCATTACAACTGATCTTCTATCGCAAAACTGGTCTGCCTGCGGTACAGGTTCTAATGACGAAGTAAGGGCACTTGTAAATTACGGCGGGCAGCTTGTAGCAGCAGGCGATTTTACAAGTATAGGAGGAATTTCCGCTAACAGGATAGCATCATGGAACGGGACTTCATGGAGTTCACTTGGGCTTGGAACGAACGGAAGGGTTTCAGCTCTTATCGTTATGAGCGGTGAGCTTATTGTTGGGGGTGATTTTTCTCAGGTTGGTGGAGTGGGTGCAGGAAGGCTTGCCAAATGGAACGGTACAAACTGGCTGCTCTTCGGAAGCAACCAGTCTTTTAACAACGATATTTATTCTCTGGCTGTTTATAATAATGAGCTTTATGCTGCAGGCAGCTTTACAAGTGTTGGAGGAAATACCAGGAACAGAATTGCGCGGTGGACAGGTTCTTCGTGGGAATCTGTCGGACTTGGGCTTAACGGTACAGTAAGAACACTGAAAGTATATAACAATACGCTTGTTGCCGGCGGCGAGTTCACAACTGCAGGGGGAATAAACGCAAACCGTATTGCTTCATGGAACGGAAGCTCATGGAGCGCACTTGGCCTGGGTGTAAACAACACCGTATACGCGCTGGAAGTGCTTAACAATGAACTGGTAGTAGGAGGAAGCTTTACTACTGTAGGCGGTGTTTCTGTAAACCGCATAGCAAAGTGGAACGGAAGCTGGTCTGCTATTGGAACAGGGACTAATAATACCGTATACTCACTTCACTCAAGCGGAAGCTATTTATACACTGGTGGTGAATTTACTTCCGCTGGCGGCATAGGTGCCAACAGGATAGCGCGGTGGAACGGATCAAACTGGTCTGCCATGGCATCTGGAATGTCCGGAGGCGACCCTATAATAGTTATGGCAATTTCAGTTTTCGCTACTCTGCCTTATGCCGGCGGTGATTTTACTTCCGCAGGCGGAGTAACTGTTAACAACATCTCAAAGTGGGGTTCACCCACAGGTATAGAGCCCACAGGTACAGCGTTACCTGAAAAATTTTCACTTGGGCAGAATTATCCTAACCCGTTCAACCCGGTTACAAAAATAAAATTCGGTTTAAATGCACCGGGGCAAACTTCACTGGTGATATATGATAACACCGGAAGGGTTTTAGATATACTGGCCAATGAAAACCTGCCTGCTGGGAATTATGAAGTTAGCTTCGATGCCGCAAAATATTCCAGCGGTGTTTATTATTACGAGCTCTCATCAGGAACATACAGAGATGTAAAGAAAATGACTTTGATCAAATAAAAAGTACTGCTTAACAATAGGAATTTAAATGATTTCATATTTAGCCCGGTCTGTATTTAATATTGACCGGGCTAAGTTTTTTATATCTAAATAAAGAAAGCCCGGGGGTTATAAGATCTCAGATAAAAATTTTACAAATATTTGTATTAAATTTTTTATCAATAATGTTCAGCAAAATAGTTTATTAGCCTTGATACCTTAACAATTTCGTATCATATTTTTAGAATGTAACTATAAATATCAGGAATTTAAATTTCATTTCTTAACACAAAACTCCGGTTCTTAACACTTTAACTTCATTTTAACTATATAATAATATGAGATTTATCATATTATTAATTGATATTTAACATTGTTAAAAATTTTTAAATAGGTTAAGTTTGAATTAAGATATAGTTCAGAAACTGTTAGCTACAGCAAAGGGGCAGTGAAAAATGAAAAAAATATCAGGAATTATCTGGTTGCTATTACTCAGCAGCATATTCAGTTATTCTTCAGGTACCAATGACAAAAATGAATATAAAGATAACAGGGATCTTTTCCTGAAGCTTTACCAGGAAGAAAAAATGGTTTATGACCTGCTTGGTGAATTTCATGAAAGATGGTCATTGAGCGTATTTTATTCTGTGCAGCAGCGGGAAGCAAGGCATGTATGGTGTGTTGAAAGAATAATGGATAATTACGGCTACAACTACAAAACCAATTCAAATACAGGTTCATACCAGGATAAAGAGATACAGAAAATTTATGACGAGCTGACAGTAAAAGGATGTATAAGCGATCTTGCAGCACTTGAAGCAGCAGCCTTCATTAAAGAAAAATATATTTACCAGCTTCGCCAGAGAATCCGTTACCAGGAAGATGGCTATGTAGTGAAGGTGATTTTTCTTATGGAAAGTGCGGCACAATCTCACCTGAGAGCGTTTGTCAATAGTATAAAATTATCAGGCTCAGAATATACCCCCCAATTTTTTACAGATGAAGAATTCAGCAGTATAATAGAGAGAAATTAAAAAGTGTTTCAAAATTTGTGTAGATTTACGTAAAAATAAAAGACCCCATTTGGGGTCTTTTAATAATAAATAATATGAATCGCCATTTCTTAATGGTTGATCCAGGCTTTCCGGATCTTTAACTGTAATTCATCAGGCTGCGCAACCCCTCTTATTACATGTAATTCGTTCTTTTTTACCAATGTGGCAATTGAAGATAAAGTTATATTTTTTATCTCGCCCTTTTTATTTTTACGCTTTACTTCCACTGTATATTTATCACCCGGTTTGACTAATTTATTGGGTGTAAAAAGCAGATTTTCAAAAGCAGTTAACGTCAATGGATTGCCATTAATTGAAACAAGTATATCATCTTTTTTAATATTTAGTTTTTTACCGAACTCTGAAACATCTGTAATATAAACAGAGCCCTTAAAATCCGGTTTAGCGGTACCGCCAATTAAATCAAGCACTTCTGCCTCACCATTTGGCAGGTATTCAAACCCGGCAAAAACGAGAAAGTCATTTAATGGCAGCCTGTTTGAACCTTCAACATAATTTTTTAAAAAAACACCGATTTCAGGATAGGTTAAACCTGTAATTGCATCAAATAATTCATCATCATCAAAAGGTTTATCGGGTCCGTATTTATTCATAAGGTCACGTTTCAGGTTTTGCAGTCCGTATTTACCTTCTGATAGCTTTAAAAGATAGAGGTCTAAACACATATTGATCAATGCACCTTTTTGGTAAACGTTGCCATATTGGGGTTTGTAAATGTTTAGCGCACCCTTGCTTAATTCTGTAAAAGAAAGCGAATCATTATAAATTAAAAGAGAGTAGAAAACTTTTTTCCTCATTCTTTGCAGGAAGTCTTCCGGAGTTATTAAAGAGGTTTTTACCTGAAAATGCTGTGCGTAATATTCCGTTGAGCCTTCATAGAGCCAAAGGTGTTTGCTCATTTTTGGTGCATTAAAATCGAAATAATGAATTTCTTTTGAATGAATACTGAGAGGAGTTACAATGTGAAAGAACTCATGTGAAATAACATCATTGAACCCATCAACAAAAGCGGCATTATCAACTTCTAAGTTAGTCATTACCGTTGATGTAAAATGCTCCAGGGCACCGGTACTTCCTGATTTCGGCAATGCACCAAAAAGGTAAACCAATACCGAATACTGCTTTGCCGGCAGCGAACCGCCAAGATATTCACCCTGTGCAGTGAATAACTTTTTAGTGTCCTCTTTCAGATAGTCAACATTAACTTTTTTATTGGGTGAATAGACAGATATAAGCACTTTCATATTGTTAACCATCATTGTGGCTGTATCAGGCAGGCAGTAAAGGATAGGATTATCGTGAAGCTGAAAATAATTTTGAGCTGCAAATACATCGGTGCTTTCATTTGTTGAAATTAAAGGCAGAGAGGTTGAGCCGTAAAAGCCTTTAGGCTTATTAACAGTTAAAGAAAAAGGGCTATCTTTAAAGCCGTCAAAATATCCAACAAAACAAAAATTATTCAATACAAAAGCCTTTCCTGAATCTATACAAGAACCGGCAGGCTCAAAAACAACCGGAAGATCATCTGAGTGGTATGAATCACGCACTATATATCCTATATGATGCAGGTTTGATGCCCCTGTTATAATCCAAATATTGGTATCTTTCCTTTCAACCTGCAGCTCTGAATTATTGATGTCATATGCCCTGAGGTCTGAAACAAATCTTCCAAAGTTATTTATGGCATAAGTACCCGGAACAATTTTAGGGAAATGATATTCGGCAGTTTCTGAGGTGATATTGGGTGCCTTAACTTCTACATACAGTCTGTGATCGCCGGTAGCTTTGGTGAGATCGATAGCTGCTTCGGTAATGTTAGCTGTATCTGAGAATGTTTGCGGTTCGCCGGTATAAGAGTTTCTTGATACTGTTATTACAAACAGGATGAACAGAATTTTCAGGATTTTCATGACAGTATATTTTATTTAATAAAGTGATATTAAAATATTCTATAAAGTTGATATAATCAAAGCAAATATATAAAATTTATATTTTTATATTGTTTAAATTAATTTATAATATTATCCTGCGGTTACTAAATTTAATAATCTGGACTTTATTACATCTTAATACAGGAGTTTATTGCGGGATTTTATGAATAACAAATGCAATTTTCAAAATCTACCCTTTTTTTTAATTATCATTATATTGATTTTGTCCGGTTCAGCCAGGTCTCAGGATCTAAGAGAGCGGGCCATGAATGCATTTGTTTTCTGGCACGGCTTTAAGTCTGAAATGACAATTAAGGAAATTGTATCATACTGTGCGCCTGTATTCTGGTTTTCACCTGATGAACCAATGCTGTATAATAAGACCGGCAAAGATATTAAAATACCTCAGAGATTTCCATTTGATACGCTTGCATCAAGCCCTGCCGTATATTACATGGTTAAGAACATTTTTACTCTTAAAGATAAAGAACATCTTGCAGTCAGGCTGAACAAATTAAATATAGATAGTTCAGTTATAAATCTTAATTATGTTAACGGTATGGATATCTGTTATAATCATTATTATGAATTTGAAGCAGGACTCGGTAAACATCACCATGATACAGAGCAGTCTGAATTCAAGATATTTGTACAATATAAACAGGTTAACGATACTTTAAGGGAATATTATCTTATCCTTCTGCAGGTTACAGCTAAAGCCCATGCGCTTGAGTGGTATGATAATGTGTTTAACGTTGATATAGATGCACTGGAAACTAACCTGCCTTTCAATATTCTGGTAGAAGAAGGCAAACATGCAAGCTGTACCGATGTAAATGGTGATGGTTACTACACTCCGGGATATGATGTTAACCTGAGAAAAAATGACGCCTGGGGTTTGCGGGACGTTATCCGGTCAGGGGAGCTGTTTACTTCACAATATCAGGCATATATGTCAAAAATAAGGAAACCCGAACATAAAGTTCTTCCTCCGCTTCCATATGATTCACCGCACCGCCATAAATATATAATTGATAGTGTTTACGCTCCGCATAATTCTGTATATGAACTCAGACCCATGCCCAAACCTTCTATGGCTGGTAAAGATTATCATTTGAAAAATGATATGATAGGTTACTATTCCAAAAACTGGCCGGAAATATCTGATAATACAACGAATGTGGAAATTGAAGAATGGTGGGAAAGCGGTCAGCTTATAAAATCCATTGGAATAATGGGAAGATATAATAATACTTTTGGTATTTCAGCAACATTTCCGTTGCTGCTTATAAAAAACGTAGAAGCACCGTTAATAGGCGGCTGGATTGTGAACAGGATATATTTACAGGGAAATGAACTTCGGGATATAGGCTATAACCTGCTGATCACTCCATCTGCATCAAGGTTTATGGATCCTTATTTTGCGGCAGGGGTTGAGTTTAATCAAAAAGAAAACTACATCAGCGGAGAAAGTAAGTACAGTACGGATTTCGTTCTTGAAACCGGACTGAAATTCAGGGCAAACGTTAGATTTACGCCGTTGAAATTCCTCAGCGCTATAACAGATTTCTGGGGTTTAAGAGTAGGGATAAAAAACAAGGGTTTCAGGAACATACGTGAGCTGACGTATGTAATTGAATTTGGAGCAGGAGTATGGTAAATCTTAATTAATTTTCTGCACACGATACTCAATAGTAATACACAAATAAGCCCTGGCCGCCGGTTGATATCCAAAGCTCATCTTTTGTATCGCGAAGTTTTAATGATCTGACAGAAGGTATTACGCCATGCCCGGGAATATAAATATGCTCCCATGTAGCGCCGCCATCTTTTGATAAATAAATTTTATTATAATCGTCGCCATCTTTCATTCCGAATAATGCAATAGTATTGCCTTTACAATCAACATAAAACACAGAAGTAAAAGCAGGCAATTTTTCAAATGAGCTGCCGCGGTTATTTGATCTGAAAAGCCCGTAATTCCTGATACCAGCCCAGATCATTCCGCCGCCAAGAGGGTCAACATCAATAGCCCCTTTGTTCCTGTAATCAATCGCCGGGTTTTGCACAATATAATTTTTAAAGCTGAATGTTCTGCCGTAATCTGTACTGATAAAAAAACCACCCGCCTGCACACCGGATTCATTTCCGCCTTCGATATAAAAATATACAATGGAGGGATCAACAGGATCAACTTCGATATAATCTGTAGTATTAAAAAGTCCGCTTACAATTGAATTTTTATAAATTGCATCAGCTTCGCCCGTAAAAACTGATTTTTCAAAACTTATTCCGCTATTGGTACTGAAGTATAAACCATACCAATATGCCCCCGGGTTTGAGGCATCATAAATTGTATGGTTATAAACTCCGCCTCCCATTAGAACTATTAATATATCGTTTTTACCGTCTGTCGTGATATCACCATCATTTAATATAGCATCATATCCCGGACCAGCTTCAGGGTAAGAAAGGATCCCCGTTGGTTTCAAAATAGAATAACTGCCTGGTTCGCCGCGGTTATTTGAAACAGCTATTGCGGGGTAATATGTAAATACGCTGCCGCCTATAAGATAAATTTTGTTCGGGTTATTTTTTGAAACCAGGGTTCTGCAAACATTTGGCAGGTATGAATCCCCGTTATTTTCAGGCGGGGGAGGGTCTTTGGTATAATTTCTTGAATAGTTAATTATCCGCGGTAGATTTTTGTCATCGGTTCTGGCCATTCCCCAGTCACTTATAGGAATATAAATATCACCGGATGGAGAAAATGTAACATCATAAACCACCGTCATATCTATCCCTTCACCATTAAAGCGCCAGCTTTTACCTTTATTAGTGGTGATAAACGGACCTGCCCCGCCGCTGGAGTATATAATATTATTATCAGCCGGATTTTGAAAAGTTATTATATTTGAAGTATAGATCTTATCCTGTGTTTCAAGTGTATGTTTGGGATTATATTGTTTTTCCAGCAGGAATTCAAGCTGGTTTCCCCAGCTGTCGCCATCATTTACAGATATTTTTGCCGGGTAACCCATCATGTTGCAGAAAAGCTTTGATTCATCATAATCATAAAATGTAATGCCTATTATTTCAGTACCGTATCCGGAATAATAACCGAAATTTCCGGTAAGCTCCGTAATAGAAGACGCATCGTTGTTTAACCTGAACAGCTTTCCTGTTGTCACAAAACCGGTTAAACCTCCGCTGCTGTTTTGTTTCAGCAGTATCTGGTAAACGCCATCTATCTGCCCGGGAAAAATTTTCTCACTCCATGTGTTTCCGTTATCTCTTGTTATCCATAATCCTTCATCTGTTCCTATCCATATCTCTTCAGGATATTTGGGATGTATCTGAATGCTAACTGTATTCCCGGTTAATGTTGAATTATGATTAACTTCTTTCCAGCTTGATCCGTTATCATCGCTCATGTATATTTCAGGATGACCGGAACTGTTCTTCAGGGTACCGGTTATAATTCTGCCGGGTAAAGAGGGATGATACCTTGCGCACGGACCGCCCAGCTTTACCCTGAATAAATTCCCGCCATAATTAACACCCGTAAATCCATTTTCAGGACCAAGGATCTTTTTCCAGCTTACTCCTCCATTATCAGATTTCCACAAACCTCTGCCGTTATCATTACCAAGATAATCCATTCCGCAAGCTGCAATTATTTCTTCCGGGTTGTTTGGATTAATATCAATAGCCTGTACCATAAGCGCACCGGGCGTTACCGCGAACTCGCTTATAAATTTCCAGTCTTCATTGCCTGATTTTTTATATACGCCTCCCACATCGGTTCGCGCATAAATTGTATTTCCATCAGGTGTTGGTACCTGCGCAAGAACGAAGCCGCCCGCTTCAAAATCAATTCTGTTGTAATTCTGTGTAAAAGTTAAAGCCGTACATAAAAAGAACAGGATCAGGATTTTACCGTACATGTTGATTAATTTTCTTTTTTATTTTCTTCGGTTTTATTTTCTGCGGAAATTGATTCTTTAAGTTTATCTTCTTCGGCTCTCAGAACATTCTGAATAGTATAATAGACTTCACTTTTTATCTGTAAATAATCATTTACATCTCCCCAAAAAAGTATTCTGAATTCAGCTTCTGATCCCTTTATGCTGTTAACAAGTACCTGGGGAGGAGGTAATTTCTCTACATTGTTGTTTTCATCAAGCAGTTTCAAAATCAATGATTTGTATTTATTGATATCTCCGGGTTCTTTTACAGAAATGAAAATTTCTGCGCGGCGTTTATTGTTTTTTCTTGTCCAGTTAATAACATGTTTGGATAAGAGATCGCCGTTTGGAATTATTACATCAGAGCCCTCAAATGTTTCCAGCTTAGAGCTTCGGATACCGATTTCTTTGATGATGCCTGTTTTTCCGTCAACTTCGATCTGGTCACCAATTTTAACAGGTTTTTCGAAGGCTAAAAAAACTCCGCTGAAGAGGTTTCCGACAATTGACTGCAGGCCCAAACCAATACCAACACCTAATGAACCGATAATGATAGTAAGCTTATCCATTGGAAATCCGGATGAAACAAAAGCGATCAATAGACCCGCTGAAAATACTGATATTCTTATTAAAAGCAGCCAGTTGCCTATTCCTCCGCGCTCATCTTTACCTGAAAATAAACCTGCAGATTTAAGCTCTGAATACAGGGAAATGAATTTTGAAATTACCGCTGAAATTACTGTAATTACAATAAATAGCAGTATATTTTCGATTTTAAATGTAAAATCACCAAGTGTTCTTGTGGTTCCCAGAAATATAGAAAGCCCTTCGGCAAAATAATCATATAAATAAAAATTACGGGATATTAATATAATTACCCCGGCAGCCAGAAGATATTTTGCTGCCTTAGGAAAGCTTCGTTTAAGGTTCTGCATATTCCGGGTAAAGCTGTTATCGGAATTTTCTTCAGAAAATTCAGCAAGAATAATTAGCGCTTCATTCAGGTATGTATATACAGCATAAAATAAAATCGAAAGATACATTGTTAGCAATGTAGATATAACAATTTGTTTTGTTAGATTAAAATATCCGGTAATATTGGTTATTATGGAAACAGCAAATACAATTAAGCAAATAAAGAGAATTGTTTTCATCCATCTTTTATCTGCTATGAAATCTGCTGCGCTCTTCTTTATGTAAAAAAGTGAAATTAACGATACCACCGAAAGAATCAATAATGCCCATCTTTCAGCAGTAGTTACAATAAGCAGTAAGTTGCTGTTGAAGATCAAAATATATATTATCAGTATACATAGCCACACGAGGCTGATTTTTTTCTCTTTTCTTTTATTTATAAGAATTAAAAGAATAAAACCTGTAAGGATCCATAATATCCCCGAAAATACAAGTGGAGGCCTGGAAAGTATGAACTGTAAAACAGAAAAACTTAAGAATAAGGCTGACCAAAAAGGTTTGGTGACAAATACTGATGTCCCGAATTTTGAAGATAATAATTTCTCGGTTACTATTTTTGATCTGAATTTGCGAATTGCATAATAAATAACTACCGCAAATAAAATTAATATCAAAACAGTAAACAGGTTATTTACTATATAAAACATCAGTACTCTTAAATTTTTGGCAGTTGAATACTTAACTGCTTCACTGAAAGATTTATGCTGAACTGAATTATCCCAGATAAAGGGATAATTCTTCTTTAAAAAGCCGCCGGAAAAAAATGACAGCTCATCGTTAGCGCGTATAGATTCAATACGCCAGATGCTTTCATTAAGCTTTGTTGAAATATCATTGATTCGATTCTGTATAATATTCAGTTCACTCAATGAATTAATAAGCATAGAATCAACGGGATTGTAAGCCTGGCCCAGCGCCGCCAGCATTTTAAAATATTCCGCTATTTCCGAAGTATCTTTTGGGATCTTAAATATTATAGTATCACTGGCAAGTGAATCAAGATTTTTACGGTGCGCTGTTACTTCTGATATCCGTAATTTTACTTTAGCGCTAATAAGCTCAAGGTCATTAAGCAGTTCTTTGTTTAAAAGCAGTGAAGTTGTCAGGTTGCGGGGTGTTGTTATATTTACATCATCGTTTACAAGTATATCGGATGTAATTTCGTATCCTGATTCTGCAAGCCGGATCAGATAATTGTATTCAGAGGTATCTATTCCTTTGGAAATATATGATCTTATTTCATCAATTTTTGAATAGACCCTGTTTAACTGTTCTTCTCTTAATCTTTTGATCCGTTTTTCATTATTTTGCCGTATAATTTCACCAACAAAAATTTTCTCTAAATTCTCAATAGCATTTATTTCGTCGGAATCATTTACTGATAATTTTTCAATTTTTGTTAGGTTTGTATCCTTTGATTTTTTATCCTGTGAAATTGACTGCAGATTTGAAAAAATGAGTACCAGAGTTACCAACAGAATCTTCAGTATAAACCTGCAATTATTATCCATATATTCAACAGTTTTTTGTGTAAAACAAAAATAATAAAAAAAATACTGTTAATGTAAAGAATTTTATTTCTTTCTGTGATTTGCTGGATTTTTTTGTATTAAGTTCTGTTATGAAAGCTTAAATTATGTGTTATAGATGATGAAAATTTAGGGTATTTAACCCTATTTTTCTAACTCTTATATTGAACTTTATTATTTTTGAAAAATTAAACAAATACAGGAAATTATGCCCAATTTAGTACTAATTAGACACGGACAATCACAATGGAATCTGGAAAACCGCTTTACAGGATGGATCGATATCCCGCTTTCGCCAAAAGGTGAAGAAGAAGCATCGTTAGCCGGCGAAAAGTTAAAAGGTATGACCTTCGATAAAGCGTTCTCTTCTGTTCTGCAAAGAGCTACCAAAACATACGAAATTGCAGCCCAGAAAGCCGGATTTAAACATCTGGTATGCGAACGCGACGAAGCGCTGAATGAAAGAATGTATGGCGACCTGCAGGGATTGAACAAAGATGAATGCCGTGAAAAATTTGGCGCAGACCAGGTCCACATCTGGCGCAGAAGCTTTGACGTTCCCCCTCCGGGAGGAGAAAGCCTGAAAAATACTGCTGAAAGAGTACTGCCTTATTATTATAAAAAAATTGAACCGATGCTTAGAGAAGGAAAAAATATCCTTATAGTAGCACATGGTAATTCTTTGCGCGCTTTAATTATGCACCTCGAAAAATTATCAGGCGAGCAGATCGTAAAAGTTGAGATCCCAACCGGTGTGCCTATTTTATATGAGCTTGATAATGGTCTGAATATAGTTTCCAAGAAAGAACTGTAAAGCTGAGATATTTGCTGTAGAGACGTGCCGCCCAGACTGGTTAAACAGTTGGCACGTCTATAACTTATGGGATTTGATACAGGTAATATCAATATTTGAGACGCCCCAGCGGGGCTCTGTACAGGGAATTGGCAGTATATGAATATGATTATCCCCGCTCTTTAGAGCGGGGGACAAAGGGCTCCTCCCTTTTTTACAAATAGATTGCTTTGACAGCTAAAGCGGTCTCGCAAAAGATAGCTTTTCTTTGCGTACTTTGCGGTCTTAGCGGTTTAAATATTATGACAGAATACGATAAAGCACTGGAAATAATACACGAATTTGTGAAGAACGAAAATCTGCGCAGGCATATGTATGCCGTGGCAGAAGCCATGCGGCAATATGCCCGCAAATTCGGGGAAGATGAAGATAAATGGTCTGCAGTGGGTTTGCTGCATGATTTTGACTGGGAAATACACCCTACAGCTGAAGAACACCCGGTAAAAGGCAGCGCAATATTAAAAGAGCGGGGTTACAGCGATGAAATTGTGCGTGCAATACTTTCACATGCTGATTATACAGGATTCGAAAGAATTTCGCTGATGGAAAAGACGCTCTTTGCAGTTGATGAGCTCTCAGGCTTTATTGTTGCATGCGCGCTTGTGCAGCCCGAAAAAAAGCTGGCTGATGTGAAGACGGATTCTGTTATAAAAAAAATGAAGAAGAAAGAATTTGCGCGAAACGTAAACCGTGATGATATCACTGGCGGCGCGGCCGCGCTTGGCGTACCGCTTGAGGAGCATATCGAATTCACTAAGAACGCTATTACCGGAATTGCTGATAAAATGGGAATGTAAAATGTTTCCGGTTATGAGAAAATAAAGTTAAACACACCCCGTCACGCTTAAGCGTGACACCCCTCTCAAGAGGGGAATAACTGTATGCCAGAAGAAATCAAAATATCAGAAAATCTCACCAAGGCAGAGCGGTATGAACAGCTGCTGCCGCAAATAAAAGCGCTAATTGCCGAAGAAACTGATATTATTGCGAATCTTGCCAATATATGCGCAGTGTTAAAGTATAATATGCCGGGTTTCCTTTGGATAGGGTTTTATCTGCTTAAAGGTAATGAGCTTGTTTTGGGTCCGTACCAGGGACCCGTTGCATGTACGAGGATACAGATGGGTAAGGGAGTCTGCGGAGCAGCCGCTCTGCGGCGTGAAACTGTAATTGTTCCTGATGTTGATAAATTTCCGGGGCACATTGCCTGCAGCAGCTTATCAAGGAGTGAAATTGTTATTCCCCTGTTAAAAGAAAATGAAGTTTGGGGTGTACTTGATGTTGATTCAGACAGCCTGAATTTGTTTGATGATATTGATAAGAAGTATCTTGAAGAGTTATGCGGTTGGGTGAAGTTATGATGACCTCACCAATAACTTACATAAACCGTTAAAACGGTTTATGGATTTTTTAATTTTTCAATACCACGGATAAATCCGTGGGCTGGAAAAGTTTAATGGTCGTTTTTTTTTGCATTAAACCGAGTGTTCGTTTACAGTAATTTTCTTTAGCCCATGACTTCAGTCATGGGTAAATATGCGGGTTAGTATTGTTAAACCGTTTCAACGGTTTACTTGTACGAAATTTGAGTTTTAATAGAGCGGGTAAACCTGCTGACTCAAAATCACCTCTTTTGAATTTAAAAGTTGAAATTTGAAATCCTATTTCAAAATATTTCTATTTCTAATAGCATCACAATTATACTCACAGCAATCAGGTGATTCGCTTCTTTATGTCCCGATAAATGATTCAGTAAAAAACACAATTGATTCAACCCGATCAGGGGATATTGACGCTATCATTGAATATTCCGCAAGTGATTCCGCAATATTTGATGTATCAGGTGATAAGCTTATGTTATACGGCGATGCGGAGCTAAAGCATAAGGAGTATGACCTGAAAGCCGCCAGAATAACACTTTACCGCGAAAGTTCAATAATGGAGGCAAACGGGATTCCGGATACCAGCAAGCCCGGAAAGTTTATTGGAACCCCGATATTTATGGAAGGCTCTAAAAGATATGATGCAGCTAAGCTGCGTTATAATTTTTCAACCCGCAAGGGAGTGATAGATATGGGCTCAACCGAGCTGGAAGGCGGTTACTACCTTGGCGAGAAAATAAAAAAAGTAGATGAGGATATTTTCTTTATACAAAACGGAAGGTATACAACCTGTGATAAAGCTGAGCCTGATTATTACTTCGGAAGCCCTAAGCTTAAGATAATACAGGGAGACAGGGTAATTGCAGAGCCGGTTTATCTTTATATTGATGATGTGCCAATATTTGCGCTGCCGTTCGGAATTTTTCCCAACCACTCAGGCCGCTCAAGCGGCATTATTCCCCCGGCTTACGGCGAAGACCCGACTTACGGAAGGTATCTTTCACACCTGGGTTACTTCTGGGCGATAAATGATTATTATGATATTGCGCTGCAGGGTAATTATTATACAAAAGGCAGAATTGACCTCAGCTCCCGCTTCCGTTATGTGCTGCGCTATAAGCTCTCAGGAAGTGTTGATATTGGCGGCTCCAGAATAAGGCTTGGTGAGGATACTGATAATGATAAGGTTTTCAGTGATGAATGGAGAATAGGGGTTTATCATAATCAGACCATAGACCCTACAACAACGCTTAACGCAAATGTGAATTTTTTGAGCAGTAAAAACTATTACAATACTTCAACAAATAACCTGGATGATCTTTTAAGGCAAAATGCTCTTTCTAATGTTACACTAAGCAAATTCTGGGAAGGTACGCCGAATTCATTAACACTGAATTATTCCCGTGACCAGAACCTGACAACCGGGGAAATTCTGCAGACAATTCCGCTAGTTACATTTAACAGAAGCCAGACATTCCCTTTCCGCGGAAAAAACACTTCACTGCTTGATCTCAAATGGTATGAACAGCTATCCTATTCTTATAACTCTCAGTTCAAATACATAGATGAAAAACGGCTTGTGAACTCAGCAATTATAGACGGTAACTTTAACCGCAATACCCGCGGAGGTATCAGGCAGTTTGTAAGTATAAATGCTCCGTTAAAAGTATCGGAGTTCAGCTTCACGCCATTTTTTAATTATAATGAAATATGGTATAATAAATCGGTTGAAAAAATTTTCAATCCTGCTGATAGTACTGTTACAACAAATAATGTTGATGGCTTTAAGGCTTTCAGGTATTTTAACACCGGTGTATCTCTTAATACCAGGCTGATTGGTCTTTTCAATACCCGCTTTTTCGGAATAAGGGGATTCAGGCACACGGTAACACCATCAATTACATACAGCTATACGCCGGATTTCAGCGAGCCTCAGTGGAACGCTTATAAATCTTACACCAACCAGTATGGCCAGGAGGTTAAATATTCTATTTATGAGCGTGAAGTATTCGGCGGTGCGCCGTTAGGCGAGCAGCAGGCTTTGAATTTTTCTGTAGGCAATGTTTTTGAAATGAAGGTAAAAGATACTGACTCAACAGATACCAAGTTCCAGCTGCTGAATCTAACCGCAGGTATCAATTACAATTTTGCTGCTGATAGCCTTCGCTTCAGTGAGCTTGGGATCAGCTACAGAACCCAGGTAGGAAGTTTTCTGAATATCGGAGGCAGCGCATCATTTAACCTGTATAAATATGTAGATGGAGTTGGCAGGATTAACCGTTTTTTATGGAATGAAGAAAAAAAGCTGGCGCAGCTTACAAGCTTTAATATTTCACTTTCAACAACGCTGGCCGGGGGAGAGATAGTTGATGAAAATGATTCCACTGATGAAGAACGTGAGCTGAACGAAAGCAGTACTTATGAAAGCGAATATGTTGGAATTTACGGGGATAAGCCTGTTGATTTTTCAATACCATGGTCAGTTACTTTAGGGTATAACTACAGTATTTTAAAGCCTGTGCCAAGTGTGATAAGCAAATTTTCCAATATTTCAGGCAACCTGAATTTTAATTTGACGAGGAACTGGAAATTCACTTTTACAACAGGGTATGATATTTTCCTTCAGCAGTTTTCAACTCCGTATGTAACAATATACCGCGACCTACATTGCTGGGAAATGAGCTTTAACTGGGTGCCGACCGGTGTTTACCGCGGGTTTAAATTTGAGCTGAGGATAAAAGCTCCGCAGCTTCAGGATATTAAGGTGACCAAACAGACAAATTACAGGGGAGTGTTTTAAACTGAGTGAAAAAGCAGAAGTGAAAAAGCAAAAATTGTTTACATGAAATACGAATTATACAGCGGCGCAGGAAATGACTTTGTGATGATAGATAACATCACAGAAAAAATTCCGTTTGAAAAACAGCAGGAGCTTACCATTAAGTTTTGCACTGATAATTTCCCGCAGATAGATGGTGTAATTTTTGCCGATAAACCAATAAGCGAAGGTGCAGCGGTTAGAATGAACTATTACAACCGTGACGGGAGCTTCGGCGCAATGTGCGGCAACGGCGCAAGATGTATAGCGATGTTTGCATTTAAAACCGATATTACAGAAAAAAAGAAATTCACGCTTGAAGCAGTTGATGATACCTATATTGCTGAAATTCTGGATGATGAAACCGTCAAAATTGATTTTCCTGAACCAAAAGAAATAAGGACTGATATTATAATTACAGATGAAACAGAAAAACCACTTAGTGTAAGCTGCACTAATGTTGGTTCCGATCATATCATTGTATTTATTGATGAAGATTTAAATAAGCTGTACTTGAATTGCAGCAATATGGATAAGCTGGATGTTGATAATACAGGCAGAAAGCTCCGCTTTCATAAAGATTTTGAACCAAATGGCGGGAATGTTAATTTTGCACAGGTATTAAACGACGGCACTATCCGCCTGCGGACCTATGAACGCGGTGTTGAGCGTGAAACGCTTGCCTGCGGCACCGGGATAATTTCTACCGGCATAATTGCTATGCTGAAAAAAGGATTCACATCTCCTGTGAAGATCAAAGTTCAAAGCGGTGAAGTGCTGAAGGTAAATGGAATGATTGAAGCCGGCAGGGTTTTAGGTCTAAGCTTAACAGGCAGCGCGCGTAAGTTTGGTGAGGGAAGTTTATGAAGTTTTCTATCCTGTAAAGACGTGCCGCTGGCACGTCTCAACAATTATTATTAAATTTACTCAAGTGCCTGAAACAGTTTCTTAATTTCAAGAATCAAAAATTTTAGCATATTTACTCAATTTTTCATTTTTGAATCAATATTTAGATGCCCGCCTTCGCGGGCATGACAAACTAAAATGATATTTTTTAAAAGAATACTCGCAAGAATTAACAGGATAATTAATCCGCCAAAAAACATTGAAGAAGAGTTTCATGCCAAATATTATTACAGTAAGGTTTGGGCAGATACCTATTTTATGGGAAAGAAAGTATTTAAGTGCCCCAATGACCTGTGGATTTACCAGGAAATATTATGGGAGACCAAACCCGATGTAATAATTGAGTGCGGCACGTTCCATGGCGGCAGCACGCTTTATTACGCCAAGCTTTTTGATATGATGGGAATTGATGGCGAAGTTATAACTATTGATGTCGACGCTATGCCTGATATGCCGCAGCATCCCAGAATTAAATACCTGATGGGTTCGAGCACTTCGGAAGGAATATTATCGCAGGTAAGCTCACTGATAAAGGATAAAAAACGGGTAATGGTGATACTTGATTCAGACCACTCCTGCGATCATGTATATAAAGAGCTTGAACTGTACCACGGTTTCGTAACACCGGGGCAGTATCTTGTTGTGGAAGATTCAAACATTAACGGGCACCCCGTATACTCCGGTTTCGGGCAGGGTCCGGGACCCATGGAAGCGATGGAAAAATTCCTTCCTGCTCACCCGGAATTTGAAACTGACAGTTCCAGAGAAAAATTTTTTATGAGCTTTAACCCAAAGGGATATTTAAAGAAGAAATAATAAGTATTAATAAAAAACCCCGCTTTAAAGCGGGGTTTTATTTATCCTTGGGGGATTGTTTATGAATATAGCTGCTTAAAAACTTATTTTTCGCTTATTAATTTAAGATGATCCTTTACCATTGAAAAATCTTTTTCATCAACAATATAGTTCCAGTCTATATATGAGATCATTCCATTTTTATCTATTATAAATAGTGTTCTGTTGTTATAACCAAGCGAATTATAGCTTGAGTATTTATATGATATTTCCCCGTTGTAATCAGATACCAGCTTTACATTTTTCACATTCATATCATTTTTCCATTTATCCAGTATCTCCAGTCCCGAATTGCTGATCATAAGAATTTCAACATCATCAACCGAACCAAGCTGTGAATTTGAAATATTCTGCAGTGTTTGTTTTTCTGCATAAGCATCAAAGGTAGTAAGCTCCATGGCGCAGCTCATACTAAATGGAGCCGGATAAAATGCAAGTATTACGTTCTTTTTACCAATGTAATCAGTTAACCTTCCCGTGTTTCCGGATGAAATATCATTTCCTTTTAAAGAGCTGAATGAATATTCGAAATCAGGGGCTGCATCTCCCGGGTAAAGTGTATTTGTGAATTCTGAAAGCCGGCTGCCCGGATCAGTAATGCTAAACTGTGTGAACAATTCTTTCTGGACTGCTCTTAATTTTTCCCCTTCTCCTTTATAGTCGTGGTTTGCATAAGTTATCATGTTATTTTTATCAACAATATAAACATACGAACCTTCTGAACCAGAATCCCATTTGGTTATTCCGAATGAATGTGCCATATCAAGGTTAATATCCGGCGCTATATCAAATTCATAACCATTATTATATAAAATATCTCTTACTGTTGACTGGTCATTATTGGTAACTATCAGCACTTTCAGGCTGCCCCTGTAAAACTGCCATTGATAGGGTTCCCCGAATGCCATTCCTTTTGAAAAATATGTATCAAAAGCTGAGATCATTACCTCGGCATAATTATTCTGTGAAGAAATATCCGGCATAAACGCAACCAGAAGGGTTTTATCCTGTTTATAATCATATAAATTTACGGTGCTTCTTAATCCGGCAGTAACATCATAGCTGTTTTCGAACAGGAATTCCGGGTTCGGTGAAGTTTCACCAACCTGTAAACCGTTCCCGCCTGAATATATATTGCCTGAGATGAATAATATCAATAAAGCAGCCAAAAACCTTAATTTTATTTGAAAAATACCCATATTTTAAAAAATTAATATTTTATATTAAATTATATAAGAGTTTTACTTTGGCTGAGTTAATTTGTTCCCGCTGCCTGAATGATCTTAAAAATATGTGAATACTATATCCAGCATATGGTCTCCCTGGTAGCGGTTCAAAAAAGGAAGCATAAAACCGTTGCGGATAATTATCTGCGAAACATCAGAAGATTTTTTCATTAAGGCATTGTAATTAACATTGGGGAACATTGCTATGATCCGTCCGATAGGATAATATGGTTTTTTGAGAAATTTGTCGCGGTGTTCCCTGATTTTTTTATTCAGCCAAGTTGAATCCGTTTTAACAGTATCATTCAGAGTAATAAAATCATACTTATCTATATAAACACTGTCTCCAATATATACCGGAAGCTCTTTGCGGGTTACTTCGTCAAATACTGAAAGATGTATTTCATATAAACCGCTTTCAAACGGCGATGATTTGAATTTAACGGAATAATTAAGCGCCGCAAAAGGTTTTATTATTAAAATATTTTTTATTTCTTCCGTTTCGAAAAATTCTTCTACGTTACGTTCTGAAAAAATATTATTGTACGTATCAAAAGCTGCCGTATCATTATCAACCGGTGTGAGCTCAAGGTGAGTTTTATACCTGCCGAACTCTTCATTTTCAGAATTAAGACTATCCAGTATAGAAGCGTCTGCTATCTGCCAGTTTAAAGTTATAGTCTGCGGGTTCATACCGAAGTTAGTATTATCAATACGGAAATCTTTCAGGACAAGTTTTTTATCAAATGATATTTCATCAGGGCCAAGCTGTTTGCTTCCGTTGGTTACCTGTATATTCCTGCCTGTGGAATCACGCTCGCTGCCGCGTTTGTAGTATATCTTGCTGTTTGAAATATAAAAGAGATGGTAGTCTCCGATCACTTCGAATTTATAGCTTAGCTTTTTCAGCTTGTCTATCAAGAGGTCGCTCCTTACAATAAAAAGCTTTATTTTTTTCTCTTCTATGAACTTCCTTACTTCAAGTATATTTAGCTTCAGCTGCTCTTCTTCACGTTTTTTCTTCGAAAGTTTTTTTGATACAGGCGGATCAACTGCGAAGTATGTAGGTATTGTATCGCTGTTAAACCTAGAAGGATCGTTTGAAATAACCTGCAGCGGATAAATATCATAATACCCGGGTACCATTTCAAAATATATTTTATCACCCGGCTCCAGGTAATTTATATCAATAAGCTGCTTGGTAAGCTGTGCAACTTCAAAGGTATCTTCCCGGTATGCCTGCTGATAGTAGAAGCTCCATATCATATTGACAGTTATCAGTATAACCGAACCTCCTATGAGTATATACTTTCTCAGATCGCAAAGCTGCCAAACGGCAAACGGAAAGAAGAGTATTGCGTTGAGTACAATATATCTTGAGATCATATTTGTTCCCCCGGAACCTACAATACCGGAAAACATTAGCAGAACAAGCTCTATAATATTAAACAGCAGGAAAACCCTTAACAGGGAAAAATTACCAAGGAAACCGTTATGTTTATTTCTCACGGTCCTAATAATTTTCCATAATCCAAGTACAGTTGTAAGCGGGGCAATATAGAATATGAAAAAGGGATACTGAATGCTTCTTTGAATAAATCCCGCGCTGCTTAAGCCTGCGTAAATCTTCGTAGTTTCTTTTATAAAGAAAAACGCATCGCCGTAATCGCTGTAATTCTGCCAAAGCCACCATAAGATACTGAGATACGAAATAAAGGAATACCCGAAATTGATAAACAGCTCTTTGGTTAAGCGGAACTTTCTGTAGGAAAGCAGAAGAACCATTATAATAAATGCTATTGTGAAGAACCAACCTTCATAACGCAAAAGGTTGGCAAAATTCAGGCTAACAGCGGCTGCAATAAGGTAAACATGACTTTTGGAGCGCATTTGTAATCCATTATACCACAATATAAAATAGTAGAAAGCTGCTGTAACAAAAAAGAAGAACGGGAATTCAGGCATTGCCGATGTGCTTAGCCAAACCTGGAAAGGGAAAACAGCGAACAGCAGGCATGATATTACTGCAATTTGTTTGGTGAAGATCTTTTCGAAGAGAAGATATAAATATACCAGGGTCAATATAGAAAAAACAGTACTTGATATAACCGGCGCCAGGGTCAGATCACGGAAGATCCAAATAAATAATCCATTAAGCCAAAAGTGTGTACTTAGCCAAACGCCTGAATATATACGGGGATTCTGCAGCCAGTCCCATGAAATTACAGTTCTGCTGTAATCATCTGCGGTAAGCCATCTTAAGCCGCTTTGAATAACTATAAGCTGAAATACCAGTTTAAAAATAATAAGAGATGCTATTACAGATATTTTATTTTGAAAAAGTTTTTGTATATATTCAGAATATCTTTTCAATTATCAGACTTACGATTTTTTAAAGATTAATTTTAAATTTGACTTAAAAGCCCTGATAGTTTTTGTTTTAGATCTTTATTTTCACTGTATAATTCATCCAGTTTTTCACCGAAGTATTCAAGGAACTTAAGCAGAGCCTTGTTGCCTGCTTTGGGATCTTTTTTTATTAAGTCTTCAAAATCCGGTTTCGCGAAAACTATCAGCCGCGTGATCTCTGCAGCAGCGGCACTGACTGAATGGGTAGTTTCGCTGAACAGGTGTACTTCAGAAAAATAATCTCCTTCTGAAAGCTGCTTTAAAACATGGACTTTATCGCCGGATTCAGCAATAATATTAACTGAACCCTTAACTATTATATAGAAGCAAAGCCCTATAGTTCCGCGGGTGAAAATTTTTTCGCCTTCAGAATAGTCGCGAATATGCGAAATTTCCAGCAGTGAGCTTATTTCCCTGCCCGAAAAACTGCTGAATAACGGACATTCTTTCAGCCTGGTTTTTAAAAGATCCCGGTCTGAATTATTTTTACCAAACATAATGTTTTATTGTAAAATTGTTAATTGCTCATTGCTAATTGTTAATTGCTCATTGGTAATTGTTAAGCTGCTTTATCCAGCCTGATGCGGAACGTAGTACCTTTTCCGGGCTCGGATTCTTTTACAAACAGCTTGCCTTTATGGTAAGTTTCTATAATTCGTTTGGAAAGGCTTAAGCCAAGCCCCCAGCCCCGCTGCTTTGTGCTGTAACCGGGGCGAAAAATATCTTTCTTAAAACGCAGGTCTATACCTTTACCTGTATCGGTTACATCAATAAAAATATGGCTCCCTTTTTCTTCAATATCAAATGTAATGCTGCCCGCTGAATTTTCTATTGCGTCCAGAGCGTTTTTGGTGAGGTTTTCAATTACCCATTCGAACAATTCGCGGTTAACAAGCGCTGTTGAAGTGGTGAGCCCTTTAATTTCAAGATCAATTTTCTTTTTAGTATTGCCTTCAAAGGTACCTTTGCTAATACTTGGTATCCTTATCTCGAAATATTTAACAACCTTTTTTATAATTTCATGGATATTTTCCGGCTTAAGATCAGGCTTGGATCCAATTTTGCTGAAACGGGTTGCGATCTTGCTTAAGCGGTCAATATCATTTGACATTTCCTCTGAAAGCTGGGTGACTTTCAGCGGGTCTGTTGCTGCGGCTTTAATAAGCTCATTCCATCCCATAAGCGATGAAAGCGGCGTGCCAAGCTGGTGAGCTGTTTCTTTTGATAAGCCTACCCATATATTGCTTTGCTCTGTGCGTTTGATATAATTAAAGCCAAAGTAACCCAGGAATATAAATATTCCCGCAACTATGAACTGTATAATAGGAAGCTGTTTAAGCCTGTCAACTATTTTTGACTGGCCGTAATGTACATAACTTAAAACCACGGAATCCTGAAAAGTAACCTTGATAGGCGGATTTATTTCATCCATTTTTTCTATCATGCCTTTAATGATCTCGACCTGTTTCTGGCGGGGCAGGGTAGAATCTATTTCAAGGTTCTTTGTAAAAGTCGGCTCCATTGATTTAGCATCGGTAACAATAATAGGAAAGTTAATTGTGTTAGAGCTTACAACATTGCTGAGAACAAAGTTATATTCACCTGATTGTGATTCATCAGTTGCGATATATTCAATAGCCTTGGCATAAAGATTTGCAATTTCGCGCTCACGCTCAAGGATATCGGAGACAAGTACCTGTGTGTAAATAAGTGTTGCAATGATAATTACAACACCGGTTACCAAAAGCGCGATCTTTATATTTGCTGAGCCGTAGCTTTTCATATTCGAGTTTTTACTTCTTAACCACTGAGCAGACTATGCAGTTTCTCAGCCATTTAAATGAATTTAATCTCTGAACTTTGTATAACATATATGAAACATTAAAAACAAATGGATTAAACATGTGGATATCTTCGACTGCAGTCAGCTCTTCGATCTCAAAACCGCTTCTGTTAAATAACCTCTCAATATCACTTAATGTATTTGCGGGATATGTGGTTACAAATATATCATGTGATCTTACACCGAAGATTTTGTATATAATAAGATCTTTCACTTTTTTTGGCAGCAGGTTACCAATAAAAAGCGAGGGGTAGAATCTGTTCGTTGTTCTAAATATAAATCGTCCGCCGGGCTTCAATACCCTGTGGAATTCTTTTAGTACAAGCTTGATATTTACAATATGCTCTACTACCATATTGGCTGTAATAAGATCAACGGAACTATCTCTAAATGGTATATTCTCCAGAGTTGTGTTTATGAAACGATCACTTGATGTCACCAATTCCGGGTGAATAACTTCATCTATTCCCGTTCCGTTTGGGGCGATCTCTTCAAACTCCTTTACCAGGCTGTTGTTTCCGCATCCGGCATCTATCCAAACAGATTGAAAATTCAAATTATTTTTTATCCAGTTTTCGTACAGATCGTTGCTGAATATATAATCCGGCATTTTTGAATATAATTTTGCCTTCAGCTTGTTTTCTGTATGTATAGCTTTTTCGCGGATATTATCTGCCATCGTTACAAAAAATAACTGATAGGGTTAACAATAAAAATATAATTTTCCTGCCTTAACGAGATGTAATGAGGGAAGGAGTTACCAAAAAACGGTAAAAAGTTCATAAAAACAAAGGCTTTTTAACCACAGAGTCAAGGAGAACACGGAGAGATTTATATAGCTCCCCTCCTTTATTTAAGGAGGGGAAGAAATCCGGCGACAGCCGGATTGAGGGGTGGTTTCTTTTACTTCGCCGTCGTTGGTGCCTGTCTTTTTTAAGGTTCTCACCAACGACAATAACCAAAGTACCTTTGCAGGGTTACGCCAAATTTTTGTAGCTCGAATCGCTGATTCGGGCAATCGAAACGGCGTTTCGCTTTACAGAAAATTTTTGACCCCGTTGTGTCTCCGGTTATTCTTATTTTTATTTTTTGGGCTTGACAAGTCCGGCAGTATATATTATATTTGCTATATATGCATACTGCATATATATACTAAATTTTCCCTGCTTAAAATGAGAATATCATAAACAAAAACTTGTTTGCTGCTTAAAAAACCACCGGTATTTAACAGGTTCCAGGGATTTTTGTGAGTTCGTGTCTCAAATGTCTCATTTATACTCAAAAACCACCATTGGTGAGAAACATTGCAGTTTCATAACGTTATCAAACAATATGCAGAAAAAAATATATTTGAGTTTATTTTATGAGACAAGTGAGACAATGAAATTCAAACGCCGTTGCTGGTCTTTTGACCAACGACAACGTTATTAAAATTCAGGCGTTGGTGAGAACACCAACGCCGGAAAAAAATTTTACCGTTCTTTGATAATTTTTTCTGCGGCTATTTTACCAGAAAGTATAACCAGCGGTATACCGCCGCCCGGGTGGGCAGAGCCGCCTGTGAAGTAAAGTCCGTTATACTGCTTTGACATGTTTGGCTGGCGTAAAAATGCCGCATTGCGGCTGTTGGATGATATTCCGTAAATGCTGCCTCCGAAGCTTCCTGTTTGCTCCTCAATATCCTGAGGTGACATTATGGATTCTGTTTCAATTTTATCTTTTATATCATACCCCGTCAATGCCTTAATTTTGTGGAGTATTGTTTCTTTGATTTCATTAATACCCCATCTCAGTCTCTCCCTTTCAGGGAGAGAAAGTTGTGCATTCGGCGCGTTTATCATTACGAACCAGTTCTCTTTGCCTCGAGGCGCATCGCCCTGCGAGAATTTTGAGGAAATATAAATGTAAATTGTGGGGTCAGCGGGATATATTTTTTTATCAAAGAGCTCTTCAAATTCCTTTTTATAATCAGCGGAAAACAGAATATTGTGTGCATCGAGTTTTTGTGAAGTTACATTAACTCCCCAGTAGAACACCAGCGCTGATGAAGATGGTTCGAGCTTGTTATATTTTTTTGCAGCGGAGCTTTTGTTATCATTCAGCAATTTTCCATAAGTTGAGTACACATCAGCATTTGAAACTACAGTATCACTAAAAATTTCTTTGCTGCCGGCTCTGATGCCTTTAACGTTTTTTCCATCCGTAATAATCTTCTCAACGGGTGAATTGAAATTGAACTTCACGCCTTTTTTCAATGCGAGCATGTATACCGCTTCAGTTAAAGAATACATTCCGCCTGAAGCGAAATATCCGCCAATTGAATATTCAACATGAGGAATAATGTTTAATGTGGCGGGGCATTTAAACGGATCACTGCCATTATACGTTGCGTAGCGGTTAAATAGCTGCAGGATGCGTTCATCCTTAAAAAATGAACGGTTGGCTTCATTCATTGTACGGAAGGGATCTATTTTATGCAGCTTAAAGAGTGTCTTTAAGGCTTTAAAATTAGTGTATGTTCCCGCGCTATATAGATCTTTAAATAAAAAAATATCTGCTGTCAGATCATAAATGGTTTTACAGTATTCAAGATATTTATAAAGAGAGTTCCTGTTTTCGTTTGTATTAGCTTCAATCTCTTCTTCGAATTTCTCTAAATCAGAATAGGCATTCAATACCGTGCCATCAGGGTAGTAATATCTGCAGAGATTGGTGAGTTTGTTTAATGAGAGCCATTCATCCGGGTTTTCACCAACGGATTGGAAAAGCTCCCTTATGACAAAGGGCATAGTAATAAGCGAAGGGCCGGTATCGAACCGGTAACCGTTGAGCTCTAATGATTGGGCTTTGCCGCCCGGCGAGGAGTTTTTTTCGTAAACGGTTACATCAAATCCCGCATGTGCCAGCCGGATGGCTGCGGAGAGACCGCCGAGACCTGAGCCTATAATAGTGATTGATTTTGTTTTAATTTGGGATGGTTTCAATGTGTATCAACGGGAATTGTTTATTTGTTGGTCACAAGACCAGCATCGGGGTGAAACGGGTTATTTGTCATAACGCATTGAGACAGTCAATGCAGTCCAAAAAAAGACAAATGTTACATATCAAAATTCATGTTGGGATACAGTGAACGAAGGCGCTCATGATGCTTTGAATCCGGCAGCTTGGAGTATTTTCTTCTTTCGCTTCTGTTTAATAAATACAAGCCTGTCAGCTTAAGCTTTTCAGCAGTGCTTACAAATCTTCTGCCTGAATAAATATCATATCCGTATGCTTCGATCTCACTGAGTATGCGGGAATAAATTTTATACATCAAAACAACTGTTGTGCGGGAACCGTCATTGGTAAGATACGGAAAGCCGTGTGTTGAAAGCTCGTAATATGCCCGGGCTCTATCAATATTAAAGCGCATCATCATGGCAAAATTTTCGTTCATACTGCCTGATGCAATATCCTCTTCTGAATATTCAAAACATTTCAATTCTTCTTCCGGAATGTAAATCCTGCCCATCTGGTAATCTTCTTTTATATCCCTCAGAATGTTGGTTAACTGCATTGCTTTGCCCAGGTAAACAGCATACGGGAGAGCTGCTTTATGAGTGTACCCGAATATTTCAGTCATAATTAGCCCTACAACAGAAGCAACCTTGTAACAGTAATTTTCAAGTTCAGCAAAGGTTTTGTACCGTTTATGTTCAGTATCCATGCAAACACCTTCGATGAGATCATTGAAATATTTTCGCGGTATTTTATATTTGATAACGGTTTCGGCAAAAGCAGAACGGTTAATATGCGCCGGAAGAATACTGCTTATATTTCCGGTTTCTATTGCTTCACCCGGGATATTGTAAACATCATCAAGAAATGAATTAAGCTCATTGAATTTTTCACGAATGTTTTCTGTCGAAGCCATAATTCCGCCATCCACAATATTATCTGCATAACGGCAGAAGGTATAAACTGCATATGCAGCAGCGCGTTTTTCCTTAGGGAGCAGAAATGATGAAAAGTAAAAACTCTTGGCAAAATTGCGCGTGTAATCTCTGCACTCATCAAAAGTGCAGCTCATCGGTGTTATGGAATCAACAGAGTGTAATATTTCCTTCATTCGTAATTACTAAATTTTGTTTTCTTTATTCATTCATTTTCTCCTCAGCAAGAAAAGGAAATGAGGTGACATTTCAATATATTCAATCAATAAGCTTTTCAACAATTTTTGCCGATGAAAGCACACCGGGCAATCCTGCACCGGGATGAGTACCCGCGCCGGCAAAATACAGGTTCTCAAAATCTTCAGAGCGGTTATGCGGACGGAACCAGGCTGACTGAGTGAAGATCGGTTCCACTGAAAATGCTGAACCAAGATAACTGTTCAGGGTACCTTCAAAATGAAGCGGATCAATATAATGTTCAGCTATTATATTTTCTTCCAGCTCAGGCAGGTATGACTCCTGAAGGAACCGCATAATTTTATCACGGTACGGTTTTGCTTCAGTACTCCAGTCAATCCCTGAACCCTGGTGCGGAACAGGCGATAATACATAAAAACCTTCGCAGCCATCGGGAGCAATTGAGCTATCCGTTATGGTTGGCATGTGCAAATATAATGAAAAATCTTCAGCTAAAATCTTACGTTTAAATATATCATTCAGCAGCTCTTTATAGCGAGGACCCAGTATTATATTATGGTGCGCAATACTGCCGTTATTGTAGCGTTTTTTTGTACCGAAATATATAACAAAAAGCGACATGCTATATCGCATATTTTCAATTTTACGGTCAGAATATTTACTGCGGTATTGTTTACCTATCATATTACGGTAGGTATAGGCAACATCTGCATTAGAAACCACAGCATCTGCGGGAATAAAAGTATTATCTTCAAGCATTATACCCGTAACTTTTTTATCTTTTACTGTTATTTCCTTTACATCAATATTGTAATGAATTTTTCCTCCAAGCTCCAGGAAAAATCTTACAAGCCCATTTACGACCGTACCCGTCCCGCCCATAGCGTAATGTATGCCCCATTCACGCTCAAGGTAATGAATAAGCGCATAAATAGAAGTTGTATCAAATGGGTTGCCGCCCACCAATAATGGGTGGAAGGAAAAACACTCGCGCAGAAATTCATTTTTAATGAATTTTGATGCGTATTGATACACTGTTTTGTGTGACTGCAGCTTGATCATATCAGGCACAATTTTCATCATATCGCCAAAAGTATTGAAGGGCTTATCAGCCAGCTCTACAAATCCTTTCTGGAAAATAGCCTTTGTTGTTTTGATGAAATCAAGATATCCCTGTTTATCTTCGGGACTGAATTTTTCTATCTGGCTTAAAGTAAATTCCGTATCTGAATTATAATCGAAAAATTCTTTTTTATGATTAAAGATCCTGTAGAACGGATCAAGCGGCTTTAGAGTAAAGTAGTCCTCTTTTTTCTTACCTGCCAGTGCAAAGAGCTCATCAAATAAAAAAGGGGCAGTAATAACAGTTGGGCCGCCATCAAATTTAAAGCCGTTTTTTTCATAGACGTAAGCCCTGCCCCCGGGTTTATCGCGTTTTTCAAAAATTTCCACATCATAGCCTTTGGCTGCCAGGCGTATAGCTGCGCCCAGTCCGCCAAACCCGCTGCCGATAACAATAATTTTTTTCTTCAAGAATATAAACACACCCCGTCACGCCTTTGGCGTGACACCCCTCTCAAGAGGGGAATTTATTTTTTTAGTTTACGGGAAAAGAATTCCCATAAAGAAATGTTCATGGTTAAAAGTGAAAAACCGTAAATAAAATCTTCTATCGGGATTGTGAACAGCCTTATACCAAGATAGAATCCCTCGCCATACTGAACAATGGGTCTCCAGGTCAAATAACCGTTCACAATAAATATCAGAACAAACATTACGCACCAAAAAATCCAGAACTTTTTATTTACAAGAAGTTTGGTTCGTAAAAAAAAATCAAAAAACACAGCCACTACTACGGATACAAACGCAAGAATTGTGTATTCCTTCATTTATCCTCCGATTTCATATTACGGGTAAAGTACTTAACGCTCTCCCAGGTAAAGAGTCCGCAAAAAGGTATGACTATAAAGAAAAGGATCTCTTCAATAGGCAGACCTAAAATTTTGAAGCCAACTGTATACAAGGGATTGAAGCTCCAGTGGCCGCGTGCTGTAACAAAACTATCCCATAAGGTAAAGATTATAAACGGTATCAGTATTGCGAATATAAGCCGGGATGGATATCTATAAAAATCCATTTTTTTGCTGAAGCTGAGTACCAGCGGAGCAGCAATACTTACGGCGAGAACCAAAAAATATTCAGAATGCAATAATTTATATATTATTTCCCGGAGAAATATCTGAGCCGGAGTGTTTTTTATTCTTAATTAAAATTACAGGTAATATTAAGATCACAAATAGCAGGAGCCCAAAAACTGTAATAGTAATATAATTATTGAATATGTTCACTACGGCAAAATTCACAATGTTAATAAGCATGATAATTACAGGTATCTTATACAGGGCAGAGCTGTAATCAGCATTATTATTCCATTTTATTAGCTGTGAAAACGTAAATATGAAAATAAGCCCAATTGCATACCAGCTTACAAAATTCTGCATTGGTATTGCCGATTCGCTCCAAAGCCAGAATTTATTTACAAACGCTGCGAATGGTTCGAGCAATACATCTGCAGCAAGTATGAATACCGAAGCAATTGAAATTGCGGATATTTCAGAGCTGCCTTTAAGCAGGAACCTTGCGGCAAGAAGCGAGCAGGATGAAAGTGTGAACCATGCAAACATAATTGCAAGCGGTACACCGCCTATATGCGGAGAAAGTATACCGCTATATGAATAACTGCCGAACGGAAAACCGGTGGTAACACCCCAATACTCAATGAACCATGATGCCATAAAAATTACCGCTGTGGTGATAACAACCGAAAGAAGATCTGCCAGTTTGGTTAGGATGATGAAGGTAATAAGGGCCTCGAGCCCTAAAAAGATCGTTGTTGTCCAGAGAAATCTGCTGCCGAACTCTGTAAACATGATAATAAAGCCAAAAGGGAACATTACGATCAGGATCCCTGTGAGAATTTTTAATATTAAACCTGCTGCAGCTTTATTTTCCTGAAGTTCTGCTTGCAATATACATATCTTTTGTTGCTTTGGATATAAAGGTTTCAAGATCGCCCTCAAGCTTATCTTTCATCTGCTCACTAAGGAATTTTTCACCCAGAACTCCCGCTAAAAAATGTATATCACTGGCTTTTTCACGTGTCATAGAAATTTTAAACAGGAATACTATCTTGGTTTTCTTTTCACTTGGCTGGCTTAATATTCCCTGGCAGAAAAGATAATCGTTGGTTTTATCCTTTGATTCAAAAAGGAGTGTATCGCCGGAGCTTTTATCTTCTAGTACGAATGTAAGGTTATAAGGAGTAGCAAGCGGAGCTTCAACTCTGTAAAGCCACTCGCTTTCTTTATCGTTAAGCTTGCTTACGCTTACTATATTCGGAAAAAATTTCGGATAGATCTGAAGATCTTTAATGTAATTAGCTACAAAATCCTTTTCAAGACCTATTGATGTGTTCCGTTCAACTTCTGCTGACATAGTAAAAGATACTGTTTCTGACCGAAGGACGGAAACGCTTAATATCAAAATGGAAAAAAATATAATTATACTTTTCATTAAAAATTTATTTATATAAATATGTTATTTATTGTCTTCTGCGGGATTGTATACACGGCCTTTCCATTTTGCGCCTGAACCGGCTTTTATCCAGCGCCATGAATTCATGGCTATGACAGGAACCGATAATGCGCCAACGGGATGCAGAAGCGTTGAAATGATGCCAAGCTTAAACCTTGCTGAGATAATTATCCGTGTAAGATATAATATTAAAACCTGAATTCCGGTTAAAATCAGCAGAAAATTTAAGCTGAATTGCAAAGATAACTGAATAAAAAATAACAAAAAAGGAATAAAAAACAGCAAAAAATAGAGCAAATTAACAGAAAATAGGGCAATTGAAGAAAATTCAAATCCCGCAAATATATTCTTTGAAAATCCGTTCCATATCTCCTTAAAATTCCTGTACATTCTGACACTCAGCATATGCTGGCCGTCTTCAACAATTAGCTGCAGGCCGTGCTCTTTAATTTTTCTCGCAAGCCATACATCTTCAACTATTGCATTCTTTACAGAATCATGCCCACCAATAGCAGCGTAAGCAGACCTTTTAAAAAGCATAAAAGGCCCTATCCCGATCGAAAATTTTATGAAGCCTTTTTTATCAACAAAGTAGAACGGAAGCATCATCATCACTGTGAACCATAACATCGGCATTACCAGCTTTTCGGCGAAGCTTACCATGGTCATTTTAGGAAATAATGTTACCATATCCGCATCTCTTTTGAGCGCAATTGTAATGGAATCACGAAGTGAGTTCTTATTATGAAGAGTATCGGCATCGGTAAACAATATGTATTCACCCGCTGAAGCTTCAAAGAGCTGTTTACATGCAAAACATTTTCCGGTCCATCCTTTTTCAAGCGGCTTGCCGTTTAAGATTTTAAGCTGCGGATGTAACTTTTTGATATTGTGTAATATTTCACCGGTACTGTCATCGGAATTATCATCGAGAACTATTACTTCAAATGAAGGATAATCCTGCACAAGCAATGAGTTTACTATCTGCGAAATATTATGCTCTTCGTTTCTTGCGGGTATAAGCACTGAAACAAACGGGAGTTTCTCATCATTAATTTTCGGATAGCTTTTTCTGCGGAGGATATAAAGATTCCATATGCAGATAAGCATCAGCACGAAGAGAATAGCCGTAATTAGTATGTTGTAGTAAAGCAGAGTTTGACCTTATTGTTTAAATTATGAATATAAATAATACACCCCGCCGCTTCGCAGCACTCCTCTCAAGAGGGGAATATAAGCAAAGTAATTTCAATCAAATGATTTGTTGCGGGAATCTTTTCCTTTAAAAATGGTTATAAAGTTTTCTGTCTTTCCGTAAACTACGTCATCCCGCAGGATGTCAAGCTGTGACTCAAGCTTACTGCGCAGCTTCTCCGGCAGGCTGCTTTCATTTTTTCCGGAAAAAATATCAGGGCTGCCGATAGATATAAATATTTCAGGCCGCTGTTCCATAAGGAATTCATACCTGAAGCAAACAGGAATAAGATATACATTCCCGGCTTTCTCTGCGATCTTTGAAATACCTGAATAAAAATTCAGCGGGCGTTTATCCTGGGGAAACATTTCACCCTGCGGAAAAATCCAAAGGTACCTTTCACTGCCCCTGATCAAATCAGCAGCATAGCTAATTGACCTGATTGCTTCGGCAGGTTTTTCCCGGTCTACAGAAAATACACCGATGAATTTAAAGAAAGAATATTTCATCATTTGCTTAATATCCATCATAAGGTAATCATCTTTTTTCAATACGCGGTTTGTAAGAAAGTAAGCGATAAATCCATCCCACCAGTTTGAATGGTTTGCATACATAATTACCGGCAATGAAGGATTTAGAGCCTGAATATTCTGCAGCCCGTTAATGTGAACCGCATAAAAATGCTTTTTTAAAAGCCTTTTATGGTATAAAGAGAACAGCCTGCCAATAAATTTATTTTTTTTTGCGGTTATCATCCGGTGTGCAAAAATAAGTGATCAATAATTCTTATAAAATCCAATATTCAAAGTGACTGTAGTATGTGAGAAATACTAAACAAAATAATATTTTTTTAAAAGCATAAACTAATTATTTAACAACATATTAAAATACTCTACCGAAAAACCCTAGAAAATAGCACTTGACAAACGGAAAATAATCTGCTATTATTGCCGTAGTTATACATACGGCAATATTTAAGTTAATAAAAAATAGCTAAAATTTAAAAAATACACATAAAAATAAGAGATAATGAAATTTAAGTTAATTACAGCCATGTTTTTTGTAATTTCGGTAGCTTTTCCAATAAATTCACAATCAGTTAAAGATATGAAATGGGAATTACCATCATGTGAAATAAAGTTAACCGGGTCTATGGGTTCAGGCAATTTGCCAGGCGAAATAGAGGAAAAAGTGACAGAGAGAAATTCTGACTTTACTTCCGCTGGTGATTTTTACAATTCAATCAACACTAATAATGTAATTGAATTCAAGCTAACAAAACCGGGATTTGTTAATATAAAAATCTATGATGCTAAAGGAAACACGATCGATGAACTGGCAAGAAGCAGTTTCAGCAAAGGTGATCACAAAGTTACCTGGAACAGCTCAAAATTTTCAGAAGGAATTTATTATTATTCAGTTATAACCGGTGAATACTCAATAACAAAAAAATTAAAATAAAAAATATAAAGAAATAAATTTCAAATAAAATATGAAAACAATAAATAAATCATTAAGGCTCTTTATTTCGGCAGCAATTTTAAACATTATTCCTTTTTTAATAACCGGTTGCGATATAGGGGGAGATATAGTAATTCCAAGCGGAGCAACGGAGCTTAGTGTAAACGTTAAAGCTGATGATAATATTTCAGATAATCCGGCTGATGTTGTGGTAATAACCGAAGCAAAGGCACTGATTACAGATATACAGTATGAAAGAGAAAGAGACGGGTTGAATCAGCTTCACCACACTGGACCTTATGTCATTAGCCTTGATCTAAACGGCAGCTTGAAAGAACTTATGAAAGGTTATGTTGTACGCGATATTTATACAAAGGCAAAATTCCAGGTGCATAAAGCAGAAGATGGCCAGCAGATATCAGATCCTGAGTTTATCGAAGGTACCGGTGAAAACCAAAGATATTCATTCATAGTAAAAGGCACCTATAACGGAACGCCTTTTATATACAAATCAAAAAAATCGATGGATATTGTTATCAATTTTAACAAATCAAGCAATGTAAAGAACAAAACTCATAATTTCACAATGCTATTCAACAAAACAGGCTGGTTTAAAAACGGGACAACCGTTCTAAATCCAAACCTTCCGCAGAATGCTGATATGATTGATAACAACATAAAATCATCATTTAGAAAAGTGTTCCTTGACGATAACAAAGATGGCGTTGCAGACGATAATTAAGAATAAATTTTATCATTAAAAAAGGTGAATAATATTTTGAAAACATCAGAGTGGTTTAAAATCAAATTCAATTCAACTAATACATATTTTTGGATCTATAATAATGGTACACTTGAAAGCACTAATAATAATAGAAGCAATTCAGAGCTTTTAAAGAATTACCACAGGCGTTCAATTGAAACAACGAAACAAGACTTAAAGAACAAATTAAATAGTCAATAAATTACTAAATAACAGAGATATAAGAGTTTATATATTAAATTATTTATAGTATTGACAAAACAAACTTATTATATTATTATTGCCGTAGTTAAACAGACGGCAGAAATTCAATGAAAGAAATCATCCAAAATCTCGAAGCTTTAGGGTTCACAAATTACGAATCCAAAGTATTTTGTGTGTTGTTTGAAGGAAATCTTCTGACGGCAAGCGAAATAGCAAAGAAAGCTGAAATTGCCCGTTCTTCTGCATATGATATACTTAAATCGTTTACAGAAAAAGGGATATGCAATGAGATACAAACGAGCAGCGTAGCAAAGTATGAAATTATCGATCCGAAAGTTGTACAGGATAAGATAGAAAAAGAAATACATGATACATATGTAAGCAAGTCAACAAAACTTAAGGATTCTTTTGATAAGCTTACGCCGATCTTTAAAGCTAAGGAGCTTGAGGGGGAAAAGGTCGACGTGGAGCTTATCAAGGGATTCAACAAACACCGCTCAGCAAAATTCATGCAGCTTTGGGAAGCATCAACAAAAGAATTATTGCTTATGAATAAGCTGGAAGTTATGGCGGATACATCAATAGATGAGTTTACCGCTAACTTTGTTAAAAACGGCGGCATTATAAAAACAATTTATGAAGTAAGCGAAAATTTCAGGATAAATGAAGGCGGCAAATGGGTTGTGGTGGGAGCTGAAAAGCTTATAGATATTTTAAAAGAAACCGAAGGTGAAGGCGGAGAAGTTAAGCTTACTAAAAAAGTTTACCAGAACATGGCAATATTTGACAGAAAGATAGTTTATATCAGTCTTGTTGATCCGACAGTATCAAGATACAACAGGAGTGATATTATTGTGAAGAACCAGAATTTTGCAGAGGCTATGGCATTGTATTTTGAGCAATCCTGGCGTGATGCAGAAAAGCCGGAAGATTTTAGGGATAAATTTCTAACGGTAAACAACGGATAAATTAGAGGGAATATAAATTTGAAGACAATTATTAAGATATTTATTGTTGCGTTACTTTTTACCCGGGGAGCCTTGATATTTTCACAGGCTTATACCTGGCAGCCTTTGGGCAGCGGACTTAATAACGGTACAAACGATACGGTAAAAGCAATTACTTCGTTTAACGGAAAAATAATTTACGGGGGAAATTTTTCTCAAGCTGGCGGGATCAGCGCACAGAACATAGCCGCTTATGACCCTATAACTAATACCTGGTCAGCATTAGGCTCGGGGGTTAACGGCGAAGTAAAAGCTTTGTTCGTCTCCGGTTCAGAATTAATAGTAGGGGGAAGCTTTACACAGGCAGGCATTACAAATGCTAACCGTGTTGCAAAATGGAACGGTACGAACTGGTCTGCTATGGGAAGCGGCTTTGGTGATGATGTAAATGCTTTAATAGTTTACTCAGGTAGCATTATTGCCGGCGGGAATTTTTCAATGCCGGGCGGAAATAATAATGTTGCACGGTGGAACGGCTCCAGCTGGGTCACAATGGGTAACGGACTCACCGGCAGCGGTGACAGGGTCAATGCATTCACACTATTCCAGGGCAACCTGGTTGCAGGGGGCCGGTTTGAGGAATCAGGTTCAACCAATATCAGCAATGTTGCCAAGTGGAATGGCTCAACATGGACAGCATATAAAAGCGATGAATTTGATGACGATGTAAATACGCTAACAGTATATAATAATGAACTGTATGTTGGCGGAGATTTTACCCACATTGGCGGTAATGACAGAAGATACATTACAAAATGGAACGGTTCAAACTGGTTAAATGTAGGCGGCGGACTTGATGACGGGCCGGTTGAAGCATTGAGTGTTTATAAGAACACACTTATTGTAGGCGGAAACTTCAGGGAAACAGGAACAGGTTTATTTGTTGACAGAATTGCAAGCTGGAACGGAAGCATATGGGGAAGAATGCTTACCGGGCATAATGATCATGTCTACGCTCTTTATACTTATAATTCTACAGATACAATACTGTTTACAGGCGGTGAATATTCAACAGCCGGAGGTAAATGGTGCTACAGTGCTGCAATGTGGGGAAGTTACCCCACAGTAACAGTCAGCGGCCAGGTAAGGTATGCCGATAACAATGCTGTAGTAACAGGCGGTAAGATAAAGATACTCAGAATGGATGTAATTACCAGGGAGATCATTGCCGTAGATTCAACAATTGTTGATGCGCTGGGAAATTATACTCTGAACCGTGTACCCAGAAGAGACAGTACTTTAAGAGTAATGATATTTCCGGATGATGAATTATTAGACCAGCTTATTGATACAGGTTTTGTACCGACTTATTACCCGTCAACAATTCAATGGCTTACAGCCGGTGTATTATACGCAAATACGAATTTAAGCAGCATTAATATTAATGTGATCAGAAAAAATGCTTTTTCAGCAGCCGGCAGCATTGCTGCAAATATTGGCGGTTACGCATATTTAAACATTATGCCTGAGCTTCCCGGTACTGGATTTCCGTTCCTGAAAGGTTCAGTTGTTTATCTTAAAAAAGATACCAGCATGGTAAGCTTTGCAGTCACAAACGAAAACGAGCAGTATACTTTTCAGAATATACCGCCGGGAAATTATTCATTAACAGTACAAAGGCTGGGATATGAAACTGAAACCAGGCAGGTAACAGTAGGTTCGGTAAACCTGGATACAGTAAATTTTTACCTGGATACTATGAATGTAATAGGGATCGTGAATATCAGTTCAAATATTCCTGATAACTTCAGTCTCGGGCAGAACTTTCCGAATCCGTTCAACCCTGTAACCAGGATCAGGTTTAATATCAAAAACTCAGAATTTACCGAGCTTAAAATTTTTGATATGCTTGGCAGGGAAGTAAAAACACTGGTAAGTGAAAACTTAGCGGCAGGCGAATATGAATATTCATTTAACGCTTCATCACTTCCAAGCGGCGTATATTTTTACAGGCTAAATGCCGGGAATTATTCAATGACAAGGAAAATGGTTCTTATCAAATGATAATTATATCTTCAATAAATTAATAACTTAATAGTTAACTAGGGGGAATACTATTATGGATCTTAATTCAGTAATCATCAAATCTTTTAAAAACATTTTATTTGCACTCGCAGTACTTGCTATGACACTTCCTATACTGCTTTCAATGCCCGGTTTTTCAGGGTATATAGTCAACGCTTTAAGCGTTTTAGGAATAGGGGAATAAAAAAGAAAGTGACAATTAAAGCAAAATGGGATAAGCTTTACCAGAGGGATATAAACACCTATATGTGGGTGTTCGTAAACGGGAGAATGTTCGTGATTAACGAGGCAGAATATGAACATAAAAAAGAAAAATTAAACAAGAAAATTTATGATGAACTGGTCATAAATAAAGAAAAAGAGAGGAACAAATGAACACACAAAAAAAATCTATAGGTACAACCATATTGCTGGGCATATTATTTATAGTTTTACTGGCATTTACTTCAGGCTGCGGCGATAGCAGCAGTGTTACAAACTCAAACGGAACCGGAAATTCAACCGATAATACAAGCTTAAGCGTTAAGCTTGATGAAAGCGTTACCGGCGCAAACTACCCGGTAATAACCGAAGCCAAAGCTCTTATTACTGAAATTGAGCTTGAAACAGAACCTTCAGGCATCAGCCAGGAGATCAGGATATCACCGGTTGTGATATATTTTAACACAGGCGGGCAGGTAATTTCCGTAACAGCAGCGAACCTTCCTTCAGGTACGTGGAATAAGATCAAATTACAGATACATAAACCGGAAGATACTGAGCCGATACCTGACCCTGAATTCCGTGAAGGAACTAGCGGCAACCAGAGGTATTCATTTATCATAAAAGGTACATATAACGGCAATGCCTTTGTTTATAAATCGAGGAAACGCGCTGATATAATAATAAATCTAAGCACACCGCTTACAACCGGCAACGGTTCAAGGAATATAACATTACTGGTTAATCCTTCATTGTGGTTTATGAATAACGGTAATGTGCTTGACCCCGCAAATTCTTCAAATGATGATCTGATAGATGATAATTTAAAGAATTCGTTCAAACGCGGATTCAGGGATGATAATAAAGATGGTAGACCTGATGATAACTAAATCGTATTAAGTTTATCCCGCTATGCAGAAAAGCGGGACCAGCAAAAAACGCTGGAACGCGGCTTCAGGGATGATAATAAAGACGGCAGACCTGATGATAATTAAATCAGAATATTAATTTTAAGGGATATGAAGTTGAAAAACTTTAATTAACGAGTGCTTCAAAGGTCATGGCAACATGATTCTCCTCTAATATCCCATGGGGTATGGCTCTAACAGGCTGTACCCCTTTTTTTATATTTTTCTGCAATGGTAAAAAAGCTTTTCTTTCTTATCGTTTGCTGTAAAAAAGAAATATTCTTCGCCTCCATCTTTTAGACGGAATACTTTTTTGATCTCCTCAGGCTTAACAGGGAAATTATTTACCGAAACATTAGCCTGGCGTATCGATTTTTCTTTCAGGTACTTTATTACTGCTGATTTCCCGAACGGGAAGTGAGCAACTATCCTGAATTGTCTTCCGAAGCTCACGTTTGAAGGCACGCCAGATGTGCAATACTTTCCGGTATCAGATACCTGAAGTAAATTATATTTTAAAGCGTAATTTTCAGCAAGTCCTGCTTTTATGAGTGAGGCAGAAAGCTCAATAAAATAAACCTGGTCTGTATCAGGACTGTGTTGAGAGGTAAATGTTCTGTTTTCTGAATATTCCTGTATACTTCCATTATTCAATATATTAATTGCCGCGGCAGCAGGGCTGCCTGTGTGATCTCTTTCAAGCAGCACAAGAATTTCCTTAACTTCATTTTCGATCGATATAACCCAGAACCTTTTAATATTATCCAGGTTCTTTTTTATATAAGTAATATCAGTGAGCGGTGAAAGCTTTATCAATACCCGGGAGGATATTGTGAATAATCTTTTCAGAATGTGCAGGATGTTTGGTGAGGAATTATGCAGTGTAACTGACTTTTTACCGGAACTGTCTGCTCTGCGGTCAGCATCAAGATATATAAGTTCTGCAGTTATATCTTCTCTGATATAATCTTCAGCCTTTGCGGTTATTCGTTTTATATTGGTAATCCCAAGCTTTCTGAAGTTCACCTCAGCAAGGAGATTTAATTCACCGTCACTATCAATCGAGGTGACATTTTTAAACTTAGCCGAAAATGCAATATCATCTATCCCAAGTCCGCCTGAGAGATCCAGAAGTTTGCCGCCTTTGAACAACGATGCTTTAAATTCCGCCGCAGCTTCAGAGCTGGCCTGTTCATAGCTTTTTGTGGTTAAATAACACCAATTAGAAGTGAATATTGGAAGTTTTCGGGCAGCTTTAGGGTACAGTGCCAACTGGGCAGCCAGCAGCCTGTAGTTTACAGGGAATGAATTTTTAAGATTCAGTGATGTAGCCCCGGGGTAGTCATTAAGGAATGATTGTAAATCAAACTTTAACAGGTTATTTTTGTATTCTTCAGGTGAGCTCATAACTGCAATATTTGTAAATTCCGGTAACATTTAAATACATAAATTTTTAACATGAAAATTTTATTAACCGTATTGTTCTTAACCAGCTTTACCGTACATTCGCAGGATATTAAGAAATACTTCGATGAATATGATGTTACAGGTTCATTTATGGTATATGATATGTACGCAGATAAATATTATTATTATGATTCATCACGCTGTTTTACCCGTTTTACGCCTGCCTCAACATTCAAAATACCCAACAGTATTATTGGTTTAGAAACAGGTGTTATAGCCGATGAAAATTTTATTATTCCCTGGGACGGAACCAAAAGCAGGGAAACCTGCGATAAAGACCTGACACTGAAGGATGCGATCAGGTTTTCCTGTGTTTGGTATTATAAAGAGCTTGCGCGAAGAGTAGGCGCAGATAAAATGCAGGAAATGCTGAATGCCTTCAATTACGGGAACATGGATATTTCAAGCGGTGTTGATAAATTCTGGCTGGAAGGCAGCCTGAAAATTTCGCAGGCTGAACAGATCGAATTCCTGAAGAAGCTATATAAATATGAGCTTCCGGTTTCAAAAAGATCAGTTGATATATTAAAGAACATAATTATGCTTGATTCAACCGCAGACCATATTTTACGCGGAAAAACTGGCTGGGGTTTTGAACGCAATAAAAATATAGGGTGGCTGGTTGGGTGGATAGAAAAAAGCGACAATATATATTTTTATGCTATAAATATAGAAACAGAAAAAGATAATCCGCGTTTTGCTGAATCAAGGCGGGCAATTACAGAAAAAATATTCAGGGATCTCGGAGTAATTAAATAACATATGCCAAAAACTTTTCTTATTACCGGTGCAACAGGGCTCATTGGTGGATATTTAACCCGGCGAATAATTCAAAATGGTGATAACTATATTGCAATAACCCGCAATCCAGAAGCTGCAGCAGGGAAGCTTAAGGATGCCAAAAAAATATTAAGCCTTGATAGTACGTTAAGTTTAAAAAATGAAGTAATCCACGCGGTAATAAATCTTGCAGGCTCAAATTTAGGAGCAAAAAGGTGGACACAAAGCGCAAAAAAAGATTTTTATGATTCCCGTATAAATATTACTAATAGCCTGGTAGATTTGTTCAGGGCAATGCCTGAAAAACCGGAGGTTTTTGTAAGCGCTTCAGGTGTGGATTATTACGGAGATACAGGCAGCAAAAATATGTTTGAAAACGCCCCCCCGGCCAGAAGCTTTTTGGGTAAATTAACCAATGACTGGGAACAGGCAGCAATAAATGCTGAAACGCTGAATGTGAGAACTGTAATACTGCGGACCGGCCTGGTAATGGCTAAGGATTCCGAAGCTATTAAAAAACTTATTTTACCTGTTAAAATGTTCGTTGGCGGAGCGCTTGGCAGCGGCAAACAGTATGTTTCATGGATACATATTGATGATCTGGTTGATATGTATATTTATGCTGTTGAAAACAGTAACATTCGGGGTATTTATAATGCAGCCGCTCCATATCCGGAAACAAATGCCGGATTTATAAAACACGCTGCAAAGCTGCTTTCAAGGCCGGCTTTTGCGCAGGTACCGGCATTCATGTTAAAGGCTGTACTTGGAGAAATGTCAGCAGTAGTGCTGGATGGCAGGAGGGCAGTTCCCAAAAAGATAATTGATGCCGGTTTTAAATTCAGGTTTGAACATGATACAGATGCATGGAGGGATATACTGAAGGTAAAATGATAAATTACAGAAATAATACAGCCGGAATAATTGAAGCTGACCTTATACCATTTTTTGAAGGTTGGCCTAAAAAACCGGAACCGAGCAAAAGACTGGATATTCTTAACAATAGTGATTATGTAATAATTGCATCAGATGGTAATAAGATAGTAGGCTTTATAACTGCAATCTCAGATAAAACTCTTTCTGCGTACATTCCGCTATTGGAAGTATTGCCGGAGTACAGAAAACAGGGAATAGGAAGTGAGCTTGTAAAACGAATGCTTGAGTTACTTAAAGAATATTATATGATAGACCTTTGCTGCGATGAAAACCTGGAAAGGTTTTATAAAAATACAGGTTTAACAAAAGCAACCGGTATGATAAAACGTAATTATGAGAGGATATAAACTTTTTATTTTCTTGATTTCGGTTCAACTATTAAACCTGCCGGCCCGTACCATTTTTTAATTACTGCCTCTAATCTGCCGTTGATAATTGCAGGGTCGCGGTTCATTTGTTCGCGGGCCTCTTCTTCCGAAACTACATCCAGAATTACAATTCCCCGCATTTCGCCGCCATCCATAAAAGGTCCTGCTAGTTTTGATTTACCTTCATAATACATTCTTTCAAGATTTTCCATATGTCCTTTTTGAATTTCCATTGCTGTAGCTGAATCAATCACCGGTCTATCCTTTACAGCGTTTAGAAAAACAAAATAATACACTTTCATTTCCCAATCTGCCTTTTCGCTGCTGTTTTTTACCGAATCTGCCTGAGTTTTCGAGCTTAAAGAACCGGTACACATCATTAAAGAAATTAATAAAACTACCGTAAAAATTGTTTTCATTTTAAATATAATTTTTATTATTTATTGCTTGATCTTTTTATTTCTTCCATCATAGTAACTCCTTCAGCTTCAGCTTTTGCCCATATTGAAAAATTAAGCATACTGTATAGATTTTGTATGTTGTTATCCACAGGCAGGTTTTTAAGATTAAAATGAAGTTCCCTGAAAAGTTCTTTATGTGCCCGGGGCTCTGCCTTTACCAGCCTCTTGAAATGTGTAAAAATAATGGCTTCGGCTTTTTTTAAAGCATTTTTTTCTCTGAAGAATTTGTACGTGTTTTCAACATTATATTCCAGGAGGTCATAGTTTTCCAGGCCGTAATGAATAACCAGGTTCAGCATTCTGCCGAATAAGTAAACATCACTTTTAAAATTCAATCCTGATTCTTCTGTAAGCCTGTTGTTGTATTTCAAAGCGTGTTCATAATCTCCATCCATTACAAGAAATGCTGCAACATTGCTTAATAAGGAGATCCTTAACTGCGGCGGAATTTCATTGCCGTATTTGGGGAGCTCATCATCAAGTCTTTTTATAAGATTTCTCCCCCTTCTTATATCAGCAGAGCTTTTATATACCAGCATTTCAGAGTTTGCCGCATGAAATGAAATCTGCAGCTGAAGCGAGAGCGGTACCTTATTTTTTAATTTCTTTCTTAAAGCATTAAGCTTAGTGATTGCCGAAAGTACTTCGTTTCTGTGTCCGGTCAACTGAGAAAACATCAGATAATTAATCAGTGCGCTGGAGTAATTCCTCGGATTATCCTCAATGAAATGCCTGTTATTTTCAAGAAGCTCAATTTCCTGCTGAAGCAGTTCTTTTACATTCACTAATTCATTTCTGCCTAAATGATAGAATAGTTTTGTATGTAAAAGGTAAAATTCCATATTAAGGTCTTCAGCACTGCTATATTTACTTATAAGCGGCATTTGCATGATCTTATCCATTTCCTTGCTTCGCTCTGAGTCAGTGAAATCACCTTTTTGTTCTACACAAATAACCATCTGGTCTGATAGCCAGCTGTAATCGAAGTTCTTTTTCAGCTTTCTTACAGTTTCAATTTCCTCTTCATAAAGCTGTTTTCTCATTTCTGAAATATTTTTATCGGGCATTACAGCCAGAATATTTCTTTCGGCAATTAGAGCATCAAGTAGGATCAGGTAATTGGAAAATTTCCTGGCAAGCTCCTTGGCTTTTTTCAGCTGTTTTAATGCCTCACGGAACAGGGCTTTGGATGATAGTACCCTTGAGTTTTCAATATATTCCTTCATCCGGGTTCCAGCATCAGCAGATACTGAATTCGGCCCGAGCGATCTTAAGATCAGGTTAAACAGATAAACCTTATATACCGGAAGCTGTTTTATAAATGATTCATTTTTCAGCTTTTTTTTCAGCAGATCTTCATCATACTCACTCATCGAATCTATAGCGTTAAATAAAAGGATATAATTCTGTTTGCTGCCTGCTTCATTTTTGGCAGCATACTTTTTGAAATATCCTTTCTCTGATTTGTTCATTGATTTTATCAGCCTGAACAGATCATCGCTTACTGTTTTCAATTTTCAGTCCCTAAGCTCTATTTTGTTTATTTTTTTGTTTTAATACTTCAACAAACTGCCTGCCGGAGAGTTTGGATTCAGCCCATGATATAAAATCAAAGAAGACAAGAAAGCTTTGCTCATGGATGTTCTTTTCTTCTTTTTTAAGCTTATATTTCAATTCACTAAACAGCTCATCCAGTTCATCTTCACGGACCTTTATAACCTTTTTAAAGAATTCAATAACCGCAGCTTCTGATTTAAGCAGCTTTTTCTTTTCTTTGAAGAATTTTTCGGTTGAGCTTACAAGATATTCAAGCAGGTCAAAATTACCAAGCTCAAAATGCACAACAAGCTGGAATACCTTGGCAAACTCATATACATCGCTTCTGAAATCAGAGCTTGCTTCATTGAGTACAATATTGATAAAATGCAGAGCCTGGTCAAGATCTCCGTCAAGCAGATAAAAGTAAGCAAGGTCTGTGAGCAGGATTATTCTCCTTTGGGCAGGTACTTTATCTTTGAATTTCTTCAGATTTTTTTCGATAGCGCGGGCTTTCAGCCGGCCTCTTTTCAGGTCACAATTCTGTTCATATATCAGCATTTCAATATTATCAGCATAGAAGAATATATTTATTTCTTCATGCTGTGATATCTTATTTTTCAGCCTGCGCCTCAGGCTGCCAAGCTTCATGATAGTTTCCCTGATATCATTGCGTTTGTGGCTGTAGCTGGAGCATAACAGAAAGTTTATAAGTCCAAAAGCATAGTTCTGCGGATTTTCATCTATAAAATGCGGATTTTTTTCTGCCAGAGTAATTTCTTTTTTCAGGTATTCGTAAATTTTTTCATTTTCCCTTTTAGCTGTGTAATAAAGCAGCTTGGTATGGGTCTGGTAAAGGCTGGTTGTATAAGTATTTGCTGCTGCTTCAGTGGTTAACAGCGGGTGTTTAATGATCTTTTCCATTTCATCTGTTTTCTGCGAATGCTTAAAATCAGCCTGGTGATCAACTAGGATAGTCATTCGGTCAACAAGCCAGCTGAATTCAAAGAATTCATTAAGCTTTAATATATAATCTGTCTGGTCTTTGAATATCTGTTTTCTTTTGGTATAAATATTCTTATCGGGGAATGCGAACAGTAAATTTCTTTCAGCCCCCAGAAGCTCATGAATGAATTTCAGCTTGTCATATTTATATGCCAGCTCTTTCGCTTTTTTTATCAGCTTGCCTGCTTCCTTAAATAAGGCCCGTGAAATAAGGATCTTGATATTTATCATAAGGTCTGTAAGCTTTTCTTCCGCTTTATCCTGTGCGCCATATTGGTGCAATGCTTTTAGTATCAGGTTAAACAGATATACTTTGTATACAGCGATCTGTTTTAAGAAAGTCTCTTTTTTTAATTTCTTCCGCAGCAGGTCTTCATCATATTCTTCCATACTGTCAATTGCATCAAACAAGACCAGGTAATTTTGCCTGCTTCCGCCAGCATTTTTCGCGGCAAATTTCTTAAAATAGCCTTTTTCTGATTTATTCAGGGTTTTTATGAGCCTGAAGAGGTCATCACTTACTGTTTTCAACCGGTCTTAAATTTATACTTTCGAAAATTAATCAAATTTATTGAAAAATAGCGAAATTAATGGATTTTTGCAAATTAAAACCATCAAATAACTCCATCAGCCTTTAATTTATGGGGAAATTCAATTTTTCCCGGCGGTCATTAAAACATATCTTTGCTTCATAAGAGAGAAATACTAATGCTCTCAAACAGATTTGAAAGGAAATAATACAATGCATCATAAAATATTAAAACACCTGCTTTCACTTTTTTTCGTAATAATACTGCTTACGATCCTGGGGCTGCAGTGGGCAGTAAAAGAAAACAGTCAGTTAACCAAAGAAGCAGTGAAACAGGAAACAGAAAATTACAAATTAATAATTCCGAGGTACCCGGAAAGCCCGGAAAAGATCCATCAGGAAGCAAAGATATATTAAAAAACAGATCCATACCGGAAAATACATTAAAAGGCAAAACGAACAAGAACAAAGAATCAATTAAAAATAAAACTAACCAATCTAAAATAAAAAGAAAGAATAAAAAATGATAACAGTAATTGCAATATTTTCGATAATCTTTACACTTATAGCCGGAGAGCTATATGCAGTTTACAGCAGCTACAGGGAAGACCTGAAAGATAAAAACGAAGCATTAAAAAAATTAAATTACTCCTCCAGGTAATTTCTTTTGGAATCCCCCTTTGATGAGAATATTGAAGGGGGATGAAAAAAGCACAAAACAAAAACAACTAATCTAACTAACTAATAAAATATACAATAATGAAAATAACTAAAAGAATAATTTTAACACTACTTCTGGCGGCTTCAGCGGTTTATCCGCAGACATGGGAATGGGTAAATCCCAAACCGCAGGGTAACAATCTCCAGTCAGTGGTAATGAACAGCAACACCGAAGGTTTTGCCGTTGGTATGCTTGGAACAGTTATGAAGACAACTGATATGGGAAGCAACTGGCAGGTATTGAACGTACCCACCAAAAAACACATGTATGATATAACATATTCATGGTTAAATGATGTTTTTGCATGCGGCGATAGCGGTACGGTTATAAACACATGGAATCTTGGCGGTAACTGGGCTGTTACACAGACCCCGGTAACAACATCTTTAAGGGGAATTTTCTTTCCTTCCAGGGATACAGGTTTTGCAGTCGGCTTTGGCGGGAAAATTGTACGCACCACAAACCAGGGTGCGGGCTGGCATTTGATCACGGTGCCATATACCAGGAATTTTAATGCCATACATTTTATCAATAAAACAACCGGATTCATAGCCGGCGATATGGGATTTTTTGCTAAAACAACAACTTCAGGTCTTACCTGGGATACAGTTTCTACCGGAACGACATCATCACTATTCAGGATGTATTTTAATACTCTTGGAACAGGTTACATTGTTGGTACACAGGGCAGAATACTGAAAACCACAAATTTCGGAACAACATTTGAATCAAGTATTTCCATAACTACATCAGGTCTCTACGATGTATCATTTGTGGGAAATTTTGGTGCGATCACAGGCGAGCAGGGCGCTATATGGACAACAACCAACGGCGGTGTAAACTGGACTCCGGTTTATTTCGGGCACACACCATTCAGAGGAATAACTAATAATTTTACTAACAGCTTTATTGCCGTTGGAGAAGGCGGAAAAGTATATACTTCAACAAACGCAGGTACAAACTGGGTGGGGAAAGTTACTTCCCAAACGGGTACAATCTATTCCAGCGCTTTTGCAGACGCAAATACTGGGTTTATCGGCGCATTTGGCAATAAATTTCTTAAGACAACCAACGGCGGAGAAAACTGGACTGAAATTCAGAGTTTAATCAGTTCTTACATTTATGAACTCAAATTCCTAAACAGCCAGTTTGGATACGGAATTCATTCAAGCGGGTATTATATAAAAACAACCAATGGCGGCGCAAACTGGCAGGGAAATCAAATAGCTGCAGGAATGTACGGTTGGTCAATTCATTTCACTTCAACTTCCAGCGGTTATGCTGTCGGGGATCCAGGAAAAATATACAGAACAACCAATGGCGGAGATAACTGGACAATTTCCACACACACCTCAAATGTTTATTTGACAGGTATAAGCTTTGTTAACGATAATACAGGTTTTATAACAGGTCACAATGGTTTGGTCTTAAGAACAACAAATGCAGGAAACAGCTGGGATTCGCTTGCAACCGGAACGACTTCAATTTTAACAAAGGTCGTTTCTAATCAAAACGGTGTAATTCTGGTATCAGGTATTTTCGGCAGAATTATGAAATCAACTAACCTTGGCAATAACTGGGTATCAACCACAGGGTTAACACCATTTACAATCAATGATGTGAAATTCCTGAATAATAATACCGCTTATGCTGTGGGTTCTGGCGGAGAGTTGTTTATATCGCACAATGCAGGCGATACATGGGTAAAAGAACAGTCAAAATCAGGAAATATTATCAGGACTTTAAGTATAGTATCACCTTCAAAGCTAATGCTATTTGGCGAAGAAGGTAACATGCTTAAATATACCCCTGATCTTACATCAACCGGAAATGGCAATAATAATATGCTGCCTGCAACTTATGCACTTCAGCAGAACTTTCCGAACCCGTTCAATCCTTCAACAAATGTTAAGTTCACAATTCCTTCAGAAGGTAATGTAAGGCTTACAGTATTTGATATAACGGGCAGGGAAGTGAAGACCCTGATAAATGAAAAAATGCCAACAGGCAGCTATGAAATAGCATTTGACGGCACCGGGATTTCATCAGGCGTATATTTCTACAGGCTTGATGTAATATCAACAGGCGGTGTAAGCTTCAGTGATACAAAGAAAATGATACTCGTAAAGTAAAATACAGGATAATAACCGAAAAAGATAAACATAATGAAAAATTTAAAATATATAATAACGATCTTAATAATAGCTGTAAGCGGATCATTTGCTCAAAGCTGGCAATGGGTTAACCCGCTGCCGCAGGGCAACCCGCTTAATGCAGTTAGCTTTATAAATGATAATACTGGCTTTGCCGCAGGCTTTCTTGGAACAATGCTTAAAACAACCAATGGCGGCTTAAACTGGAATGCAGTTAGTGTAAACACACAGCGCGATATATGGAAGATATTTTTTGCTACTTTAACAACTGTTTACGCATGCGGAGACAGCGGCCTTGTACTTAAATCAACTGACCTCGGCTCTACATGGTCACAGGTAAATATCAATACACCAAGAACGATGAGAGCTATACAGTTCTTTGACCAGAACACAGGAATTGCAGCAGGCTCATCAGGACAAATGTTCAAAACAACAAACGGCGGAATTAACTGGACTGCATACAATTCCGGGACCGGCGCTGATATCTGGACGATATGGTTCACAAGCCCGGATGCAGGTTACATACCAAACGGCATTGGCGCAATTCAGAAAACAAATAACGGCGGCGCCAACTGGACAGTTGTAAATACAGGCAGATCTACTTTTATAACAAAATTATTTTTTGCAAACGGTACCGGTTATGCTGCATGCACACAGGGAGAAGTATTAAAAAGCACGAATGACGGTCAGTCATGGTTCCTTGTTGGCGGGGCAACATCTGCTACAGTTAATGATATTTTCTTTACAGATGCCAATAACGGTTCGTTAGTTGTTGAGCTTGGCAGGGTTTATAAAACCACTAATGGCGGTGTTAACTGGACCCAGACATTAGGAGTACCGCTTTCAGGCAGAGCATTGACATTTATTAACGGCAAAGGATTTATGACAGCTGCAGGCGGAAGGATATTCCGTTCAACAAACAGCGGCAATGACTGGAGCCCGGTTGTAAATAATGTAATAACGAATATATCGGGACTTTCAACTCCAACACCGCTGGTTAGCTATATGGTAGCAGAAGACAGGATAGTATATAAATCAACCGATGGCGGTAACAGCTGGAGCCTGTTCCCAACACCGGTAAATATGAGCTTTACCAATTGTATAGAATTTGCAGACGCAAATACCGGAATAATTGCAGGTTCTACCCCCAACCTTAAGCGCACAACAAATGGCGGTTTGAACTGGGTAACAATAGATCCGGGAACAACTTCAGATCTTTACGGCGCGCAGTTTATTAACTCAAATACCGGATTTGTAACCGGGGATATGGGTGTTGTCAGTAAAACAACAAATGCCGGGCTTAACTGGACCCCGATCAATACAGGCACAAGCCATTCCTTTGAAAGCGTTTATTTTCTTGATGAATCAACCGGATTTGCAGGCGGAATGAACCAGAAGCTCTTCAGAACTGTGAATGGCGGCCTGAACTGGTCACAGGTTACAAGCGTAAATTCATCTGTACATGATATTCATTTTGTGAATGCAAGCACAGGATTTGCTGCCTGCAGCTTTGGTATCATTTTCAGGACAACAAACGGCGGCGCTAACTGGGATTTGCAGCAGCATGGATCATTTCAGCATAATTCCATCGCATTTATCAACAGCACAACCGGTTATTCCTCAGCGGATGACGGAAATATCTATAAAACAACCAATACTGGCATCAACTGGATTGCAGAACCGCGGGTTACTATTAATTCAATAAATGAGCTTGGTGTAGCCGCCGGAAATAATATTATTGCGGCTGGTTATTATGGAACAATATTGAAATACGGGCTGAATGTAACATCAACAGGCAACAATAATACCGGTGTTCCTTCAAAATTCTCACTTGAACAGAACTATCCGAACCCATTCAATCCTGAAACAAAAATTAAGTTCTCAATTCCTTCGGAAGGAAATGTAAAGCTTTCGGTATTTGATGTAACCGGAATGCTGATAACTGAACTTGCGTACGGCAATATGATGGCCGGAAGCTATGAAAAGAGTTTTGTTGGGTCAGGATTTTCTTCAGGCGTGTATTTCTACAGGCTTGATGTAACCGGCAGGGATGGGTTGAGCTTTAGCGATACAAAGAAAATGATACTTGTTAAATAATTCATATAAATAATAATTCAACTAACATATAACTTAAATAACTAAAACTAATGAAAAAATTTAAAAAAATAATATTCATATTCCTGGGGTTGATCACAGTACTGGGTGTATCGGGATATGTATATTTTAACCAGCAATTCCCGAAACAAATAGCAGCAGAAGATATAAAGATCGAAGTAACACCGGCAAGGCTTGAAAGAGGAAAGTACATATTTAATCATTCAGCCGGCTGCGTAGATTGCCATTCCACCAGGGATTTTTCGAAGCTCTCGGGTCCGATAACCCCCGGAACAGAAGGAAAAGGCGGAGAAAAATTTGATGAAGAAATGGGTCTTCCGGGCACATTTTACTCAAAGAACATTACTCCGCATGGTGTGGGTAACTGGACTGATGGTGAGTTAGTTCGCGCGATAACAGAAGGTATAAGCAAAGATGGCACCGTACTTTTCCCGATAATGCCTTACCTTGTCTACGGAAAAATGGATAAAGAAGATATTTATTCAGTGGTAGCTTATATTAGGACACTGCCTTCAATTCAGTATGATCCGCCGAAGAGCCATGCAAACTTCCCAATGAGCATGATAATGAAAACGATACCCACAGAAAAACAATTCACGCCAAAACCGGATAAAAGCAATATAATAGCTTACGGCGAGTATATGACCAGGGGAGCATCATGCAGTGACTGTCATACACCTTCAAAAGACGGCGCACCTATTCCCGGGAAAGAATTTGCCGGCGGTATTGAATTCAACCTGCCGGGCAATACGGTTGTAAGAACAGCGAACCTTACACCTGATAACGAAACCGGGCTTGGGCTCTGGACAAAGGAACAGTTTATAAAAAGATTTAAACAGTGCAGCGATCCCGCATATGGAAATACACCTTATAAGCCGGGTGAGTTCCAGACTATTATGCCGTGGACAATATACGCTGGCTTAACCGAAGAAGACCTTGGCGCAATTTATGAGTATTTAAGAACCGTCCCGGCTGTAAAGAACCAGGTTGAAAAATTTTCTGTGAAAACTCAATATTAATATTTTTAGCTTCAATGCAGGGTTTTAATACGGAAAATTATCACATGAGTTTCCTTTACAGTTAGGGGGTTAGTTGAACGGCGGGGAGGAGTGGTTACCTCCCCGTTTTTATAAATCTGCAATGAGTTCTATTCTTCATCTTCACACATCAGCCAGTTGACTGATTCTTCAAAATCATCGAAAGCATTAACATTATATCCCCGGTTAGAAGCACACATTTCCAGAAATCTAGCCTTATCAAAATCATGCTGCGCTCCCAGAAGGATCGCAATTTTTTTCCTGAAAGCCTGGCGATGATTACCTACAGCGGTAACCAGCTCGTAAATATCTGAGAGTGACAGGCCCGGTTCTGTTTCCCTGATATCAACCAGTATATCATGAAGATCATCCGGAGTGTTTAATCTGGCAATTTCTTCCAGCACTTTTTTGCTTTGTTCCAGGTTAAGCTGTCCTGAAGCAGTAGTTTTGATGAAATCCCTGGTTTTAACGAATTTTATCTCTGCCTTCATTATATTTAATTTTTGGTTTTAAAAAGGAAGATGTGTTAGATCTACATTGCCGCCTGATACAATAATACCGATTTTTTTATTCTTAAACCCGCTAATGTTTTTCAGCAGGGCAGCAAACGCAACTGCGCTGGAAGGCTCAATTACAATTTTCATTCTTTCCCATATCAGCTTCATAGCATTTATTATCTCATCTTCGGTAACTGTAATTATCTCTTTTACAAATTGCTTAATGACAGGGAAAGTAATATCACCCAGCGATGTCCGCAATCCGTCAGCGATTGTATTAGGGTTTTTAACCGGAATTATCTTTCCCGCTTTAATGCTTTCATAGCCATCCGAGGCATTTAGAGGCTCTCCGCCAAAAACAGCGGTAGCTTTTGAAAAATTATAAAACCCAAGCGCAATACCGCTTAACAATCCACCTCCGCCTAACGGCGTAATAACTGCATCGAGCCGCTCTGCTTCCTCGATCAGCTCAACCGCGCAGGAAGAATGCCCTGTAATGACATTAATATCATTTGAAGGATGAATGAATACAGCTCCGGTTTTTTTCTGAACTTCTTCGCATTTGGATTCCCGGTCAGAGGGATTATTGCCGGAATAAATTATTTCAGCACCGTAGCCAAGCACTGCATCACGCTTTGCAGGTATGACACTTTCAGGCATTACAATTGTTGCTTTAATTCCGGAGCATTTAGCCGCATATGCAAGCGCTTGCGCAAAATTACCAGAAGAATGTGTAATTACACCGTTTGCTTTTTCTTCCGGAGAAAGCTGTAAAACAGCGTTCAATGCTCCGCGTATTTTAAATGAACCGGTTTTCTGAAAATTTTCACACTTGAAAAAAATCTCGGTTTCAGTTATTTCATTTATTAGCCTGGATGTTAATACCGGTGTTCTGTGAATAAATGGTTTCAGATGATCTGCAGTTAATCTTATTTTTTCTTTACCGGGAAGCTCGATCGCCATTTTTATTTGAAGAGGATTTGTAAATTTTTATTATTGCAAATATAGCAATTATGAGCCAAACAATATTTACAAAAGTTGAGGGGTATGCATAATAAAACAAAGTATTAATTATCAGGCAAATACTTCCTGCTATATTCAGTGCCTGGTATAGTTTTGAGTGCGCAGTAATTTTGTGGAGGCTAAGCAATCCATACGCTGCAAGTACAAAAACTGAACCTGCCCAGCCGGTGATATCTATAAGTAATTTTTCGTTCAAAATTTAACACACCCCGTTCGGCTAAAGCCGAACACCCCTCTCAAGAGGGGAATTTATTATTATTTTGTTTTTGCAGATTCCTGCTTTTGTAGCAATGACAAAGCACTTTGGAGACGTACTGGTTACCAGCCTTTAGTTTTTTTTAAATTAACAATATGTGCCAAATGATGATCCGAGTGCCATGCATATAAATGCATAAGTGATGCAATCGTCATTTGCTGCATGCTGCCGGGGTGGTAAAGCCTGCGTTCTGTATCACCGGGCTTCATGCCCTTTAGCATTACTACCCACCTTCTGTGCAGGGCTTCAAGCAGCGGCAGTGAAAGCTCAAGTGAGCCTGATTTAGCATCCGGCAACTCTGCCCAATCAGCTTCTTCGTATGGACGGATCGTAGGGTTATCTTCGGTGAGCGCCAGTTTGAATCTAGTGTAGCTGTTTATGTGGCTATCAGCTACATGATGCACCACCTGCCTTATGGTCCAGCCTTCGGGGCGGTATTGAGTATCAAGCTGTTCATCGTTTAAGCCGTTTATCGCCTGCTTAATTTTTGAGGGAAAAAGTTCGATGGTATTAATATACCATTTAACATCATCCGGTGTGTAACTTTCTTTAGGTGAAAATTCACCAATTGGATACCTGAGAGCTTGAAGATCAGTTTGATTCATTTAAGTGAGCTTGATTATTTGTTAAATATACTTTTTATTCTTTCCATGCGGTAATCAAAAATGTGCTCCAGTTTTTTCTTTACAGCAAGTTTATGTATTGCAGGCTCTAAAATTCTTCCCGGGGGAAGATATGATACTATATCTTTGACAATTGTTCCATTTGGGTGTGACTCAAAAATATGTTCATGTATCCATATTTTGTACGGACCCTTGATCTGTGTATCAACAAACCTGTAAGGAGGTTCCCATGTGGTTATTTCTGTTTTCCATTTAAAAGAAATTCCGCTCAGCCTGATCCTGTAATCAATAAAGGCGCCCTGTTTCATTTCAATTGGCAGCGGGGTAACAATTTTAAAATTAAGCTCTGGCGGAGTAATTATATTCAGGTTTTCGGCTTTAGAAAAAAAAGCAAATACTTCTTCAATTGTTTGGTTAACAAGCGTCTCCCTGAAAATTGTACGGAGATTATTCATTATTGTGCATTTTCATGTTTATTAATATATTTTCCAGTGAGTTCAATTCTTTTCTTTTTTTGATCACAAAGATAAGTTTTGAATCCCTGTATTCCTCCAGCCATTTTTTGAATTCCGGTTCATATACTTTTCTCACAATATTCATAGCTTTGAACATTCTGATTGTTTTATTCCAGATCCAGCTATCTGGCGGGTCATACGGATTCTGTCTGAATGTATATTGAAAATGTCTTTTAACGGCGTTTAAATAACTGAACCATGGAGAATATGCAAGGTAGATTACGATTTCTGAAGCATTTAGTCTGGTTTTTATAGTAGACTGGTACGACCAGCCTTCAACTATCCAGCTGGCACTATTTAAAATTACCGTCAGTTTCTGTAAATGTTCACGTTCATCCAGGCGAACCCAGTTTTTTCCAAAAGTAATTGTATCTAAATGTGTTACGGGAAGATTTAATTTTTTTCCAAGTTTATCCGCTAAAGTTGATTTTCCGCTTCCGCCATTTCCAATTATGATTATTTTCATTTCTAATCCTAAAAAAAAGGAATTTGGTTTATCAATTTTCCTTCTTTAAATCTATTTGGACTCAAAACTTCAATATCTATTTCACTTTTCTTATTGCAGATAATTCCCGCTAATAACTCACCAATTGCGGGGGAGTGCATTACTCCATGACCTGATGAACCGTTGGCATAATAAAAATTTTCGAGGTAATGTGAACGGCCAAGTATTACATGTTCATCCGGAGACATTTCATATAGTCCGGCCCAAGAGGCACCAGTATCAATTGTACAATTTTTTAAAGCAGGTAACTTTTCCTTTGCTGTTGAAAATACTTTTTCAAGCCATACGGATTCAACAGATGTATTATAATTATAATTATTCTCAGGGGTATCGGGAAGGAGCAGAATAAGGTGACCATCCTTCATTCTGAAATGAAATGCTGAATCTACCCAGATCGTCATTGGAGTGCCTGCGGGCAGTGTATTGGTTTCTTTTATCCTGCAAACCTGCCTTTTTAAATGTTTTACCGGTAAATATTCGTCAGCAAGTCCAGCCAGCCAGCCGGCCCAGGCTCCTGCTGCGTTAATGAAGAGCTCTCCGGTAAATTTTTCTGCGGATGATTCAACACTTTCGATCATTTTGCCGGAATAATTTATTTTTTCAATCCGGCAGCCATATTCAAACTTTACACCGCTTTTTTGAGAGGAAGTTAAATAGCCGTTTAAAATACTTAACGGTTCAATGAAACCATCGCTCCGGCAAAAAGTACCGCCAATGATATTATTTAAATTTATAAAAGGGTTCAGTTTTTGTATTTCTTCAGCAGTCACAAGCTCAGCATCCGCAACACCGTTATTTTTCTGCAGGGTGTTAGCGAGTTTCAGGTTTTCCATTTCTGATTCAGACTGCGCCAAAAACAGGTAGCCGGCTTCGATGTAACCGGGATCAATGCCATGCTCACTTTTAAAATTAATTAATTTTTGGCGGGAAAGCTGTGAGAGCTCAATGTTAATTTTTGATCCGAACTGGAGGCGGAATCCGCCTGTTGCTTTGCCTGTACTTCCGGTTCCGGGTCCCGGTGCGCTATCGAGTACCAGGATATCCTTTATTCCGTTTATGCTTAAATGGTAAGCAATACTTGCGCCAATTACCCCGGCACCAATTATTATTATTTCAGCATGACGGGAAATTTTAGCCGTCATTCCAGGTTGCTGCTGTATTTTTCCTGTTTTACATTAAGGGTGAACATGTGTTCCGGGTTCTTATAACATTTTATTTCAAGTGAATTTCCGCTCGGGTCCTTAAAAAACATTGTAGCCTGTTCACCCGGCTGTCCTGCAAAACGGATAGAAGGTTCAATAATAAATTCAACATTTTCTGCATGAAGCCTGTCTGCTAATGAATGAAATTCATCCCAGGGCATTATGCAGCCAAAATGCGGTATAGGTACAATTACATGATCAACAACTCCGCAGGGGATCGATTCGGGTACTTTTTCAGATGCATGCATAGAAAGCTGGTTACCTCCGAAATTAAAATCTACCCATGAGTCAGAGCTTCTGCCTTCTGAAAGGCCGAGTATTTCACCGTAAAATCTTCTTGTAGAAGCAAGATCTTTAACTAAAAAAGAATAGTGGAATGGATAATCAGGCATTGAAATTATTCAGATTAGATTTGTATAAAAATATAAAATAATAGGAATAATATAAATCCATTTAGCGGGCTTAAAATAAAAAAAGGGAGCTTCTTAAAAAAGAAGATCCCTTCAGCATAAAAAACAGTACCAGTTTAGTTGCCTAAAACAGTTACAATTACGTTAATTACGATACCTACAGCAACTCCGACAAGTGCGAATGTGCAGGCTGATTTAGCTGCTTTCGGGTTCTTATCTTTGTTGATAAACCATAAAATAGCGCCTACCAGAGGTATACAGAAAGAAACGATCTTGAGAATCATACTCAGATCTTCGGTCTGCTGATTTTCTGTTGGTGCAGGTGGTGGTGTTGTTGGTTCCATGATTTGATTCCTCCTTTAGATTACTTAAATATACAGCTTTATAATATAATTTATTAACATAAAACTAAGTTACAGATAAGATCAAATGTCCGATCCATTGCCCCAAAAGCGCGGCAAGCGCCATGCAGGCAGCGCCTGCGGGAATTCCAGTTGCAAGCCGAAGCCAGTTATTGCTTTCACGGTTCATATAAGCCTGCGTAAGGCCGTCAACCAGTGCAGGCACCATAAGCAGGAAGATCCATAATAGACTTGGCATCCAGATAGAAAATGTAAATATCGGAAGCGCAAAGTAGCCGAGGTAAAAACCGGTACAGCGTGCGCAAACAGGGAATTGTTTTCCCTTGTAAAAAAATGAGCGCTCCGGTTTCCTGTGGCAGAAAACAAATTCAAGCTTTGTTTTCTGTTTGGGTGTATTAAGTACTGCTTCTGGCAAAAATTATGTATTTTATAGATTTAAAAATATAAACTAATAATGCTAAAAAGTAAAATCAATGTATTTTTACAATTACCCTTAATTTATTAAGGGTTGGCATCTTCCAGCTTTTTTAGCTCAATTTCTACCCAATTGCATAAAATATCTTTATCAGCCTGTGAAAGCTTTGCATCCCCGTGCAGAATCAGGTATGGCGGAAGCGGCATTTCATCAGATTTGATCTCTTCGCAGATTTCATTCAGTCTTGCTTCCTGTTTAGCGGTTGGAATTTTAGACCATTGGCTGAAGTTCATTTTTTTCCTGCCAGATGTAACATCATCCCCAACAAGCCATGAAGCCGGCGCAATTGAAGAATACCACGGCCAGATTGTATGATCGCTGTGGCAGTCATAACAGGAGCGTTTAAGAATGCTTTCAACATTAGCCGGAACATTCATAACTTTTGTGATATGAGCCGGTGTAATTTCACTTGTTGTGGACATATCTGGCCGGTTTATGAACTGGATTATCACTAACCCCAGAATTAAAACTATTGCTGATATTTTTAATATTTTTTTCATTATCACGAAATTAATTTAAATATCCATTTCAAAAAGCTTTTTACCTGTTTTATAATCAAAACCCATAATACCTTCGTTTTTAAGGGTTAACAATACAAGGTTACCTGAACGTTTTATATTGATCTTATCTTTAGTAAAGAACAGGCTTGAAAAAGTATCATCTTCTTCATCAATTTTCATTTCTTCGAAAATCTCTTCTGGTTTTAAAGTCCATAATTCTTTACCTGATTTAAGGTCAACACATGAAACAAGCCTGTTTGATTTTTTACCGAGCTGATCAAGATATACAATAATTACACTTTCGCTATCCATATGGTATATGATACCTTCAAGATAGATCTTCTCACTTAATGGTGAGACGGTAATTTTGTAATATTTTTGCAAGTGGTCGTCAGTGCTTGAGTTTCGGGAAATGCTGGACTTATTATTTTCTATACTGGCTTTAGGACCTGTAGCCAGAAGCAGAATTTTGCGCGGACTGGAAGAATTATCTTCGGGAGCTAAAACAGGATAACTTATTATTGTTGAATCTTTTGTCAGTGATTTGTTGAATTCAGAATGATCTTTATAAAGTTTATCCTCTATAAAACTGTATATGCCTTCTCTGCCGTCACGAGTTTTAACCCTGATTGTAAAATCCTCTTTATCGTAGTGAGCTTCGGTTAAACCAGCGGAAAGCTGGGGAAATTTTGATTCGAACTGTTTAGTATCCATAACCTTTTCACCGGTTTCTGAATTAAATGCTTCTATACGCGGTTCATTTTCACCGTACTCACGGGTAACTGACCAGACCTTCCCATCATGGTAAACAAGATCAATCAAGGTAATTATATCTTCGTAAGGAGTTTTAATTTTATGAAGTACTTTTTCAGTCTTAGGGTCAATTATATATGTCCATGTTTTACAGAAATAACACTCTCTACCGGTAGACGTTCTGCCAGGAGATTTAGTCGTCTGAATAAAATTAAATGAACCGTCAGTAAGGATCCATACTTTTTCTTCGCCATCTTTAGTAGGCACAACAACTGCATCCAGAAAGCTGCCGCTTAAGCTATTGGGCATTAAAGCGGGTAATGCAAAATAATAGCCGGCAATTCCGATAATTACAAGTATAACAATTGCGCCGACTATTCCAACACAACTGAATTTGGCGCAGCCTGATTTTTTACCGTAAATTTTTCTCCCCTGGTATGTATCTGACTGGGGGTATGTTACTGGTGGTTCCATTACTTTTTATATATTTAATTTTAGTAAATATATGAAAAATTGTTGAATATAAAGGTAGCTTATTAAAGAAAATTCACAGAAATTTTTTCAGCTTTGTTTTATGTATTTATCCGAAATAAACAAAAACCTGAAATCTAAAAAAAGAATCTACATGAAAAACGCAAAACCAACACCAATTGAAATATCGTTAATATTTGATTTAGTTTTCTCTTTTATAAATGTGTGCCTGTATTTTAAATATGGGTTAAACATAAGCGGTTCACCGGGACCCAGCAACGCTCCAACTGATCCCTGTAAAAACCAGCCATTATTTTTTGTATCCGTAAAATAACCTGCTCCTGGAGTTGCAATAAAGCCGACAAAATCACCAGCAGCAAGAATGAAATCGTAATTATACGAAAAACGTAAATGACTTGTGTTATAGCTTCTGAAAATATAAGAATATTCGAATGCCAGCCTGCCGTAAGGGAAAATCCCGGCTGAGATCTCCTTTGTTAATCCGAAAAATGCCTTTTTGTCTTCAATTACAAGCAATGGATTAATAATTGCAGCAAGATACCACGTGGCGGGTATATCAGCATTTTTGTAAGATACGGAAGGAGTTTTAAGTATTGATTTTCTGTAACAGGGTTCTTTAAATTTTAAGCTGTTTACCTGTGAATAAGAAGGCAGGATGTTTAGAAACAAGATTGAAGTAACAAGAAATAATATGATTTTCATGTCTTTCTAATGATTAGATACGAATTTTAACCCTATAATTGAACTTATCAGTGTAAATATAAAAAATATTCTCCAGAAACCGGCAGGTTCACCAAGATAAAATATACCAATAAGAGCGATACCGGTTGCCCCGATACCTGTCCATATTGCATACGCCGTACCAAGCGGAATTGTTCCAAGCGCTTTATCCAGAAACAAATAGCTTAAAATTGTAAACACTATGAAAAGCACTGATGGAAGCGGTTTGGAAAAGCCTTCGGAATATTTAAGAGAAATTGCGAAGCATATTTCAAAGATCCCTGCTATTAAAAGAAATACCCAGCTCATATAAATTTGATTAGTTTTACAAAAATAGAATATCAAAGAACAAATAGCAAAAACTAAATACCAATTTGTTTATTATACAACAGGAATATAAACAAGTATTCCGGCTTAAACAAAAAAGGCGATCATTGAGATCGCCTGGATAAATTCTAAAATATTTTTGACGGCAGGTTACTTAACGTTATCTTTTAAAAGGTGGGGGAATTCTTTATAGAATTTTTTTACTTTTGGAGCTATTACCATAGAACAGTATCCCTGGTTGGGATTGTTGTTGTAATAATCCTGGTGGTAATCTTCAGCCTTGTAAAATTTATCAAAGGCTGTTACTTCGGTAACTATCGGGTCATCCCAAAGTTTTGATGCAGTTATATCTGCAATTACTTTTTCAGCATCAGATTTCTGTTTATCATTTACATAAAAAATGGCTGAGCGGTACTGTGTTCCAACATCTGCGCCCTGTTTATTAAGGGTAGTTGGATTGTGAATATGAAAGAAAACGTTTAACAATTGTTCGTAAGAAATAACCGCAGGGTCAAAGGTTATCCTTACAACTTCTGCGTGACCTGTATTGCCTTCGCATACTTCTTTGTAGGTCGGGTTGGTTGTTGCTCCGCCGGAATAACCTGATTCAACCATCTCAACTCCTTTTAGATCCTGGAAAATTGTTTCAATACACCAGAAACATCCTCCGGCAAGTACTGCTGATTCATACTTAGTAGTATCCCGTTTATCTGCTGCTGTCATTTTTTCTCCGCTGATTTTTTTATTTTCATCTGAATTCACTGAAACTTTATCGCTTTTACCGCCTATAATTGAACATCCAGAAACTGCTGAAGTAATCAGCATTAATGCGGTAAAAAGCAAAAATATCGCTTTATTTTTAAACATTATACAGCCTTTCTTAGTGATATAATTTGATAACCGAAATTAAATATGAATCGTTTCAGGGGATGATTTTGGGGTGTGACAAATCTAAAACAAACCCCCATCGGAGTATATAACAAAACTTAAGATATTGAATAATTAACATTATTATATACCTGTAATTTTCCTCCCCCCTTCAAAAACGAAGGGGGGACAACAGCTTGAATCGTTTCAGCGGGTGGATTTACTATATTAATGCTGATGGCGGAAGCCTTTTTTAATGAAGATATAGTTTACAGGGAAAGCGGCAATAAAACCTGCAATTAAACCAAGCATCATACCTAGCCAGAATATTCCATCTCCCAGGCCTGCATCCATAACACCAGGTGTATATACCTGAACCAGCACTTCAAATGTTTCCATTACAGCAATGCTTAATCCTTCTGCCACAAGCACCTGTTTGAATGCGGCTTTCCACGTGTAACCGGCTTTTTTTAGGGGAACTACCCCGAGCCCGAAACCGCCAACAAAGCCAAGTATAATTGCCAATATCATTGTTGAGTGGTTACTCATACCCAAAGCTGTACCTATTATCATACCCCCAACTTCTCCAATGCCGCAGCCAATTAAACAATGCAGAGTTGCACTGAAAGCCAGCTTGAATGTGCCAGGACTTTCAATTGTTTGTATGTGATGATGGTTCATTGCTGTATTCATTTTGTTTAATTTAATCAATCTAAAAATTTTGAGTTGTCTTTAAACCCACCTCGTCTTTGCCTTCGGCAAAGCCACCCCTCCCCAGAGGGGAATTAAGCAAGATTACATATCTGCGGGATTGAGTTTAATATATATCTGTGCTGATAGCGGATTTTTACCGTATATTGCCTGCAATTCTTTTGGTGAAAAATATATGCTTCCCTGTAAACCTATCGATAAATTTGTATTTGCAAATTGAAATAGCCTGTAATTAGTACCTAAAGTAAGCGTATTAATATCGAACCTGGTATCATGGTCAAATCCTTCAAGTGAAAGCTCATCAGGATCCTTCTGAACAAATTCATACCTGCCGTATATTGCCAGCTTATTCAACTGCAGATTGCTTTCAAGCAAAAATGAATGCTCAGCATGCCCGTGCCCTTTATCATTGTATCCCCATGCAAATGTTGTGTTGATATTTCTTGTTGAAGTAAAGTTGTGACTGTGAATTAAAGATGCTGTTGTCCTTGTTACATCAACACCCGGTTCAAGTGCTTCAGGTGATTTTATAAATCCTTGTGAGAACTGCAGGGCAAAATTCTTTGAGGGATTTACCGATAAGCGGTAGCTGTAAGAGTTCATATTCATTTTATCAAAACCCCAGCGTTCTTCATCGGGTTCGCTGCCTGTTAACACTGAACCTTCGAGCCTGAAAATTTTATATCGAAAGCCTAATGTACCAACTCCGAACGTAATATGCGATGCATCCTGCCAGTGATGAGAAAGCGGTGCATCAGGATTATTGGAGCTTGATACCCTGTGCATGAATGCAACGGGTCCAAGCGCTGGTTCACCGGGATAACCGAAATAACCGGTTAAATCAATATCTTTACTCAGCCTTTGAGTATAACCAACGCTTAATTCCGCAAACAGATCATGCGGGTGCTGCCTGTTAACAAGCGGTTTACCTTCCCATGTTTCCCCTGACTGATATAGCAGCGGGTAACCATCCCCGCCTTCCGTCAGGCGGTCAAGTGAGAGCATAAGTCCGAATTTAAGTAAACCGTCTGTACCAATTTTTCTCTGTGCCATACCCATAAACCAGTTCGGTGCATCCCATTTACTTAGACCTTTAGAGCCTTCTTTAGTGATATCAGTCGATGTGTACCTTAAAAATACGCTTCCATGGAACATCAGCATCCATTTACCTGTGTGAAGCATATACCCGTTCATCGGGGATTCATCCGGCAGCCAGCCGGTTCCTGAACCGTTTCTGTTCATAGATAGACTGAGAGAATATGAATGTGACATCGGGATATCAGACTCCATATTGTGCTGGCTGTGTTCATTCCCGTTGTTATCTTTTGTTTTGTTTTCGTTCATATCATGATGATGCTTGTGATGGGTTGTATCTGTATTCATCGTTGAATCATTAACCATGTTGGAATCACTGTGATTCATTTTGCTGTGATCCATTGTGTTATGGTCATGCTGTGAATAAAGATCACTTAATGCAAAGATAGCTGCAAAAGCGATTATTATTAAATTTTTCATTTTATACTTTCTCTTTCTTGTTTTCAGTTATTATATAATTAACATTACTGCTGCCATAAGCACCATCAGCAGGTCTTCTATCAGTGTAATATTAGACATTGGCAGGTTAAACACCGTACCGAGGCAAGCACACTGAATTTTCTTTTTTTCCAGAAGGCTCTTTATAACACCAATGCTGCTTATGCTCATTACAACCAAAGTAACAATTGTTGCTTCCAGTATGGCAAAGTGGAAAAGGTAAGCCAAACCCAGTGTAAGCTCTATAAACGGGTAAATGAATCCCCAGGCTAACCATTTTTTAGCTACAATGTCATATGACATGTAAGAATACGCGAAGCCTTTTAGATCAAGCATCTTAAAAAATGAAAATACCAGGAAGAACCCGCCCATAAAAAGATGCATTGCCGACATTATATTAAAGCTGCTTTTTGAAATGCCGCTCAGAAGTGTTATACCTGTCAGATATGCAAATACAAGAAATATTGGTTTGTAAGCAGTAAAAAAAGGTCGTTTTTGCTCTGGCATATCATTTACTGATTTTTCTGAATGTTTCATCTCATCATGCATACTTCCTGTTTCTTCCAGGGAATATTTACCGGCTGCAGATAAATGTTTGTTCATTACTTCTGTTGGTATATGAGCATCCATAGTAATAACAGCCTGCGGAGGATCAAGGGTTACATCAGCCTTTATAACTCCCTGGATATTATTAAGTATTGATTTTACTGAGGCTTCACATTTCCGGCATGTCATACCGTTTACCTTATATGTATGTGTCATTTTTGTACCTTCCTTTAATTTACGATACAAAGATAGCCCGTACAAACAGGCAAAGCGTTACAGAATTTTTAAAAAGATGTATAAGATTTTATGAAAAGGGTTAAACTGTGATTTTATCGATAAAATGGCGTTTTTGTTCTTTTAATTCTTTAAAATAACTGGGTGTGAAGCCAGTTATTTTTTTAAACTGGCCCGATAAATGCTGTGAGCTGCTGTAACCCAGCAGGTAAGCTATTTCACTGAGTGTAAGCTCGCCGTAAACCAAAAGCTCTTTAGTGCGCTCAATCTTTTGGGCAATAATGAATTTTTCTATGGTAGTATTTTCAACCGATGAAAAAAGACTGCTGAGGAAAGTATACGGTTTGCCTGTAGCTTTGGAAAGATAATCAGAATAATTTATCTCAGAAGGCTTGTTGCTTTCATAAATTGACCTGATAATAAGGGTTTTTACTTCTTCTATCAGCTTTGTCCTGGAATCATCAATAAGCTCAAACCCGTTTTCAAGCAAGCTTGCCCTTAGCTTTTCAAGCTTTTCAGGTGCTATTTCTTCCGCAGGCTGCACTTCACCAAGCTGAACCGAATTATAACTGATACCAAGCTTGTTCAGCTCTTCACGAACAACCTTGATGCATCTCTGGCAGACCATATTTTTTATATAAAGTTTTTTCATATTATTTTTTACACCCCTGTTATCCTGCTTCTCCGTTCAAACAGCACTGTGTTGCGCCAGGTTCCGTTCATGCAGCCTGCTTTTTCCATGAAGCCTATTTCACGAAAGCCGCAATTTAAGTGAAGCTTAATACTGGCTGTATTTTCGGGGAAGATTGAAGAGTATAACGTCCACACTCCGTTTTTTTCGCTTTCTTCAATTAAGGAGCTCATAAGTATCTTCCCAAATCCTTTGCCTGATTGCGCCGATGTAATATAAATACTTACTTCACATATACCTTTGTAAACTTCCCGTGATGATGTTGCTGAAAGCGCAGCCCAGCCTATTATTTCATTATTCAAAACTGCTGCTAGCCTGCCAAATGGCAGTTTATGTTTATCCCAGTGATGCCAGTCCGGAGCGGTTTTTTCAAAGGTCGCATTGCCTGAAGCAATTCCTTCTTCATAGATCCGCTTTATAACAGGATAATCTGAGGCTGTAATTTCTCTAATAGTAATATTATCATTCATAACAGGTCTTCAATGGAATCCAGAATATTATTCCATTCCGCCTCCGGGTCAAAACCTGTTTCGGGCATATTCTGTTCAGCCCGCATATACCAGTATTTAGCATTAATAAGATCGCCTTCTTTTCGGTGAAGGTATGCATGGATCCATTCAGCAGCTTTGGAGGTGAGATCCTGAACTATTTCATGGGCTTTATGCCAATCACCTTTTGCATCATACCATAAGGAAAGAATAAGCGGGTCAAGTCCGGCAGGAGGTGATGCGTTTTTTAAAGAACCAATAAGCTCAGCTTTGGTCATTTATATTACTCTCTTTCGGGCAGTGATTTGAAGAATTCCCAGATCATTTCAGTAGCGTTAAAATCCTTGCAAACATTACCAACCAGTATTTTAGGCAGGTATTGTGATGCTCCGGGCCAGGTGTGCCCGCCTCCTTTGATAGTTACCAATATTACTTTTGTGCCTTCAGCGCATTTATAGTATGTTTCTTTTTCAGCAGTACATTCATCATCTTCTTTATCTTCAATTACTTCGATCTTAGTACTGGATTGGCAGGAATTATTTCCTGTAAGTATTTTAACAGTCCAGCTTGTTGAAAGGCTTACACCTCTTCCGGTTTCATCATCTTTAAAGCCCACAGGTCCGCCGTCAAATTTCACAAGCGGATCTTTTGTGCCGTTTATCAGCAATACAGAAATTGGTTTATCGGTTTTCCAGGTATCTTTCAGGTTTTCGGGAATATTTGCAGTAACGGGTGCGATTGCAAGTATTCTGTTTGAAAGCTTTAATGCCAGGTAAAAGGAAAAAAATCCGCCGTTTGAAATACCGGTGGAAAATATCCGTTTACTGTTGATTTTGTAATTTGCTGTCAGCGTATCCAGCAGCATTGAAATGAATTTAACATCGTCTCTATCCATTGGCAGCTTATCGCCGATCCTTCCGTCGTTCCAGTTTTTATCAACAGCATTAGGATATACAACAATGAAATTTTCCTTATCGGCAAGCTTGTTGAATTTTACATGATTCTTTATCTGCTCTGCCGTGCCTCCGCCGCCGTGAAATACCATAACAAGAGGCAATTCACTGCTCCCGTAATTTTTCGGAAGATGAAGTATATATTCCCGTTCAATTCCGTCAACTGAAAATTTTCCTTCTATATCACCTGCGGAATAACATACTGAAATAACAGCAAATAAAAAATATAATGTAATGAAAAATTTTTTGCTCATAAATATCTTTGCTATAATTTGAAACCTTTATTGGAATAAATTCCTTTTAAAATATGAAATTATTTTATAAAATGTAGCTGTAAAAATCATAGTATAGTGTATTTATAATGTTAAATAAGGAAGAACATATTATAGAAGAGAACATACCGCTTTTTCCGCTGGGAATTGTAGTACTGCCCGGTGAAACAAGATTCCTGCATATCTTTGAGCAAAGATACAAAAATCTTTTTGAAGATATAGAAAAATCAGACGGCAGTTTTGGAATACCATTTATTCGATCTGGTTCAATTGACGGAACTGGTTCATTTGTAAAAGTTGAAAAAGTTCTTGCCAGGTACCCGAACGGAGAGCTGGATATTGCCGTAAAGGGTATTGATATTTTTAATACTGTTGAATATAATGATGAACACCCCCAACGGCTTTACCCGTACGGCAATCTGGAATTGCTTCACAGGGATTCAATTGTACCAAGCAGACCCCTTGTTGATGCATTTTTGAAATATAACAAGCTTGTATTAAAGCTTGACCTGGAAAAATTACCAAAACCCGGATTTTATCTCATTGCGAATTCAATAGGTTTAAGCGATCTTGAAAAATACGATCTAGTAATAAGGGGAAGCGAGCAGGCGCTGAATAAAACAATGACAAATCATGTTAACTTAAGAACACTTCTGGCGCTTCAGCAGAACTCTCTGCAGGATTATTACTGCCTCAATTAAATAAAGTACAGTAATCATAAAAAAAGAGAGGTTTTGCAGCCTCTCTTTTTTTGTTGTTAATTATTTACTCGCCTATTTTTTCAGTTTCGAATTTTTTCCATTCTTCACGTGCGTATGCAAAAAATCCTGCCGGACCCTTATCAAAAGCCGGGTCAGGTTTCATTTCGCCGCCGTATTTCTCTCCGCCCATTATCTGGATCATCTGGCCGCGGATAGCATATTTATTTTCGCCTTCATGCATTATTAATTTCATATCATCGGGTGATACATCACCCTTGCATGACATCCTGTACAAAAAGGTATTTTCAGCAATTCCATCCTTGTTAATATCAGTAATTGAAATTGATTTTGGAATAAGGCTCAGCATAACATCAACAGGGCAATCTTTAATGAAGTCATTTACCTTCCATAACATTTTAGCGTTCTCGCCATCTAAAATGTATTGATAAGCAAAGAGCTCCTTTGAGCGGTTATCGCCTGTAGTTTTTTCTTCAGTTTCACATACAATAAGAACATTCTGGCCGTTTTTATCTTCCCATCTCGCACCTGCAACAATTTTACCGTCATATTTAACGGATGCAGGCAGCTTGCCCGGCTCGTAAGAAATATTTTTGATACCCGCTGTATTGTTTTTTGTGACAGTATCGGTTTTAGTTGTTGTTTCGGTTTTGGTTTGAGTTGTTGAATCCTTTTTTTGATTTTCGGTGTTCTTTACATCATCTTTCTTGCCGCATGATGAAAGAATTGCTGCTGAAAACAGAATGACTAACAGTAATTTCATTAAATTTTTTTAAATTTTGTTCTTAATTATTTTCCTGCGAGAATATTAAATATACTTCCCAGGTCAGTTGATTGTTCCTGCTGTCCTGAATTCTGAGAGCCTCCGATCAATCCGCCAATATTGAATTGATCTGACTTTCCGCCGGTTAATGAGCCGAATATTGAATTAATATCAAACCCGTTATCATTTGGATCATTAGTACGGTTGACCAGCTTACTTATTACAACAGGTACCAGTGAAGCTGCTATTTGTTTAGCAATTGGATTTGAAACTCCAAGCTTATCCATCAGGCTGTTTGTAACATTTGTTGTCAGGTTCCCAACCAATGGATTACCCTGAACCCCGGATTCTCCGCCCAGCAGGCTCAGCACATCGGCGCCGTTGCCGCCGGCTATTTGACCCTTTAAGCTATCCATAATGCTTGATGTTGTTGTTTCTATGGCAGCTTCGTTCTGTTCATTGGGGATCTGGGGATTATTTATTATCTGTTCACCTGATTCGTTAGAAACTAGTTTAAAAAGTTCATCAAACATTATAATTTTCCTTTGTAAAAAAAAAGAGGTAGCAACACCTCTTTTTTTAATTTATTATTCAAATATAATTCATTTTTTTAATAGTTTAAATGCATGGTTCCACTCGCCTTCTCTGAATCCGCGTGCACACCAGATAATACAAAGCCCTTCAAGTGCGGCGGATGCTTCGATGCCGCCGGAATCCATAACATCCCAGCCGAAGGCAGTAAGTATATCTGTTACTGACCTTTTTGATTCTTCGTTATTTCCGCAAATAAACATTGTGGGCTGGCCGCCTTCAAATTTGGGTTTATACATGTAAGCGCTGCCGATACTGTTAAATGCCTTTACAACATGAGCGTTGGGAAGCAAGGTCTGAATATGTTCACCCGCCGAGCCTTCAGCGGTCTTAACGTACTTAAGCACACCATTCACAGGCGGCTCTTCTGCTATTGGATTAGTTGTATCAATTACAATTTTGCCTTCAAAATTTTTCTTTCCGGCAAGCTCTATTACATCATCAATTGCCCGGTATAGCGGACATAATATTATAATTTCTCCATAAGCCGCAGTCTGCTCAAATGTTCCCGCTTTAACTCCTTTACCATTTCCAGAAAGCCACTCGGTAATTTTTGCTGCTTTTGGGTCACGTGTACCCAGCATTGTTTCATGACCTTCTGCCGTAAATCCAATGGCCAGCGCTTTTCCAACAGCGCCTGAACCTAAAATTCCAATTTTCATAAATAACTTTCTTTAATTATTTTTAATTAGTGTTATAAAATACATTAATTTCTGAAATTATTCCATTTTTAAACGTCAGCCACTCTATCATAGGCTTGGTTGAACCATCGGGCATTGGAAATTCATACTTAACACACACATTTTCACTACCTGAAAGAAAAACTTTGTTTTGAAATTTGACTCCGCTGTATTGCCAGCATGTATCAAGGAATTCCTTTGCACTGCTGAAATTCCCTTCAGGCGAAGTAAATTTGAGGTCAGGTGAAATATTCAAAAGCTCTTTGCTGGATGTTTCCCAGCCCTCGTAATACTGCTTTGCAATTTTTAAGACTTCGTCTGCCATTTTTCCGAAATAATAAAATTGAATTATTTTAGTTGATCAATGCGAATACTCTTCTTTAATTTTCTCGGAAATAAATATCTTCATTAAAGATTGATAAGGTATATCCTTTTTGTTAGCTATGACTTTTAGGTCATTTAACATTGACTCAGGAAGTCTTAATGAAATGGATCTGACGGAAGGTTTAAGATTTGGAAAAGATATCTTTTCTGCTTTCTTCCAGTCAATAAAGTCCGAAGTGTCATTTTTTTGCCAGAAAATTCTTTCTTCTGATTCAGATCTGAATTTTGGAATTTTTTTAAGTTTTTTCATTATATATTTCTTTCTCTTTCTTCGACATTTTTCTTGCTGAAATTATCCTTATAAGATTTTCTCTTAAAGTAAATACAACGGTCAGATATTTTTCGTTGTCAGTTCTGCCTAAAGCATAAAAGCGTTTTTCTTCACCGGTTGAATGAACTGTATCGCTTGATACAATTAAGGGATCGTTAAAAAATATTTGCTCTGATTCAAGGTTTGTTACCCCATGTTTGCGGAGATTTTTATCAATATTACCCTTATCCCATTGAAATCCTTCAATTTTATCAAAAACGATTAACATTTATATCTATTACTTTTGTATATGATAAAGATATACAATATATATAACTTATTCAATAAATAAAGTGTTCCATCTAAAATAAGTAAATAAGCTTTAAAATTATAACAGCTTATTCGGAAAAATCCTTACTTAAAAGGTTTTTGCTTTTGAAAAATATATAGGTTACAATTATCATTGTGGCCGCGCCGCCAAGAATCACAGAAGGAACTGTACCCAGCAGCTTGGCAGCCAGGCCTGACTCAAATGCGCCGACCTCGTTTGATGTAGAAAGGAATATTCCGTTTATTGCATTTACCCTTCCGCGCATGTTATCAGGAACAAGAAGCTGCAGCAGGGTTGAGCGGATAACGACACTGACGCTGTCAAATGCACCGGTAGCAAATAAAGCAGCAATAGATAAGATAAAATTTTCTGATACCGCAAAAACCAGGGTTGAGACCCCGAAGCCAGCCACAGCCAGCAATAGATTGCGCCATGCGCGTTTCATAGGGGAGTACTTAGAAAGCACAAAAAGCACCAGTACAGCACCTATCGAAGGCGCAGCGCGCATCACACCAAGTCCCTCAGGCCCGACTTTTAAGATATCTTCGGCAAATACAGGGAGTATAGCAACAACACCACCGAACATAACAGAGAACATATCAAGAGATATGGAATAAAATATAATTTTGGTTTTGTATGTATAGCGGAAGCCTTCCCTGATCTTTTCAAGCATTGAGCCTTCTTCAGAGGGGTCCGGCGGACGGTTCTTAATTAAAGCAACTGCAGCAATTGAAAGAAAAATTATAGCTATAACAAAAAGCAGCGTTCCTGAAAAACCAAACAAGCTGTAAAGAAAACCTGAAACACCCGGGCCTATAATTACACCTGTTTGCCATGATGAAGAGCTCCACGTGGATGAATTGGCATATACTTCCCTCGGCACCAGGTATGCCTTAATTGATGTTGATGCAGGAAAGAAGAACGCTTTACAGATCCCGATGAAAAATATAACTCCCCAAATTACATACTTAAACTCCCCGGCATGTTCTTCTGTTAAAAGGCTGAATGAAAGTATATACAGCGCAATTGAAGCTGCCATTGTGAATGCAAGCGACCAAAGCATGATATTTTTCTTTTTGAGCTTATCAGAGTAATGGCCGCCAAACAGCGAAAGCAGTATAAATGGTATGGCTTCTGCCAGACCTATCATGCCGATTGCAAGAGGGTCATGGGTAAGCCTGTAAAGCTCATATCCTATTATTACTTCCTGAATAAGAAGCCCAACGGTCATGAAAAAATTGGAAAATAAAAAATAACGGAACTCCGCGTACCGCAGAGCGAGGAAGGGATCTTGTTTTACAGGGGGCGGATTATTTTGCATTTAAGTTATAAAAGCAAAATAGTTTTATAAGGAAATTTTTACAAGGAATAAAGAAAAAACCAGAGACAGATTATATTTTAAAATAATAAAAAAGCTATTTCGAAAGACTAAAAATAAGGAAAAATTAATTGCCTTCAAATCAAGTAATTAATTTTTTCCCCTTTTTTCTATTACAATTTTTGTGAACTATTTGCAAATTTAAAAAACCATCTCTACCGCCAACCGCAAGTGGATTTATATGATCAACTTCAATATCATCACCATAGTAAAGTTCTCCACCACAAATAAAACACTTATTATTCTGTTTTTTTATTAATCTTTTTTTTTCATCCTCTTTTAAAAATGTTTTTCTATCATTCTTTTTATATTTGTTCTTAAATGATTTGATTAATTCATGAAACTTACTAATTTTGTCACCATTTCTGGTAAAATTAAATATTTCTTTCAAATCATTTTTAATATCATTTCGATAAAAATTAATCATTTCTAAATTTAAATCATTAATTATATACCACAAAGTGTAAAAACTTTGAGTTGTCCTTTTATTAGATTTGATATGAAATATTTTATTAAGTTCTGATTTTAAATATTCGTTCAATTCATCAATATCCTTATCGATTATAATGGCTTTTACTTTTTTAATGAACGATTCGATATTACCAACTGACCGAATAAATTTTTTCTTTTCAATGTCACTTAGAGAAACCAAGTTTAATAATTTAGTAATTTCCGATTTATCTTTAATACGTAAATTTATATTATTTTCTCGTTGATAAATATTTAAAACTTTTTCTAAATCATGGTGTTCTTTGATGTATTCTAAAAATGATAGTGTAATATATGTTTCTTCATTATCCATTCTTTTATTGTAGTCTTCAGTACGAATATGAAACCAACTTGAATGTTTTTTTGTATTTGTCTTTACTTGACTAATAATTTCTTTATCAATATAAGAATTCCACATCTCAAAGGAATTTTCTTTGATTGGATAAGGTTTATTGTTTAAGCGAATAAATAAATCTATATTGTCGAAGCTTGGATTTTGTTTTTCATCAATAAAAACTATTGGTATATTAAAATCTAATAATTTATCTTTAAATTCTGGAGCTATTTTTTCAAAAGGTAAACCTTCAAGTTCATTTAGGATTGTTAACTTATTTAATTTAAATTTATTTTTTTCTGATTTAACTCGATTACCATTTTCATCTAAAAATTCTTCACCTATAAAGCCAATAATTGATAAAAGTCTTTGTTGCCCATCAACTACCTCACAAATTCCATCTTTTCTTTTAAACACAAAAATTGGAGGTAATTTAATGCCAAGAATAATACTTTCTATTAATGCAGAGGATTTTATTTTATTAATTACTTCACCTCTTTGGTAAATAGGCCTTACTAGAAATCTATCTCTATTCATTAATCTACAGATATCTTCAATTGTATTTGTAGAGGGCTCAGGTTTATTTAGGCGTAAATTTTCTAATTTATCAAGAGCATCAATTCCTTTATTGCCTTTATTTATTTCACTAATTTTTTCCTGAAACAAAGTGTAGTCATCCAGATAATATTTAAAAGAACAATCAAATTCTTTCTCAAAAAACCTTGCAACTTTTGTATAACGATCAATTACATTTTTATAAAAATGACTATTTTCTGTTGAAAAAGAGACTTCATTATCAGATATAAAAGTAGAAAATTTTGAAATTAGTTTATTATCAATTTTTTCTAAGTTCACTTTTTCTTTTTCCAAAACTGTAAGCGCCCAAAAGAACACTTCATAGATTAACCGATTGTTGGATAATTCCTTATTTTTAAAAGAAAGCTTTAATTTATGGCATAAATCAAATTTAATTTCTAATTCTTTATAAAAATCTACTATATCTTCTAAATCTTCAACGAAAATCTCATAAAATTTAGATAGAAATTCATCTCTTCCATGTAAGACCGAATATCTCTTTATTGGTATATTGTTTATAACTAATAGTTTACGAATTTTAGATAGGGTGTTTTCTAGAGCTATAGGTTTATTAATATTATCTTTTTCTTTTTCAGAGAACAATAATACTATAACTTTTTCATAGAATTTTCTATTTTTTCGAAATTGTTCTTTAATATGTTGAGTTAAATCATCATTAATATATATCGCTTTTTCAATTTCGGGTTTTTTTAGTGGAGTTATACCAGAATTGTATCTTCTAAAAATTTCTTTTTTAATTAAATCTTCCTTATTGTCATCAAGTTTAGGCTCATTAACTACACTAAATTCTATAAATCTTAATTTTGTATCCCAAAATATTTCTTTAATTCTTTTATCTAGATTGTCGAAATCTTTTTTTGCTAAAAATTTTAATTGATATAAACCATTCTTTGTTAATTTAAATTCTTTATCTATAAAACGTTTTATGGTTTCATATCTTTGTCTTCCATCAATGATTTCAATTTTAGACCCATTATTGAACAAAACCAATGGAGGTATTTCAGTACCTAAAAGTATGCTTTCTACAAAATATGTACCTTTATTGTCGTCCCAAACATAATTTCTTTGATAATATGGATCATAAACAATTTTACTTTCTAATCTCTTATTAGCAAATAAAGCTTCAATAGATTTAACACCATTTTCAACTTTTAAATGATTCTTAAATATTTCTTGAATTTGGCTATAATTAAGTTGTATTTCGGCCATAATGGTTAGATTTATTTATTAGTTATGTTCAAATATATATTTTAGTGTTTATCAAAGCAATGGGTTAATAATGTTTATTTCAAAAAAAGTAAATAAAGTAAGTTTTTTAATTTTACTATATTTCTGTTTGCATTTGTTTAGATATATTTAAAAAAAATTAAAATTTATTCACCCGATTTTACCGCCTGATGTCCTGTTCCATTTTTCCTTTACCTTGTTTATCAGCTTTTCATTTTTCAAATCTTCATCTCTTATGAATTCTTTGAAATATCCGCAGTTTGTGCAGATATATGTAAATACTGTAAAGCTTTTTATTGCTGAAACATTTATAGCGGGCCTGTATCCCTGGATCAGTTTATTGGTGTTGTCGTACACTTCATTTGATCCGCAAACGGGACACTTGCCGGTTTTGATGGTTTCTACGTTCATAATAATTGTTAAGTATTTTCTTTTATAATTTGCTAATAAGATTCATTGTTTCCTTGGATTTGGTTCTATCAAAAATTACAGTCTGGATTCCCGCCTTCGCGGCAATGACAAGCTATTTCACTTTAGCTTCTCATTAATAGCAGTATATTCTTCAGCCGGCAGGAATTTTTCTGCCATAACCATAAGTCTTGTGAACTGCTCAGGTGCATTGGCTTTCATTCCCCCAAGCATAACCAGAAGATCGTTTTGTGTAATTGCCGGCATAATGAAGCTCTGCCATTTTTCAAATGCTTCGGGTGTGAAGCGCCCGATAATTTTTCCGCGCATTGCATGCAATTCCTGGTCAGTGAAATTTTCCCAAAGCAGGCGCTGGGTTTCGGTCTCTTCTTCAACAGTGTGGAGCAGGTATTCGCCGTGGAATTTTGAGAATTTAATATAAAGCTCAGCGCCTGAGCCGGATGCATCAGCGCCACGGGTGTTCAATTCCTTAATATCATCAAGCAGTTTTTCTATTGCATCCTGGTCCTGCTCAAGCCTCTTGTGGTCATCCATATCGTGTTTGGATGAACCCGGTATTTTTTCTTCAAGCGCTGCAAGGATAATGGAATTTTCATCGTTGGCATGTGAGCTCAGCATCATAAAAAGATCCTTGCCAAGCGAGTGCAGCTTAGTTATATCAACTGCATTGTTGAAGTCACATTTGCCCAGTAAAAACGAAAATTGTGAAAGCGCGCTTCTAAGTCCTTTATGAGCTGCTTCAAATAGTTTTACTCTCTGCATATTGTTGCTATATTGATTTTATTTATATTAACACTAATTTAAAGGGATTGGTTTTAAAATGAAGTGTAAAATTAATCCGTTCCCAAACCGGAGCCTGGGAGCGGATTAAATTGATGAATTTTTGCGAGCCGAAGGCGAAGCAATCTCATTACAAAACCTCACTACCCGTAGTTATTTAAACACATGCATTAACGCAGTTGATAAAATCCGGGAAAGTTAAGTCCCAGCAGATAGCTTATTCTAATAATAAAATTTGATTAAAAAGTTAAAAACCGATCTTCTCAAGCTGCTTAAAATCCTCAGGTGAAACCTTTGTCTCATCGCCCAGGTAATTCCATTTTATATTACCTGTATTGCCTGTGAATACACGGTTTATATCCTGTACTGTTACAGCATTTACCAAAGCTTCAAAGTTATCAAATGCATTGAGGTTTCCTCTAAGTTTCCACCTGCCTATGTTCTGGGTCTGGCTTGATGCCGTTTCAAGCCGCATAAAATAACGGGTTAAATATGCGCTTTTTGATTTAGCGAATTCATCTTCAGTGAACCCGTTCTTCCTGACGTTGTTTATGATATCCACCATAACATTTATAGCGTCTTTTGGGTGATCGGTAGTTATGTAAAACACACTGTATGGATTTGTGATCGCGTCACCGTTCATATACGCCGCCGGCGCGTAGCTTAAGCCGCGTTTTGTGCGAAGCTCGACAAAGTACTTATCGTACATAATGCTCATTGCAACCATCATAGCAATTGCATCGGGTGAATCCCACGGAATTCCTGACATAATACCCGAAAGGTAGTTTGTCGAAATTTTACGTGACTCAATATCCTGCCCCGGCTGCTCTATTTTAGTTACAGGTTCTTTTGGAGCGGGTATGCCCTCAGGTAGCTTTGCAAGTGATGACCTGACCTTTTCTATAACGTCACTTTCGGAAACATTTCCCGCTATCACCAAAAAGGCTCTTTGTTTGCAAAGATTTGCATTTATAAAAGCTTTAATATCATCAAGTGTTAATGAAGCAAGTGTGTTTTCGCTGCCATAAGGATCCTTTTCATAATTCTTACCCTTAAATGCTGTTTCCACTGTGATTCTCTCAAGGCGTGAATCAGGGTCGCCTTCATTTTGACGCGCATAAGAAATGAACTGCTCTTTTTTATTTGCGAATTCATTCGGGTCATAAGCCGGATTCATCAGGGCATCAGTGAACAATAACCATGATCTATCCCAGGACTCCTTTAGGCACTGCATATTCAGCTCACCGAAATCCAGTGAAGCGTCACTCCCGAAAGTTGTTCCCATTTTCTCAGCGGCTGCAAGAAATTCGGTTTTGCTCATTGATGTAGTGCCGCCTTTAATAATGTAGCTGTAAGCTACGGCTTCGATTCCCTGTTTATCCAGCGGGTAATTGGCGGTTCCGCCGGTTACAAAGAGCCTTGCGCTAATTACATCCTTACCGGTATTTTTAATTATTACTTTAAAGCCGTCAACATCAATTTCTTTGAGGGTATTCTGCGCATGCAGCGCTGAAACATTTACAAGCAAAACTGCTGTAAGTATCTTTAAGAAGGCTTTTGATATTTTATATATGTTCATATTAATTTTTATTTAGCTTACTCTCTTATTTGTTAATCCAGCAGGTCTTCAAATTTATTTATGTTCATTTTACTTTTCATTTCAGGTGAAAGCAGTATTCCGTACACTGCGGGCTTATCTTTGATATATTTCCTGACATATTTTTTTAAATCGTCGCGTGTAGTTTTATTGATATTTTCAATGTAATCGAACCCGTAATCCAGGTCTTTTATTGCCCAGTTATAACCCAGGGCATGAGCGTAAGACGAAGTTTGCTCCATTCTGAATTTTTCCTGGATCGCAAGCTGGTTCTTTGCGGTTATCATTTGCTCATCTGTGAAGTAATCGCCTGAATCCCACATGGCTATATGCTCTTCAAGCTTTACCATACACTCTTTTATTTTTGCGGGGTTAGGAACTATCCTCAATGAAATCGGCCCCGTGTAAATATCTGTTCCGTAGTAAAGACTTGCTTCGAGTGCAAGCCCCGCATCAATCAGTTCTTTGCTGAACTTTGAAGATTCAAGGTTCACAATATATGAAAACACATCGGCAGTGTAAGTAGCCTTTACATCTTTCCTGGTATCGGGTCCGTGCCAGCCTATATAAATTACCGGCGCCTGTGCGTTTTCGCTGGTGGTTACAAAGTACACATTATCATTCAGCGGTTTGAATTCAGGTATCGGGAACTTTTCGAACGGGTCAAACCCGGAAGGCTGCCAATCGCCGAAAATACTTTCAGCCTTTGCAAAGGCATCAGTCGGGTTTACATCACCTGCAATAATTAATAATGAATTATTCGGCCAGTAATATTTCTGCTGGATTGTACGCATTTTTTCAGTTGTTGCAGAAAGTATCACATCATGATCGCCAATCGGGATCTTGCGGCTTTTATCTTTTCCCCACATTTTTTCCTGGAATTGATAATATAAATTGAATTCCGGGCTTGATTCACCCCTCTGAAATTCACCGTTCACAACAGGATGTTCATTGGTCATTTCCTGCTCAAGAAATAACGGGTAGCGTATTGCGCTGTTCATGAACTTTAAGCCTTCATCAAGATTTGCTGCCGGCAGTGTGAAAAAATAATTCACACGGTTAACTGATGTTGTACCGTTCCAAGCAATACCAAGCTCCTTTGTACGGTTTATGTACGCCTCCTGTGAGGGAATATCCTTATTTGCTTTAAAGAACATGTGCTCGTAGAAGTGTGAGAGCCCGCTGAATTCGGGTGATTCTGTATAAGCGCCGTTCTTTACATTGATTTCAATGGTAGCAATCGGTACGCTTTTATCTTCCACTACCAGAACATCAAGCCCGTTGGGCAGCGTTTTGAAATGATATCCCGCAGGCAGGTTTGCCTGCGAAAATAATAAAGCTGAATTAATAATGAAGGCAAGAAGCGCAATTAAAGTACGTTTCATGTATGGTTTTAAATTAATTATTGATTATTATGGTGCTGCTGAAGAGGACTGTATGTGCAAATATAGGGATTTTTGAATTTATTGGAAACTGAGAAATGGAATGTTTCTTTAATAGATTGCTTCGAAAGCCGAAGCTTTCCCGCAAAGATATTTTTGCAGCCTAATTTATATTTTCTTCCTTTTTCCTGACTGTTGCTCCAATTACAATTCCCGCTGAAACAAGTATAATGTTCTTTATTATATATTGTCCTTCCAGTGTGGGTACAAATGGAAAAGAGGTAAAAGTTTCCGCGGGAAAAAGAAACAGCGGTGTTACTGTGCCTATCATTTGTCCAAACAGCAAAAGTAATGTTATCCGGAGAAATGAACGGGTAATCAGCGCTAATCCGATAAGCGTTTCAAGGGAAGCAAGCAGGTAGATAGAAACTGCCGGCTTTATCAAGCCGAAAGTGAGGATATCAATTGTTTTGGTAGCAAGCATTTCAGCTGGACTTGTGCCGGGGAAAAATTTCAGGAATCCGAACCAGAAAAATACTATTCCAAGCGATATCCTTAACAGCGGTATACCGCTGTGCGACATACTTGCCGTTATGTACCTATCGGCTTTATCGAATAATAATTTAAATTTATTAAACATTTTTCCGGTTATTTAGTCTGTTTAATGTCGCCATTTTTCTGCAGGTTCAGCGTAGTGCTCAATATACCCGCAGTTGGCGCACTTATATGGAGTAACAGGATATTGCGGGGCGTTGGCATCTGTACCCATAAAGTCTGTTATTTTTTCTTTCTCGCCTTCAACCCATACTACATAATTGTAAAATATAGGATGCTCGCTGTTGCGGACATAGAAAAATCCTTTTTTCATTTCCGCCATGCATTTGGGGCATTGTTTGTTGTTCATAATTATACCTGTTCTTCCGAAAGTTTCTCTGCTCTATCGGCTATTTTGAGTTTTTCAAAGAGCTCCGCCAAGTCGCCTTCCATCACCTGCGAAAGATTATACATTGTTAAGCCAATACGGTGATCGGTAAGCCTGTTCTGCGGGAAGTTATATGTGCGAATTTTATCGCTCCTGTCACCGGAGCCTACCATCAATTTCCTTTTCTGCGAGGTTTCCTTATCATGCTTTTCAATTTCTGCTTCAAGCAGCCTTGAGCGCAGTACTTTCATAGCTTTTTGCTTGTTCTTTAGCTGTGAGCGCTCATCCTGGCATTGTACTACAACTCCCGTGGGAATATGTGTTATACGGATCGCTGTTTCAACCTTGTTCACGTTCTGTCCGCCTGCGCCGCCGGAACGGAATACATCTATTTTAAGATCAGCGGGATTTATTTCAATATCCACTTCATCAGCTTCAGGCAGCACTGCCACCGATGCGGCTGATGTATGAACTCTGCCCTGCGTTTCAGTTTCAGGTACGCGCTGCACGCGGTGAACACCGCTTTCATATTTAAGTGTGCCGTAAATATCTTTGCCTGTTACGCTCACTATCACTTCTTTCAGTCCGCCAAGTCCCGATGATTCATTATAAGTCACAACTTCCATCTTCCAGCCTATTCTTTCGGCAAAACGTGAGTACATTCTGTACAGGTCAGCCGCAAAAAGCGCGGCTTCATCACCGCCTGTGCCTGCGCGAATTTCAAGCATAGCGTTTTTGGAATCATTCGGGTCTTTTGGAACCAAAAGTTCTTTTATTTCGGCTTCAAGCTTATCAAACCTGTTTTGCAGCTCTTCCTGTTCATTTGCCGCAAGCTCTTTCATTTCAGCGTCATTGGTCTCATATAAAAGCTTTTTATTCTCTTCAAGCTGCGCTTTAACTTTAATGTATTCATCATAAGCGTTTACAATATCAGTTAAGTCAGAGTATTCCTTCGAAAGCCTGCGGAATTCCTTCTGGTCATTTGCCGTTTCAGGCTTATTCAGCAGCTCTGAGATCTCGTTATAACGCTCTTTTACTTTTTCTAATTTATCAAACATGTTTTTTCTTTCTGAATACAAAAATACTTTTATTTGTTTGCAAGTTCAATTCAATTAACAGGCTAAAGTCAATAGATACAAAGGCTCAAAGACTCAAAGTTTATGATTTAAAAGTACCGTAAGGAAGGAAATTATTTTCAAATTGAAATTATTGCTTCAGTGAATCAAACTGTTTCAAATTTTTTCGCGCTACAGGAAGTTGCGAAACAAATTTAAAAAATATTTTTACCGTAAAAAATTTTCTGAAAAAGTTTTTAAAAAATATTTTCATTTTTTTGTGTTTACCTATTGACTATGAGTGTTAGAATGTTATATTTGCAAAGAGTTTTTGATGATGAATACAGTACCATAAAAAAATTTTGAGTCAATAAGGTTTTTGGAAGTATAAAAAAAGTTTTCACATCAAAATAAATTAAAAGTAAGGAAGAAGCCAAATTTTTTGCGGGTAGGATTTACTTACAATATAAAAAAAGAAACTGAACAGGTATCCGAAGGACAGGATCAAAAAGTTCAGAACGAAGCGTATGTTGATGATAATTTAGTCAACAATTATTCTCATCGCTTAAGCGATGTTTATGCTGAGTGGGATGATGAAGAAACAATTTCTGCAGTTGAAGCTGCGATAAAAAAAGCTGGCCATGAAGTTATTCGTATCGAAGCTGATGAAAACGCTTTCGAAAAGCTTCGCAGCACCAGGCCAGATATAGTTTTCAATATGGCAGAAGGTTTCGGCGGCGCTTCCCGCGAGTCGCACATTCCCGCAATGCTTGAAATGCTTAACATACCCTACACTGCAAGCGATCCCATCACAATTGGCAATTGCCACGATAAATCACGCTGTAAAGAGATATTAACTTATTATGGTGTGCCGAATCCCGGCTTTTTTATAACCGATAGCCACGTAAACGGCCATCCCAAGGTAAAATATCCTGCTTTTGTGAAGCCTTTGCATGAAGGCTCTTCTAAGGGTATCTATAATAGTAGTGTGGTTTACAACAACGAAGAGCTAAATCGGGAAATAACAAGAATTAAGCAAAATTATGATCAGCACTCTATAATAGAGGATTTTCTCGAAGGCCAGGAGTTTACGGTTGCTTTATTGGGAAATGGCGAAAATGTGCGCGTTTTGCCTATTGTTGGCATAAATCTGGATTGTTTGCCTGAGGATTTCCCCAAAATTTACTCATATGAAGTAAAATGGTATTTTGATACCAGGGAAAATAAGCTTGATATATTTTCATGTCCCGCAAAAATAAGCGATAAGCTCACCAAAAGGATCGAGGAAATTTGTAAACAGGCATATCATGCGCTTCGTATCCGCGATTGGGCAAGAATGGATGTAAGATGTGACGCAAATGATAATCCGTATATAATTGAAATTAATCCGCTGCCCGGAATTTTACCGAATCCGGATGATAATTCATGCTTCCCGAAAGCTGCAAGGGAAGTTGGCATTGATTATGACGGTTTGATACAGACTGTATTGAATGGCGCGATTGAGAGATATCAACTAAATGCCAAATGACAAAGCTCAAATGTCAAATAGTAAATTACAAATATCAAATAACAAAATTGATTATTAATATATATTAAATTATAATCCCGCCCCTCTCCTTTGGAGAGGGGAAGTCAGCACCAATTGTGCTGAAGGGGTGAGGTCAATGAATAAAAAACTAAACATATCAATAATTTTCAATGACCCGGTGCAGTATGCGCAGGGTCCGGTATACGAAGGCACAGATGTAGATATTGACACTATACCTGAAGCTATTGATATGAGTGAATACGGTGTGCTTGATGAAGTTAAAAGCGTTGAGCGCGCTTTGGCTCCGCTTGAGCATAACACAAAAATAATTCCGGTTGCGCTTGATATCAACAAGCTTATTAAAGAGCTTAATGAAAACAGGCCTGATATAATTTTTAATCTTTGTGAAAGCGTTGACGGCGATCCAACCCAGGAAATGAACATTGCGGGATTATTTGAATTACTGAAGATCCCCTATACCGGTTCACGCGCATTTACGCTTGGCCTGGCATTGAATAAGCCGCTTGTGAAATCTATCCTTAACCAGAACGGAATACCTACTGCCAAGCACTTTGTTACAAATACTTCAAGCATTCACCTGAACGGTCACAAGTTCCCCATGATAGTTAAGCCATCACGGGAAGACGCAAGTATAGGCATTACCAATGAATCAGTGGTTACAAATGAAGCTGACCTGAGGAAAAGAATTGAATACGTGCTCGAAGAACATAAGCAGCCTGCGCTGGTTGAAGAGTTCATAGACGGCAGGGAAATAAATGTATCGGTGGTTGGAAATGATGACCCCATAACTTTTCCCATAAGTGAAATTGATTTCACAGGTTTGCCCTCTGATTACCCGAAAATAATCAGCTACAACAGCAAATGGATGTATAAAACTGTTGAATTCGAAAACACCAAGGCGGTTTGCCCGGCGCAAAACCTGAGCGATAAAGAAGTTCAGGTAATACAGGAAACAGCAAAAAAGGTTTATAAGCTTCTCGGAGCCGCTGATTACGCCAGGGTTGATATGAGGCTTAAGGACGGCGTGCCCTATGTGCTTGAGCTGAACCCGAATCCTGATATTGCAAGCGATGTACCCGAAGATACAGGCTTTACACGCAGCGCCAAGGCGCATGGATGGGAGTACAGCTACCTGATTCAGCAGATAATCGGTTTTGCATTGAAGAGGTGGGGAGTTAAGTAGGTTTTAGGCTGCAGGTTACAGGTTGCAGGTTTCAAAATTACAGATTGGGAATTGCAGGTTGTAGTTAAATGATAAGAAAGTTAATACAGAGCGACAGGGAAAAGATACAAAGGATACTTACTGATACGGGACATTTTAATGATGATGAGATAAAAGTTGCGATGGAACTGGTTGATATTTACCTGAACGATGCGAAACAGACAGATTATATTTTTTATATTATAGAAAACGCTGAAACCCGGGAGGCATCAGGGTATATTTGTTACGGAAGAAGACCTCTGACTGACTGGACATATGATCTTTACTGGATAGCTGTAGATCCCAATATTCATGGTAAGGGACTTGGCAGCCGGCTTGTAAAACATATGGAAGATGACCTTTCAGCAGCAGGCGGAAAAATTATACTGATAGAAACAAGCGGAAAGCCGGAATATGAAAATGAACGGAAGTTCTACACCAAAAACGGCTATGAAGTTCAGACTATCATTAAAGATTTTTACAGAAGCGGTGACGACTTGTATGTTTACCGCAAATACCTTTAAAGAAAGCCTTTAAAGGTAAGGTAACCCGAAATTGAAGTAAGGTGCCCTGTGAAACCTTCCCTGAAATAAACGGGCAGGAATCCAAAAACTAAACAAGGAGTTAATATTTTATGGAACTATGGCAGCAGCTGCTAAAACAAAGCGTCAGCTCAGTAGATCAGCTTGTCGATCAGTTCGGAATCAAAAAAGAAGTTGCCGAAAGACTGGATGATTTTTTTCAGGCGAGGATAAATCCATATTACCTAAGCCTCATCCGTTACCCCGGCGATCCTATCTGGCTTCAGGCTGTGCCTGATGAAGTAGAATTATACGACATCGATGCACCTGAAGACCCGCTCAATGAAGATGAAATGAGCCCGGTTCCTAATATTACTCACCGTTACCCGGACAGAGCTTTATTTTTAACCACCAGCCAGTGCGGCCTGTACTGCAGGTTCTGCACGCGCAAGCGCAAGGTGGGTGATTCCAGCAAAATCAATATGCGCGAGCTTGAAGCGGCTTTCCAATATCTGGAGCAGCATACCGAAATTAACGATGTGATACTCTCAGGCGGTGACCCGCTAATGCTCACAGACGCAATGCTTGAAAAAGTACTCATTAGGCTGCGCCAGATACCGCATATTTCCATAATCAGGCTTGGCACAAAAATGCCCTGTGTGCTTCCGCAAAGGATCACTCCGCAATTATGTGATATGCTGAAAAAATATCACCCCATTTATGTAAATACACATTTTAATCACCCGTGGGAGATCACACCTGAGAGCACTAAAGCATGTGAAATGCTTGTAAATGCAGGTGTTCCTGTGGGTTGCCAGACTGTTCTGCTTAAAGGCGTTAATGATGACCCGGAAGTTATGCGCGAGCTTATGAAAAAGCTTCTTGCTATCAGGGTAAGGCCGTATTACATATACCAGGCTGATCTTACTAAAGGCGCTAACCATTTCCGTACACCAATTGATGTAGGTTTGGAAATAATGGATAATCTTCGCGGCCATATCAGCGGACTTGCAGTTCCGCAGTTTGTGATAGATGCACCCGGCGGCGGCGGAAAAATTCCGCTATTGCCTGAATACGTTCTTGCGCGCGATAAAGAAAAGATCATACTGCGCAACTTTAAGAATGAAGTATATGAATACCCGGACGTTCAGGAAGAACATATTGTTCTAAAACGGGGCAGGAACATAGAAAAACCGCCTAAGAAAAAGGCGAAGAAGAAGGTACCGCTCCCGGTTCTGCAATAACAATTACACATGAATCTGTTAAAAGGCGTTCAATATTGGACGCCTTTTTTATTAAATTTTTGAAATATATCAACTAAAATAACCATACCTATTGATAATTTGCGGAATTTGAGGTATGTTTGTTTCTTTACTTCATAAAAATTAACAGGATAGACCATCAGAATAAAATATTAAAACTACCATCTTCATTATTAATAAACAAAAAAATACAAAATGAAAAAACTATTCAAATCCGGCTTAAATTCATTTTTATTGCTTTCAGCAGCGGCTGCAATATTTATATTCAGCACCGCTTTCAGGAGCAGCACAGAAAAAACTGGCAGCATGCATTTCCATTCAGATGGAAGAACATGCGGTACTGTTGAATTCAACGAACTACAGATGCAGCAGTATCCGCAGTTCAGAGAGAACAGACAAAGAATTGAAGAATATACAAAAAACTACACGCATTCTGAAAGCAGATTGCTTGTAACGATTCCTGTTGTTTTTCACGTGGTTTATAATACACCTCAGCAGAATATTTCTGATGCGCAGATACTTTCGCAGATTGCTGTGTTAAATCAGGACTATGCAAAGTTAAATTCTGATACAAATTTGATCCCCGCTGTTTGGAAATCCATTGCCGCAAACACTCAGATCCAGTTTTGCCTCGCTCAGCGGGATCCTAACGGAAATCCAACAACAGGCATAACGCGTACATCAACAAGCATTACTGCATTCACCGGCTCCTCTGATCAGCGTATATTTTTTACTGCTCAAGGCGGCCATGATATCTGGGATAGGGACCGTTATTTGAACATCTACGTTTGCAATCTTGGCGGAGGTTTGCTGGGATATGCCCAGTTCCCGGGCGGAAATCCCCAAACAGACGGTACTGTAAATCTTTACACTGCAGTTGGTACAACCGGTGTTGTAAACCCTCCGTACGATAAAGGCAGAACGGTTACACACGAAGTTGGGCACTGGTTAAACCTGTTCCATATTTGGGGTGATGAGCCTGACTGCAACCAGGATGACCAGGTTTCTGATACTCCGCTTCAGGGCAATTCTTCAAGCGGATGTCCTACTTTCCCGACAACAGATGCCTGCCAGCCTAACAGTCCCGGAATTATGTTTGTGAACTATATGGATTATTCAAATGATGCCTGTATGTACATGTTTACTTCAGGTCAGTCAACAAGGATGAATGCAGCATTGAGCGGCCCGAGGGCAAGTTTGTTAACATCAAACGGCTGTATTCCAATCGGTATTACACCAATAAGCACAGAAATTCCCGCAAAGTATTCGCTTGAACAGAACTTTCCAAATCCGTTCAACCCGGTTACAAATATCAGGTTTGATATCACCCGTTCATCACAGGTATCACTTAAGGTTTACGATGCTGCAGGCAATGAAATTGCCGTGCTGGTTAACCAGGCACTTAATGCGGGTACATATAATTATGATTTTGACGCCTCAAATTACCCAAGCGGTGTGTATTTCTATGTGTTAAGCGCAGGTGAATTTACCGCTACCAAGAAAATGGTATTAATTAAGTAAATATTTTGTAAAAATTCACTTATCAAAAATATTATTTTTAAAAACCCGCTTAAAAAGCGGGTTTTTTTATTTTCATGTTTACAACTAAAATATTAGTATTGTTAAGCAGTGCATATCAATTATATTTGTAAAATTCAAAAAATTTATTGAACATTTTTTATGAAATATAAATATCCGGTAACAATTGAAAACGGTTTAGGGGAAATACTTATATTTAAATCCTGTGAAACAGAAAACGGTGAAGAAAAATTAATTGTGGAAAATTTTGTAAAGCCGGGGGCGGGACCTGTTATGCATACACATCTTTTGCAGGATGAAGCTCTTACTGTAGAATCAGGTGAGCTTACTTACCAGGTTATGGGAGAAGAGCCGAAAACTGCGCAAGCCGGTGAAACAGCAGTTTTTAAAAGAGGAGTACCGCATAAGTTTGTTAACTCAGGCACAACAGAACTGCACTGCACGGGTTACATAAAGCCTGCAAATACCATAATTTTTTATCTTTCTGCCATATTTGAAGCACAGAAGAAGTCCGGAAAGCCCCAGCCGGCGCTGATGGACGCCGCATACCTGATACACAGGTATAAAAGTGAATACGACCTGCCTGAGCTTCCCCTGTTCGTTAAGAAGTTTATGATGCCTGCGGTTTATTTTTTCGGCAGGTTGTTCGGAAGGTATCAGCATTTTAAAAACGCGCCTGAACCTTTAAAAAAATAATGCAGCCAAAAAACACTTTTCATTTTATAGGATGTAAAATTTTTTATTTAATTTTTTTTGTTTATCAAAAGTAATTTATTGCCGCATGCAAAATTTATTTTCTTTAAGAAAGCCTTTTAGCTTTTTTGTTTTTCCGGGGTGTTGATAAAAATCCTTACAAATTATTTTTCAAAAATCAAAACACCCGCCATCAACTGATTTATTGACCAATATCCATATTGCGGCATAAAAAAAACATGTCTGAAATTTTTTTTTGAGGGTAAAATTTCACACTTAATTTAGAAACTGCCTGTTTAAGAGGCTTCACGGATTGTCAAGTATTTTGGTAAAATTTTTTCTTACGATGTAATTTGCATTTATAGTTTTGTTCTATTAATTTTGTTTCCAATCGTTAACGAAAGCTAATCAAGGTCAGAATAAGGAAAGCTTTTTTCAAAACAGAAGCGTAACCCCTGCCGGTTCAAAAGATAAAGTTAAGATGTTTCTTCCGTGTTAACGATGAGTTAAATTTTAATAAAAGAATTCCGAAAATTTTTTAATTACTTACCGCATGAAGATAGACAGACTGTTTGCCGGTGAATCCAATAACCCGTATGATAAAATAGAATTTGATAAACGCACATCAGTAATAAGAAATCCCGACGGTTCGATCGTTTTTGAAATGATCGATATTGTTGTTCCCAAACACTGGTCTCAGGTCGCTACAGATATTATCTCGCAGAAATATTTCCGCAAAGCTGGTATACCCCGCGTATTAAAAAGAGTACATGAAGAAGGTGTCCCGGTCTGGCTTCAGGCAAGTGAGCCTGATATGGAAGCGATGAAGGATATTCCGGAATCAGACCGCTATCTTTCTGAAACAGACAGCCGCCAGGTTTTTAACCGTTTGGCAGGCTGCTGGACCTACTGGGGCTGGAAATATGGCTATTTTAACACAGAAAATGACGCTTTAGCGTTCTATAATGAGCATTGTTATATGCTGGCACAGCAGATGGCTGCGCCAAATTCACCGCAATGGTTCAATACAGGCTTAAACTGGGCTTACGGTATTTCAGGTCCCGCACAGGGCCACTATTATGTAGACGGCAAAACAGGCGAGCTTGCAAAATCTGAAGATGCGTACACACATCCGCAGCCGCATGCATGTTTTATTCAGTCAGTCAGCGATGACCTTGTGAATGAAGGCGGTATTATGGATCTTTGGGTTCGTGAAGCCAGATTATTTAAATACGGCTCAGGCACAGGCTCAAATTTTTCAAACTTAAGGGGCAGCAATGAACCCTTAAGCGGCGGCGGAAAGTCATCAGGCTTAATGTCATTTTTAAAGATCGGCGACAGGTCAGCCGGAGCGATAAAATCAGGAGGCACAACACGCCGCGCCGCAAAAATGGTTACGCTTGATCTTGACCATCCCGATATTGAAGAATACATCAACTGGAAGGTTGTTGAAGAACAGAAAGTAGCAGACCTGGTAACAGGCTCAAAACTCCTGAACATTCATTTAAATAATGTGATCAAAGCGTGTTTTGAAGTTCACCCCGAAAACGACCCGTTTGACAGGAAACAGAACAAACATCTTGCCAAAGCAATAAGTGATGCAAGAAAATCACTTATACCTGAAAATTATATTGAAAGAGTTATACACCTGGCAAAGCTTGGTGTAAAAGAAGTACATATTCCTACCTATGATACTGACTGGAACAGCGAAGCTTACCTGACGGTATCAGGCCAGAACAGCAACAACAGCGTAAGGGCAACCAATGAGTTCATGAAAGCCGTTGAAAATGATGGTTTGTGGAATCTTTACTGGAGAGTTGAGCTTAATAAGGCTAAAAAAGAAGGCCGTGACCCGGTTGCCTGCAAAAAGTTAAAAGCACGTGACCTTTGGGAGCAGATCGCCTTCAGTGCATGGGCAAGCGCTGACCCCGGAATGCAGTATCACACCACTATAAATGAGTGGCATACCTGCCCTGCCGGCGGAGAGATAAAAGCCTCCAATCCATGCAGTGAATATATGTTCCTAGATGATACAGCATGTAACCTTGCCAGCTTAAACCTGGTTAAGTTTTATGACGCTGAAAAAGCTGAGTTTAATATAGATACCTACCGCCACGCCGTAAAATTATGGACAATTGTACTTGAGATAAGCGTTCTTATGGCGCAGTTCCCCAGCAAAGAAATTGCGAAGCTTTCATATGATTACCGTACACTTGGCTTGGGTTATGCGAACCTGGGCGCTTTGCTTATGATGCAGGGTATTCCGTATGATTCACAGGAAGCGCTGGCTATTACAGGCGCATTGACTTCAATTCTGCATATGCGTTCATACGCTACTTCTGCAGAAATGGCAAGAGAGCTTGGCACATTCCCAAGGTACAAGGAAAATGAGCAGAACATGCTGAGGGTTATCAGGAATCACCGCAGGGCTGCTTATAACGTTCCCAATGAAGAGTATGAAGGCTTATCCATAACTCCTGTTGGAATTAACAAAAGATACTGCCCTGAGCCGCTTCTGCACGCTGCCAGGGAAGACAGTGATATGGCGCTTGATCTTGGCGAGCGTTACGGTTACCGCAACGCGCAGGTTACTGTAATAGCACCAACAGGCACAATTGGACTTGTAATGGATTGTGATACAACCGGCGTTGAGCCTGATTTTGCCCTGGTTAAGTTCAAAAAGCTGGCCGGAGGGGGATATTTTAAGATTATCAATGAATCAGTACCCCCGGCACTTAAAAAGCTTGGCTACAATGATAATGAAATTCACGATATAGTTAAATACTGCACGGGCCACGGTTCTATTATAGGATGCCCGGGCATCAATCCGCAGTCACTTGCTGAAAAGGGCTTTACTTCAGATGTGCTTGCGCAGGTTGAAAAATCTCTGCCATCAGCGTTTGATATCAATTTTGTGTTCAATAAATACACACTGGGGGCTGAGTTCTGCAAAGATACCCTTGGTTTCACCGATGAACAGCTTGATGACTATCATTTTAATATACTTAAATCACTTGGCTTTAATAAAGATGAAATAGATGCTGCAAACGATTACGTTTGCGGTACTATGACAGTTGAAGGCGCACCGCATTTAAGGGAAGAGCATTACGCAGTGTTTGACTGTGCAAATAAATGCGGTAAAAAAGGCACCCGGTTCATTTCAGCAGATGCGCACATAAAAATAATGGCTGCAGCGCAGCCGTTTATAAGCGGCGCTATCAGCAAAACCATCAACCTGCCCAATGAGGCATCAATTGATGACATGAAGCATGCTTACATGCTTTCATGGAAGCTTGGCATTAAAGCCAATGCGCTTTACCGTGATGGCAGCAAGCTTTCACAGCCGCTGAACTCAGTAAGCGATGACGATAATTTTGAGCATGAATCAGAGGAAATTGCCGAAACAATGAGCAAACCTAATGATATTATCCGTATTGCTGAGCGTATCATTCACCGCTACATCGCAAAACGCCGCAAGCTGCCTTTCCGCAGGCGCGGTTACACTCAAAAAGCAAAGATCGGCACTCATTCGGTTTATTTAAGAACAGGTGAGTACGAGAACGGCCAGTTAGGCGAAATATTCATCGATATGCACCGTGAAGGCGCGGCTTTCAGAAGCTTAATGAACTGCTTTGCTATAGCCGTATCGCTTGGCCTGCAGCACGGCGTACCGCTTGAGGAGTTTGTTGACGCGTTTGTTTACACAAGGTTTGAGCCTAACGGCATAGTTATTGGCAACCCCAATATAAAGATGACAACATCGCTCATAGATTATATTTTCCGTGAGCTTGCTGTAACATATCTCGGCAGAAATGACCTTTCACACATCTCCCAGGAAACTGAAATGAGAACAAGCCCGATAGACAGCATAAGCAAGCTTGATACTGAAACCGATTTTGAAGATGAAGAGATATTTTCAGAGAGATTTATTGACGAACCCGCCAATAAAACAGCTCCGAAAAACGATATTACACCCTCACAGAACATTCAGCATAAACCCGTTGAAAATGTATCTGTAAGCTCACAGCAGACAATCTCCGGAGGCGCGCTTGGAATACAGATGACAGGAGCCGCAGTAATTAAAAATGTCAGCGCAAGCGAAGAATCAGATAAGATAAAACAGGCTAAGCAGAAAGGTTATACCGGCGATATCTGCCAAAGCTGCGGCAGCTTAACAATGGTACGCAACGGCACTTGCTTAAAGTGCATAACCTGCGGCGATACGAGTGGATGTTCATAAATTAGGAATTAAGAATTAGGAATTACGAATTAAAGAAGATAATTTGAGCCTTAAATATAAATATGAACAATTAGGAGAGCCATTGTACACTAAGTGCAGTGGCTTTTTTTCTAAAAAATTATGAAAGGATTTGATTGATAAAATAAAAACCCCAAGTGGTGGTGCACTTGAGGTTTGTTTTCTGGTAAAAACGAAACTTAATTTGAACGTCAAGTGAGATTGGGCTTATCACCCAATTGTTTTTACCGTTTTCTGTATGTAACATAATAATTATAAAATAAACTTACAACATTTAAATCGCCACATTATAAGTGATTGTATAAGGAATAAAAATCATGTTCAAAATTAAAAAAATTCATCCTATTAAGCCAATAAAACCGCCTAATAAACTTCCAAAAATGAAGCCGATAATGCCAATTGGTAAAAGCGAATGGGTAGAAGGTCATTGGAGATATGATTACAAAACGTGAAAATACAATTGGATAGAAGGACATTGGAGAAGAAGTTAGTAAGAAAATCAAAAAAATAAATTAAAATTATGAAAAAAAATCAATGGGTCGTCCCAAACAAAGATGGATGGGGTGTCCGGGGTGAGGGTAACGATAAACTCACGTCGAAAACAGATACAAAAGCAGAAGCAGAAGCTATTGCGAAAGAAATCGCTAAGAATCAAAAGTCTGAACTAGTAATACTTGGTAAAGACGGAAAAATTCAAAGCAGAAATAGTTACGGTAATGATCCTTATCCCCCTAAAGGTTAAGGAAATTTGATTCAATTTAAAGGCTACTTTAACAGTAGCCTTTTTTATTTGTTTTGAAATTGTGAAATTTGTACTATTGAATGTATCGAAAAACGCTTTTGAAATTTACAAAGTTTTTTGCTTTGAAATTAATAAATCTTTATGGAACAGAATTTAAGCACAATTGAACATCCCCCAAAAAAAAACCGCAGAATCTTGTGGGTATTACTTTTATTACCTCTATTGGTAATAGTTGTAATTTATGGTTATAATTACATTACTCTTCAGGAGCCATTAAATACAGTTATTGAAAATGATAGCAGGAATAAGGGAATCAAAGTATCAGTAACATACGATTCCTATATTAATATCAGTTCTATTGAATACAGCCTTGAAGAGTTTAGTGGTCTCGCACCAGTTGATATATTCAGAGTTTTTTTGCAGTATGCGGAAGCACTTAAGAGCAGAAATTTTGATTATGTGATTTTGAGTCTAAATGGCAAACCCAAGTTTAAGATTGAGGGCTCCTATTTTAAGCAACTGGGTTCAGAATACTCATCTCAAAATCCGGCATATACTATCAGAACATTTCCGGAAAATCTGTATAAAATGGATGGAAGCAAAGCATACGGGCAATGGACTGGCGGGTTACTGGGAGTTTTAAAACAACAAATGGAAGACTTTAACGATTTTATTAAGAAATGGACTGAAACAAATTAATCAATTTTGTCCAATTCGTACATAAAACTTTATGTATGACCTCCACGGGCTAAAGCCTACTCCCCCTTGGTAAGGGGGAGATGTTATTTGGTGAAATTAGTGCAATTCGTGGTTAAAGCTTTTGCAGGGTTTTATGTCTGGATACCCGCCTTCGCGGGTATGACACGTCAGGGGGATAGATAAGGTAACTTTTCTCTGTGACTTTGTTTCTCTGTGTTGAATAGCTTTTAATTTTTTAATATGAACTATAAAATAATTCGCTCCAAACGGAAAACGCTGGCATTGCAGGTAAACAGCGATGCAACGCTTACTGTTAAGATACCGTACGGTGTTTCTATGGGGTATGTTGAAAAGTTCATAGAAGAAAAGCGTACATGGATAGAAAAGAAGCAGGCGCATTTCATTGAGCAGAAGGCAAAACACAAACCCAGGCAATATGTTAATGGAGAAGAATTCCTGTTTGCCGGCAAGCCGTATGAGCTGGAAATAGTTCCCGGTGCAGAAGTGCGGATTGCCTTAACAGGTGAAGGCAAATTACGTATTACCGAAAAATGCCTTGAAGCGCCGAAGCATTACATAGAATGGTTCTACAAACAGTTCGCTAAACGCCACATAACAGCCCGTACAAAAGAAATAGCTGAAGCTTTCGGTTATAAATATGCTTCGATAAAAATTAACAGCGCTAAGACGCGCTGGGGGTCATGCTCTATGCGTGGGAATCTGAATTTCTCGTGGAGGCTTGTAATAATGCCTGAGGAGATGATAGATTACGTTATTGTACATGAGCTGGTTCACCTGGAAATAAAGGATCACTCAAAGCGCTTTTACGCGCGCATGAGCGAGCTTATGCCTGACCACAGACGCCGCGAAAAGTGGCTGAAGGTGAATGCTTCTTTATCCTGAGGAACGAAGTGACGAAGGATCTCATTCGGAGAGCAAGAAAACAAACCCCCATCTTAGATATTGGTTAGAGAAGTTTAATGATTAATCCTGATTGTAGGTAGAGTCAAGATCAACTCCCCCCTTCAACTGAAGGGGGGACGAGGTCTTTATTTTTCGTTAATTGAAAATTATTGATTAATCTTAAATTAAGAAAAGATCTGCAATGGGGGTTTTGCCTTTTGATCTATTTCTTTAAACCCCTCACCCGGAGTTTGCCGAAGGGTGTAGATATCCCTCGACAGGCTCGGGATGAGGAATATATTTAAGATTATCGCTTCCCGGATGAGATCCTTCGGCTTCGCCTCAGGATTACCTGTCAATTTTTCGGTGGAATGAACGACCTATAGCCTTTATTTTTGTATCAATAAAATTAATATTTAACCATGGAAATGAAGTATTTTCAATTGCCGCCTGCGGCTGAAATGAAGCGAGCCGTTTACAGTAAAGATAAAAGCTACGACGGAATATTTTTTGTTGCCGTAAAGAGCACGAATATTTTCTGCAGGCCGGCTTGCCCGGCAAGAAAACCGCTTGAAAAGAACATGGTTTTCTACCCATCAGCGCGCGAAGCGCTTTTTGCAGGCTACAGGGCCTGCAAAAAATGCAGGCCTATGGAGCTTTCAGGCACGCACCCTGACTGGGTGCAGAAGCTCCTCAGTAAAATTGACAGTTCTGATAATAAACGCATTCGCGATGGCGAGCTGAGACAAATGGGCATACAGCCTGAAAAAGCGCGCAGGTACTTTATGAAAAATTACGGTATGACCTTTCACGCTTACCAGCGCAGCCGTAGGCTGGGTACTGCATTAACACAGATACGGGAAGGCTCCAAAATAGATGATGCGGTTTTCAGCAACGGGTATAGTTCACACAGCGGCTTCCGCGATGCATTTTCCAAAGTGTTCGGCAAACCGCCGGGAAGATCAGAAACAACGGATTGCATAGTTACATCAATGTATCAAAGCAAGCTGGGCCCGATCATAATTGGCGCGAATTCAAAAGGAGTATGTTTGGTTGAATTCAGCGACCGCAGAATGCTTGAGTACCAGCTAAAGACCCTGCGCAGAAGATTCAATGCTGCGATCATTCCCGGAAGCAATAAACATATTGAACAGGTTAAAAGTGAGCTTGACGAATATTTTAATGGGAATTTAAAAAGCTTCAAAACTCCGCTGGTTTACCCTGGCACTGATTTCCAGGTGAATGTTTGGAATAAGCTTAAAAAAATACCTTACGGCAAAACCTTATCATATGTGGAACTGGCTGAAGAGATCGGCTTAAAAGGCGCTTCCCGCGCCGTTGGCACAGCAAACGGTATGAACAGGATAGCTATAATTATTCCATGTCACCGTGTTGTGAATAAAGATGGCAGGCTTGGCGGCTATGGCGGCGGCTTATGGCGTAAGCAATGGCTGCTGGAGCTGGAGAGAATTCACTCATCCTGAGCGCATCGAAGGATATTATTCGGAATGCCAGGAAACAAACCCCCATCTATGCAAGCGGTTATTTAGTTTTTTCGTTTAATTTATCCCAATGCAGTTCTGATGCTTTTCATCCCCCTTCAATTGAAGGGGGGACTATATTTGTAATTTCCGTCAATTGTATATTATTGATAATTTTATCACCTAAGTTGATTGACGATGGGGGTTTGCAAAGGAGGGGAGCTTTTTGTTATCATTTAAGATACCAATTCGAAATATTTCCTGTAAAAAATTTTCCAGTATAACAATTTTCTTTTTTCGTTAAATTGTTTCATTCTTAAATTTACATTATGAATGTTTGCCTGTGTAAACAGGCGCGAGTTTTATTTTGAAGAAAATTGATTACACAAAATACCCGCTTCCGCGCATAAGGCATCATGCAAACCCCGTATTATACTTTCCTTTAAAACAACATAAGGGAAATAATTTCTATTACCCCCCGGTTTTTGAAAAATTGAATTGGGATGAAGTATTCGCTGACGGTAGACCCCCTGATATGCTTGATATTGGCTGCGGGCTGGGCAGGTTTTTGATAGAAATGTCACTTGTAAACACAGATAAAAACTTACTTGGCTTCGAAGTCAGGCAAAGTGCAGTGGAGTGGATCCAGGGTGTAATTGAAGGAGAGAAGCTTAAGAATGTACAGGCGCTTTGGTACAGCGCTGTGAACGGTATGAGCTTTATAGAAACCGGTTCAATTGAAAAAGTATTTTATTTTTTTCCTGACCCGTGGGTGAAAAAAAAACATTACAAACGCAGAGCGTTTTCTGCAGAGCTGCTTAAGGAAATTGACCGCGTATTAAAACCTGCCGGAAAGCTTTATTTAATGACTGACGTTCCGGAAGTAGATGAATACCAGCAGAAAATTTTAAATGAAACCGGGTTGTTCGGGTTTACTTATAATGATAAAATTACCTGGGAACCCGGTGTGCAAACGAACCATGAAATTTTTTGTGAACTCAAGGGAATACCGTTTATCCGTATGACCTGTATTAAAAGACCCGTATAGCTTTAATTTATCAACTTGTTGTGAAAACTGCTGTTTGTTTTGTTTTTTGATGATTTTTAGCGTATCCCTAACAAAAAATTAACCCGTTTTTCTTTAAAAATAACCATAAATCAGGATTTTTAACCTTTTAAATTATTTGATTTTCAGATATATTTACGGTTCAGCCTTTTAAATTAGTATAATAAATTCTGCAGAATTCATCTGAAGTAATTAGTTGTAAATTTGAATATTGGAGAGTTAAAATATTCTTCAGCAGATAATTTATTATGATTTTTTTTTTCAGGTCACAGATTTTTAATTTTATAGTATTTAATATTTCTTAAGAAAGGAAGTATAATAATTAACATGTCTTTGTTGAAAGCAAAACTTGCTTCTCAAGTTCCGGATTTGAAGGATCGAGTACGGAATTTGGGAAAGAATCACGGAAGTAAAGTTATTTCCGAAGTATCAGTTGAACAGGTTCTGGGCGGCATGAGAGGAATTAAATCACTTATCTGCGATACATCAGAAGTTGGCCTCGATTACGGGCTGGTGATAAGAGGAATCCCTATTCTTGAATTAACCGATAAGCTTCCTGAGGATGTACTCTGGCTTATGCTTACAGGCTCACTGCCCACCGAAGAAGAATCAAAAGACCTTCAAAAAGAGCTGAATGCAAGAATGGATGTTCCTGATTTCATTTGGAACATACTTGATGCATTCCCGAAGGATGCTCACCCGATGAATATGCTTAGTGCGCTTGTAACCGCATTGGGGTATGAGTCAAAATTCAGGCGTGAATATGATAAGGGCTTAAAGAAAGATCTTTACTGGGATTATACCCTGGAAGACTCACTTGATCTTATCGCAAAAATGCCGGTAATAGCATCAGCAATTTACAGGAAAAGATTCAGCAAGGGCGAAAGGATCGCTCCGAAAAAGGATCTTGACTGGGGCGCTAACTATGCGTATATGCTGGGTATAGAAGGCAACATGGATGAATGGTACAAGCTGATGAGGATGTATATGGTTGTGCACTGTGATCATGAAAGCGGTAACGTAAGCGCGTTCACTTCACATGTGGTCGGCTCTGCATTAAGCGATCCGTATTATTCACTTGCTGCCGGATTGAACGGCCTTGCAGGCCCGCTGCACGGACTTGCAAACCAGGAATGCCTGAAGTTTGTTATAGAGCTGCTTAACCATTTCGGCAAGGTGCCAAGTGATGACGAGCTGAGAAGCTTTGCAAAAGACAGGCTTGATAAAGGTTTGGTAATTCCCGGTTACGGGCATGCGGTTTTAAGGGTAACTGACCCCAGGTTCACAGCGTCACTTGACTGGGGAAAGAAAGTTATACCCAATGATGACCGTTTTGTTGTAGTTGAAAAACTGTTCAATATTGTTCCTGATCTTTTAATCGAACAGGGCAAGGCTAAAGACCCCTGGCCCAATGTGGATGCGGCTACCGGCGCTTTGTTATATCACTACGGTATCAAAGAATTTGAATATTATACTGTGATATTCAGCGTTTCAAGAGCGCTTGGAATTTGCTCACAGCTTATATTAAGCCGTGCGATGGGCGAGCCTATCACAAGGCCTAAATCAGTAACTATGGACTGGCTTGAAAAAGCAGTCAATAAATAGTGAAACACGGGATCAAGCTTCATTTTTTATAACAAATTAATTTTATTTGGAAGAACAAACACAAAATTCTGATAACTCCCGTCCTCCTGAAGAAATTCAGGAACAAGTTAATTTAAGCAATGATACCGCAGAGAACGGAAGTAAAAATGCTTTGAGGTATTTATTGCCTCTTCTGCTTTGTGTTTTTCTTTTTGCAGGGTTTACACAGGAGCCATTAAATAAAAGATCTGTTACTAAAAATAACTCGCAGGTTACTTCCGATTCAGAAGATGATAATGCGCCGAAGATAAATCTTTCAGCGCTGCTTGCAGCTGAGGAGTTTTCAAAAAACCTCCGTGACACTATTTATACAAATGATAATGTATGGCTTGAGTTCAGAATTGATCAGCAAATGCTTTATGTGCATTACAAAGACGGAAGATTAGTAAAATATCCTGTTTCATCAGGTATTGCCGGCGCTCATAAAAGTGTAAGCTCAAGGCCCGGTCTCTTTGCGATATTCCACATGAATGAAGTTCATAAATCCTCGCAGTTCAACTCTCAGCTTAACTACTTTATGGCTTTTAATATGGGTTCAGGTTTTCATGGACTTCCGGGCACAGGTTATTATGTTCATTTAGGAGTAAGGCCTTCCTCTCATGGATGCGTAAGAATGAGAAACGAAGATGCAAGGGAATTGTTCAAACAGTGTAAAATTGGAACGCTTGTTCTTGCTCATAAAGGACACACCAACAGGGTCGTAGCTTTTGCACCTGAAGGTTTTACAAATGATGCTGAATATACAAAGGAAGATTATATTAATATGCTTGCTTATAATCTTGGTACAATAATGGAAGGCAAGTATTTTATCAATCCCCCCAAAAGATTTATACTTGATGGCACTGTTATTCCTAAAATAGGGGTTAATGTTCTTTCAACTGAAGAGATCCCCGAAAAGCAGGTGCTGCCTTTCGTAATAGCTAAGTTCGAAAGCAAACCGGATTTTCTGAATAACAGGTATTCAGCTTCAGGAAATATTACCGAGCCTGTGAATTTAGCAGAGAACTTTGGTATACCTGAAGGTGATTCAGTAATTACAGAAAGCCGTCAGATTTCGGTCGCCCCCGAAATGATAAAACGTTATTTTCATAATCCATTGGGAATACTGCCTTATTTTCCGCCTAATCAATAAGTTAATACAAAAAAATAGAATTTATGGTAAAACTTGTAGCAATGTATAAAACTCCGGCTGATGTGGAAATGTTTGAAAAACATTATTTTGAAAAACACATGCCGTTAGTAAATGTTATTCCGGGACTTATAAAATCCGAAGTATCAAAGCTTAAGGTGCTTCCCGGAACAGAATCTGAATATTATATGATGACTGAAATGTATTATGAGGATATGGATTCTTTTAATGCGGCAATGGGCTCTCCTGAAGGCAAGGCTTCAGCCAGAGATCTTGTCAATTTTGCCAAAGACAGGGTTGATTTTTTCCTTGGAAAAGTAAAGTAGTTAACTGATGTTTTTAACTGTTTTTTAATAATTTTAGCAAAAAGTGGGCTTGTATTTATTTTCTTTTTTATCTATTATGCAGTCCAATCTTGTTAAAAATTGGAACAAAATTTATACTTTTAGTGTATAAATTGTAAGAAATTCATAAATAGTTTTATATTTTAACGGAGGTAATATGGTTACCGATAACATAGATATCCTGCAGGATACAGGATACGGTGCGACAGAGCTAAAAAAAACATACCAGAAATATCTGCAGCGCGGACTTATATTTGCCATTTTGATCCATGGATTTATAATCGGCACTTATTTATTTGCCAATTACATCAGCAAAATGGAAGAACAGAAGAAGACTGATATACAGCAAAGGATAATCAATGTCAGTGATCTTGAACCGCCGCCATCGGCAAATGATGAAGAAGAACCGCCGCCGCCGAAAATTGAAGAGCCGCCTGTTGCTCCTCCAAAAGATCTTACAGCTTTAACACCTGAGCCGGTTGCTAAGGAAAAAGCTGAAGAGCAGACAATTAAAACACAGCAGGAGCTTGAAGAAATTAAAGCACCCGTTGGCAACAATGATTCGGGTAAGTTCCAATACACAGGCAATGTAAAGGTTGAAGAAAAGAAGATTGAAGAAAAGATAGAGAAGAAGGAAAAAGTTGTTGAGGAAAAAACGGTGTTCCAGTCTTTTGAAGTTGAGAAAGCTCCGGAATGCGTAAATCTTTCACAGGTAAGATCCTCAATGAGATATCCTGAAATTGCAAGAGAAGCCGGAATGGAAGGAAGAGTAACTGTTAAAGTGCTTGTTGGACCTGATGGAAATGTATTAAAAGTTGGTTCAGTAAGCGGACCTGATGTATTTCATGATGAAGTAAGAGATAAAGCAAGTAACCTTCAGTTCACTCCCGGTCTTCAGAACGGAAAACCTGTAAAGGTTTGGGTTACTGTACCGTTTAACTTTAAGCTGAATTAATACCCTGTGCAGGCATAGCCTGTACACCGGATATAACGCGGCTTTAATATGATGTGATATTATAATTGAAAGTATATAATTATTTTACAATAGGAATTTCCCTCATCTTCTTGGTGATGGGAATTCTTATTTTAACAGGTGCCTATAACACAGGCGAGCTGTTCAAGAATAACGAATTTTTCCGCTGGATATTCGGGGGGATACTGGTAATATACGGAATTTTCAGGGCCTATAACGCATATCTTAAAATGCAGAACCAGGGCAAAAAACTGAGATATTACGACAGGGAAGAAGATTAGAACGAAATCCTCACCATAAATGTTAAAAATTATATGAGAGCCGAAATAAAAAAAGTATTGTTATTTGCGGCAGTTTTCAGCGTAATAACAATCAGCGCTTGTGATTATACAATGAAAAAATCCGTTTCCACTACCGGTGAGCTTACCGTTGGGGTGGATGAAGGGATATCTCCCGTAGTAAAAGAAGAAGCTTCGGAATTTATGAGGCTGAACACTGATGCAAAAGTTACCCTTAATATTAAAACCACCAAAGAAGTAATTGCAGACCTGAATAACGGCACATACAAATCAATTGTTGTAGGCAGAGATCTTACAAAGGAAGAAGCCGATATTTTTGCCGCAAATAAAATTGAAATCAAAAAAAGCGCATTCGCGCTTGACGGGATCGGTGTAATTGTAAATCCGAAGAACCCGCTTACAAAGCTGAATTTTAATGAGCTGAAAAGAATATTTACCGGCGAGCAGAAAGAATGGAACGCTTTGGACGGTGATAATAAAGATGTTTACAGCGGTAAAATAAAAGTGTTTATCGCAAGGAAGAACGCATCTGTACATGATATTTTTAAACAGAAGGTACTAGCAGGCGCTGAGTTTGGCGCAAATGATGTTATTTGCAGCACGTCATCACAGATGATGCGTGAAATTAAGGAAGACCCGAACTCTATCGGGTTTATTTCCATGGCCTGGATTACGGTATCCAATGATACGCTCGATGAATCAGTTAAACCGCTTAAAATTGCTGCAGTCGATCCTTCAACAGGTGCAATAGGAAATTATGTTGGGCTTCACCAGGGGTATATTGCAAATAAAACATATCCGCTGATAACCGAAGCGTATATATTTTCAACTGATTTTTCTATGAACCTTTCTGTCGGGTTTACAAGCTTCATGTCTTCTTATGACGGGCAAAGAATAGTGTTAAAATCAGGCTTGGTACCGGTAACCCAGCCGGTAAAAATAATACAGCTTAACTAACTGTTTAGCCGTACATTTTACAATTTATTACAAAACATCAGCCGATTTCCGGAAACAATTTATTTGAAAAAAGCTTTAAATTAGCAGAATTACTAATTATAAAAGAGAAACTATAAATTTAATATTATTTGAAAATGTTTACTAAAAATTTGTTAAGAGCGGTTACGTTTTTTATGATATTTGCTGCTGCCATTAATGCGCAGGATAATCTAGAAAAAGGGATCAATGCAGTTAAAAAAGGTGATTACCTTGGTGCGCTGAACCTGCTTAAAGGGGTTTCTAAAGATTCCTACGATGCAAATTTATATTACGGCATTGCACTTTTCCAGACAGGTTCAGTAAAGGATGCAGAAAAGTTTCTGAAAGATGCTGTTAAAAAAGATGAAGAACGCCCTGAAGCATATTCAGCACTGGGTGAGCTTTATTCATCGCAGAAAAATTACGGCGAAGCTTCTTCACAGTTTGAAAAAGCAAAAAAATACCTTCCGCTTAACAAGACAAAAGACGATCTTGATAAAGCAGAAATTGAAACAATTATTGATGTATTAAGCGCTGAAGCGGATAATTTTATTGCTGATGGCAAAGTAGATAAAGCTATAACCTCGCTTACAACCGCCAAGACATATGATGATAAAAATCCGATGATATACGTGGGTCTTGGAGATGCATATCTTGCCCGCGGCGCTTTTGACCCCGCAAAATCAAATTATGACCAGGCGCTGAAGCTGAAAACCGGTTATGCGCCGGCATTATATGGTTTAGGAAAGATATCATTTAAACAGAAAAAATACAGCATTGCGCTGGAAAATTATATCAAGTCTTCAGAATCGGACAATAACTTTGCTCCTGCATTTTTTGAAAAAGGCCTGATGTTCTACCTGCTTGATAAATTTGGAGATGCCATCGAAGCATTTGAAAGATATGATGTATTAGTGCCCGGTTCACCCAGGGGAAAAACTTATCTTGCAAAATCATATTACGGTAAAGGTGACTATGACAGGGCTCTTGAGATACTGAATGAAGTGCTTGCTAAGGATCCTGAATACAGTGAAGCAAATAAGTACACAGCATATGTAATGATCGAAAAGAAAGATTATACAAAAGCTGATGAATTCTTTGCAAAAGTAAAACCTGAGGATCTTAACAGCGAAGATTACACAAAACGCGCAAAGATCCACGTTGATAAAAAGGAATATTCAGAAGCGTATGCAGATCTTGATAAAGCAGTAGAGCTTGATCCAAATGACGAGAACACATATTTTGAGTACGGCAAAGCTTTGTTTGCCGAGCAGAAATATGCTGATGCCCGTTTAAAGTTCAGCAAAGCTATAGAGCTTGGTATACTGAATGTTGCAGCTTATGTATATGCAGGCATTTGTGATTTTTACCTGAATGAATTTGAAAAAGGTACACAGATATTAACAAAGAGCATAGAGCTTAATCCGAATATCGGAAGCGCATATTTATGGCGCGCAAATAATTATGCCGGTTTTGCAAAAAATGCAGAAGCATGCGCCGATTATAAAAAATACCTGGAATTTGAACCCAATGACACATTTGCGCAGGAACAGGTAAAAAAATTCTGCGGACAGTAACAGAAGGTAGAGATAAAAATGGCAGACTTAAAGGATTTTATTGCAGGTAGTAAAGACAGGTATTTATCTGAGCTTAAACAGTTTTTAAAATTTCCAAGTATCAGTACTAACCCTGAAAACAAAAAGGATGTACTGGAATGTGCTGAATATTTAAAAAAGCACATGGAATCGATCGGTATGCAGAATGCCAAAGTGTATCCGACAAAAGGCCACCCGGTGGTTTATTCTGACTGGCTTAATGCCGGAGCTGATAAGCCTACTGTGCTTATTTACGGACATTATGATGTGCAGCCCGTGGACCCGGTTGAGCTGTGGACATCGCCGCCGTTTGAAGCAGATATCCGTGGAGAAAATATTTATGCGCGCGGCTCTGCCGATGATAAAGGACAGGTGTTTATTCACCTGAAAGCCATTGAAGCCCACCTAAGCCGGAATAAAACCCTGCCTGTAAACATAAAGCTGTTAATAGAAGGTGAAGAAGAAATTGGCAGCGTTCACCTGGGTGATTTTATAAAGGATAATGTAGAGCTGCTGAGGTGTGATGTTATAGTTGTATCAGATACATCAATGTTCTCAAAAGAGCTTCCCGCATTAGGTTACGCCTTAAGAGGCTTATGTTATATGCAGGTTGATGTTACAGGTCCGAACCGCGATCTTCATTCAGGCCAGTATGGCGGATCTGTTGAAAACCCGATAAATGCCCTGGCTGAAATGATTTCAAAGATGAAAGATGCTGACGGAAAAATTCTGATAGACGGGTTTTATGATGATGTGGCTCCATTAAGCAAAGAAGAAAAAGAGAATTTTGAAAAGCTTCCTTTTGATGATAAGGAATACGCTAAAGGACTCGAAGTAGATGAGCTGGCAGGTGAAAAAGGCTACAGTACACTTGAAAGGATATGGTCAAGGCCGACGCTTGATTGCAACGGTATATGGGGCGGGTTTACAGGTGAAGGAGCCAAAACTGTTCTGCCATCAAAAGCATCAGCAAAGATCAGCATGAGGCTTGTACCGAACCAGGACCCCGATAATATAGCGGAGCTGTTTGTAAAATTTGTAAAGAAGATCGCGCCGAAAAGCATTAAGGTTGATGTTTATGGTCAGCATCACGGCAAGCCGTGGATCTCGCCGATAGACAGCAAATGGAACCAGGCAGCAATCCGGGCTCTAAAGGCAGGTTTTGGCAAAGAACCTGTTTTTATGAGAGAAGGCGGTTCTATACCGATCGTTTTTACGCTGGAAGAATATCTTAAAGCACCTACGGTGCTTTTGGGTTTCGGTCTGCCTGATGAAAATGCGCACTCTCCGGATGAACACCTGAACCTAAATAATTTTTTTAACGGAATTCAGACGAGCGCAGTTTTTTATAATGAAATAGCTAAGGCTTAATTACTAATTTTAATGGGATTGAATATATTATAGTTAAATTCTATCTTTAAATAATATCAGTAATTTAAGTTTAGATAAAACACGGAGTTAGAATATATAATGCAGCCAAAAATTAAAAGTAAAAAAACTCAGATAGGAAAATCCAAGGTTAAGAAGGAATTTTCCTTTCCGCTGGAAAAAGAGAATTTTATGATAATAGGATTAGGCATACTGCTCCTTATCATAGGTTATTTTCTTATGTCTGAAAATTCAGTTGACGGATTTTTACCTACTGTAGTTGCTCCAATATTACTGGTTGCGGGATATTGTGTTGTAATTCCCTACGGTATTCTTAAAAAACCGAAGAGTGAAATGGTATCTGCGCCTGCAGAAGTAAATCAGGAAGCTGAAACATCAAATATAAAAACCAGCTAAGTACGATCATAAATATTTCAAAAAAAAAGAAGAGCAGCCGCTCTTCTTTTTTTTGAAATAAATAACCCCGGTACTGTTTATGCCGGGGTTATAACGTCAATAGGTGAATATAGAAGGATGGAATTATAATTTAAATCTTAAGCCGGTTGTCAACTGTATACCTGTTGTTTTAGTAGTTGAAGCAGGATTATTTTTCTGAATATTTGAAAGTCCCAATGAATAACCAAACTGTCCAAAAATATCCATGGTTGGGGCAACCTTGAAATCTAAACCGCCTCCAAACATAAGACCAAAATCGATAGTTTCAACATTAGAGCTCACATCCTGTGAAGAGGATGTACCTCCTGTTGGTGTTTGTGAGTAGGTTGCAGATAAAATAAATCCAAGGTTCGGACCTGCAAAAATATATGGTTTTATTTCAGTGAGAGGAAATTTTACTTTTAATAAAGCGTCAATTTCGATAACACTTAAGCTGTTCGAAGCTACTCCATCTGCTCCGGAATATGAATTACCTTTAGTAATAAACCTGATCCCCGGTGCAATTGAAAACTGAGGTGAAATACTTGCATCTAACATACCTCCAATAATAAAACCGGTTTTTGAACCGAATGAAGTTGAAGGTGTTTGATTTGCGTTTGCAATGTTTATTCCCGCTTCAAAACCCAGTGAAAGTTTAGATTGTGAATAAACAGATACTGTTGTAACCACCAGTAATAATGCTAACAAAATTGTTCTGATTTTCATTTTTTTCTCCTTTAGTTTGAAATATTTATAGTTTGTTTATGGAATTGTTAAATTTGCTGTTGAAGTATATGCCTGGTTCGAAGAATCAGTACCGGTAAATGTAAATTGCCACTGCTGACCCGTGGTCACACCGGTATATTCATTAGGATAAGCCCAAACCTGGTTGGCAGTATACAGCTGGTTGGAATTATCAGTGATCGTATCTGTGAATCCGGTTGTACCAAGAATAAGCTTGCTAACTCTTACGCTGGCTGATGGCTGCCAGGTGAATTGCACTCCGTTAGTGCTTTGCTGTACACCCATCGTGAATGTTATGTTACTGCCCAATAAACCCCCTGTACCGCTATCTCCGCAGGAAATTATTCCTAAAGTCAGGACCAAAACCGGTAAAAAAAGTAATAATGTTTTTTTCATTTTTTTTATTTTCCTTTCTTGAATATTTGTTATATTTAAAAACTAATCCCCCGAACCCATAATTTGCTGAAGTCGTAGGCTATACGTTGTTCCAGGAAGTGTTATGGAAATATCCGGGGGATGTAATATCATTTTTTGAAATTGCTGAACCTCGTATAGCCTGATGAAGCAAACATAATCTTTCGAGTTAGCTTCTCAAAAGTAAAATATTTTGTGTTTTAGAAGTTGTTGTTTAGTTTATTAAGGGAAAAATGCGATTTTCTTAACATTTTTCACTATTTTTGTATATTCATTTTAGAAAATTAATTTGAAAAATACCAAACTGATAAATTTGCTTAAGACCTTTAACCAGACTGAAGCTAAAAAATTCAGAGATTTTGTTAATTCTCCTTACTTTAATAAGAATAAGAACATCATTAAATTAAATAATGAACTGTTAAAATATTACCCCGGGTTTGATTCAGATGAATTGAATGAAGAATTTATATTCAGGAGTGTGTATGGGAATGAAAAATACGATTATTTTAAGATCAAAAACATTATTTCAGATCTTTACAGCCTTGGCCTGGATTTTTTAAAACAACTGCCCAATGTAACGACTTCGTTTGTACCTGAATACAACATGCTTACTCAGCTTAGAAGCAGAAACCTCAGGACTTATCATGAAAAACTGGTTACTTATTTTGAAAAGAAATTCAGCAGCAATAAAATTAAAGATGGTACTCAGCTTTTTAATGAGTACCTGCTCGTAACCGAACGCCATCTTTCTAACGTGCTTGTGAGACCAACTGATATAAAAATGATCCAGGATGAGTTCAACAGTTTTCATGATTTTACCATTTTGAATATATTGAAATTTTATGCTTTGATGCTCCATATAAGCAAAGAAAATAAAACATCAGTAGAAATGAAGATGTTCAGGGATATTTTCAATTATATTCAAAATGAGCACTCCGGCAGCAACCCGATAATCAATATATATAAATATATTATATTGCTAATGGTTAAACGGAAAGAGGAAAATTATTTTGATCTTAAAAATGAATTTTTCTCAAACTTTGATTCATTGAGCAAAGAAGATGCTTATTATGCACACATGTATATTTTCGGTTATTGCATGGATAGGTTCAATTTTGATTCTGACAGAAAATATATAGGTGAGTGTTATGAGCTTTTTAAACATGCATATTCAAAAGATCTGGTATCGCTGGGCGAGCTGCTTTACCCGGATTTTATAAATTACGTTAAAGTATTTATGCGCCGGGGTGACTCTAAACTTACTGAAAAATTTATTGAAGAATATAAAAACAGCCTGCCCCAAGAACAGGCGGAAAACTGTCTCAATTTTTCATATGCATATATTGCGCACTATCAAGGCAGGCTGAAAGAGGCGTTATCATTGATCCTGAAGGTAAATTTTCCGTTAATGATTATGAAAGTTCAGGTAAAAATAATGCAGATACAGCTTAATTATGAGTTGGGTTATTTCGAAGAAACAAGAGAGATGTCAGATTACTTCAGAAAATCCCTTTTAAAAGAAGAAGGTATATCAGAAGATTACAAAAATTCCATACTGAATTTTCTGAAATTAACAGTATCTTTGATCAACTTGCAACTGATAAATGACAAACAGAAGCTTGAATTTGAGAGATCAAAATTCCGGGAAGAGCTAATTTTAAATCAAAAAAATCATTTCGGTATCCGGTTTTGGCTTGAAGACATGCTTAAGGAAATTAAATAAATAACAAAATGACAAAAAAATTTAAATACAACTGGAAAGAATTCACATTACAGGCAGCATTCAGAGGTTCACCCGAAAAACTGTTTAAAATGTGGACAGAACCAAAAAATTTATGTAAATGGTTTTTAACCGGCGCTAAAGTTGAGCTAAAAAAGGGCGGTGAATATGTATTTATGTGGGTAAACGATGCTATGGAAAAAGGTAAAGTTTTGGAAGTTAAGAAAAACTCCCTTTTCAGCTTTACCTTTGCAGGTGGAAAGTGTGATGTAAGGTTCAGAAAATCAGGAAAAGACTGCATAATTACATTGAGGCAATACGGTATTCCTGATGATGAAATTCACAAAGTAGGTACTCATATGGGCTGTCAAATAGGCTGGGTGTTCTTTTTTGCAAATCTGAAATCTGTTATAGAATCCGGCACTGATCTCAGAGAGTTTAATCCAAAATATTTAAAAGAAGGAACGGTATTCTACTAATGTTAAAAACTTCTATGTTCAGGCTGCAAATCGTCTGCCCCGGCTGCAATAATTTTGTTGCAGTTTCCGGTATTACAGATTTTGATACCTGTCAGAACTGCGGGAAAAAAATCAATGTATTATCTATTATCAACGATAAAATGTTCGGCATTCTCCATAAAGAAAAATATATGAACGGATTTCTTTCAGGAGGAATAGAACAAATTGGAGGATCAGGGGCTTATAAACTTGAGTATTCATCAATGCAGCCTTATTGCGAAGAATGTTATACTGTAATTGATGAAAATACTGCGTTAGAAGCGATCCGGGCAGGGAAGGTATATGAATGCTCAAATTGCAGACATAAAATGCCCGTCAGGGCAGCAGATGTTATGCTGAAGGAGTTTCACCCGAAGGCTGCAGGAGTGCTGAATGATTCTTGGGGTATCGACAGGAAAAGTCTAAATACAAATGCTGAGGAGATGCTGGTTTTCAAATGCATGACATGCGGCGCAGGTTTGGAACTGACCGGTGAGACTAAACGAACCATAAAGTGCGGTTATTGTGATAATGAAAACTATTTGCCTGATTCTATATGGACTAAGCTCCACCCCAATAAGGAAGTACAGCCTCTTTTCATTATTTTAGACCTGGATGAAAGAGATATAAAAGGAACAATAGATTATTTTATTAATGTTACTGCATTAAATATTTACAGCAGGCATTTTGATAATTTTATTAAGGAATATTTCCAAAGACCGTTTATTTCTGAATCATTGCTTACATGGGTGAAATTTTTTGTTTCAGCTAAGAATAATGAACAGGTTAACTTTAACATGGATATAACAAAAAGCCATAAATATTTCTACGATAACCTGAAGCTTGGAATAAGCACCCATCCGGCTGAATTAAAAATTACAGTCGCTGAAAATGGCCGCGGGATTCCGCTCGAACTGCAGACATTATTGGCTGAAGACAAAAATGAATCAGTAAGAGCAGCACTTGCTAAAAACACCAGTATAAATAAAAATATAATTAAAAAACTTCAGTCAGATACTTCACCATCAGTCCGGGAAACGGCTAAAAAACAAAAAACAGGCTTATTCAGCCGATTATTCGGGTAAATTATTTGGTAACTCACTTTTCTATATATTTTATCTATTAATATTGATATTTTTGTAAATAATATCAAAAATGGCACAAATCTCAGAGTCTCGATCCACTAAAATTGCTTTAACCCTGCTTGTAATATCGGCTATTTTCTGGCTGGGCGGAATTAATATCCGTACGCTTATTGGTAATGAATTGCTGGATTATGATCAGTTTGATTTCCGAACCTCATTACCTCCTGACAGGGAAAATACTTTGTTTCAGATGATATCCAATGCATCGCTTGTTGTTGTTATCAGTTATGCGATAGTATTAATTTCTGCAATTTGGTTCATAGCAACCACTAAATTGAAGATGAAGGAAAATGGATGGCTTTTAATGAGTGCTGTTCTTTTCTTTCTGTTTGTACCTGTTGAGCTTTACACAAATTATCTAGATGTCAGATTCATGATTCTGTATCACCAGGGACCCCCGAATCATGATGAGCTTCTTAAACTCTTTGGAGAAAGGATTGGAGCTTTCAGGGGAGTTCCTGTAATTGCTATGTTATGTTACTACACAATCATACCCATCGCTGTATTCAGACCATTAAGGAGACCTAAAGATATAAATGAAGAAAAAAAAGCAGGTTGATCCGGAATTAAAACAAATGTTAACCGAGCTTGAAGAAGTAGCAGATAAGCTTGGCTTTAAAGTCCGTTATGAAAAAGGAAATTTTGCAGGCGGATACTGTATATTAAAAGAATCAAGGCTGCTTGTTGTAAATTCACGAAATGAAATTGAACGCAGAATTATTATAGTTGCAAAAAGCCTTAAGGAAATTGGAATTGATGATATATTTGTTAAGCCAAATGTCAGAGAAATTATTGAAAAGGAAAGCTCAAGGAAGTTAAAGGAAGAAGCGGCTGAATCAGTGGAGACAGAATGAAAGTAACCGTTCTTGGAAGCGGAACTTCCCAGGGTGTGCCTATCGTTGGCTGCCATTGCCGGGCCTGTACTTCAAGTGACCCTAAAGATAAAAGATTAAGGGTATCCCTTTATATTGAAACTGATAAAAAAATTAACGGTAAACCTTTAATAATATTAATTGATACTTCGCCTGATTTCAGGCAGCAGATGCTGGTAAACAATATTACAGATATTGATGCTGTGCTGTATACGCATTATCATGTTGATCATATTATGGGACTTGATGATATCCGCCAAATAAACCAGCTTCATAAAAAGTATGTTGAGCTTTATGCCAACAACGAAACAGCTTACAGAATAAAACAAACATTCAGCTACATTTTTGATGAAAACACCTATAAAGGAGGCGGAATACCTCTTGTTAACCTGCATGAAATTGATCTTAAGCCCTTCGATGTAATGGGGCAGGAGATTGTTCCTTTAGAGTATAAACACGGACCCACTACTGTATATGGTTTCAGAATAGGGGATCTTGCGTACATGACGGATTGTAATTTTATACCGGAAGCTGAATTTGAAAAGCTTCACGGACTTAAAGTTTTAATTATAGATGCACTCAGATACAGAAAACATGAAACCCATTTTTCAGTTGAGGAAGCTCTTGAAGCATCTAAAAGGATCAATGCAGATAAAACATACTTTACTCATATGACCCATGATATTGTACATGAAGAAGCAGGCAGCAAGCTGCCGCCAAATATTGAATTTGCATACGATGGTTTAACGTTTGAAGTATAAAAGCATTCCACCACTAAGTCACTTAGGGCACTAAGAAATTTGTAAATAAATTTATTAACCTAAAATAAATTAATATGACACAAAAATCATTAAATGACTTAGCTTATAAAGTAGTTGGATGTGCTATTGAAGTACATAAAATAATGGGTCCGGGATTGCTTGAGAGTATTTATCAAAAATGTATGCTTAAGGAATTAAATTTGAACGGAATTACTGCAAAACAAGAATACAGAATTCCATTGATCTATAAAGGTGAAAACCTGGATTCAGAATTAATAATTGATATTTTAGTAGAGGATAATATAGTAATTGAACTGAAATCTGTGGAAAAAACTTTACCAATCCATAAAGCGCAGCTTCTTACTTATCTTAAATTAACCGAAAAGCCTAAAGGCTTATTAATAAATTTTAATACTGATAACATTACAGCAAGTTTGGTTCCTATAGTTACGGAAAAATTTGCATGTTTGCCAAAAGAGTAAACTTAGTGTTCTTAGTGACTTAGTGGTGAGAAAAAATGAATACAGATAATTTACAGGAAATATGGGCGCAGATCAGGCTTGTGCTGAAATCACACCCATGGCATGGTGTTTTAATTGGTAAAACTATGCCGGCTGTTGTTAACACTTACATAGAAATTGTTCCAACCGATACGGTAAAATATGAGATAGAAAAGAACAGCGGTTACCTTAAGGTCGATAGGCCTCAGAAATATTCTAACATATGTCCTACACCATATGGTTTCCTTCCGCAAACGCTCTGCGGTCCGCTAACAGCCGCTTACTGTATGGAAAAAACCGGAAGAAAAGGAATAATGGGTGATGGCGACCCCCTGGATATTTGCGTACTTACTGAAAAAGAAATTACGCACAGCGATATTTTTCTTAAAGCTGTGCCAATTGGGGGACTGCGTATGATTGACGGTAATGAAGCTGATGATAAGATAATTGCAGTTATGGAAGGTGACGGAATTTTCGGGCACTGGATAGATATTACCGATGCGCCTTTTACATTAACTGAAAGGCTGAAACATTATTTTTTGACATATAAAGATGCACCCGGTGCAGAGCACCGCAACTGCGAAATTACCCACGTTTACGGCAGGGATGAAGCTCACGAAGTCATAAACCGAAGCTATGAGGATTATCTTGAGAAGTATGCCGATCTGGACAGGTTATTGAAAATGGAACATGAAAGAAATAAAGGGTAATGTTATCGGCTTTTTCTTACTATAAATGCAAAGTCGTTAAAGTATTTTTCAAATGACCTGATTTCTTTTGGTAAATCAGGTATATTTTCAGTGAAAATCAAATAACAGAAATACTCTCTTCCGCGGCAGATTTCCTTATTTCTCTTAAGCCATCTTTTATCAGATAAAGTCAGATCAAATAATTCCAGTGTTCTTTCAAAGGATTGGTTTAATCTTTTATCCTTTTTTAAGAACCATTTAAATGTTCTTGTTACTTCACTGCCAATATTTCCCATTTGTTCAGCAAAAGAAAGATCAAACCACCTTCCTGATGATAAACCCTGGTGTTGATATTTTATTTCAGATGACAAGTTTATCGTTATTTGATTTTCAATTATCTTCATATAATATTCAAAAATAATGAATTACAGAATAAAATATAGTGCTTTTGCAAATATATAAAAAATTTCCGCAAGGATACCAAACCACCACTTGGCTTAACCCGTCTTTCGACCGGTTAATTAGTATCCCTGCGGAAAAAATTGATTTATAAAACTCTGAAACCCTTCTATTACAAAACTTAAAATGAATCTGATTTAACCTGATGCTGTTATTAGCGAAAATACTATTTTTATATTTTCACTTTTGCCTAATGGCTACCACTCACCGAATATAAAGCTGTTCTGCCCGGTGATCTTGTGACCTGCGATGTTATCAGATACTGATACTGTAAAGCCGACAGAGTAGGGTGAATCCTTACCGTCTGTAAAGTTATCGAATGCTGATTTTGAACCGAAGGCGTTCATGGTTACATCATATACACCTGCGCCTACAGTTTTTACTGATGCGGGTCCGTTGAACTTAACATCAAGCTGTCCGGGGAAGTCATCACTGATGGTTACCCTGTAACATACGCTGCTTTGCAGTTGTGTTACACGGGTATCCTCTCCCATTGATGCAACTCTCTGCATGCTGATCTTCGGCTTTTCGTTTGGCTTCAGTTCTACTGTTTTAGTTGATGAGCCAACCTTAATTGTTACCGTACTTTGACCTCCTGTCTGGAAGGTTTTTGAGCTCTTTGGAGGTATTGTTGTGATACCTTCTACCTCTAAAGGTGTATCGTACGGATTGTTAAGCGTGTTATTGGTGTACTGTGTAAGCTGAATATTACCAATCCTGATCTCCTGCATTTCACCCGGGTCTTTTTTAACTTCTTCCTGCTTTATCTCGGGGTTCTGCTGGATCTGGGGATTATTGGTTGTGAATGTATTTATTGGCGTAGAAGATACCTGTACGTTCATTGGATTTACAACAAGCTGCTTAATCTTATCATCCATCTTGGCAAGATCTTCCTTTTTTATTATCACATACAGATTTGTATCAACAATTATGGATTTTTTGATGATCTCATATAACTTCTGCAATGAGTCAGGTGAAAGGAATACTTTAGGCTTCCCGTCATCTTCTACCACCTGTGCAAGATCAAGATTAGCGCCTTTGATTGCAATTACACAAACTACAAATATGTATAATGCCTGGTAGATTATAAATTTTACGTCTTTTTGCTTTTTCATTTAAATAAAGATATTATGTTAAAACAAAAATAACATATTGAAAAAGCCATTCAAATAGAGAGCTATACCTGATTTATCTAGGTAGAACTACTCAAACTTAAATTATTGATTTATACTGAATTGCGTAAAGAAGCAGGGCATGTGGACCTTTTAATCCCAGCTTATTGCATATATTATTTCTGTGATTTTCAATAGTTCTAACACTGCGGAAAAGTTCAGCGGCGATCTGCGAACTGGTCTTATTCTGTGCAATAAGTTTAAGGATCTCCCGCTCGGCATTTGTCAGCTTTTCTAAGCCGTTTTGCTTCGCTGCAGACTTGTTTTTTTCAACTAAATAACCTGAAATTGCCGAACTTATATAATACTCACCGACAGAAACTCTTTTAATACAGTCTAAAAGATCATTTGCAATGCTTTCTTTCAAAACATAGGCTTTTATATCAAGCTCCAGGGCTTCATCAAAATATTCCTTATCCTTATGAATAGTTAATATAACTATCTTAGTTGCCAGCTTTTGGGCTTTTACTTTTCGTGCAACATCAAGCCCGCTTAAGCCGGGCATATCTATATCAAGAATTGCAATATCAGGATTAATTTCAGTTATAAGCCTTAAAGCTTCATCACCGTTTGAGGCTTCGCCGGTTACTTCAATTCCCGTATCTTCAGAAACGATACTCAGTATCCCTTTGCGGAATATGTGATGATCATCAGCAATTACTAATTTTATTTTTTCCAAAATGATTCTATACCCCAAAAATGTTTTTGATTAGCCACGGTCTTTAGACCGTGGTTTAAAAATCAGGAGAATTAAGGGCTTTAGCCCGCATTAATGAAAATTAAGCCAATTGCGGCTAAAGCCGCTAATGTATAAAAACTCTGATCCACGACCTGAAGGTCGTGGCAATTCAGATGATTCATTTGTCATTTTATGGGCATAGTTATCTTAAAATTTGTGCCCTTACCTTTTTCTGAATTAAACTCATACACAGCCTTAATCATCCGTAATCTCTCATCGATATTTATCAGACCGAAGCCAAGCTTAGCAGGGTCAGAATTTTCGAACCCAACTCCGTCATCTGAGATCTCAGTTACAATGAACATAACTGACTTCCTTACAATAAATGTAACGTTTTTGGCATGTGAATGTTTCATGATATTGTTTATCAGCTCCTGCACTACCCTGAAATACTGCACCTCGTTCTCACGGGGCAGAATGTTATCGATATTATCGATTTTACAGTTAAAATTTATTCCAGATGCCGATGATATCCGCTGTATCATCGCTTCAATGGAAACCGTTAAGCCCAGCCTTTCGATCTGTTTAGGGTAGAGCCTTTGGGAAATGCGGCGCACCTCATCAACTGTTTCAACTACGAGTGAAGAAGCTTCTATGACCTTCGGCGAAGGCTCGGGTGTACTTTTCAGTTCCTGCTGAAGGAAAATGTTTATCGCGCTCAGGTTCTGCCCTATGCTGTCATGCAGCTCTCCCGCGATTACTTTCCATTCTGATTCCTGCTGCTCAATTATCTTTTCTTTGAATTCCTCAAGCTCTTTATTTTTTTTCTTTGAATACTCAAGGTAATAATAAAAGAGGGCTCCTATTACTATTAGTAATATTGCGCAAAGCCGCCAAAAGAACCACTGGGTCTGCCAGATAGGTACTGGCGAGCTTTGTACCTGGTAATAACCATCTATTACCAGGATGGTTAACAGCATAAATAAAACCCATACATAACCTGACTTTTTACCCATAAAGCAAAAATAAGGGATTTATTGGTTAATTTAAGTGGAGAAAAATTAAAGAACGGGTTTAACCCCGTTCTTAAAAGAAAAATTAAGAAATTACTTTAACAGCACCATTTTCTTTACGTCTTTGTAAACACCGGCTTCAATTGAATAGAAGTAAATACCGCTTGCAAGTTTAATACCATCAAAATTTACTGAATATCTGCCTGCGTTTTTGTATTCATTGTTAACAAGCTCCGCAACAACTTGACCAACTGCGTTATAAACTTTCAATGTAACAAAAGTATTCTGCGGCAGCTCGAATTTAATTTTCGTTGAAGGGTTGAAAGGATTTGGATAATTTTGAAGTAAAGAGAAGCTTGTTGGAATTTCATTATTAGAGAAATTCGGACTATCGGGAATTATTGAGTTTGCTTTGATAGAAACAAAATCTGATGGAACTGACTCATCATCATATTTATCAACGGCAACTATTTTGTATCTGAAATATGTATCGTTGGTACTTGAACCTCCTAAACCACAATACACTTCAGCACCATTTAGAATGCCGTTATCGATGAAGTTAGCAGTATCATTTGGTGTATAATCATCATACGTTGCATGATAATTATAAGTTAACGGCGCTACATTTGGATTTGTTGATGCAGCCCTGTATATTTTGTATCTTTTATAAGTATCCCTGGAAACAACCCTTTCCATATCAGGCTCTAAATTATTATCCCATATTATCCTTGGATGACCAACTGTTCCGTTACAATTGGCAATTTCAACTGCCCTGTAAAGCATTGGTTTTGAGGGCGATGTGGCTTCGAGAATAGCTTCTTCTTCTGAAGTATTTGCTGCTGCCTGGTAAACCTTAACAGTAGCTGTGTTACTTGATAATCCATCGTATATGATGAAAATACCTGTTTGATTACCGCTTCTATCCTTTGTATTCGGACTTGAATATGGGCTGAAAACCTGGTTATAACCAATAGTCCAGGCGTCCCATCTATCGCCCATTGTTTCACGGGAACACCATTGTTCTTCATTATTTGTGAAAACCCTGTCAGATCCCTGATCTCCAAGCGAAGTATGCCTTTCACCGATTGTAAACCATTTATTATGATATCCTGTATTTGTGGAATAAGTATAATCATCAACACTGTGCCCATCCCTGCTTTGCATGCGTGTACTGCTGCCCACCCAGTCACCCGGGTTATCATCATTTCTGCCAATACCTGTTTTATAAAACACAGGTAAATATTGCCCTGCATTCCAATCCGGCGTTGAAGTGCCGTTTAAGCCCCAGTTCCATAAACCATCAGCGCATTCAAGGTCAACCATTGATTCATAATTACTTCCGTCCGAAACATGATAAATATATAACCCTTTACTATAATCTCTAAATTGTTTAAAAGGCTCACCCATTGCGGTATCACCAGCCATGTTGCAGTCCCAGGTATAATCACCATCTCCCGCAATTCTTCTCCTGTTTGATATCAGGAAATACTCTCCGCTGTTTGTTGTAGGTATTTTTAAAACTTCGCCTGTTGTCTGCAGGTCTTCAAGTGTAAAGCTGTTTGTTGACCCTGTGTATGTTGTTACATCTGCCAAACCGACTGTTATCAGATCCTGAGGGGCAAAACCAAGTTCATATCCAAAAGCAAAATGCGTACCGTCACCTCCCGCTATAGTGCTGTATGGCCTGTGGTTGCCAAGAGTGTAATGACAGTATTCATGCCTGAAGTAACCTATTGCAGCGCCAATAGGCATTTTCCAACCGTTTATGCCCATTACACCGGAACCTTCAAAGCATAGACCGCAGCCATTCACCTGCTTATTATAGTTTATTGTTGAGTAATCTACATAAAGCGCGCCGTAACCACCTGAGGTCATTCCGCACATATCCGCTCTTCTGAATTGTACATACATCATATCTATGTTACCGTCTGGTGACATTTCAAATTCTTGTGTCGAACTGTTCCATTTCCATAAATCGTATCTTGTCCAGTCAACTTGTGATTGCTCATTTGTGTCGAGCATTTTCATTACATCTAACATAGCTTCATTATAACAGTTACCTGATGAATAATGACTATATTCAAAAGGCAAAGTTAAATGTACAACTTCACCCACCATATCAAATTTATCGTTTGAGATCTTATTGAAATAGTTGCTTAAATACTTGCCTTCATAAGCATTAATTCCTAACTCCTTTTCCGAAGCAAACAGGCTATTGCCATACGCGGGGATCTCGCCCGTTTCCCAGTAGGTTGTTTCACCGGTAACATCATTTTTAAATTCTACATATACCATAAGAACACGGAAATATACATCAGTATTGTTTAAGGGCAGGGTTGACATCGGTTTCGTCATACCGTCACCAAATAAAGATGTTCCCGGAACATCAAAAGTATCGGGCATTCCGCAGTTAAAATTGTATAGCCACTGTGAATTTACCGTTACTGTAACCAATAACAATAAAATAATGATTTTTATATGTTTCATAGTATTATTTTTTATGTGTTTATAAATAGAAACATTTTTTAAATTACAGCGGTTAAAAAATAAGGCAGGCAAAAGGATAGATTCCTTTTGTAAAAAAGTGAATTTTATATATATGCGCGCCAACGTATTATATAACCTTTGAGCCTGCCTTTTAATTTAAATCACAAAATGGTTTAAATTAAATAATTTTTACTTTTTAATTTGTATTGAACATAGCCTGCCTCCTCTCTATTTATTTAATATCATTTTTTTGGTTTCAATATAGTTATTTGCGATAAGTCTGTAAAAATATATTCCACTAGGATAATTTGTAGCATTCCAATTTGAACGATAATAACCTGTTTTCATATCCTGTTCAAGAATTATTTCAATTAATTGACCCATTGAGTTAAATATTTCAAGTCTTACCAAACCTGCTTTCATTATGCTAAATTCTAATGTTGTTTCACTATTAAATGGATTTGGGTAGTTTTGAAATAGTTTATATTCAACAGGTGAATCATTACTTATTGGCTCAACTGCAACGTATGTACCGCCATTCGTTGTATTTATTATTCTTCCCCCAACACTAGCCCAACCTAATGAATCATTGTAAAAATACAAAGATGTTATAAAACTCGATACAGGGTTGTTCTGCTGTAACCATATTGTTCCGCCGTTTGTTGTTTTGTATACAGCACCTGCATTTCCTCCAACCCATCCAGTAAGAGCATTTGCAAAGTGAACACAGATTCCAGGTAATGTGGATAAGGTATCCCAATTTGATCCACTGTTCGTTGTTGAATAAATTATGTTATCATAACCAACAACCCAGCCGGAATTATTGTTGATAAATTGTAATGAGTTATACCAAAAATCTGCTGTAGTACCCGTTATCTGTATAGTCCAGTTAGTTCCGCTGTTTGTTGTCTTACGCAGGTATCCGCCATCTCCAGCTACCCAACCTGTTTGACTGTTAATAAACTCAATTTCTCTTAAAGGTGTAGAATTTCCAGTATTCAATGAATCCCATGAAATACCCCCGTTGGTTGTTCTTTTAATAACGCCTAGAAAACCACATATCCAACCAGTTTGTTCGTTTAGAAAGAATGATGAGTTCCAGCTGTTTCCTTGTCCAATGGGTCCATCACTAATAATTAGCCAATTTATACCGCTATTTGTGGTCTTCAAAATCGTTTCAAACCACCCTGAAATGTATCCTGTATTTTCATTAATCATTGATAAACCAATTAGATTTTTGCTTCCGCTTAAATTACTTTGTTGGTTTAACCAATTTATTCCCCCATTAGTTGTCTTTAAAACCACACTATTAACTCCAATTGCCCAGCCTGTTAAGTTGTTGACAAATTGTATATCATATAATGTAGAGATATTATTATGCTGTAGAATCCATTGTGCAACTGAAGTGCAATTAAAAAATATGACAATGAAAAAGCAAAGTGTTATTTTTTTCATAGTTATTCTATTTATTTAATATCATCTTTTTTGATATTTTACCTTTTGAATAATATAAGGTATAAAAGTATATACCAGAACTTAACGCCTCACCGCTGAACTCAAATTTATATTTTCCTGCTTTTAGTCTGTTTTCATTTATTCGGTTAACTTCTCTTCCTAAAATATCATATACAAGTATTTTAATATTGTCCTCTATTGGTAATTCAAATTCTATAGTTGTAACGGGGTTGAAAGGATTGGGATAGTTTTGGAACAATCTGAATTCATTCGGAATATTATTGCTTATAGGTTCTATTGCCACATATGTCCCGCCATTAGTCGTATGCAATATTGCGTACACATCAACTGCCCAACCCGTTGTATCATTAACAAATTCTATATCAGTAAAAAAGCCGCCCGTAACTGGTATGCTTTGTTGGTAAAAATTTAGCCCTCCATTCGTTGTTTTATAAATATCACCGTTGTCTCCTCCAGTCCAACCAGTAAAGGCATTGATAAAATGTAAACATACGCCGGGTGTATTAGCTACTGAGTCCCAGTTTAATCCCGCATTTGTTGTTCTAAATATCTTGTTATTGTAACTAACTACCCAGCCAGTATTAACATTAATAAACATAAGAGAATTATACCAGTAATCTGAAAAGGTTCCAAAGAACTGAAAGAACCAGTTTAACCCCCCGTTTGTGGTTTTGCGCATATAACCAACGTCACCTGTAACCCACCCTGTCTGTGAGTTTATAAATTGTATGTCTCTCAACTGTGCTGTATTGCCGGTATTCAAAGAGTCCCATGTTAATCCTCCATTTGTTGTCCGCCAAATTATACCTAGGAAGGCACATACCCAACCTGTATTTACATCATTAAAACTTATTGCGTTCAATGAACCATTGGTAACCGATGGTCCAGAAAGCTGAACCCAGTTATCTCCTCCATTTGTTGTCTTTAAAAAAGTATTCGTCCAGCCGGCTATATAACCTGTATTTGCATCAAACATCTGAATATCGTTCAGCTCTCTGTTGAGTGGTATCGAAGGTATCTGAGTAACCCAGTTTAATCCTCCGTTAGTGGTTTTAAGGATTTTGCTTGCTGTACCGACAATCCATCCTGTATTTACGTCCACAAAATCTATGTTATAAAGTGTTACGGTAGTCCCGCCATTTTGCTGCACCCACTGTGCACCTGCGAATGAGTGAAACAATGAAATAGTGAGTAATATGTAAACTGCTTTTTTCATAAAATTATTATATTAAAATTATGCATTTGTCAAATAAAAATAGGACTGCCCTTGTATTCAGGGGAAGTCCTCTAACATGCTCGGCATCAAAAACAAGAATATAGGTTTCTCATCTTTTTTACTCCGTTAAATTATAGTAATCACCAATGCAAAGGTAATTATGGGAAATCGAAACATTTTCTATAAGTTCGTTTCTAAAAAAAAAAAAAAAATGATTGCAATTGCAAGGGTAAATGAGGGGTATAACACTAAAACGGTAAATTTATTCGAATTGATAGGAAATCAAACTATATTTATTTTTGCTGATTATCAAAATTAAATACCACATAATGAAGGCAGTAATATTAAATGAAAACGGCGGCATTGATAAACTCATCTACACCGAAGAACACCCTGTACCTGATATAAAACCCGGTGAAGTGCTGGTGAACATTAAAGCTACTTCTGTTAACAGGGCTGATCTTGTGATCCGCGGAGGGTATCCCGGACTTGCTCTTAACTTTCCGCATATTTTAGGCGGCGATATTGCAGGTGTTGTTGCGAAAACAGGAGGTGATGTAAAAGGATTTAAAGAAGGTGAAAGGGTCGCAGCGTGGTCAATAGTTTCAGAAGCTGATGATGACTGGTCTAAAAAAGGCAAAGCCGGGCAATCCATAAGCTGGCAGTATTTTGGGATGCACCGAAATGGTTCATATGCGGAATATTGCGCGGTACCTGCTTCATCATTAATTAAGCTGCCTGAAAATGTTTCCTTTGAAGATGCTGCCTGCCTGCCGGTGGCGGGTCTTACTGCTTACCATGCAGTTAAAACTGTGGGTGATGTTCAAAAGGGTGATAAATTCTTTATCTGGGGCGGTACCAGCGGACTTGGAATAATTGCCATTCAGCTTGCTAAAGCGCTTGGCGCAGAGGTTTTTGCCACTGCGGGATTCTCGCACAAGATAGACTTTCTGAAACAATTAGGGGTTGACCACATATTCAATCATCGTGATGGTTCAGCTATAGATGATGAGGTTATGAAAATCACCGGCGGCCTTGGTATTGATGTGATACTTGATTACGTCGGACCCGAAGCATTTCCGAAAAATTTTAAAATGGTAAAAAAAGGCGGCAAGATATTGTTTTGCGGAATTCTGACAGGAAGGGAAGCGATGGTTTCGCTGCACCAGACTTATTTGCGGCATATCAGCCTGCTGGGTTTATATCTCGGTGAAAAAAATGAGCTTGAAGTGCTGATAAAGCTGGTTAGCGAAGGAAAGATCAAGCCGCATATCGGCGCATCCCTTGATCTTAAAGATGCAGCGAAGGCACATGAAATGATGGCAAAGGGTGAGGTGATCGGGAAGATAGTATTGAAGATCTGATTATATCATTGGACGTCAATTCCTCGTTCCCAAACTCCGGTTTGGGAACGTAAAGGTCAATACCTGATTAATCCTCCATCTTATATCTTATCTCGCGCTGTTCAATATAATACAAAATATCGCTAAGGGTTTCTTCCGGTGATTGCATCGTATTATCAATTGTAATCCCGAAACCCGGGTCATTCACACCAATATTATAATGGTATTTTATTCTTTCGGTTTCCCATTCAGTAAGCTCTCTTGACCCGCGGTTGGAAAGCGCATGATCTATCCTTGGATTCAGCGTAAAGAAGAACCGCTGCACATCTAAAGGCAAATGTTTGTTGAAATATTCATACTCATCCCTGCTGAGAGGGTAAGTAATGATCACATTCATTTCTTCCCCGATGAAATTCTGAGTTAAACTGAGTGCGTTTTTGAGGTTTAACGGAATTGATTCTTCTAGTGGCAGCCAGCTTACCATTGCCCTTAAGTCATCAACTTCAATATGCGCAGTGCGCGGAAATTCTTCCCGAAGAAGCTTCGCAATAGTTGTTTTACCTGAATTAATTGAACCGGAAAGAAATATTATCATTATTACACTTTATTTTCAGGATATGGTTTGTATAAAAAAACCCTGAAGTAAATTCAGGGTCGAAAAAAATTATTGCCGGGTTTACTTGTTAATTTAAATACTTAATCCAGTTTTATCCCAAACCTCTGCTTTAGTTGCAGAAGCAACTGACCTTGCTCTTTCAGCGCCCTTTTTAAGAATATCCTTTACATAAGAAATATCATTTTTCAGGCGTTCACGCTCTTCACGGAAAGGCTTGAATGTTTCTATTACTTTTTCAAGCAGCAATTTCTTTGCATCGCCGTAGCCCATACCGCCTGCGCGGTAGCGCTCAAGAAGCGCAGCTTTTTCACTTTCCGATGCAAAATAAGAGTAAAGCTTATATATTGTATCAGGTTCTTTCGGGGCTTCTACCGGTGTGGAATCAGTAACAATTCCCATTATCTGTTTCTTTAAAGCTTTATCAGTTGCGAAAATTTCAATAGTATTACCGTAGCTTTTGCTCATTTTCTGCCCGTCAGTTCCTATTACAACAGCTACTTCTTCAGGTATAAACGGCTCAGGCAGCTTAAACACATCGCCGTAAATACGGTTGAACTTTCCGGCCAGATCACGCGCTATTTCTACATGCTGTTTCTGGTCTTTGCCTACCGGAACAATATCGGGCTTGTAGATAAGTATATCAACCGCCATTAGTACCGGATATGTAAACAGACCCGCATTAATTTCCTTAATTCCCTTAGCAACTGCATCCTTGTATGCATGAGCCAGCTCAAGCATAGGCATTGGTGTGAGGCAGTTAAGTACCCAGGTAAGCTCTGCATGTTCAGGCACATCACTTTGCCTGAAGAAGACTGCTTTGTTGGGGTCAAGCCCCAAAGCGAGATAATCCATTGCCAGATCAAGAATCAGCTCCTGAAGCTCTGCTTTATTTTTAACAGTGGTAAGCGAGTGCAGGTCAGCTATAAAAATATAATTCTCACGGTCATCCTGCATGTTAACATGCCCCTGCATAGCGCCAAGATAATTTCCAATATGCACCTTGCCTGTGGGCTTAACGCCTGAGAGAATTCTTTTTTTCGGTGATGTAGGTTGTGAGGGTGAAGCCATTATTCAAACTTCTTTTGTGCCAGAACTATTGCGCCGACTATTGCTGCCAGCAAAACGAATGAAACAAGCTCAAACGGGAATGAATAAGTAGTATAAAGCTCTTTGCCGACTGATTCTATTGTACCCATAACTTCAGCGTTTGGATTCATGTTTTTAAACTTACCGAAAAATGCGAAAAATGCGGTTATACCCAGTGATGCAAACAGCATTAATGCAAGTATAATTGCGGATAATTTTTTATATGTAACTGTTTCGGTAAGTTTTTTTTCTCCGCTTAAGTTCAATAACATGATAACGAAAAGGAACAATACCATGATTGCGCCTGCGTATACCAGGATCTGGATAATTGCCACAAACTGTGAACGAAGCATAAGGTAAACGCCTGAGATTGCAAAAAAATTAACAACAAGATAAAGTGCGCTGGTTATCGGGCTGCGTCTTGTGATCATCATTATTGCCGAACCAAGCGCAAGGATGGCAAATAAAAGCGTTATTATATTTTCTGCATTCCAGATCATTGTAGTAGTAAATTTTATTTCTTTGAAACATGAACATCTTTCTCTTAATGCACTTTATCTAAGTGAATGAGAAATGAAAGTGCCCGGAGCCGGAATCGAACCGGCACTGAGATATTATCCCAACAGGATTTTAAGTCCTGCGCGTCTACCAGTTCCGCCATCCGGGCAATATTTCAAAGAATTTTCAGCTATTTTTGTGCAATTTAGCCGATTTTTTGCGGTTATAGAACACATAAATAATAATTTTTTCCAATTAAATCTAACCTAAAATTCGGTAGTTTCAGGGATAAATGTCACTTTTTAATTATAAACTTCATTACATCCTCGAGCCTTGTTTTAGCTGTCATTTTCATGACCCTCGAAGGCTTATAGTTCCTGTAAACCCAGTTGGAAATTATTTTAAGTGAATCGATTTCATCTATCTTGAATTTATGATATGCTTTTCCAAATACATACTCTTTAAATAAAGCCCCGCTGAAATACAGGTAATTTATTTCTTCCTGTATGTTCTGCAGATACTCAGCATCGTTTTTTGAAATTTCATCGATAATATAAGTCTTTGCAGCCTTGCCGTTAACCATCAAAAATATTTCATATGAAGTTTCATCAATGGAATTTTTACATTTAATAATATAGTTCTGAAGCTCAACAATAGAATTAGTAAGCTCGATATTAAGCATAACTTTCCGAAGGTCAGCAATATTATCGCGCAGATGCGAAGCATGTTCGAAATTTTCCTCACCCGCTGCAATTTCCATTTCACGCTCAAGGAATCTCACCGCCCCTTCTTCAGAATCAGAGAGCAGGAATTTATCAACACGCTTTACTTCCCGGTGGTACTCAGCCGCGCTTGATGTAAAATTACACGGCGCTCCGCATTGGCCGATTTCAAAATACATGCAGGTACTATGGTTTTTTGCCGGCTTCAGGTTTATATCATCGCACTTGCGCAGCTTGTAAAGCCGGTTAATTCTTTCAATTAGGTTGTTTACTGTAAATGAGCTTGCAAATGGACCGTAATATTTTGCGCCGTCAGGTATTATTTCAAATACCTTCTGTACTTTTGGGAATGCCCGGTTAACATCGATCTTTATGAATGGAAACTTGCGGTATGATTTAATCGCTGAATTGAATCTGGGCTTATGTGATTTTATCATCCGGCTTTCAGCCAGAAGGGCGGAAAGCTCAGAGCCGGTTGTTTCCCACTCAACCCTGTGAACATACCTCACCAGCTTTTTAACCTTTGTAGAGTGTGAAGTATTGTGGTAAAAATAAGAGCCCAGGCGCTCTTTAAGACTTTTTGCTTTACCTATATATATTATCTCATCATTTTTGTTGAACATAAAATATATGCCGGGCTTTTGCGGTACTTCCTTCAGGTTTATCTTAAGCTTTTTGAATCTTGTTGTTGTTTTTGTATCATCATATATCTTTTTGAACTGAAACCCGATTATCTCATCTGCTGTCTCAAACTCAAATTCACTTACAAGCTGCTCTATAAAAATAGAAAGTATCTGCGCTGTCGCGCGGGCATCATCAATTGCCCTGTGTTTGCGTTTGGTGTGTATGCCAAAATGCCGCTTTAATGAATCCAGTGATTTTGAAGGAAGCGAGCGGCTAAGCCTGCGAGCAAGCCTTGCAGTGCAAAGTGAAGGATACTCTAGCCTGTTATAGCCTGCCCTCAGCAGCGACTCATTTAGGAAACTGTAATCAAATCTTACATTATGGCCGCCGAGTATCACACCGCCGCTGCCAATAAAATTCAGTATTTGCGGAGCTAATTCTTCAAACGCCGGTTTTTTGTGAACCATTTCATTGGTGATTCCCGTCATTTGTGTGATATAAGGCGGTATAAATTCACCCGGATTCATCAGGGTTTCGTATTCATCGATAATTTCGCCGCCTCTTATCTTAACTATGCCTATTTCAGTCATGCGGTTATTAACCGCGCTTAATCCTGTTGTCTCAACATCAAACACAGTGAATACTGTATCATTTAATGATGATATTGTTTCAACAGCTTCAGGAGATAATATTTCAGATACGGCTTTCAAAATTTGTAAGATGCAAATTAATTAAATTAATTATAACTTTGTAAACCAATAATGAGGCAATACAGGTCTTAAATAATCTAAACCACAAATTTCACAATTATAACCGAATTTATTCCGGTATTACTTAAAATGCTTATTGGATGTTTTGATTATAGTAAACCTGAATAAAATTAATTAATTATGGAAAACACTCAGGACTTCTGGCAGAAACGGTGGATCGATAATAAAACCGGGTGGGATATCGGATATGCTGCACCGCCGATTACTGATCTAATCGATACACTTACTGATAAAAATATAAAAATTCTGATACCCGGTGCCGGAAATGCGTATGAAGCAGAGTACCTGTTTAAAAATGGATTTAGTAACGTTTACGTTATGGATATAGCGGCAAAGCCGCTTGAAAATTTAGGTCAGCGCGTACCGGACTTTCCCCGGGAACAACTGCTTAATGAAAACTTTTTTGAGCATACAGGCCAGTATGACCTCATCATTGAACAAACATTTTTTATTGCTATCGATCCGGCATTAAGGCAGGAATACGTTTTAAAGATGAAAGAACTGCTTAAGCCTACCGGTCATTTAACGGGACTATTAATTTTCAAAGATGAACCTTCACAGGGCGGGCCGCCTTACGTAGATACAAAAGAAAATTACCGTAAATATTTTGAAGGTGAGTTTAATATCCTGAAGTATGAAATTGCAGAAAACTCAATAAAACCCCGTGCAGGATGGGAAGTGTTCATTGATATGGTGAAAATTGTATAATCGAATATTATATTGTATCAAGGAAAACGAATTATTTTAATCTTTTAATCAATTCATGAATATTGAATTTACAAAACATGCCCTTGAAGAAATTCAAATCAGGGGAATTGAACTGGATATTGTTGAGAAAATAATTCGAAATCCAAAACAGGTATTAGAATCTGAAAAAAACAGGAAGGTCTACCAGGATATTATTGAATTTGAGAATAATAAACAGTATGTTGTTAGAATAATCATAGATGAAACCAAAGATATTAACAAAGTAGTTACAGTATATAAATCAAGTAAAATCAAAAAATACTGGAGGGAAGATGAAAGTTAAATATGATGCAGAAGTTGATATAATGAGAATTAGGTTCAATGATAAACCTGTTTCTGAAAGTGATGAAGAAAAAGCCGGAATTATTCTTGATTACGATGAAAACGGAAAAGTAATTGGGATTGAAATTCTCGACGCTTCAAAAAAGATCATAAATCCTAAATCAGTAGAATATGAGATTGAAGGTGTTTAATCATACAACAACCTTAATCGTAAAACAAACCCCAGTCATCTTTTATATCGTTTTCTTTATCAAATGTATTTACCCATTCAACAAACAATATCCTGAAATTTTCAATTTCATCACGAAGCAATTTAAGATATTCAGGTTTGGAAAGATTTTCAGCTTTGCAAAACGATGTTTGCGTAAGCAGGTCTCGTGCGTGAATTTTTATCAGCACAGCATTTTCCATTCTTAGTGTGTACATATCACCGGCTTCTGCCCCGGCGATCTTCGGCCCAAGTATATAAGCGTTCATCAGCATCTGGTCTTTCATCATCAGGGAATCTTCTTCCTCTTTAATTGTTTCAGCAAGCGATGTGGTGAGCTTCCTTATATTTACCGCGCTTTTGTATATTGGCATTTCGCGGAGCCGCTCGTGTTCCTTCTTAATTTCTTCTTCCGCTTCCGCAAGGTCCTGTTCGTTTATATCATTAAAGTATTCTTCGGGGTTAAACCCGTCTTCAAATCCCCCTTCTTCATTATCATCATCTAACGGGTCTTTTGGTTCTTTAGCCATATTTATTTTTTAAAGTTTACGCTGCTCCTGAAGCTATAAAATATACTGTTGTTAAATATATCCAAATAAGTGCAAAAATAATGTGCATTATTGTTTCAAACCTTTTGCCTTTCCACAGCTCCTTTGAGTATACAAAGAACTGGAACACAAGCCTGATGAACCAGAAAATAGCTAAGCCAAGTGAAATTACTCTGCCAAACGGGTTTGTTAAAAGCTCAGCGGAATATACCAGGCTTAATATACCCATCATTAAAACAGTGAGCGCAATAAAAAAAGTGTGCACCATCATCATTTGCCTGTTTATCAGGCTTAGAGCCTGCAGGTCATCCTTCCAGTTAAAACGCCTTGGGAAGGCAATGTGGATAATTCCAAGGATTATAAGAATAACACCGGCTATTTTAATGTATATTTCCATGATTCAACTTTTGGCTAAGCTGTATATATTGAGAAACGGAGTTAACTTTTTGGCTTCCGCAACCTTTAAACCCGCTGACCTGAAATTTTCCAGCCATGTATCGGGTGAATGGAAGTGCAGGAACCCAATATTGAATGCCAAAAAGTTGACAATATCTCTTTGATGTTCAACAATAATTATTCTGCCGTTTGGCTTCAGTGAAGCTTTTAATTGTGAAAAGAATCGGATCCTCTCACTATTATCCCTTATTTCATGTACTGAAAGAATTAAAAAGATTATATCGTAGATTTCTTTTTCTGACAATAAATTACCGGTATCAATTTGAATAGTTCCGGGATACGGAGGATATGCCTTACGCGCCCGTTCAATAGATATTTCTGTATGTTTCTTTGGATCGTAGAAATCGAACACTTCCAGCATTGAACCCTGATATTTATTTTGAATTAGAGTGCTGGTTTCATCAAAGCCGGCGTTTATATTTGCAATTCGTTTATGTTGGGGAATATCAAGGCCATCAAGCCAGTTCAAAGTATATAGATTTGATCTATCATAAATATACCATGAAACTAGAAGTGATATTACAATACTTAAAGCAGCTAAAGCTGCGGCTGCAAAGTGAATCATTGAAACAACACCTGAAAAATACCATCCCATATACGCAATGAACAAAATTACAGGTATTGAATAAGCGTAAAAATGCCAGTTGAACCTGATAATATTATAAACACCCTCAAGCGGCTTCCTGTTAGTATTCATCCGTTCCATAATTCCTTGCGGCCTTTTTTCCAGTGGTAGGGTATGTTCTCTATCATAAATGCATTTGCCAGCATTAATCCCTTAATGTTTTTTGATTCAATGAAAGTTACTTTATCATTTATCACTTCCACCGGTTCAGGCTTCCAGTTGCTGCGTACTCCTTCTATTATCAGTACTTCTTTTTTGGGTTTGTTGTATGTAAATGTAAAGGGCAGCGGACCCGCAAACTTTCTTGCATCGTTCCAGTTATCAAATGGTGAGCCAGCAGGAAGCTCAATACCGGCAGAGCCGCAGTTAACTTTAACGTCAAGCCCCGAGGCTTCTGAATGAACGGTTACTATGCTGTCATTTTTGGTGAAATCAATATCGGTAGTTGTATAATTGTAGTGAGTGAAAATATTTCCCCAGAACTCCATTTTTTTACGGTTTGTCTGTGAGCCCAAAATATAAAGCCCCCGCAGGCTTTTCCCTGCTGTGGTTTTAAATCTTACAAATACCCTGTAACCAATTAGTATAAAATCATTGCCTATTACCTCAGGTAATCCTTTAGGGCGGAGCCCCCGTGTTTTAACCATTGCAGCCGCCAGAAATGCCCATGTATCTTTGTATGTATCAAGTGTTAAACATTCCGGAATCAGTGAAGCGAGCTCTTCCTTCGGCGCGGCGTATGTAAGCACCAGTGAGTTTTCAAAGAATGTTTCAACCGGGAATGGATGATCTTTAAGTGAAAGCATTAAGCTGTTTTTGGTTTCAGAATAAATTCATTAAAATAAACTACACTTACAAAAAATACCGCTATTACTATATTCAACCTGCCGAACAAAAGCAGTTCAGGCGCTATTATATATTCCAGTACATTCATTGTTAGTACCACCGTTATTTGCATTATAGCCGCCAGGCGGGAATATTTTCTGCTTATAACCCAAATGAACATACCGATCTCAAGAACTCCGATAACTTTTACCGCGATAAAAGAAATTCCGTCTCCAAGTATCTTTGCTACAATTTCCTGGTGTCTCGGAACGAATCCAAGTACCTTGGCAAAAAGCCCGTTTATCAGCCAGACAAGAGAAATAAGGATCGTGAGAATATTATGCAAGGTGTTTTTCTTCATTTATAATTCTTCAAAACGCCTTCGGCAAGTTCAATAACCCGTTTTTTGAGCTCAGGGGGTTCAATAACCTTTACTCCTTCGCCGCGGGTGACTATCCAACCCGCAATTTCATCAAGTGAATTCACTGTCGCAGTATATTCAATTGAGCCGTCAGGCATTTTTGTAAATGTTTCTGAGTCGAGTAATTGTTTCGGTTTAAGTCTATCTGCCCAGTAAGATGAGAACGAAAGCTTTATAGAATAGGTATCTTCACCAAGCCAGCTGCGGAATGAATATTTAAACACATCATCAATTTTTTCTTTTGAAACCGGCTTAAAGGTCCTAGGCGAAGCTTTTGCGTGAAGTATCTTATTCATCAAAAATTGTTTTATCCTGCCTTCATTTAAGGTAAGCAGCCTCCAGTAATTATCGGTCTGGAATATAAGCAGCGGTGAAATTTCTAACCCTCTTTCATATACATCTGCATCCTTTTCGTAATCAATTACAGCCATTGTATTGCTATCTATACACATCTGCAGAACTACCATGTTTGCAAGCGCTTCTTCCTTTAGCCTGGTAACGAGCAGGGCAGTTGATTTTTCCACGAAGCTGCCTGATGATATCAAGGCCGAATACTGCTTGATAAGCTCGCGTATCTTATCAGCCGAAGGCTTTTTATCGATTGTAACACCGCGCCCCTTTGCGGAATGTATTAGAATACCTGATGAACGCAGGTCGCCCAGATCCCTTTTAATGGTAAGCTCTTCAACTCCGAACAGTTGCGCAAAATCACTCAGTGATTTGCCATCATAGTTTTTTGCAAGGCATAAGCCCAGAATTTCTATCTGACGTTTGAATTTTATTTTGAAATCAAGCATAAGCCGCAAAATAAGAGCAAATTTATGGTAATTCACGGGTTAATTTTTTGCATAAAAAAATCCTCCTTGGAAAGGGGGATGATAATTTAGAGTTATGAGAATCACGAAAATCAATCAATAAATTAAATCTACCGTAAATTATAGATGGGGATTTAATACTTTATTGTTTACGAGTTATGAGACCACCCCTCAATCTATTTCCTGTCGGAAATAGATTTCTTCCCCTCCTAAAAACAGGAGGGGAGTTTTTTGCCAAAAATCGCATAAAATTGCAGTATTCAAGGGGAACATTAGCTATCCTGAAAAAGTATCATGCAATGATACACATAGAGCCATAACGGAGGATATATTTGTATCGTAATTAAGAAAGGAAATAAAACATGGTATCACTTAAAAATTTTGTTGAAGACTTAAGAGAAGAAAGACGCGAAGATAAAGACCGCGGACTTATGGCTGTAACACTTGGGCTTACTATTTTTTTCCTGGTATTAAGTATATGGGCATCTGCACTGTAAAACTGAATAATAAAACTAAAAAAGTATAAATCAATGAACAACATAATTAAAATAAACCAGCCTGATGTTTTAGCGGCAAATATCTGCAGGAATGTTATTAAAGAGCTTATAATGCGTTCTGATAAATACAATGTATCTGCCGCAAAGTTTAATACGCTTGTTAAAGCGTATTATACTCTCGAAAGCTTTCCGGTTAAGAAAATTTCAGGGTATATCGATATTTCGGCAAATACACATCTGCCCGGGGGCTCGCTTGATTACAGCTCATTCACAATAGGTGAAGATTACTTTGAAGTATATACAGGATTTGTAAGCTATGAAGGCGGCGAGTGTGATGACAGCTCATGGGAAAAGATATATTCTTCAAAAGATGAAGCTCACCGCGCAAATCTTGTAAAGGCAATGGAGTGCTGGGCTGAGAGCTTCCTGCTGCATCTTGATGAAAATCCCGCAAGATCACTGCTTATAATTGACCGCTCACAGCTTGAAGGCGATGAAGCCGTACATGCTGAAATTAAACCTCAGCCAAAAGTTGTAGCGCCTGAGTACTCTTACCTTAACAGCAAAAATTACGAAGAAGTACCTTTTTAAATAAACTGAAATTGTTTTACCATCCTTACAAAATTTAATCAGGAAGGACAGTCCCCCGCAGACTGTCCTTTTTTTTGATCTCTTTCTTTCTGCGGGTTAAAATAATGCTGGCTTACCTAATAGAAAGTGATGGAACAAAAACTGTAATGGCAGAGTAAACATAATAACATCAAAAAAAGGTGATATTATGGCACATGAAAATCTGTTTAAAATTCACATACCTGAACCGTGTTTTGAAGACTGGGATAAAATGACACCAAACGAGCAGGGTGCATTCTGCAAAGTTTGTTCTAAAACGGTGGTGGATTTTTCCAAAAAATCAGAAAGTGAAGTTCAGCAGTATATTGCTGCTAATCTTGATAAAAAGATTTGCGGCAGGTTCAATGTATCTCAGCTTGATGAGGAAACTGAAGTGCCAAGGCTTAAGATAAATATTGGAGAACCTAAATATACTTTTCCATCTTATCTTCTGCCGGTTATGACACCTTTCAGGGTAAGCGCCCTGGCGCTGATGTTATGCGCATCGGCAATGCTCAGCTCATGCGGCAATTCAGAAGGGAATTCCGGCGGCGATGATAAGCCGCTTACAGGCGCAATCGCTTTAGTCGATTCAAATTATTACGGTAATAATAATTCTGACTCAATTAATACCAATAATACCAATATCCAGGGCGGTATCAGTATTCAAGATGTGCAAAGGATTAATGGACTGCAGGATAGCAGTGAAACATGTGACCCGGTTGAAACCAGGACAGTTGGAAAGATAAAAGTAGTACAGGATACAATCAAAACAGATACTGCTGAAGTGCAGGTTAAAGGTGAAATTGAACCGAGAAGAAAAATGGGTATAATCAAAAAAATACCGGATGAAAATAAGTAAATTATAGCGTTTAATCAGAAGGCGGGATTTTATCCCGCCTTTTTTTATTAGCGGCTTCAGGCAAGCCTTAATTCCTACGCTTTGTATTAAGTCTCATTGTTTTTTTGCCTTTGTAGGTGTCACGCTTGCGTGACACAAAGGATTATTCTGTAAATGCAATAGCCGCTAATATGTTTCAGGGCTAAAGCCCATATTTTTGGATAATTTTTCCACGGTCTAAAGACCGTGGCTATTAAGATTTTATTTTAAGAAATGTGTAAGGAGATTCGTGTAATTTGTGAAATTAGTGGTTAAAGCTTTTTGGATATAGACTCCACAGGGAATACGAAGTTCCACAGACCCCCTCCTCCAAAGGAGTCCTTCGGACCGGCTTCGACGTACTCCTCCTTGGGAAGTGCGAGAGCTGCTTCAAGTCTATTTTACTTTTAATGGGACTTGTGATTGCAATTCGTTCAGCTGATTCTGATACCAAACATCGATTCCTTTATCACCCGAGTTTTCGATCTTATATTTAAACAGTTCAATCAAATTATATGTTACAGCTTCGCTGCTGTAAACAGGTGAGGCTGACATATAAATCAGCATTATCTTAAGGTCATTGCTGTTCAACCCGTATAATGAATTTATGAATGCTACCATAGATAATTCATCCATAAAGTATTCCGGTATGAAATCAGAAGTAATAACAGTATTTAACAATACCGGAAACTTTCTCAGGTTATCAGCAGCAACAAATCGCGCGCCGTAAAACGGATTCCCCAGCATATCAAGCAATGTCTTTACTCCGGAGGGAGTTATATAATTACCCAAAGCGAACGCAATATCTTTATTATACAGTTTTTTCTCAGAGCGTTCCCGAGCAAGCTCGCTTAATCTTGTGGTCACCTTATTTATAAACTCAACATCGCTTGTATCATATTTTATTTTACCCAATGCGTTTATTGCCGAAGAGCGTAAGCGGTAATTTTCATCGTACGTTAATTGCAGTAAGTAATCCTTCGCCAGGGAATCTTTGGTTTCACCGAAGATGTAACACATCATGCTTAGCTCTGCCTGCGTGAAGACTCCCGCCCCGGTTGTGTAAAGTCTGAATTTATCGAGCAGCACCTGCGCTAATGACCATTGAATTTTCTGAGAAAGCACACGGAAAACCTGTACATCACGGTGATCTGTTGTGTTGAACTTAGTAACTATATAGTTCGCGGTGTTCGTGCTGTCTTCAACCAGTTTCTTGAAGCCATACTCCTGCCAAAGCGAGAAACGCGGCTCAATGGTTTTTGCCATCATGAAATATTCTTCGGTTGTATATGTACCCGGTAAGGGGTCATGACCCTTTATTCCTGATGTATCCGCTTTCCTGTTAGTATCAAGCTGAACCTTAAAATTATCGCCGCTTACCTGTTCAGGCAGGTCGGTGTAATCAAAATCTGTAAACACTCCCCAGTTTGAGGAGTTAATGAAAGTGCTGTCATAACCGGGTTGGGAGTAATAATCACTGCCGGAGGCATCAAGAAACACTCCAATGCTGCCGTATTCGCGCCGTGGATTGCCATAGCCGCGTGTGTTAGCCGGATACTTATTCAGGTAACCATCAGTGCCGCTTTCATCTATCAGAATGCCTATACCATCAGCATTGCCTGCGCCCTGGGAGAGCGAGTAAGCGGAATAGTTATCATTACCCTTAACATCCCACAGCATACCGAATCCAAAATCATGCCCGCATCCCTGCGATACTCCGTTTGACTGGTAGAAATCCCAGCCGTCATAATCTTTAAGCAAGCCAACAGCTAAATGGATTCCCGCGCCTTGGGAGTACTGGTAGCCGTTGTATTTATCGTGGCCGCCTTTATCAACAATTGCGCCAAGTGAATACCAATACGCGCCGCCCTGCCCGAAAATATCAGTGTTATAAATATCGTTGCCTTCGCCTTCGATTATGAGTCCGATACCGCCTGCGTAAAAAGGTCTTAGTCCCAGACCATAACCCTGGCACATAGAGACATAATGATCGTTGTATCTGCCAATATCAAGCGAGCGCGAATCAACCAAATATGAATCATTCCCTTTGTTATCGATAATTGCACCAACGCCTTCGGTCATACCGAATCCTTGAGAGTATGAATTGGCTATGTAAAAATCATTTCCTTCTCTATCAACAAGTAAGCCTACACCAAAACATCCCGCGCCGATTGAAAATGAAATGCCTTTGTAAGTATCGTTACCTTTTTCATCGTAGAGCAATCCCAAACCCCCAATTGCTGCGCCAAGATTGCCTGAGCCTTTTGATTCATAAAAATCATCGCCTTCTTTATCGAAGATGAATGAGGATGAGAACAGCCCGCCTGCGAGCGCGAAGTCGCTTGAGGTGGTGTAGTAATCGTTGCCGGCGAGATCTATGATACAGCTAAAACCACCGCCATCTAAGACCCCCCTTTGCCCCCCCTTGGTAAGGGGGGGATGTTCTATGTTGTAGATATCATCGGCACCGAGATCTATTATGAAATCGAATTTGCCGTTGTAGATGTTCTTACCGGGTCCGCCAATTGCGATGCGTATGCCGTCTTCATCGATATAATCTAAGAATTCTCCTTTAACAAATTCATTTTCTTTTTCCTCAAATTGTAAGTTACCCAGTTTATAACTATTCAAAAGTTTGTAAATATAAAGGACTAAATCAAGGTATTGGTAATGGAAGAATCTGAAATTTGATGTTGCAGTTGGTTCAGATATTAATTTCGATAATGTTTCAATTACTTTTCTAGATTTTTCAATTGAGGAATCTCTTAAAATATTATATCTAAAGATATCTTTAGCATAATTATCTTCTGCTTCTTCTTCAAAGATAGCCAGGTAATTTTGTTGCAAATACTTTATTTCATATGGTGTAAAGCAATTATATATCTCCCGTTTACCAATTTGGCTATTTGATTTTAAGAAATCCTTAAGCTCATTAATATTTTTGATGGGATCTAATACATATATTGAGTATTGGGATTCGTTTTGTGATTTTTCTAAACTTAACAAATCAAAACATTTTGTAAATATTACTCTTAAACTATCATTACACAGCATGCTCACACTATCTAACCATGTTTCGCTTCGCAATGGATTTGTCATCATATCCTTCACAAGCGGCAGGGTGAGCTTTACATCATTGGTCGGATTTTTTTCCGCGGTGGAGAAGAACTCAATGGGGATTGTGATATCTTCGCGCGTCAGCCCGCGGTTGCGGAGAGTTTGATCGAGCAGTGTGTTTATATCATGCTGCTGTGAGAAAGCATTCGAGCAGCTCAGTACAAGTGATAATATAAATATTAGCTTTTTCATTAAATAAATATAAATGTTAGAGTGGATTAAAAGAATGAAAAACCTTGTCTGAAACCTCACCCTCCGGCTCCCTCTCCTAAAAGGAGAGGGAGAGCCATAGTCCGAAAGTTCATTTTCCCCCTCTCCTCTTGGGAGAGGGGGTCAGGGGGTGAGGTGTGTAATTATTATTTAACTTAGTGTCTATTCAACGTAATTTAAATTTTGGTCATCTTTTTTAAGACCCCCTCACATGTCTTCGCCAGTCCTTCGGCCGGCTTCGCCGTACTCTCCCTTGGTAAGGGGGAGAATAAATCATTCGTGCAATTTGTGAAATTCGTGGTTAAGGCTTTTGTTTATGATTTTGAGTACTCCTACTTATGAAACAAAAATCAATCTAAACGAGTATATAACTTAACATTACCAAAAGAGGTTTTAGACCATGAAACTCACAAAAACGTTAATTTTAGCTTTTATTCTGCCATTTGTTGTGGCATTAAATGCCTGTCAGGAACAGAGCGATAAAAATACTTTAAGCCAGGAACAGCCACGGGAATTTAAAACAGATGCACCTACCGGTACAACAGATATTGAATCCTCACCCAAAAACAAAGAATTTACCATAGGGGAAAACAAGTCAGACGGCACATTAAAACAGATAAATTACCAGCAGCCCACAGAAAATACTACACCTCAGGATAAGCGGATGATAATCCGCACAGGTACAATGAGCATTGAAAATGACAGCTTTGATGAGACCGAACTTAAGGCTAAGGAGATCGCGAAAAATCTTGGCGGATTCATAACCAACTCCACAGCCCAGGTAAACCAGAGCGGAAAGAAACAGGGGACACTCACCATAAGAGTGCAGGCTGATAAGTATGATGCATTGCTTGCAGAGCTTGCAAAGACAGGTAAAGTTATGAATCAGAACATTACCGGGCGTGATGTGACCGAAGAGTATGTTGACGCCGAGGCAAGACTTAAAACCCAGCGTGAGCTTGAAACAAGGCTGCTGCAGTTGCTTGCTGAAAAAACAGCGAACTTAACAGCAGTGGTTGAAGTAGAGCAGAAGCTTGCAAACGTAAGAGAGAACATCGAAAAGACCGAAGGCAGAATGCGTATGCTCAAAGACCAGGCGTCGTTTTCAACTATTACACTCAGCATATATGAGCCCGCAATACTCAACACTTCTTCAGGCGGATTCTTTTATGAGCTTGAGCGCGGATTCGAAAAGGGTCTTACCGGATTTACAAAAGTATTGGCTGGTATCATAACATTTGTTATAGCAATGGCTCCGATACTTGCCATACTTGGATTTATAGTGTATATAGTTGTAAGGGTTATAAAGAAAAGAAAAGTTGTAAAGGCATAAGTAATTGTTTGCAGAGTCCTTCAAACAGCGAAGAGACTCTGCAAAATACGTATTATATGAACAATGGGTTGTAACCCCTTGTTCATAGGAAAGCAAAGATATTGTTTCCAGCAGCATCCCCAAAAAACAATATAGAACGCAAAGGGATCTTTATGAGGGATCCCTGTTCTATTTTACAGAATTCTGAGGAGTGAAACGACGAAGCGGGGATAAGCCGTACTAAGTTAACACACCCCGTCACGCTGAAGCGTGACACCCATCTCAAGAGGGGAATTTTCAAATCATTACTAAAAACTTGTGAAATATGTGGTTAGTTTTGTAGAGAGTTTGGTTCGATTGGTGAGATCCTTCGGCTTCGCCTCAGGATTGAGTTTCCTTAACAACAATTGTCTTAGCCCAGTTATCGCCCATACGGCGGCGGTCTTTGTTTGAGCTTATCAGTATGAGTTCGATCAGAATTAACGGCGCAAAGTGGATAATTATTTCGCGCTTAAATGAGCGCCAGCCGCCGATAGGTTTGCCGGTTGATATATCAACAACTTTTTGCTTTAACAGTCTTCTGGCTATACTTTTACCGCCAAACATATCACGGGAGTAGGAATATACTGCCCCTGCCAAAACAAATAGTATAACAAATACTAAAAGAATATAATACAAAGCTCCGCTTCTGCCGGTTTGCTCCATTACAGCAGTGAACACTGCGGCAGGCAGCGCAATTATCATTATTACAATAAATCTGTCAATTATAAACGCAGCGCATCTTGAAAGTACCGAAGGAAGCTCGCCGTAAACAGAGGTATCAGCCTCTGATTTGAATTTTGCGGTAAGCGGACCCATATCTGTCATCTGGCTTTTAAATGTAGGTACATTTGAAAATGGCCTGAGTATCAATGCAACAGCAAGGCAGGGCATAAGCAAAAGGAGCAGTGTTAACAATGCTGCAAGTACTACCGGGTATGTTCCTGTATCATCAGTTAAAAGCTCTGCAAAAAATTCAAAAGGACCCGAAAATGTTACAATAAAAAATAAGGTACCAATTGCACTTAACAGCAGCATTGATATGCCGATAGTACGAAAAAGCCAAAGAGGAATAATTTTGGGAGCACTCATAAAAAATAAGTAATTTTCTGTTTTACTTCATGAAAAGGATTTTTGTTTCAGGTCCTATTTATCATACTTTTTAAGATACTTAATGCTTTCCAGCAGCTGCTGCGCTTCTTTATATCGTTTATCCCCCTTTTTTATCTGTTTCAGGTGCCAGGCAGCTTTATCATATTTTTTTTCTGCGATATACTTTGCCCCGATAATATAATTATCTTCACCTGAGAGCTCGCCTTCGGGAAGCTCTTCTTCAGGCGTAGTTTCATTTTTTGTATTATCAGGCTCAGTTTCGGTCGGACCTTTTGTGACTTCCTTTTCTCCCGTAATTTCTTCCACTTTTTTTGTTATGGAATCAGATGAGCTGAAAAAAATGAAAACCGCAGCACCCAGAACTCCAATAAAAAGTAAAAGAAACACCGCAAATACTATTGCTTTTCCTCCGCCTGATGACTTACCGGTTTGAGCCTGCCCTACCGACCTGAAGGGGTTATCATAAAAGGGTTTTATGTACTCTTTATAATATTCCGGGTCTGCAGTTTGGTAATGTTTTGCAAGTTCATCAAAATACTGGCGGCTGTTTTGCCAGTACATTTCAAGCTCTTGTTTGGATGGTCCGCCGGTCATTTTTTATTGTAGTTTGTTGAGATAATTAATGTAAGTTAAAAATTTTTTTACAATAAAAATGTGCAATTTATTGATTAAACTCAAATATATTACTGAAGTCCACAAAATAGCTAAATTAATTAGTATATACCTTATTTTTTCCTATTGACTTATAAATACTATTTATTATATTTGTAACAGATTTAAGATAGTTCTTTATATAAAATCAAAATTTTGCAGCAGGAGTTAGCTAGGTAAGGGTGGCTAACGTTTTTAGTACGAACGCTCCCAGTGTTCCGAAAAAACCTGCTGCGTTTTTTTTGCCCAAAATTATAAAAATAAGCATTATTTCCAAAAAATGGCAAAAAAAAACCGGGAAATTATCCCGGTTATTTTTGAAAATATCAGTCTAACCTAATTTTTTTTCTATCAGTATAGCTGCATCTCCAACAGTTACTATCCCGTTTTCATCTCCCGGTTCATATCCAAGATCAAAGCTATCTTCAAGTTCAGTTAAGTAAGTGATTAAATCTGCAGGGGTTACAATGCCTATATCAGTTAATATTGTTGAATTGTGAATTTCCTGAACTGGTCTGCTTGTATAAACAGCAGTAAAATCGATTACCTGCTGATCAATAGAATTTGACATATTTTAAATCCTTTCTTTAGTATTAATAAAAAGGCGAAACGATTTTCGTAAATATACTAAAAATTTACGAAAAAAATCAGTTTCGCCCTGTTAGATAGGATGGCAGTAATTTTCTAAAAAACTAAGTTTTTTTTAATTTTTCAAAATCAATTATTTCTTCAAGTATGCCGTTTGCATCACAAATTCTTAATTCGGCTTTTTGGTTGTTCAACAGATTTTCTGCAAAATAAAGTAGCATCAGCTTATATTTTGCCTTTTTTACAATTGTGTTTGAACCTTCTTTTCTCAATACCCACCCGTTAATTCCGAATCCGGGTTCAAGAAAATATCTTTGTTTAACAGAAAAATCATTGCTCATAAATAAGGACATTTTATTTAGTTTTTTTTATTTCAGAAATCGCAATGATGTTTTTTACATAAAACCCCATAATTATTCCTCCAAATTTTCACTAATATATATTATCATTTTTTTTGATGTAAAAGAAAAAAAACAGCAGTTGTCGAAATGTGATTTGCTAAATATAGTGGATTTTTATGTAAATTTAGTTATTTTCCAATAAATTTGTCGAATATATGGAAATTACAGATTCTAAATTAATTTTATTAATAAAGACGTTTAATAAGGCTGAATTCGAAAAGTTTGAAAAATTCATAAATTCACCCTATTTCAACACTAGTGAGCAGTTATCAGGTCTGGTTAAGCTGTTAAAGACTGATTATCCCGGTTTTAAAAAATTGTCGAAGAATGACATTTTTAATCATTTTTACCCAAAGCAGGAATATAAAGATAAAAAGGTAAGAGATCTGTTAAGCAGGCTTCTGGAACTTGCAGAAGTATTCATTGCCCAGCTTGAATTTGAAAAAGAACATACAACCAGGAATTTTTCGATAATGAATCAGCACATTGAAAGGGGACTTGACAGGCATTTTAAAAGTAAGTTCAGAGAATATGAAAAATATATTAATTCACAGAACGTTATAGATGAAAATTATCTGTACACCAAATTTTCATTGGCAAAGCTTTACAGAAATTATACAGATATTTTTTCGAATGTTGCTTATGAGGATTCATTTTCAGATATAATTTATACTGAATATGAAAATTTTTTAAATTTTATTATTTATGATATTCTGAATTACACACTGGTTTTTTCGATCAGAAATTATGCTATTAAAAATGATATACATCTTGAGTTTTCAGAAAAGGTTCTGGAATTTCTTGAAAAACATCCGCCTGAAAAATATCCGGTAATTAATATCTTCCGCATGATATTAAATATTCAAAAAACTGAAAGTGAACCGGTAAGTGAAGTAGATGTAAAGCAGTATAATATTCTGATAGAAAATCTTGATCAAAATTTTCAGTCTGTAAATAAAGAAATTGCCCGAACCTTATTTGTTTATCTTGTTAATTATACCAGGCTTAAGTCGCTTGGAAATAACAGTTTTTTCAAGGAAGAACATTACAGGCTTCTGAAATATTCTATAGAAAATGATCTGTATCCCAAGGAAGGAAAATATTTCGGGGAAGCTTCTTATGTTATTGTGGCATCAACTGCGCTGATAAATAAGGATTTCGAATGGGCGGAAGATTTCATCGAAAAATTCAAAAATGAGCTTAAGCCTGAAGTAAAAGAAAACGCTTATACTATGTGTATGGCAAATCTAAATTACCGAAAAGGAAATTACGAGAAAGCGCTTAAACTACTCGTGCGTGTATCAATCGAAGATATTTATTACCAGTTAAAAGTAAAAAACCTTCAGATTAAAATACATTATGAGCTTGGTGATTATGAAATGTGTAAAAGCGTGATAGATTCATTCCGGCATTTTCTCAGCAGTTCCAAACAGTTTCCTGAATTTGTAAGGATAAGGTTTGTAAATTACGTTAATTTTACCAGCCGAATGGTTAATATCTGGCTTGGAGGCGATACCAGGAATTTGATAGAGATACTGCGGGAATTAAATGAATTGCCGCAGGAAAGAGTTGAAAGCAAATCATGGCTTCTTGCCCAGGCTTCAAAAATTAAGATCTAACGCAATGAATTCAGCTATGGGTATACCTTAATTATAATCTTGACTTTTTTGTATAGATAGGGTATCTTGCAGTAATAATAATTGAATTTTAAACAAATTTTGCATAAATAATGAGCACAGAACTCAGTAATGTTGAAGAGTTAGCGATACAGGACTATAAGTATGGTTTCAGCACTGAAATCGAAATGGATACTATTCCTAAAGGTTTAAGTGAAGAGGTCGTAAGGATAATTTCATCTAAAAAAAATGAACCTGAATGGATGCTTGAATGGAGATTAAAAGCATTCAGGCACTGGCAGACACTTGAAAAGCAATCAGAGCCGAAATGGGCTAATATATCTTACCCGGCAGTGGATTTTCAGGACATAATCTATTATGCCGCTCCTAAACAAAAGCCGGAATTAAAATCTCTTGATGAAGTTGATCCTGAGCTTCTTAAAACATTTGAAAAACTCGGAATATCCCTTCAGGAACAGAAGAGGCTTACCGGTGTTGCAGTTGACGCGGTTTTTGACAGTGTTTCGGTTACCACTACTTTTAAAGAAGAGCTTTCTAAGCTTGGAATAATATTCTGTTCTATGAGCGAAGCTGTTCAGGAGCATCCGGAGCTTGTTAAAAAATATATTGGTTCAGTTGTTCCTTACACAGATAATTTTTACGCCGCTTTAAATTCAGCCGTATTCAGTGACGGTTCATTCTGTTACATTCCAAAAGGTGTAAGGTGCCCGATGGAGCTTTCAACTTATTTCAGAATTAACACCAGCGGTACGGGACAGTTTGAACGTACTTTATTAATTGCAGATGAAGGCGGTTATGTAAGTTATCTCGAAGGCTGCACAGCACCCATGAGGGATGAAAACCAGCTCCACGCCGCAGTTGTTGAGCTCATTGCGCTTGATGACGCAACTATAAAATATTCAACTGTACAGAACTGGTACCCCGGGGATAAAGAAGGCAAAGGCGGTATTTATAACTTTGTTACAAAACGCGGCGCATGCAGGGGAAAAAATTCAAAGATCACCTGGACCCAGGTTGAAACCGGTTCTGCTATCACATGGAAATATCCAAGCTGTATTCTTCAGGGTGATAATTCCATAGGTGAGTTTTATTCTGTAGCAGTTACAAACAATCACCAGCAGGCTGATACAGGCACGAAAATGATCCATCTGGGAAAGAACACTAAAAGCACAATTGTTTCCAAAGGAATTTCTGCAGGTAAGAGTAATAACTCATACCGCGGATTGGTAAGAGTACATAAAAACGCTGAAAATTCAAGGAATTTTACACAGTGTGATTCGCTGCTTATCGGCGACAGGTGCGGAGCACATACCTTTCCTTATATTGAAGTAAGCAATGAATCAGCGAAAGTTGAACACGAAGCAACAACTTCTAAAATAGGTGAAGACCAGCTGTTCTATTTAAGGCAGCGCGGTATTTCACAGGAAGATGCAATAAATATGATTGTTAACGGATATTGCAAAGATGTATTCAGAGAGCTTCCAATGGAATTTGCAGTTGAAGCACAGAAGCTCCTCAGCATTTCTCTTGAAGGCAGTGTGGGTTAATTCTCCAAAACAATTAACAAGTAAAAATAAATAAAGAAAAAATATATATTCATAAAGGAATTCAATTAATGTTAACTGTAAAAGACCTTTTTGTAAAGGTAGAAGATAAAGAGATTTTAAAAGGCATTAACCTCGAAGTTAATGCAGGTGAAGTTCATGCTATTATGGGACCCAACGGTTCAGGCAAAAGTACACTTGCCAATGTTATTGCAGGCAAAGATGGTTACGAAGTAACCGGCGGTTCCGTTACAATGGATGGCATGGATCTGCTTGATATGTCTCCTGAAGAACGCGCAAGAGAAGGAGTTTTTCTTGCATTCCAGTACCCCGTGGAAATTCCCGGAGTAAGCAATGCTACATTTCTTAAAACCGCGCTTAATGAAATAAGGAAACATAAAGGACTCGAAGAGCTTGATGCAGTGAACTTTCTGAAATTTATGCGTGAAAAAATGAAGGTGGTTGGAATTGATGATAAGCTTATAAACAGGCCGGTGAACCAGGGATTTTCAGGCGGTGAAAAGAAAAGAAATGAGATATTCCAGCTCCAGATGCTGCAGCCTAAGCTTGCCGTTCTGGATGAAACCGACTCAGGACTTGATATCGACGCACTGAAAATTGTTTCTAACGGCGTTAATCTTTTCCGAAGCAAAGAAAATGCGGTAATAGTAGTAACACATTACCAGAGACTGCTTGATTACATTGTACCTGATTTTGTACATGTACTTGTCAATGGCAGAATAGTAAAATCAGGCGGCAAAGAGCTTGCTCTTGAGCTGGAAGAAAAAGGATATGACTGGGTTATAAACCCGGAAACAGAAGCAGCAGCCGTTTAATATCAGAATCGTAAGAGGAAAATGGAAAAAACAGGAAATAAAGAATATTATATAGCGGAATTCAATAAATCTGAACAGAGCATGAACGGCGAAGCTTCATCTGCCATTCATAAGCTTAGGAAGAAAGCCATTACAAAGTTCGAAGAGCTCGGCTTTCCTACAGTAAAAAATGAAGACTGGAAATATACAGATGTAAACCCGCTTTTTAATTTTGAATTTTCAGCCGGAAATTCAAGCGGTATTACAAAAAAAGAAGCAGAGAAATTTCATATTAACGGACTCAATGAAAATACTGTGGTGTTTGTTAACGGAATTTATTCCGAGAAGCTTTCTGCAATTAAAAAGCAGGCAACCGGGATAGTTATTGACAGCCTTAATGCTGTTTTAAAAAACAACCCTGAGCTTATTATGGAGCATATTGGAAAATATGCATTGATAGATAATGGATTTACTGCCTTAAACACTGCTTTTGCAAAAGAAGGCACTGTCATCATTGTTCCCGATAACAGTGAAGTTAAAGGACATATTCATATAATAAATATTACAGGTGAGCAGGGGAAACATATATTGACCCAGCCAAGGAACCTGATAATAACAGGTAAAAACTCAAAAGTAAATATTATTGAAAGCTATCACAGCACAAATAGCAGTGAAAATCTGGTAAATGCAGTAACTGAAGCGGTAGTCGGAGAAAATTCCACAGTGGAAATTTACAGGCTGCAGCAGGAAAACGAAAGCTCATACCAAATTAACAGAACCCAGGCTGTACAGGCGCGGAATTCTGTATTCACTCATTACAGTGTAACTCTTGGCGGCGGAATTGTCAGAAATGATACAAATGTATTGCTGAATGATGAGAACTGCACAGGCAATCTTTACGGTCTGTACCTGACCGAAGGAAAACAGCATGTTGATAACCATACTTTAATAGATCATGCAAAACCGCACTGCCAGAGCAATGAAATGTATAAAGGAGTTTTAAACGGCAGCTCTCGCGGAGTTTTCAACGGTAAGGTTTTTGTAAGGGAAGATGCGCAGAAAACCAATGCATACCAGTCAAACAAAGCAATATTACTTACCAGTACCGCAACAATAGATACAAAACCGCAGCTTGAAATTTATGCCGATGATGTTAAGTGTTCGCATGGAGCCGCAATTGGCCAGCTTGATGACGAAGCGGTCTTTTACCTTCGTTCCAGGGGGATAAGCGCTGAAATGGCGAAGACAGTTTTGATAAGGGCATTTGCAAATGATATTTTTGAAACGATTGAAAATGAAACATTCCACGATCATTTAAATAATTTGGTTTTTGAAAAACTGGGTTAATATTAATGCAGGATACACTTGTAAATAAAATATTTGAAGTAGATGAGATAAGGAAGGATTTTCCCATCCTGAATACTGAAGTTGACGGGAAGCCTTTGGTTTATTTTGATAATGCGGCTACATCCCAGAAGCCGCTAAGTGTTATCAACGCGATCAGCGATTATTATTCAAACTATAACTCAAATATTCACAGGGGTGTATATTCAATAAGTATTAAGGCATCTGAAGCATATGAAAATGCAAAGCAAAAGGTAAAGGAATTTATCAATGCCAATGATCACAGGGAAATTGTTTTCACAAAAGGCACTACTGAATCTGTTAACCTGATCGCATATTCATACGGCTTAAACAATGTTAAGCCCGGCGATGAAATAATTATTTCAGAAATGGAGCATCATTCAAATATTGTTCCGTGGCAGGTTTTATGTGAAAAGAAAAATGCATTACTCAAGGTTATCCCTGTAAATGATGATGGAGAGCTGATAATTGAAGAATATAAAAAGCTGCTTTCTGATAAGACCAAAATAGTTTCTCTTTGCCATATTTCCAATTCATTGGGTACTATTAATCCGGTAAAGGAAATAATTAAACTGGCTAAAGAAAAGAACAGGGATATTGCTGTAGTTATTGATGGTGCACAGGCTGTTCATCATACAAAGGTTGATGTTCAGGAACTTGGAGCGGATTTTTATGTGTTCTCATCCCATAAAATGTACGGGCCGATGGGTATCGGGGTTTTATACTGCAGGGCGGAGCTTCTGGAAGCAATGGAGCCTTACCAGACAGGCGGTGATATGATAAGCTCGGTCAGTTTTGAAGGTACAAAGTATAATGAAATACCGATGAAGTTCGAAGCGGGTACGCCGAATGTTGAAGGTGCTGTAGGACTTTCTGCAGCAATAGATTACATAGCAGCCGCCGGACTTGAAGGGATACAAAGACAGGAACAGGAATTGCTCGATTACGCAACACAGCAGTTAAGAATGATAAATGGTATCAGGATAATAGGAACTGCGAAATTAAAAACAGGTGTTATTTCTTTTACAGCTGAAGGCTTAAACGCATTTGATATAGGCGTAATGCTCGATACAAACGGTATTGCCGTAAGGACAGGACAGCATTGTACGGAGCCCCTGATGAATAGATTTGGTATAGCAGGTACGGTCAGAATTTCATTTGCATTCTATAACACTAAAAGTGAAATAGATGTATTTGTGAACGCGTTAAGAAAAGCTATGGAGATTTTACACTGAAACGGATCAGCTTAAATGGTTAAAACAATAGCAGAAATTGAAGATGAAATAGCCGATGAGTTCAGTTTTTTTGAAAGCTGGCAGGATAAATATGAATATATCATTGAGCTTGGCAAAAAGCTTAAAGGCTACCCTGAAGATAAACAGACGGATGAATATAAAGTAAAAGGATGTCAGTCAAGCGTATGGTTAGTAACTGAAGAAACAGACGGAAAGGTTTATTTTAAGGCAGATAGCGATTCAACAATTGTTAAAGGCTTAATTGCCCTGCTTATCAGGGTGCTGAACGGCAGAACGCCGGATGAAATAATAAATGCAAAGCTTGAGTTCATTTCAAAAACAGGGCTGCAGCAGCACCTGGCGCAAACAAGGGCAAACGGACTTTCAGCTATGATCAAACAAATGAAAATGTATGCCCTGGCATACAAAGCTAAACAGTTAAATTAAAAATGTCTGATAAAACAGAAGAGAAGATCACACAGCAGGAAATTACAGAACAGGATACAGTTTCTGCCCCGGAAATTAAAGACTCGGCAGAAAGTAACACAGATAAAGCTGAGCTTAATAATGCCGTAGTGGAAGCGTTAAAAAGCGTATATGACCCTGAAATTCCTGTGAATATATATGAGCTTGGGCTGATCTATTCAGTAAATATTGATGATGGCGGCAAAGTTGTGATAGAAATGACCCTGACTTCACCCGCATGTCCGGTTGCAGGTACATTACCGCCCGAAGTTGAAGGCAAGGTCCGTTCAATACCCGGTGTTACAGATTGTGTCGTAAAAGTAGTTTGGGATCCGCCATGGGGTATGCATATGATGAGTGAAGAAGCAAAATTACAGCTTAACTTGTTTTAATTCAGATTATTTAAACTAAGAAAGAATTTTTATAAAATTTAAATTATAATATAATATGTTCCAGATAAACACAAGAGGCCCGATATACGATCCCGAAGCGGTTCAGCCGATGAGGGATGAATTAACAGCAGCCGGTTTTGTTGAATTGTTAACACCGGCAGATGTAGATACTTATTTAGGAGTAAAGGAAGGAACCACCCTTGTAATGATAAATTCTGTTTGCGGCTGTGCTGCAGGCAGCGCTAGACCCGGTGTTACACTTGCTTTGCAAAATAAGCTTATCCCTAACAGAATTGTAACAGCTTTTGCAGGACAGGACAGGGATGCCGTTGACCATTTAAGGAACAGCTATCTTCCGGGTATACCTCCTTCATCGCCATTTATGGCATTATTCAAAGATGGTGAGCTGGTATATTTAATGCAGAGAATGAATATTGAAGGTAAAACAGCAGATATGGTTGCTGAAGAATTAACTGCAGCTTTTGATAAGCATTGCACTTTTGAAGGACCTTCTGTTCCTAAAGAACAGTATGATGCAATTCTGCATGCTAAAGCATGCGGTTCTAAAATACCGAAATACAGCGGAAATTAATCAATGAAATTCAGTACCCAGGAAGAATACGGATTAAGGTGTTTGCTTAGAGTAGCAGCTGAAAAAGGGGAAAAAGGTTTAACCATCCCCGAAATAAGCAAAGCTGAAGGAATTACTACTCATAATACCGCAAAGATACTGAGAGCGCTGAGGCTGGGAGGTTTCCTGGCAAGTTCACGCGGTCAAATAGGCGGTTATACCCTTAGCCGTCCGGCAGAAGAAATTCTGGTTAAAGATGTGCTGGATTTCCTGGGAGGTAAATTATTTGATGCTGAATTCTGTAATGATCACAGCGGCTCAGCAGGCATTTGTACTCATTCAGTTGATTGTTCCATAAGATCTCTTTGGCAAATGCTGCAAAATGCCGTTGACGGGGTTTTAAGTAAAATGACAATCAAGGATCTCTTGAGTAATGAGGAAAATATAATTTCTCAAATTTCAAATTTCGGTAAAGAAGAAATCATTAAGCTTTAATAATTAGAATTCAAACAAAAAGCCCGGCTTGCCGGGCTTTTTGTTTATTTCTACCTTTATTTTACCAGTATCATTTTTTTAACATCAGTATAGCCATCAGTTACAAGTTTGTAAAAATATACCCCGCTTGCCAGATGTTTTCTTCCGGTCACATCAAAAATAACCTTATGGATTCCTGATGATTTACGTTCATTTACCAGTGTCTGAACTTCTCTTCCGGATGCGTCAAATATCTTGATCATTACATTACTGTCTGTTTTAAGCGTATAAGTAATTTCCGTTGATGGATTGAAAGGGTTTGGATAATTTTGCGAAAGTGAAAATGTTTCATTCTGATTCTGCTTGCCGACAGGCTGCTGCGGTACTATCAATGGAAGTGTCTGGTATTGATTGGCAAGCACATTAAGTAATTCCTGGTCTGATGCGGCGAACAATTGTTTCAGAACTGATGCGTAAACCTGGCGGTAATCATACTGGTAAATCAAATTTCCGCTGTTCAGATTAACAAGGTCAGGATTGTTTCCATACATAGAGCCATTCACCAGGTCTCCAAACAGCAGCATTGGAGCTGCTGTTCCGTGATCGGTACCAATTGAACCGTTTTCTGTAACTCTTCTTCCGAATTCAGAAAGTGTCATACCCACAACACGGTTAGAAATTCCGTTCAGGTTAAGGTCAGTATAAAACGCACTAATTGCTCCGTTAACCCTGGAAAGAAGCGTGTTATGCGGATTCAGCTGCTGTGTATGTGTATCAAACCCTGATATTGTTACTACATAAAGCCTTGTTTGCAGACCGCCATCTATCAGCCTTGCTACAATTTTAAGCTGGTCTGCCAGCGAATTATTAGCAGGATATGTAGCCATATTTTGACCGTTTAACGATGCATCGCGTACCCTAGTAGCATATTGGAGGGAATCCGCTGCGATCCTTCGCGCAAAGTCAAGTTCGGGTCCAGCCAGTGTTTTTACCTTTTCATACCCGTTATAATTTGTTCCCTGTACAAGCTGGTAGAACTGGTTCGGGTCCTGGAACGTTAATGCCATATCTCCCGCCTGTGACATCAGCGAAAGCGAAGCGCTTACGCCTATCTGGATAGCCATCGGGTCCGGGGGCAAGGTGTTCGGGTAGTTGGGATATTCTTCCTTAAGATACCTGCCAAGCCAGCCTGTTGTGAAATATTGATTTGAATTTGAGGCTGTATGCCAAATATCCGTTGCTCTGAAATGTGAAAAATTAGGATTCGGATAGCCTACATTTTGAACTATTGCAAGCTTATTATCAATAAAAAGATTTTTCAGGTCAGACATAGCAGGATGCAGGCCCATAGTTGTATTAGGTAAAGAAAGTACCTGCCCGCTGGGAATGCCTAAGTTGGGGCGGCGGGTATAATACATGCTGTCCTGGTAAGGAATAATTGTGTTTAAGCCGTCATTACCGCCAAGTAATTGGATTACAACCAGGACTTTATCTGTATCAACAAACGGGCTGCATATTTTTGATAATACTGAGTTAAATCCAAGCGCTTTAATAGGGATTGAATTAAGGGATAATGCTGCGCCGGCACCGGATACTGCAAGCGTTTTTATGAAATCTCTTCTTTTCATTTTTATTCTCCCTTAAATTCTAATTGATCTGAAATTCAGCAAGGTTTACCAGTGCCTTAAGATATTTTTTTATTCTCGATGGCGCCTGCGGGTCATTTATGTACCAATCCATAACCAAAGAACCGTCTAACATTATTTCAAGCAGCGCGTTAAGCTGCCGAGGGGTGACTGTTAATCTCAATAAATGTTCAGTCATATCTTTTACCAGCTGAACTGCATTATTTGGCGCAGAAAATGACATGGCAAATGCAAGCGCATCAACTGAAAAACCTGTTGGCTGCCCGTTTTTCTGAAGTCCTGTTATAATGCTTTCAGCAAATGCTGCTCTGATAGGCATTGAAATAGTGCTTAACCATTGCCTGTAACCTACCCATCCCTGAACATTTGGAGGATCAAGGATATACTGCCCGGCTGCGCTTGCCTGTGTAATTATATAATTCAGCCTTGTGGTTAATGATGAAGGATCAAAATTAATGTTCAGCATTTTTACCGAACCAATCATCAGGTCAAGCGGATTTTTTATAAGCGAACTGATAGTATTATCTGAATAAAACAGTTTGCTCTTCAGAAGCGTTTTAAGCAGCGGAGCGATTTCATAATTATTGCTTCTTAGTATATTAGCCATTTCATCTATTACAGGCTGTGCATAACTTAAGTCATCGTTCTGGTGTATAAATGTTTTATACAGCTTAGTACAGATAAATTTAGCAGTTACAGGCTGGTTAAAAATGATATCAATTACATCATTATCATCAAAATTACCGGTTTGGCCTAAAAATGTTTTATTACCGTAATCATGCCTTGAAGGAACAAAAATGCTGCCCAGTCCGGAAAGGATCCATCCTGTTAAAGCTCTGGCAGCTTCTCTCACATCTGTTTCGGTATAATTGCCAATACCCATTGTAAATAATTCAAGAAGCTCTCTTCCGTAATTTTCATTCGGATTACCTACAATGTTATACCTGCCGTCAAGATAAATGAGCATTCCGGGATCCCGTGTAACCAGTTTTGCCAGAGTCCGGAAGTTACCTGTACAGTTATTTCTGAATAATGTGTTCTGCATGTACATATATTGCGGAATAATAACAGTAGCGGCTTCAGATACAAAATGATTATGCCAGAAGAGTGTCATTTTCTCACGGATTGATACAGGCTGCTCATACATCAGCCTGACCCACCATGTCCTTAACTGTGAAGTTCTTTGGGTATTATAGGCTGAATTAAAATCCGGAGCTTCTGTTACCCATGTACCCGGTACTTCAGGCGCGGCATATGGCTGAAACAACAGCTCAACTGCTTCATTTGGTGTAAGCGCAAGTACGCTGTTTACCTGTGAAACAGTAGCCCCGAACATTGTCCGGTTGAGAAGATGAGTAACCAGGGTTTTATTCCATGGTTTCGTAGGCGAAGGTATGTAAGGATCCAGCAAACCTGTTTTGGATGTTTCCATGCCTTAATAATGTTTAATTTTTAAACTTAATAACTTAAAGCTAAACTAATATAATATTAAATGTTTAAATTGTAAAATCCTGCATTAATTATTGAATAAGAAAACTCAATTTTACACATTTTTTGAGTTTTCTCTTACATTATTTTACTAAAAGCATTTTCTTTGTTTGTGAAAATCCGTTTGTCATCAGCTTTATAAAATATACTCCGCTTGCGAACTTTGACGCATTCCATTTTATACTGTAATTTCCGGGCTGCAGTATATCATTTGTCAGCTTCTCAATTTCTTTTCCTGCTATATCAAATATACTTATGGTAACAATATCGGTTTTTGTAATACCGAACTTAATGTTGGTTTCGGGGTTAAATGGATTTGGATAATTTTGTTCAAGATAAAATTTATCAGGCACATTATTATTAATTGTCGTAATTCCGGTTAATGAAATAAATTTTATGCCCCACATATACACCCTGCCTGAATCAACATTACCTGCAGCATCGGTAACCGAAAGTCTCCAGTATCCGTTCTGATTTGATTGCGGAAGTGATGATAGCGGAGTAACCGGCCTGATAAATGATGAAAACGGAGCCATCAAAGTTCCGGAAAGGCTGTCTGCAAAGTCATCGAACACGGTCATGATATCGTTATTGGTGCTTCCCTGCGAGGAATGAAAATTCACCGATGTTCCGTTCGGAGCCCGCAGGTTAAGTGTGAGATCATTTACAGAAGTATGATTCATTAACACAACAACAGCAACACGGTTATTGCCGCTTGTGCCGTTTACCAAAATTGAATCACGTACTGTTGACCCGTTAGGAATGAAAAATCTTTCACTATTTATAATAAACTGATTGTTGGTAAATCCGGGATCGTTATTTGATAATCTTATCACAGGCGGTTGTGAATAACCGGATGCCCCGCTTACATTATTCAGCCTTTCAAAATAAACATTTGCCCTTGGATAAAAAATATCTGCAGGATTAATGCTGTTTATTGTGTTTCCTTCAAAATTGAAGCTGCTTTGACCTGAAAAAATTCCGGGAGCATTAAGATTATCTATACTGGTAAACATATAGTTCTTAATTTGCTGTGATGTTTTTACATTCTTGCTCAGTTTTATGCCGTCAATGCAGCCATACATATATTCACCAAAAAGGCTTTTGCCTGCAAACACTGAATCATTGGATAAATTTATACTACCCGGAGTTAAAATCCTGTTTGTATCCGGATTACCGTTTACAAATAAAGCAAGCTCGCCGGTTGAACTGCGGTATGTTGCAGCAATATGTGTCCACACTCTCGGCAAAATCGGTTTTGAGCTTTGTATTATTTTACTGCCTGAATTCAATATGAACATGGGTGAATTCGAAGGGCTGCTTGAAACTGCAAGTATATAGCTGTATGAAGACGTTCCTTTGCTTATTATTGTCTGCGGTGAATTTCTGTACGCATCAATGTAAACCCATGCTTCAATTGTACAGGCAGTATCAAGATCGAAGCTGCTTCCCGCATTATCAGGGCAGGCAAGCCAGCTTGTGCCGGGAAAGCGCAGGTAAAAATTACTTTGATTACGGTAATTGGCCGGATTGAAGTTATTACCCGTATAAAATGCGCCGTTAGAAGCTGTTAAATTATTTTGTACGCCAATTGCATCATTACCGTTGCCGTCAAAAAGCCAGGCAGCGTTCAGCTGTCTGAAATAATTAGAGTTATCAAGCAACGCAGGATTACTGATATTTGCCAGATTTACCGGGATACCTCTGTCATTAGCTATTACCGTTGATGTTTTTTGTGTTTTGTAAATTCTAAGATCATCCAGTCTGCCTTTTAATCCGTTGGAAAAATTTCCTGGTATATAACTGTTGCCAACTCTAAGCGGGTCACTGCTGTTTGCCAGCGGTGCGATATTTGATGTAAATGTCTGTATAAGCGTTCCGTTAATATAAAACCTGATGGTATCGCTGTTAGGGAAGGCATTACGGAATGTAACAGAAAAATGAGTCCATGTGTTAAGAGCAAATCTGGTACCGGCTGTTTGTATGAAATTGTTATTTCCGCCGTTAAGATTTAACTGAAGCTTGCCTGCGTTGGTTGGATTTGAAGATGCACCCTGTATCATGACTGCGTATCCATCGCTTAAAGATGCGTTCACCGTACTGACTATGGTTTTATTTGTGCCCGTGGAATCCTGCAGGTAAACCCAGGCTTCAATTGTAAATGCTGAATCCAGGTTTAATTCAGCATTTGAAGGTGTTGATAAGTGATCATCAATACCATCAAATGCTGCGTACTGATTATAATAGTATTGGGTCAGCACATTTGCTGAAGAAAGTAACAGTAATATTACCAGTAATTTTTTCAATAGAATTCCTTTTATTTAACCAGTATCATTTTTTTAGTTATAGTTATTTCACCGGCAATAAGTCTGTAAAAATAAGCTCCCCCGGGCAGTAAGCCGGCATCCCATGCAGCTTCATAAGTACCCGGTGTTAATTCCTCGTTAACCAATGCAGCAACTTCACGACCTAAAATATCATAGACATTTAATTTTATCTTTTCAGATTGGTTATTGCCGGATGCCGTGATTTGGAATCTGATTTTAGTAGATGGATTAAATGGATTTGGATAGTTTTGGCTTAAATCATGCTTTCGGGGGATCTCAGTGCTTATTTGAGTTATCCCGATCTCGCTTCTGTTGCCAATAAACAGATCATCAATATTTATCCACAGACCTGATGTTTGATTTACAACCATATAATAGCGCCAAGCTATGTAAACCCGTTGACCTGCAAACTGGCTGAGGCTGTATTTAAACTCACGCCATGAATTGTTGTTTAAAGGTATGCCTGATGAATCATTGCTTTTAATTGTAGCAAGCTTAAGCAATGAAGATGATGGGTTTTGCCCAGAACAAACATGTACCTGAACAGAATCTGCATATGCTGCAATTAGCGGAGTGCTTCCAAGCAGGCACCAGAAATTAAGGCTGTCGCCGGTTTGAATTCTGAGACTGTCTGTCCATACCCAGTCATCATTTAAATTGTTGTTGCCTGAACCGGACAGCCAGAAAATAAATAACGATCTGTTGCCGCTGTGTGCCCGCGGTTTAAAAATTGCTGTATCGCCGCCAAAGTGCTGATTAGTATCATTTACTGCCCACCCAAGAACCGGGTTATTCTGGTCAACATCAAGCTTTTTCCAGCCGGCAGGAATACTATCGGGGTATACTAGCGGAATAGTTTCAAAGTTTGACTGGAATAATATTCTTTGTGAAAACAGAAAGTCAGAAAACAGCATTAAGAAAAAAATGATGAGTATTGCTCTTTTCATCAGCAGTAAAAATGATTGTTTGGAATAAACCGAAATAATAAAATTTTGTTTTAAAAAACAAGTTTAAAGTTAGTGTTTTTTCATATAAATACAAAAAGCAGGCTAAAAAGCCTGCTTTATTTTTTGAGGAAATGGTGTTTTCCTGATTATTTCACCAGGATCATCTTCTTAACCTGCGCATATCCTCCGGAACTTATCTTATAAAAATAAACACCACTTGGTAATTTTGATGAGTCAAAATCCGCTTCATAACTTCCCGGGTTTAATTGTTCATTCACAAGCATTGATACTTCCTTCCCGCTTATATCGTAAATTATCAGTTTGGTGAATGATTGCTGCGGAATATCAAACTTTATTTTTGTTACAGGATTAAACGGGTTTGGATAATTATTATACAATTTGTAAACAGAAGGTATTTCATTTCCTGTTTGGTTAATTCCAACCAAACCTGTGCGGAAATTCCATACAACTGACCAGGGCCCATCTCCCCCTACATTTTGTCCCGTTACCCTCCAGTAATATTGAATATTGTGATTTAAGAAACCGGAAGGAATCTGGAATTGTGTTGCAGGAACAGATACATCAAGAACAGTTGTATTAAATACATCTACAGATACCTGAACCCTGTAACTTACTGCACCAGCAACAGAATTCCACTGCAGCAAAGGGGTCAAACTGTGACCATTTGAATTGTTAGGCGGAGCTGTAAGCACAGGTGCCTGAGCCGGTGGAATTACTCCGCTTCCGTTGGTAGTTTTTAAAATATGAGCATTTTCACCGCCTATCCAGCCTGTATTGTAATTTATAAATGTTACAGAATTAATATCAACTCCGGAAACACCTATGTTTTGATCAACCCAGTTTGCACAGCCGTTTGTTGTTTTTAGCAAACCATTCTGTTTTCCAAGCCATCCCCATTGTTCATCATGCATAAATAATGAATATACCCCTCCTCCTTGATTGTTTAACGTTATCCAGTCATCACCATTATTTATGGTTTTATAAGTTTTATTGGAAATATGATACCCAACTCCATTGGGAAAAAATTGAAAACACCCCCCTGAACTATAACCGTCTGTTCCGCTGTTCATTTCCGGGGTCCAGGTGAAACCCATATCTGTAGTTCTGAGTAAAACATGATAGAAAACGACTGAAGAACCCCCGTTTACAAAACCGGTAGTTCCGTTTATAAAGTGCATACTGCTCATTGCGTTCATACTACCGTATGAAGCGTTACGCGAATACCAGTTTGCACCGCTGTTTGTAGTGTAATAAAAATTTGTTCCGCCTTGTCCGGAATTATTATAATATACAGTATCATCTGTGCCATTGAAAAACTCCATATAACCTGTTCCTCCGGGGACTATAACAGAATCCCACGTAATTCCACCGTTGATTGAACGGTAATAATGGGTTCCGGTATGCCACCACGTATAAATTCTGTGCTGACCGAAAGGAGGATCTACAAGCTGAAAACCTTTCAGGTTCCTCCATGGCTTAGCAAGAATAACCTCCCAGTTAGTTCCTCCATTGACTGTTTTCAGAATTTGTGTTGTAGTGGATGCGTAAACAGTATCCTGACTGACTGCATGAATTTTTATAATATTACCTACTGCAGGATTAGTCTGAACAGCCCAATTCTGGCTGTGAATTATGCTGCTGATTAAAAGCATACAAACTGTTATTATTGTTTTTTGCATAAATCTTCCCTTCAATTATTATTAATTAAATTAGTATTAATTTTTCTATAGTGAGCATTCAGGTAGTTAGTACATATAATTTTTAATGTTTCATCGTAATCAGATTTAATAAGTTTTTGTATTTTGTCTATCATTTTATGGGTTTCAGGCTTTAGCCTGTAACCCTTGGATATTTTCTTTGCTTTTTTAATTCTCATACTTTTTTGTGCACCTATTGTGCACAGATTATTTTGTAGTGTGCAAAGTTACTTTAAGCTTTGCTATCATAGCAAAGAATTTTTTAGTTAATTATTACCGGAAATCTAAAAAGAAATATCATGATTGAAATCTCGTATGCCCTGTATTTACAGTGATTTACATTTGTTTTGTATGTGTTGATTTTTTACCATATTTTAAAGGTATTTTAGGAAGGAGATTCAATGAAAGCATCAAAGCTGATCACGATTCTCAAAACATTTTCTGTTGAGGATTTAAAGAGGTTTGAAAAATTTATTATATCTCCATATCATAATCCCGGCAGAAACCTGAAACCTCTCTTTAAGGCTTTTACAAAATTTCACCCTGATTATCCCGAAAATAAACTTTCTGATGAGAAAATCTTAAAAAGCCTCAGAATATCATCCGGTGTATATAATAAGAGTTCATCATCTCAGTTAGCTGTACGATATTCAGAACTAACAAGGCTGGCAAAAAACTTTTTGGTAGTTGAAAGCTCTCTTAACAACAGTTTTAGTTATTCCAAATCTCTTGCGGAATACTTTAATGATAAAAATTTATACAATTATTGCAGAAGTGAAATTAAGGAATGTAACAGGATATTGGATGAGAACGGGCTGGATGAAAATTATGCACTTGAAAAACTTTTGCTGCAGAGAATTATATCTTTAAGTTACCACAGGGAAAATAAGAAAGATAAAGCATTAAAAGAGTTAATGCACATACCGCTTTATGCGCTTTCATATTTTGTTACGAATATAAAGGTTCAGTTATACAGTAATCATTTGGAATATCCGGTAAACTTTGAACTTTTAAAAAAAATTACCGATAGCCTGAATATTGAAGAGCTTGCCAAATTATGCACTGATGATAACACCGGTTTAAAAAATAAAATGATTTATGATCACAAACGAAGTTTGTTTTATTTATATGAAAATACTGAGCTGTTTTGGGAATTAATTGAATTTTATAAAATGAATTTTGATCAGCTATCTGATGTGCTTAAATGGCAGTATTTTTTAGGGCTGATGAAAAGCGGTACTAAGCTTATGAGTACCAGAGATTTTACACTTTTTGCCACTCAGCTGAGTTTATTGATAGATTTTGTATTTCAAAATGGTGTTTTTTCTTTCAGCCGTAAAGAACCACTTGAAGATGTTTTATTTAATTCTATAATCAGGATTAAAATAGCAATAGAAAGTACGGAATCAGTTCAGGCATTCATTGAACAGTATTTGCCAAAAGTTAAAATTGACTATAGAAAAAGATCAAATAATTATGCTTATGCATTTTTAAGTTTTAAAAAAGGAGATTTCACCAAAACACTAGATCACCTGAATAAGATCGATTTTTCTACTTTAAACGAAAAAAACTATCTTTATAAGCTTAAAATTGCCGTATTTTATGAATTGAACTATATTGAAGAATTGTATTATTTGATTGATAGTTACAATCACTTTATTGCAAATAATACAAGATTTTCTAAATCAAGTGAACATTATGGATTTTCTGAAATTATAAAAGTATTTCTTGCGAACAAAAGTAAAAATAACAAACTGCTTAGTAACGAAAGAAAGAAAATAACAGATTCTGTTAAAACATCAGATTTTGGATGGTGGTTAACACGAAAACTTGAAGAATTTTAGTAAAATTATTTTAAAGAAAAAGGGGGCATATATATGCCCCCTTGAATTTTGAGGAAATGATTTGAATAATTTATTTTACCAGGATCATCTTCTTAACCTGCGCATATCCTCCGGAACTTATCTTATAAAAATAAACACCGCTTGGTAATTTTGATGCGTCAAAATCCGCTTCATAGCTCCCCGGGTTTAATTGTTCATTCACAAGCATTGATACTTCCTTCCCGCTAATATCATAAATTATCAGTTTGGTGAATGATTGCTGCGGAATATCAAACTTTATTTTTGTTACAGGATTGAACGGGTTCGGATAATTATTATACAATTTGTAAACAGAAGGTATTTCATTTCCTGTTTGGTTAATTCCAACCAAACCTGTACGGAAATTCCATACAACTGACCAGGGACCTTGACCTCCTATGTTCAAAGCAGTAACTCTCCAGTAATAAAGTACATTATTGTTTAAAAATCCCGGAGGTACCTGCAGCTGAGTTACTGAAACCGTATCATAATCAAGTACTGTAGAATTAAAAACATCTATAGAAACCTGAACCCGGTAATTTACTGCATTTGGAACAGAATTCCATTGCAGTAAAGGAGTTATACTTTGACCCGTAGAGTTATTGGGAGGTGAAGTTAATGTAGGTGCCTGTGCAGGCGGAGTGACACCGCTTCCGTTTGTTGTTTTAAGTATATGTCCTGATGATCCGCAAATCCAGCCTGTATTATAATTTATAAAAGATACCTCATAAATTGAAACACCTGATATACCAATGTTTTGATTTACCCAAGTTGAGCATCCATCAGTAGTTTTTAATAATCCGTCTGATTTACCCAGCCAACCCCATTGCGGGTCGTGCATAAAAAGTGAATTTCTGCCTCCTGATTGATTATTTAATATAACCCAGTTTTCTCCCATATTGGTTGTTTTATAAGTTCTGTTTGAAACATGAAAACCGATATTCCCGAAAAACTTAAAATCTCCACCTCCTTCATAGCCATTTGTGTTGCTTGCCATATTTGTTGTCCAGGTAAAACCACGATCAGTTGTTCTCAATAGTCTGTGAAGATAAGTCCAGCTGGTTCCGCCGTTAACAAAACCAGTTTGTTGATTAACAAAATACATACTACCCAAAGAGTTTATCGTAAATCCGGATACACTTGATGAATACCAGTTTGAACCTGAATTTGTAGTATACAAAAAGCTCTGTGAATTATCTATGAAATATATATTATTAGTATCGTTTAAATACTGCATATCATTCGGTACGCCCGGTAATATATAAGGGGTCCAGTTAAACCCTCCGTCTGTGGTTTTAAATTTTTGATTCCAGTTAGTGAACCAAAGATTCCCGACATTAGGCTGATCCCATTGCCAATTCTTAAAAGTTCTGCTGGGCGGGGCTGTAAAAACAATATTCCAGTTTGTTCCGCCATTGGTAGTTTTTAGAACTTGAGTACCGGTTAACGCGTATACCAGGTTAGTATCAAAAGCCTGTATTGCAATAATATTTCCTGTACCCGGATTTGACTGCACCATCCAGGATTGAGAAAACAATCCAGAACTCATTAAAAGTAAAACAATAAAACATTTCAGAATTTTCATAATGTATTCCATTAATTTTTTGAATATTTAAATTGGTTAGTATTGTTTTTTTTCAGAAAATATGCGCATAGTGCCGTAAGAGTATCATCATAATCGGTTTTTAATATTTTTTGAACTTTAGTTATCATTTTATGGGTTTCAGGCCTTAGCCTGTATCCTTTTGAAATTTTTTTATCTTTTTTAAGTCTCATATCAATCTGTGCACTTGAGTGCATTAAAGTGCACTGTTTATATTTTGGTACAAAGTTATCCCCATATGTTTAAGCATTCAAAGAAAAGTTTCTTTTGTTGTTAAGGTAATTTTAGTATTAGTATTTCCTGTTAGAATATGTTTCAACTCTATAAAATAGTGATAATAATGAACTTAGAATTTGATTTGCAATTGAATATATGTTAAGGTATTTTCGGGAAAATTCAGAAGATATGAAAGAATTAAAGCTGATTTCTGTACTAAAAACGTTTACTAAAGAGGAAATTAAAGAGTTTGAGAAGTTTATAAACTCTCCCTTTCACAATAACGGCAGAAACTATAAATCACTTTACAGTTACCTGAAAAAACTTCACCCTGAATTTCCGCCGCAGAAAATTACCGAGGATAAGATCTTTAAAAAATTATATCCCCATAAAAAATACGATCCCAAAGCTTCATCACTTAGCATAAGGGTAATATTAAGCCAGTTAACTAAGCTGACTGAAGAATACCTTATGATCAGGTATTTCAGGACCAGTAATGAATTTAAATTTGTAAGCTTAATCAAAGAATATAGCGGCAGAAAACTATTTAAATTGTGTGATAGCTATATTAAAATGATCTCAAAGGATGAAGATAAAAATTCAGACGACAGCTCCTACTTTCTGCAGCAGCATATGATAAAACGAGCCTTGTTCAATTTGATATACGAAAAAAAATCGAACAATTTGAAAAAGTATAATGATGCAAGAATTGAGCTTACAGAATCCGCGTTATACCTTTTTTTATTCGAGCTTATTAATCATAAAGAAGATGTAGAGATGCTGTATTCTGAAGATTTCAGGGAATCAGATTTAATTATGGATGTAATGGGCAAGATAGATATAAATAACCTTCTTGGAAAAGCTATTGAAGGCAATAAAATGCCGGCTTTAAAGATCATGCTTTTATATTATTTTAACCGAATTGTAACCGATTTTACCGATGAAAAAGCATTTCTTTCCCTGAAAAAAATACTGCTGGATAATTTAGATGTATTATCATTTGATTCGAAAAAAAGTTATTTGGCCGGGTTATGTAATTTCTGCCTGTATGAAAAGCTTAATAAAAGAGTTCATTATCTAACAGAATTCAAAAAGCTTTATACTTTGCTGTTAAATGAATCAATAAAAGAAGGCAATTATGAACAGTTTGATGTAAGGCAGTACAGGAATATTATCAGAATGTATGCTCATGAAAGAAAATTCTTTGAGATCACCGAATACAATGAGAAATATTTAAAGTATCACAACGAAGTTCACCGAGAAGATTGTTTTAATTACAGCCGGGCAATAACAGCTTTTCAGCAAAACAGATTTGAAGAATGCCTGCGTATGATAAGTAAAAGCAGATTTTCTATACCAATGATGATAAGAGACCTTAAGTATATTAAGATACAATGTTTAATAGAGCTGGAACATTATGATTTGTTTTATTCAGAAATGGACAGTTTTCAACATTTCTTAAGAAATTCTTCGGAAATACCAAAAGAATTTATTGAAACAGATAAAGTTGTATTAAAACATTTTTTAAATTTCATGAGATATAAAGAAAAGAATTTAAGCACATCAAAAGATCATTTATACAATATTATAAGTTCTTTAAACTCTGAAAATATTTATTTAAAATGGCTTCTGGGTAAATTAATATAATTGTATTATGCCGGCAAGAGAGATAAAGCTGTTAACAATACTTAAAACATTTTCAAAAGAAGAATTGAAAGAATTTGAAAAATTCATCATATCTCCGTTCCACAATAAAGGAAGAAACTTTAAACCGTTGCTGGGTTTACTTAAAAAATTATACCCTGATTTTCCTGCAGATAAACTGACTTCTGAAAAGATCTATAAAAAACTGTATCCCGGAAAGATTTATGACAGGTCAAGGTCATCCTTAACCATTAGGGTTCTTTTTTCACAGTTAACGCAATTGGCTGAAGATTTTATGCTGATAAAGGAATTATATAATGATGAAAATACATTGGTCAGGAATAATCTGAAGTTTAAAGTGAACTTTACAAATAAATCTCTTAATATATTTGCAGAAAAACCCCTTATAGATAACCTGAAACTTCTGGAAGACTATATAGAAACATTTAAAGAAAGCAACCTGCATGTTTTAACAAATGAAAATTTGGTTCAGCTTAAGGTTATGAATGCCGACTATGAAACAGTACTTGATTTAAGAGAGCAGAATATACTGTATGCGCTTAATTCAGCATTTGATCAGATCTATTTTACAGTTGCCAGTAACCTTGTACTTATCCAGCGGATAAACAGGGGACTCAATGGAGTAAATTTTTATAAACATATTCTTAACAATATTGACCCCGAGTTACTTGAAAATTTTGTTTATAATGACAAAAAGGGGACCAAAAATATAATAATTTTTAATTATTACGTAAGCAGGTTCATTCTAAATAATGATTTTGAAGATTTAAAATTGATCGATAAGATAATTGATTTTTACAAAGAAATATTCCCTTCTCTTTCTTTCGAAAACAAACATTCATTATTTGTACGTTTAAGCAATATATTGATAATGGGCTCTCATATTGATACGGAATTATTCGGCTATAAAATACATATATTAAGCGAATATATACTTAAGTATAATTGCTACAGCGAAAAAGAAGATGAAATGATGAGCGGAATGAGCTATATGAATATTTTTGTGAATAAAGAGTATTTTTTGAATGCGGAAGAAATTAAACAGTTTATTTCAGACAATATAAAATATGTTCATAAAAGAGACAGGGAGTATACAGAGAAGATTTCAGAAATTTGTTATTGTATTAAATCAGGGAAATATGAAGATGGTTTAAAAATGCTTAGCAGAATAAATACCAATGAAACACTTTATAAAATCATAATATACCGTTATAAGCTTATGCTGCTGTATGAAATGAAAATGTTTGAAGAATTGATATCAAATATTGATTCATTTGAACATTTTCTGAGGAATAACAGGCTAATAAATAATTTTATGAGCAGCATGTATTTGACGTTATGTAAAGCTTTAAAACTTTTGATAAAAATTAATCTTAACCCGGAAAATATTATTACGAATGAGCTCGAAACATCAGTTGAAAACTGTAAAAACAAAGTGTTCTATAGGTGGGTTAAACAAAAGGCAGATGAAATAGTTAGAAAATAAATTGATTTAAAGGTAATTGAATGGAAATATGAAATCTAAATATAAAATATAAATTGGATATTTAAAACTCTTCCTCGTCAAAATCCTCATCAATTTCATCAATATCAGCAATAGGATCATCTTCCAGAGCTTTTTCCAGCTCCGCTATATCCACTTCTTCTTTATAAGCTTCGTCTTCGTGGTTTTCGGGTTTATCCAGCAGTTCAGGGCTGCATACGGGACACTCGCTGCAATCTACATATTCAGGTATGTTACCTTCAAAATACTTTGATGCTGCTCCTTCAAATTCATGTACTTCGCCGCATGCGCATTCAGTTTTTATTTTTGCCATTGGTAAAAATACAAATTTACATTAAAAAAATAAATGAATTCCGTTTTACTGTTTGTTATTTTTTTAATTTTAATTAATATTATCTTAATAAAAAAAGGGGATAGTACCCCTTTAATTTTTTTTATTTATGTTATAATTTTATTTCCAGTTCCTTATTTTTACATCACCATATGGATAGTCAACTTTAAAATCCAGGTAGCCCTGGTTAAGGCTCACATTTTCCATTGTAAGCCTGAAGTATTCATTTTGCTTGGGTCTGCGTATTTCAACTTTACGCGCGTAAGTGCTGGTACCTGAATATGAAAAATTAGAGAACTCAAACGAGATCAGGGTCTGACCCGTTTTGCTTATGTACATATATTTATATACAAAGTAATTATCTTTATCTACCCAGTATTTGCGTGTAATTGTTCCTCGCTTTAAAGAAAGTACGTATTGTCCGCCTTCTTCAGTCATAGCCAGCTCATCTTTTTTTCCTTTTGATATTCTGACGGTCCCTGAAAATGAATTCAGCATATCGTCAAATGTACATCTTATCTTTGTAAGTGTGCCTATGTTAAGTATTGTTGTTGAGCCTGTTGTCACAACATCGTTCAGGTCATCAAAAAAAGTAAACCTGTCCCGGTTAAAATGTGCAACTGCCGCGTCAATTCCAAGGGGACCTTCTATTTTGAACCATAGGTCATCTTTTTTCTTTACGTGAATTTCTATATCTCCCGTTTCATCAATTTTCGGGGTCTTGATTTTAATTTCACCCGTTGAAATGATATTATCTATTTCTTTTGAGCGGGAGTTAACTTCTTTGATTATCCGTGATATTTCAATTTTTACCGGATCTGTTTCAGTGACCTGAGTGGAGTCCTCCGTTAGAGGAACTGTTTCTTCAGGTGTTAGTGTAGAATCCTGGTTTTCCTGTGAGTTAACGCTATAAACCCAAAATATTAAAAGAATGAAAAAAACATGAGTTATTTTAAACATGTATTTATTACTTACAATTATTTTTCTATATAACTAATGATAATTAATTGTTAAATTAGCTAATATTTTGAAAGAATTCATCACTTTAATAGAGTAGATTTCCTCAAAAATTCAACAGAATTAACTACGAAACACTAATTTATTACTGAAAGGCAATAGTTTTTAAATGAAAACCGGCAAAACAAGGTCAAGAATTGAAAAAGATTCACTCGGAGAAATTGAAATTCCTTACGACGCATATTACGGAGTGCAGACTCAAAGAGCAGTACGTAATTTTCCTGTAAGCGGGTGGAAAGCTCACCCCGTTATGATAGACGCTTATGTTTACATTAAAAAAGCTGCCGCTATGACTAATGCAGAGCTTGGTCTTTTAAATAAAAAAGTAGCTGCTGCAATTATTAAAGCTGCCGATGAAGTTCTAAGCGGTAAACACCGCGAGCATTTTGTAGTTGATGTTTACCAGGCTGGTGCAGGTACATCTCATAATATGAATACAAACGAAGTGCTTGCTAACCGCGGTGTGGAATTGATGGGCGGAAAGCGCGGAGACTATAAGCTGATAAATCCGAATGACCATGTCAACATGGCGCAGTCAACCAATGATACTTTCCCTACAGCTATGAGGCTTGCATCACTCATAATGGCTCAAAGGCTTATGCCGGTAATAAAACATTTTCAGAAAACCCTTGAGAAAAAAGCCAAACAATTTTCAAAAGTCATAAAATCAGGCAGAACACACCTGCAGGATGCAGCGCCTATCACACTTGGGCAGGAATTTGAAGGCTATGCTGAAATTGTTTCAAGACATTATGACCTCATACTTTCTTCACAGAAACATCTCGCAGATCTTGGCATTGGCGGAACTGCAGTAGGTACCGGATTAAACACACATGCTAAATACCGCAGCCTGATGGCTAAGAATTTATCAAAAGTATCAGGTTTAAAGCTGCGGCCTACTAAAAATTATTTTGAATCCATGCAAAGCATGATGCCGTTTATGGAGCTTTCAAGCGCTATAAATAATTTCGCGATTGATATGACCAAGATCACAAACGATCTCCGTTTGCTGGCATCAGGTCCCACAACAGGATTTGCAGAAATTATTATGCCTGCAGTGCAGCCCGGTTCTTCAATAATGCCGGGTAAGGTAAATCCTTCAATGGCAGAAATGATGAACCAGGTTCTTTACCAGGTTATGGGCAATAACCATACTGTAATGATGTGCTCACAGGCGGGTCAATTGGAATTGAACGTAATGATGCCTGTTATGATATTTAATATAGTATGGATGATCGAGATACTTAAAAACGCTCTCAAGGCTTTTGATGATAAATGTGTTGCCGGTCTTATAGCAGATGAAAAGAAATGCCGTGACTATGCCGAAAAATCCATAAGCATAGTTACAGCCCTGAACCCGATTATCGGGTATGCCAGAGCCGCTGAAATTGCCAAAGAATCAGTTAAGACACACCGCTCTATAATGGATGTTATACGTTCAAAAAATATTATGCCTGAAAAAGAATTGAATAAGGTTTTAGACCTGATGAAATTAACCAAACCCGGACTGTAAAATATTGAATCCTACCCGGGCTGAAATAGATTTCTCAAAGCTTGCTTTTAATGTTGAGCAGATAAGGCGGCACATTCACGGTGAATATCCGAAACGGAAGATCAAAATTTGCGGTGTTGTTAAGGCTAATGCTTACGGGCATGGTATTGAAGAAATAAGCAAAAAGCTGGTTGATCTCGGAATTGACTTCCTTGGCGTGGCAAATTATGATGAAGCTATCAGGCTGAGAAAGCTTATACCTGATACTCCTATACTTGTTTTCGGTACGCTAATACATTCAAAGCTTGAACCGGCAAAGTATGTTTCTATATTGCATAAGCATGATCTTACAGCTACTGTTGCTTCTTATGATACGGCGAAATTTCTTAATGATTACAGCAGGAAATTTAAAAGTAAGTTCAAGATCCATATCGAAGTTGATACCGGGATGAGGCGTATAGGGCTTGATTATAAAAGCGCTTTAAAAACCATTCAGCAGATATCCGCCTTAAAGTATATTGAGCTTGAAGGGATATTTACACATTTTGCCTCATCTGAAGAGAAAAATAAATCATTTTCAAAGTTGCAGCTTAAAAGGTTCAACAGGCTGCTTGGTGAGCTTAAAAAGTCAGGTATAGAAATTCCGATAATTCATTCAGCTAACAGCGGTGCTGTTCTTGATCTGAAAGAATCATATTTTAATATGGTCAGGCCGGGATTACTGTTATACGGGTACTACCCGGGCAATGGAGTTAGGAATAAGATTAAGCTTAAGCCAATAATGAATTTAAAGTCAAAAGTAACTTTCATAAAAAAGATAAGCGAAGGCGAAAGTGTATCTTACGGAAGAAAATATTTTGCCAGGCAAAATGAGTTTATCGGATCTATACCGATTGGTTATGGTGACGGGTACCAGCGTCTGTTAACCAATAAAGCAAAGGTTCTTATCAACAAAAAGCTTTACAGGCAGGCCGGTGCAGTTACTATGGACTGGATTATGGTAGAGCTTGGCAAACGATATAATATCAAAATTGGTGACGATGTGCTTTTAATGGGTGAAGAAAACGGCATAAATATCGGAGCGGATAAACTGGCAAAGATATGCGGAAAAATTCCGTATGAAATGATTTGCGCTGTTGCAGACAGGGTCGAAAGAGTATATCTAAACGGATAATAAATGACATTTAAAAAAGATTATATAAATTACCTTCTTTATACTGTGGTTCATTCACCATCAGGTGAATTTAAAGAAAATTACAGGTTAAGTAAGCTGGTAGACAGCATTATTGCCGTTGATGATGTAATGAAGGTTACCTTTATTATCGGTAAAACTGCCGGGCTGGATATGCTTTTTAAATATTTGCTCTATATATCCGATAAAATAGATAAGTCTCAGGTTACAATTTTTAATCTTAAGGATAATTTTGAGTACGATAAACAGAATATAACGAAGATATGTTCAAAAATTGATCTTTATAAAAGTGAAAATGTTCAGGAAGCAATAAAAGAAATTACAAGCGATTCTTCTGAGGCGGCAAAAAATGAAGTTGAAGAAATCCAAACAGAAAATAAGGAAAAAATAGTATTTAATATTGATGAAGATAGTAATATTGCACAGATAGAAGAAACGGAAGAAATGGAAACCGTTGAAACTCAAAGCGATGAAGAGGATGGCTTAACTCTGATTGAAAATGCCGGTTCCAACAATACAGAAACCGAAGTATTTGAGCTTGAAAGTATCAGCGAATCGGTTGAAAATAGTGATAAGGAAAACGAAAGTAATATAAAAATATACGAAAGCTTAAATTCAGAAAATGAACCTGAACAGGAAGAATTGGACGAAGAAGAAGGTAATATTTCAACAGAAGAATTTGAGGAAACTGAAAGTATAATTGCTGAAATAGAATCTGAAAATGATGAAATTGATGAAATTGATGAAATTGATGAAGAAACTGTTAAAGAAGAAGATTTACCTGAAATTGAAATAGAAGTACACAAACCCAAAGGCGGCTCTCCTGAAGATGAGCATATTAAAGAAGAAGCTATAACTAATGAAGCCTATTATACATTTGAAAGCAGGTTCTTTGAAGAAGTAAAGATACTTGAAAAACTTTTGGCTTCAGTAGGCAGAGATTGTATAACAGATGATAACGGTAAACTAAGCGATAAATGCCTGCAGGCATTAACGGAAATATTGGGAATAACCAGCGAGCTATCAAATCTTTCAAGGCAGCTTTCCTTTGATCTTACTGCAGATATATTCCTAACAATGAATATTTATTTTACCAGATCCATTAGCCAGCCCGAACTGTTAACATTTGAAAGGATCAGCCTGCTGGATTCATCGCTGGCGCTTGTGAACAGCCTGATAAAAGGCGAAGATTATTTGAATTATGATTCCATTGTAGATAAAATAGAAAAGCTGAAATCAGATATTTCAGGCGATCAGCAAAAAGAGCTGAAACCCAAAGAAGAAATTACCGAAGATATTTCTGCGGCTGAAAGTATTGCTGAAGAAACAGGTGCGTCAAACCCTGAATATAAAGAGATTGACCCTGAGGATAAAATACAGGAAGAAATTATCAGACCGATACCGGTTATTGAAAAACCAGAGCTGAAAAAATCACAGCTTGAAACAGCTAATTTTAAGCTGAAATATCTTGTAAAAGAATTTGAAAAAAGTTTTACAGGTATCGGTAACTTAAAAGGAGAGTACAGCAAAATTGATGCCCTTGAAAAAATCAGTGAGCTAAATAATGCATTGAGGCTTATCGCAAAGATATCTGCTGCAATTAAGAACAGGGATGTTTTAAAGCTTGCTGAAGTTACCTATGTATTCTTAAAATATGTTAAAGATTACAGAATGGATATGCAGGAAGCAGAAGTTCAGCAGATAATAAAATATATAATTTTTACTTTTAAAATGCTTCTTACTGATAGAAAGCCGGAAGACTTTAATGTATTGGTACAGCATTTAAATAACCCGGTGAAGATCTTTGCCGATTCTTAAATATTAAAAGAACGAAATGAAATCATATGCTATAGTTATGGCCGGGGGGGTTGGAGCCAGGTTCTGGCCTTACGGAACATCAAAGCTGCCAAAACAGTTTTTGCCTATCGCTAATTCAAGCGATACTATGCTTCAGCTTACTATTAAAAGGCTGAAAGATATTGTGCCGATCGAACAGGTATTCATAATTACAAATAAACAATATATCGATCTTGTTAAAAAGCAGCTTCCCAGAATCCCGAAAGAAAACATTATTGGTGAGCCTGTCGGCAGAAACACAGCTCCTTGTATAGGGCTGGCTTCTACTATCTTAAAACAGTATGATGAAAAAGCCAAAATGTTCGTTGTTCCCGCCGATCATTTAATTGAAAACGTTGATGAATTCACGAAGGTTGTTAATACAGGACTAAAGTTTGTGGAACAGAACGATTCAATTGTAACCCTTGGCATTGTGCCTTCGCACCCTGAAACTGGTTATGGATATATCCAGTTCATTGAAGACGCATTTTATAAATCAGAAAAAAGTGATGTGAATATTTACAGGGTTAAAACATTTGCTGAAAAACCCTCGCTTGATGTTGCCAAAGTATTTCTTGAAAGCGGTGATTTTTTATGGAACAGCGGAATGTTCATTTTCAGGGCAGATACAATGCTTAAGCAAATGAGCGACCTGCTTCCTGACCTGCATCACCAGCTTTTGAAAATTGAAAAATCAATTCATACCCAGAAATATCAAAGCGTGCTCGAACAGGTCTTTGCCGAAATTAAAAGTATTTCCATTGATTACGGTATAATGGAAAAAGCTAAAAATGTATATGTGATTAAGGCAGATCTTAAATGGAGCGACCTCGGAAGCTGGGATGAAGTATCCAGGCTTAAAAATAAGGATAAAAATAATAATTCTGTTATCGGAGACAGCTTTATTAAAGATTCCCATAATAACCTTATAATGTCCCCTAAAGGTTTTGTGGGTGTTATCGGGGTTGATGACCTCATAATAATAGATACAAAAGACGGCCTGCTTGTCTGCAAAAAAGACAGGTCACAGGAAGTAAAAGAAATTGTTGATTATTTAAAAAGAAAGGGACTTAGCGATTATATATGATAAACAAGATCTCTCACCTGGGAATTGCTGTTAAAGACCTTAAAACTGCATCAGAAACTTACAAAAAGCTTCTGCAGTCTGAACCTTCTGAAATGGAATATGTAGCTGAACAGAAGGTAAATGTTGTTAAATTTACAATCGGAGAGTCAACCATAGAGCTGCTGGAAGGAACATCAGCGGATTCTCCAATTTCAAAATTCATAGAAAAACGCGGAGAAGGAATTCATCATATAGCATATGAATCTGATGATGTTAAAACAGATCTTAAAAGGCTTGATAGTGAAGGATTTGAGCTTATAAATAAAGAACCGCGAATTGGATCTGATAACATGCTGATCGCATTTGTAAATCCAAAATCAATCGGCGGTGTTTTAACAGAAGTCTGCCAGCATTAAAATTTATATTTTAATTATTGCAGGAGATCAAAAAAATACTGTTTCTGGCTGAAGGCCAGATGGGCGATTCTATTGTTTTAACTCCTGCTCTCAAAGCCGCAAAAGCTTCTTTGCCGGATGTTGAAATTACTATACTCCTTTTTCACAGGCGTAAGTATATTAATAACACCCGTGAAGGAAATCCTTACATCGAAAAAAGCAATTTTGAAGGTACCGCTGAAGTATTCAGGAATAATCCGTTTGTTGATAATGTTCTTGAGCTTGACCGAAGGGCAATGCGCGCCTTAAAAGGATTTGCAAGGCTTAAAGCCGAGTGGCAATGTGTAAAATATCTGCGCGCGTTAAAATTTGATGCAGCTGTCTCAACCTTTCCGCAGAACAGATTTGTACTTTGGTCTTTTTTTGCAGGTATAAAACGCAGGGTAGGTGAAAAAAACCAGCCTTTTGATTATCTGCTCACCGATAAACCTCCCGTAAAAAGAAGTGATTCAGGTGTTCTTAATTATTTTTGCTCTTTGCTGGAACCGCTTGGCATTACTACCGAAGATAAAAGTACATTTTTCCAGGTGCCTGCAGAATGTATTCAGGCTGCCGCGAAATTTTTTTCAGAACATGATAAAGGTAAAAAAATAATTGTAGTACATCCCGGAGCAAGCGATAAGGACAGGCAGCTGCCGCCGGAAAAGCTTAAAGAAGTGCTGATAAAAGCTGAAAAAAGCAATAAGTATAATATTGTTTTAGCTTATAGTGAATATGACGAAGAATATGTAAATGCGCTCAAAAAGATCTATACCGGCAGTATCAGTTTCGTAAAAACAAAAACTATTGGTGAGCTTGCAGGAATATTAAAGTATGCAGATGCTGCTTTAGTTCATAATTCCGGCCCCAGGCATCTTGCAGCTGCTGTTGGCGTTAAAACCATAGGCCTGCTTGAAAAATACGATGATATAATGTGGAAGATCTACGAAAACGATAATTTTCATGCAATAGTTCAAGCACGGTTCGCATGTAATTTATGCAGTGAAGGCAAATGCCGCGGGATAATTCCTGAAAATGAAGTGTTCGGAGCGAAATGTATGCATGATATAAGTACTGAAGAAATTTTTTCCTCAATAGAAACAATCATTAATAATCCGTAATTTTGCTGATAAACAGATATATGAAATACATTATATTAATAATTATTTTTAATTTACAGCTAATGGCACAGGAAAAAACTGATATGCAAAAGCTTTTGTGGATAGCGGATAGCTGGGTATCTGCTTCTGGTGAAACCACCAGTTATGAAGAATGGAAAGTTATAAATGATGATCTGTTTGAAGGCGGCTCAAAAACTATTAAAGAAGGAAAAGTTATTTTCAGTGAATCCCTGAAAATTGAAAAAACTGCCGATGGAATATATTATGTGGCTGATGTAGCCCATAACCCAGCCCCGGTAAAATTTAAATTAACTAATGTAACTGATACCAGCGCTGTGTTTGAAAACCCTGATCACGACTTTCCGAAAAAAATAACATACCTGCTTGAAGAGGGAAATCTTCATGCATTTATAGAAGGACCCGGTAAAGACGGAAATACAAAAAAAGTAGATTTTTATATGCAGAAAATGAGATAAGTATTATGCTGGATAAACAAACTATTGAAATACTTACTAAAGAAGTTATAGAATACCTCCCCAAGCTTGCTCTTGCTTTAGTGACACTTGTTATCGGGCTTTATTTGATAAAGCTGCTTATCAAATTCCTTAACAGGGTCATGCAATCCCGGAAGATAGATGAATCCCTGAGGCCTTTCTTCAGAACGCTGGTTTCTATAGTACTTAAAATTCTGCTCATTATCAGTGTGATGGGTATGATAGGTATCGAAATGACCTCCTTCATTGCGCTGCTTGGCGCGGTTGGACTTTCAATCGGTATGGCGCTTTCAGGCTCACTGCAGCATTTCGCCGGCGGCGTACTGCTGCTTATTTATAAACCGTTCAGCAAAGGTGATTTCATCGAAGCGCAGGGGCACAAAGGAACGGTCATGGAATTAAGGATTTTTAATACCGTAATAAATACACTTGATAACAAAGTGGTTTTTATTCCAAACGGGCCGCTTTCAACCGGACCCATAGTGAATTATACTCTTGAAAACACCCGAAGGATCGACTCCGTTTTTTCGATCAGCTACGCTGATGATATAGCAAAAGCTAAATCGATAATTATGAATGTGATCAATTCAAACGAAAAGATACTTAAAGATCCGGAAGTTATAATAGGCGTTAAGGAGCTTGGTGCAAGCTCAGTTAATATTGAATCCCGGGTATGGGTTAAAACAGATGACCTTGTTGAGCTGACATTTTTTATGAATGAAGCCGTAAAGAATGAGTTTGATAAAAACGGTATTTCAATACCCTTCCCGCAAATGGACGTTAACCTGAAGAAACAATAATGGAAGCCCGTCCTGCAAACCTAAGTTATATTCCTTTTTACTTTTTTATGCTTGTTGTTGTATCTGTGCCTTTGGCAATAACTATGTTTTTTGAAAACCCGGTTGATCTGGTTAAAATGAGCGCTTTTATTATTACCGGTTCATTTTTTGTTATGTTCAGCACCGCGCATTTTGCTGAAAATACTTTAAGAAGTGGGCAAAACACCCCTTTTAGTTTCAATAGTTCGCTGGATGTTCCAGTACTAATATTTATTTGCGCCGCAGTCCTTTCAACAATATTCTCACTTAATCCAAAGATCAGCGTATTTGGCCAATATCAAAGGCAAATCAGTTTAATTACATTTCTGTATCTGGCTGTTATTTATTTTTTATCCGGCGGCCTGTTAAGTGATAAAAAACGTTTTACCGGGTTATTTCTTACTGTTGAAATATTAGCTGTATTGGTTTCGGTGTATTCTTTTATACAGTTAGCCGGTTTTGATGCTTTTGGTATTCAGCAGCCGGGTTTAGATAGGCCTGTTTCTACTTTTGGGAATGCTGTTTTCTTCGGCGGATTTTTAACCCTCATCTTCCCATTTTCAATTCTGAATATTTCCTCTAAAAAAAACAATATCCTGAAAATTATTTTTCCGGCAATTATTGTCACGGGGATAGTTTTCTCAGGTACAAGATCAGCATACATTGCGTTAGCTGCAGAAACAGCATTGCTGATTGGATTGTATCTTTTTATCAAAAAGAAAAACGGTGCAGCAGGTGCAGAAAAAATAAATGAAGGCAGGTATATTAAGAATATACTTTATCTGACCGGTGGTGTAGTGCTGGTTTTTCTGTTGTATATCCTGATTGCACCCGAAAGCTTTTTGTCACGCCGCATATTAAGTTTTTTCAGTTCATCAGATAACCCCAGGCTGGTATTATGGCAGGATTCGTTTAATTTGTTTTTAAAATATCCTGTGTTCGGAACTGGTATTGCGATGTTTTCATCTGCATTTGAAGAATTTTATTCTAACAGGCTCCGCTTCCTTGAAAGAACCGGTTACTTTGATAATCCGCATAACAACTTTTTGTACATGCTGTATTCGATGGGTTTGATCGGCATGCTGGCATATATCAGCATACTAGTTCAGGCATTAAGACGTTGCCTGGAAAATATCTTCAAAGGAACAGATTCTGATAAAAAAATAATTTTTATGGCTTTTGGGGCGTTCATCGCCGGGTACAGTGTGTATGGTTTAACTAATTTTGATGATATTTCCATTCTGCTGTATTTTTTTGTTTTTCTGGGAGCATTAAAAGCTGCAGATAGTGAAAAATCAAAAGAACTGATTTTTAACCGGAAATTAATTATAATGATTGCTATTCCCGTAATATTGGTTTGTTCATACAATATATACAGCAGCATTAATGATATGAAGGCAGACAGGTTCTTTAAGCTTGGCAATCAACTGATAAAACAGGGTAAGTTTGCCGAAGCTGTGTATAACATGAATACAGCCATTGCCATGAATGACTATTACACAGATTATAAATATGCGCTTGCAAATACAGTTTACCGGCAGGTTTTTTCCAGTGAAACAATGCCCAAAGAAACTAAAATGAATCTTCTCAATCAGTCAGCAAGACAGGTTGAAGGGCTTAGAAATTCACATTACTTTATAAATGAATCGAACGCACTACTTTCTTTGATATATTACGAAATGGAAAGAGACCGGGAAGCATTGTTACTTGAAAAAGAAGTACTTGCAAAGGATTCAGTTAATATTTCTTACAGGATAAATCTGGCAAGGTACTACATTAAAAAAGGAAATCTTACTAAAGCCGATGAGCTGATGAATGTAGTAATGCAGCTGCGGCCAAAATCTCTTGATGCATATTTAACCGCGGCCTACCTGAATTTTAAGAAAGGAAATACGGAAGCTGCCCGGATGTACTGCGAACAAATACTAGCGTCAGAACCCGGAAACCAGTTTGCGCTTAAGCTGCTGAATGATATAAAATCAGATAAAAAGCCTTAGTGTTAAAACATTAAACTAATTTCAGAATCTATTTTACAAGGATCATTTTTTTTGTATCTGTAAAATTATCAGTGATGATCCGGTAGAAATATATCCCGCTTGAAATATCTAACGCAGTAAATGATGTTTCATACTTGCCGGCCCCCAGTTCACTATCCACCAAAACATTTATTTCCTTACCCGCAGAATTATAGATAATAATTTTCACGTTTGTTCGTTCGGTTATATCAAACCGTATTTTGGTCGTTGGATTGAACGGGTTTGGGTAGTTGTTATGTAGTTTGAAATCTACAGGAACTTCTGTTGAATATTGAGGAATTCCTGATAAGAATGATGGCTTTACCAGCACTTCATCAACATAAAGATTATTACCGTTCCCACCGGCTGCCTGAAAACATATTCTGTTTGTATTTAGCGGCAGATAAATGCTTTTGTTCTGCCATTGATTGCAGGTAGGTGTAAAATATGTAGATGTTGCAGGCGCAGTCATTAACGTGCCGCTGTTAAATGAACTGAACAATTGCCATGTGGTGCCTGAATTCGTTGAAATAAATATCTCAAGTGACTCAGTTACTCCCGGTTTCTGGCAATATGCCTCTGAAAATATCAGTGAATCTCTGCTTGTGGATGTTGGAATGAACACAGGCGAAATAAGTCTTGCAACCTGTCCGCTGGGTGAAATATTAAAGGGAATGAAAGCTGAACGGTATGTATTACAATAAGCCCCGCTGGAAGCTTGTGCCCAATTATATGTTCCTGTAATAATTTGTGTCGACCAGCCAAAAGGCGGAAATGCCGGCGTATTAAAACCTTCACTCAAAATTTCCAATGGATAGTCTTTATCAGAAAAATTTTCGTCTTCCAAAAAAATTTGTGAAGAAATATTACAGGTGATAAGAAGCAGGGTAAATATTATTATTTTAGACTTTTTCATAGGTATAAAGTCCTTTCGGCTTGTTATACAAAAATAGATAACAAAGGCAGAATTTGCAAGTAAATAATAAAACGGAAAGCTCATAAGCCGGATCCTGTTCCCGCCCCTTGCGGGGCATGGGCAGCCATTTATCTTGTGCAGCCTACCCTGTATCACACTGCCTTGGCAGATTCAGACGGGCAGCCCGAAAGTGATACTTTACGCGGCCTTGCACTCATGCAGGGTTTATCTTGCAGCATTCATTACTGAATGCACGGTGGTCTCTTACACCGCCTTTTCACCTTTTCCAATCGGGTTGCCCCGAATGGTAGTTTGTTTTCTGTGATACTGATCCGTTACAGCGGGTTTGCCCCGCTGCACCCGCGCTTTCACACGGTGCATTGCCCTTGAGTGTCCGGACTTTCCTCTCCCAACTGTTACATTGAAAGCGGCTGCTTGAGCTTTCCTTTTATTAGAAATATCTTAAAGCAAAAATAATGATTTTAAGTTCCATTTGAGAGGGAATATTGCTGCAGCGCTGAGATATTCTGGATATTAAAGGCTGTTTTTATTATCTATACCCATATTAGCAAGCTTATCTGCTTCTTTATTCAGTTTTCTTTCAACATGATTTATCTTGTAGGGTATCTTCAGTTCGTTTATCAATGTGTTGAATTTTTTAAAAAGCGGCTTTAAACCTTCATCCTTAACTTTGTATTCCAGCCTTAGCTGTTTAACCATCAGCTCACTATCTGCAAAGAACTCTATAAATTCTATCTGAATTGTTTCTTTTAATTCCCTTATCAGATCCAAACTTTTTATAAGCGCAAGGTATTCAGCCTGGTTGTTAGTGGTTTTGCCAATGTATTCATTCCACTTCTTAATAATGTTATCACTCTCATCATAAACTATGATCCCTATCCCGGCTTCGCCCGGGTTGCCGCGCGAAGCGCCATCTGTAAAAACTTTAAGTTTGCCCAATAAGCTACGCGGTAATAATTTCTTCGGCAATCAGTATTCTGCCGCAGGATTCACATGCGTAGAATTTATCGGCAGTACGTATTTCAATTGCTTTTTGCGGAGGTATTGAGCTGTAACATCCCAGGCATGACCCTTTTCTAACAACTGCAACAGCTTCACCATACTTAACGCTGCTTATCCTGTCGTAATATGCCAGGTCTTCGGGCTCTATACTTTTTATTATCTCTTCTCTTTGTGAATTCAGCTCGGTTTCTTCTTCACCGGTTTGTTTGGTCAGTTCTTCAAGCTCTTTTAAGTTCTGGTCCAGCTCAACGTTTACATCTTCAAGCTGACCGGCTATGAGCACAAGTTCGTTTTCAATTGCTGATTTGCGGGCTGAATTATCATCCTTTGCAGCCTTTTCGTTTTCTTTTATCTTTGTTGTAGCTTCATCAATTTCTTTGGCAAGCGCATCATATTCTTTGTTTGATTTTACCGCACCTGAACGCAGTAACTCATCGTTTTTTTCTATTTTTTCCAGCAGGTGAGTGTTTTCGTTCTGAACGTTGTTTTCAGCTTCTACAATAGTATCAAGTTCCCTGCGTAGCTCATTGGCCCGCTCATCAAGCTCTCTTTTTTCAGAGCTCAGGTCCTCTATTTTTGCCGGTATATCACCCCGTAGACTGATAAGCTCATGCAGTTCTCTGTCTATTCTGTTAAGTTTGTAAAGCTGCAGAATTCTTTCTTTCATACTCATATTACTTCAAAATTAATTATATTATTATTTTTTCTTATTACAAGTGTTTTTGTTTTTAAAGGTTTTATTTCATATTCTGTTTTACCTGTCAGGTCAATAAATGCTCTGTGAACTTTAGTGTTTAACAGTTTTACCGGCAAAGGTTCAGCCTTAAGCCTTGGACCTGCTTTTTTTATAAAATCCCCAAGCGTTACCGGCTTTTTAAAATGTAATAATGCTGTTTTTTTATTTACCTTATTATCTTTTACTATAACCGGGTAGATCTCACATGCCGGCTCTTCATACGGATGAGCTGAATAAACAGTATTTATTACATTATCCAGGTCTTTTTGTTCACATATCATTTCAAGCCTCATCTCTTCAACCATCTCAAACTTACCTTTTTTGCCTGTAAACGGTTTGGATGAAGATGATCCTTTGAAAGTGCCTATTCCTGCAGTTCTGAAAGAACACATTGAATATTTTCCTATATTACCTGCACCGGCAGAAGCCATTTTGAAAGTCAACTCATCTGCATTTTTTAACGGTACAAATACAGCTATTTTATATTTTCTTGCAAACACCGGTGAAACATATTCCAGTTTTTTTATATTTGCTGCAGGAAAGAACTTTTTCGCTGTATTTGAAGCATCAATCATAAATAAATATCTTTAAATTACGTATAAAAAAAATGTCCCGCTTTTATATAGTCGGGACATCAGATTCTGTGTTCAAATAAAATGGTTTTAAGCCTGAATAATATAAGAAATTTTGTTGAATTACTTATCATATTAATACTAAAATAGTTTTACTTACTTTTAAATTCAATGCAAAAGGGTAAGTGCGTTCAGAATGCAGGACTGTAAAATCAGAACAAAATCAGCTATAAATTTGTTTTTATAATATAATAAAATAAATAGTATGAAATTAATTGATGAAATGCTTCAAAATACCAAAACTATAGCTGTAATTGGGGCTAAAAAAGATGAGTGGGAATATGCCTATAAAGTACCTCTATATATGTTACAGCATGATTATATGGTATTTCCTGTAAACCCTAAGCTTGAAGGGACTGAACTTTTTGGGCAGCCTGTTATTGATAAAGTTAACCGCTTAATTGACCCGATTGATATGGTACTTATTTTCCGCAGGCCTGAATTTTTATATGACCATGCACTGGAAATACTGCAGATGGCACCAAAGCCAAAATATGTATGGTTTCAGCTGGGGATATATAACGACAGCGCAGCGAAGCTGCTTGAAGAAAACGGGTTTAAAGTTATACAGAACAGGTGCATTATGGTTGAGCATGCTAACCTGCAATAATTATATTTAAGAAACCCGGTTTATTTTAAATATATACTATTGCTCACCTGCAGAGCTTTTTGGCTTTACGCGTGAGATGACATCTGTTAAACTAAGCGATGTTTCTTTGAATGAAAAATAATATTCATTTGATCTGAAATCCACATATTTTTGCAGAAGAAAGTTTTTCACCTGGCCTTCTTTTTCAAGCTGTACAAGCCATGTGCTTGGTGTTACTTCAATAACCGATGCCCCGTTATAGTTTGCTCCCAGTTTAAATATCTCTGTTTCCAGAAATGAAGCAAGATCCTCGTCCTCACTATCACCAAGGAAATCAATTAATATTGAAGCTGAGAATTTTTCTTCAGGCGATAAGTTTGTATCAGCGGGTGAATCATTATCTTCCTGTGGAGTCTTTTGCTGCTGTGTATCAGGTTTATCTTCTTTTGAACATGCAATCAGCGAAACGAAAGTTAAAAGTAATATTATATATTTCATTAATTTTCTTATTTTTTAATTCTGATTTTTTAGTTTAATTTGTTTTATTAAAAAACCCACGGCATATGGCCGTGGGTAATATTTATAGAATTAATTCTATCTCAATAACAGAGCTTTATTTTATCAGTTCCAGCTCTTTCCCGATATCATTAAAAAGCTCAAGTATCCTGTCAAGATGTTCCTTTTCATGCGAAGCCATATATGATGTGCGCAGCATTGAAAGATGCGGCGGCACTCCCGGCGGTACAAAAGCATTTGTGAATACTCCTGCATCAAACAGCTTGCGCCAGAATACCAGCGTTTTATCAAACACACCAAGAATTACCGGAACGATCCCGGTCACACCTTCAATAATAGTATATCCCTGTGCTTTTAAGCCTGCGCGCATATAATCTGCATTTGCAATTAGGCGGTCAATTCTTTCAGGCTCTGCTTCAAGAATTTCCAGGGCTGCCATTGCTGCGGCAACGCTTGCCGGTGTTGGTGAAGCACTGAAAATCAGCGCAGGTGCATGATGTTTAATGTAGTTTATAACTCTTTCGCTGCCGGCAACAAAACCGCCAAGTGAGGCGAATGTTTTTGAAAATGTACCCATAGTCATATCTACCTTATCCATTAAACCGTAGTGTGACCCGGTTCCTCTTCCGCCTACACCTATAACGCCAACTGAATGCGCGTCATCAATAAGTATCCTTGCTCCGAATTTTTCAGCAAGCTCAACCATTCTTGGTAAATGAACAATTTCTCCTGTGGTTGAAAACACTCCGTCTGAAACGATAAGTATGCCCCTGTCTTTCGGGACTTTGTTCAGAACTGCCTCAAGGTCATCCATATCGTTATGCTTGTAGCGTTTGAATTCTGCAAAAGCGCCCTTTGCCATCAGGTCTGCAGCTACAATACATGCATGGTTATCTTTATCAGAAATTACATATTCACCTTTTTGAACCAGTGTTGGAATAATAGCCTGTGCTGTCTGGTAACCGGTTGAAAGCAACAGAACAGCTTCAGTACCAAAGAATTTAGCCATTCTTTTTTCAAGCTCTATATGCAGGTCCAATGTACCTGTTAAATATCTCGAACCGCTGCATCCTGTGCCGTATTTTTCAATGGCTTTAATTGCTGCTTCTTTTACTTTTGGGTGTGCTGTTAAGCCAAGGTAATTGTTGGAACCCGCCATGATCATTTTTTTACCTTCAATCTGAACCACGGGACCTTCATTTTCCTCAATTGGCCTGAAATAGGGGTAAAGCCCTGATTTTTTAACTTCATCAGCCCTTGTAAAATCAAAACACTTCTGAAATAGATCTGCCACTTAAAACGCTCCCCGGCAAAAATTATGCCTGTAAATTGAATTAACGTAATAAATTGAATTTACGTAATAAATTGAATATGTTTGAAAACAAATTTACTTCATTTCTGAAATTATAACAAGGAAAATCACGATTTATAAAAATGAACGGGGTGTACTATAAAAGAAACTTACCCCACTATCAGCCCGGAAATACAGATTATTTTGTTACATTCAGGCTGGCAAATTCATTGCCAAAAAAGGTAATTGATAACCTGTAAAATGAATATAGCATTTTGATCAATGAAACTGGAAAAATCAACGATTTATCAAAAAGAAAAAGAGCAATACTGCGAAATGGAAAACAATATTTCAGAAAATTTGACAACCTGCTTGATGGTTCGCAAACCGGTCCATTGTGGCTAAAAGAAGAGCCTATTGCAAACATTATCTGTGAAAGTATAATTTACAGAGATAAAAAACAGTATGATCTGCACTGTTTTACTATAATGCCTAATCATGTACATGTAGTATTTAGTATCGAAGATGTTAATGTAGGTCGAATCGCTGATTCGACTGCCCGAAACAGCGTTTCGGGCTACAGAGTTACAAAAATTTTACAGGACTTGAAAAAATTCACAGCTATTGAATCTAATAAAATATTAAAAAGAAGCGGACAATTTTGGCAGAATGAAAGTTATGACCATGTTATCCGGAATTCAACTGAGTACAGAAATGTAATAAATTATGTGATCAACAACCCGGTAAAAGCGGGACTTGTTGACAATGCAGAAAATTGGAAATGGACATATATTGCAGATCCAGTAAAAGAATTTTTAGCGAAATAAAGATGTAGGTCGAATCGCCGATTCAACTGCCCGAAACAGCGTTTCGGGCTACAGTTTTTAATAGAGAATTAATTATAAAATGAAGTTAAATAATACATTATAATGGCTAAAGTATTTGTAACAGGCGGCACCGGGTTCATCGGGTCACACCTTATAGATGAATTACTTAAAAAGAATTATGAAGTTAAGGCATTGATCAGGAAATCTAGCAGCACCAAATGGCTGAAAGATAAACCAATTGAATTCATCGAAGGCGATCTTTTTACCGATGATGTACTTAAAAAAGCTTTAAGTGATGTTGACTACGTTTATCACGTTGGCGGCGTTACTTTTGCTAAGAAAAAAGAGGAGTTTTACCGCGGTAATGTTGATGCGACCAAAAGCCTGCTTGAGGCCACTTTAAAATATAACCCCGGAATAAAAAAATTCGTGCATGTAAGCTCACAGGCTGCTGTGGGACCCTCGTTTGACGGCAAGCCTATTGATGAGATGCGCGATTACTTTCCACTAACAACCTACGGCAGGTCAAAGGTTGAAGCTGAAAAAGTTGTAATGAGCTTTTTTGATAAATTTAACTGTACAATTGTAAGGCCTCCGGCCGTTTACGGCCCGCGAGACTACGCGATATATGAATATTTTAAATCAATGAGCCGCGGCCTGCAGCCTATGATAGGTTTTGATAACAAGCTTGTAAGCCTTATACACGGCGTTGATCTTGTTAAGGGCTTCATTTTAGCAGGCGAAAAAGAGATATCTTCATCAAGCATTTATTTTATATCCAGTGAAGAATATTACAACTGGCGTGATGTCGGAGAAATAACAAAAAAACTGCTGGGAAGAAGAACTGTAAGGCTTACTATTCCGCATTTTGCCGTCAGAACCACAGCTTTCTTTTCCCAGGTATTTGGTTTCTTTTCACCTAAACCTGTAGTGCTGAATATCGAAAAATCCAGGGAGTTGACCCAGCGTTACTGGATCTGCTCAATAGAAAAAGCCAAGCGCGAGCTTGGCTTTAAAGAATCATTTACGCTCGAAGCCGGATTTAAAGATACTATTGACTGGTACAGAAAAGAAGGATGGATAAAGTAGAAGATTCTTAAAAGTGTGCAGTATATTGTTATAGATGAAAACACTATCTATGTTAGGAAAACAGAAATATTGTCGTGGCTAACGGTTGTTAGGGCTTGTTAGGCATTTATCGTTAAATATGTAATAATTTTTGATTTAAATTGAAAGATTATTTATTGATTTTACCCTGCTATACTGCCTTTTCAATTGACTAAAAAGCAATTTTTAGCTATTTTTGTGGTTTGTAACAATTCCGCTAAACAATTTAATAAAAAGGTTATATAATGGCTACAGTGAATTTATCTGCTCAGAAAAGAGAAGACCTGGGCAACTCAACTACTAAGAATGCAAGGAAAAAGGGTTTTATTCCCGGTGTATTTTATTTTAAGAATTCACCCGCAGTTGCAATCAGCGTAAAAGATACTGCTTTAAATCCTTTCGTTTATACATCGGAAGTTAGAATTATAAATCTTCAGATAGAAGGTTCTGAAAAAGCGCAGAACTGTATTTTAAAAGATATCCAGTTCGATCCGGTAAGCGATAAGCCGATCCATTTTGATCTCCTTGGAATTTCTGAAAATGAAACTATCAAAGTTGAAGTTCCAATAAAGCTTGTTGGCGCGCCTATTGGCGTAAGAGACGGCGGAATTATTCAGCATGTGCTGCATTCACTTGAAGTAGAATGTTTGCCCGCAAACATTCCCGCTCACATTGATGTTGAGATCGGTGCATTGGCTATAGGCGACGCAATACATATCGGTGATCTGAAAATTGAAAGCGTTGAAATTCACGGTAACCCCACTTCAACAATTGTTGCGGTTGTTCCGCCTGCAGTTGAAAAAGTTGAAGGCGCTGCTGCAGAAGGTGAAACTGCTGCTGCTGAACCGGAAGTTATTGCTAAAGGCAAGAAAGACGAAGAAGAAGGCGACAAGAAGTAATTCTTCAATGTACAATGAGCAATTAACAATGAACAATTGTTGTATTTTAGAAACGGTTTTCACTTTTGTTAATTGAAAATTGATAATTGGAAATTGAAATTTGTATTTAATAGCAGGATTAGGAAACCCGGGAGCCAGGTATCATAACACAAGGCACAATGCCGGGTTTTTTGTTATAGATAAATTAGCGGAGTTCTTTAAAATAGAATCTTTTGAGTTTGAAGACAATTACCTTTATGCAGTAACTGATCATAAAGATGCAAACGGTGAGGCCAAACAGGTTGTTTTAATGAAACCTCTTACATATATGAACCTGAGCGGACAGGCTGTAAAGAATTTTTACCAAAAGTACGAAATTTCGAAAGAAAACATCCTTATTATTTATGATGATGTTAATATTGATCTGGGTGTGTTAAGGATGCGGCCGTCAGGTTCTGACGGCGGACAAAACGGGATAAAATCCGTTATGTATGAAATGGAAACAGATGAAATACCCCGGCTAAGGTTCGGTATCAGGTCGGGAGCTGAATTTGAATCCAGGCGCTTAGAAGAAGGATTTTCGCTGGCCGATTATGTTCTTTCAGGTTTTGAGGAAAATGAGCTCGAATTGCTTGATATTTCTGTTAATGCGGCAAAAGATGCTGCTTTAAGCTTTGTTGAATCAGGTATTAAAGAAACCATGAACCGCTTCAACCGAAGCGTTACTGAGCAGAAAGGCTTACCTAACGGGAATCCCGGTAAAAACGGAACTGAAACAAAAGGAGAAAATAATACAAACTAAATAACTATATGAAGAAAAACATAATACTAAGTACTTTGTTATTTCTGTTAAGCTCGGTCACAGCCTTCGCAAGCGAAGCCGATCTTAAGATCCCCGAATTAAGTGCATCACAGAATAACCTGCTTCTTATCGGTATCGCAGTCTGCGGTATCGGTCTTCTTTTCGGAATTATGCAGTTCCTGAAAGTAAAAAAGTTAAGAGCTCATCAAAGCATGCTTGATGTTGCCCAGATCATTTACGAAACATGTAAAACATATTTAAGCCAGCAGGGTAAGTTCCTCGCTATTTTATTCGCATTTATAGCAGCATGTATAGCGTTTTATTTTGGTGTGCTTAACCATACCGGCGCCCTTGGCGTTGCTCTGATCTTAATGTGGACAGTTATCGGAATTCTTGGTTCTTACGGTGTTGCCAAGTTCGGAATCAGAATGAACACTCTTGCAAACAGCCGTATGGCGTTTGCATCACTTGAAAGAAAACCTATAAAGCTTCTTAATATTCCACTAGATGCGGGTATGAGCATTGGTGTTATGCTTATCTGCGTTGAGCTTATTATGATGCTTATCATACTTCTGTTTGTACCCCGTGAATATGCCGGCGCAAGCTTTATCGGATTTGCTATCGGTGAATCACTCGGCGCATCTGCACTCAGAATCGCCGGCGGTATCTTTACTAAGATAGCTGATATCGGTTCTGACTTAATGAAAATTGTTTTCAAGATCAAAGAAGATGATCCGCGCAACCCCGGTGTTATTGCGGATTGTACCGGTGATAATGCAGGCGATTCAGTTGGACCCACGGCAGATGGTTTTGAAACATATGGTGTAACAGGCGTTGCACTTATCAGCTTTATAGTGCTTGCTATCCCCGATGTAATGTTCCAGACAGAATTATTAACATGGATCTTTGTGATGAGAATTCTTATGATCATCACTTCTATAGGCTCATTTTATATTAACGGTATCTGGGCTAAAGCCAAATACGGCAAAGATGAAGATATAGATTTTGAAAAACCCTTAACATCACTTGTATGGATCACTTCAATTTTTTCAATCATAGTTACATTCGTTATCAGCAAAATAATGATCGGTCATTTGCCCGATAATTTATGGATGACCCTTTCAATTATTATCAGCTGCGGAACACTTGGAGCTGCGCTTATTCCTGAATTTACAAAGATATTCACATCTCCAAAAAGCAAACATGTAAACGAAGTCGTTACCGCGTCCCGCGAAGGCGGCTCATCACTCACAATATTATCCGGTTTGGTTGCGGGTAATTTTTCGGCATTCTGGACAGGAATGGTATTTTTTATACTGATGCTTATAGCATACTTTGCTTCGCTTTCAATTCCGGGGGCTATGATCCCGGCTTATGCATCAATTTTCGCGTTTGGCCTTGTAGCGTTTGGAATGCTTGGTATGGGTCCCGTTACAATTGCAGTAGATAGTTACGGTCCTGTAACGGATAATGCACAGTCAATTTATGAGCTTTCACTTATTGAATCTAAACCCGGAATTTCAGAAGAAATTCAGAGAGATTTCGGATTTAAACCGGATTTTGAGAAAGCTAAACATTACCTAGAAGCAAATGATGGCGCAGGCAATACATTTAAAGCTACAGCTAAGCCTGTGCTTATAGGTACTGCAGTAGTTGGCGCTACAACAATGATATTTTCACTTATTCTTGTGATCAAAAATACTCTTGGCATTCAGCCGGAGGCAATATTAAGTATTCTTAATCCGTATTCCATTCTTGGATTTATCTGCGGAGGCGCAATTATATACTGGTTCACCGGTGCTTCAACACAGGCAGTTACAACAGGTGCATACAGGGCTGTTGAATACATCAAAAAGAACATCAATCTTGATGAAAATGCAAGCATGAGCGCATCCACTGAAAAATCAAAAGAAGTAGTTAAAATATGTACTCAATATGCCCAGACAGGTATGTTCAATATATTTATCGCAATATTCTCATTTGCGCTTGCCTTCGCGTTCTTTTCAGCGCCGGGCAAAACAAATGAGCCGGTTTCCTTCTTCATCAGCTTCCTGATCTCAATCGCTGTATTCGGCCTGTTCCAGGCAATGTTCATGGCTAATGCCGGCGGCGCTTGGGATAATGCGAAGAAAGTTGTTGAAGTTGACCTGAAAGAAAAGAACACTCCGCTTCACGATGCTACAGTAGTAGGTGATACAGTGGGTGATCCGTTCAAAGATACATCATCAGTTGCCTTGAACCCGATCATTAAATTTACAACACTGTTCGGTCTCCTGGCTATGGAAATGGCTATTACTGAATCATTCAGAGCTACAGCTCCTTACGTTGGCGGATTATTCTTCCTCATCGCTATATACTTCGTATGGCGTTCATTCTACAAGATGAGAATCACCGCAAAGGCATAAATTTCTGCAAATAAAAATTAAAAAGGCACTCGTTTGAGTGCCTTTTTTCGTTGTAAGCTTAATTCAGATTCCTTTAACTTGCTTTCATTCCGCGTCTCATCTTTAACATAGTTAGCAGGAAATGTTTCAGCTAACCGATTATCATCTCTACATGGTGGCCTTCATCAGATTTAAAATCAAGTATCTTGCCGTCGTTTCCTGTTTCTATTGCATTTTTAAGTACCTTCAGGTCTATTTCTTTAACACCGTGAACTTTTACAGGAAGCTTTCCTGTTGCTCTCATTATTGCTTTTGCAAATTTGAGCGGGATCGAAAGATTAACTTTATTCTTTCCTTCTTTAAGAACATTTATTCTCAGGTTCTTATCTTTTGTTTCTGTTCTAACAGGTGTTCTTTCTTCCTTAACGGCATCAATCAGCGCAGATGCCTGATCAGAATTGATTTTACCATCCTCAAGCAGTTTCAGTATGCGTTTAATATCGTCACTCATATTTTTTTTGTTTATTTATTTTCATTAATTTTTTTCAAAGCCTCTTCCGGGGTAATTTCTCCGCGCTCAAGCAGGTCTATTACAGAAGGGGATTTTTCCGGCTTTTCAGCTTCAATATTATAGCCAAACGCTTTTATCAGGTCATTCAGTTTACCCTTTACTGTTGGATAAGATATCCCCATCTCTTTTTCCACATCTTTGATGCTCCCGCTGTTTTTAATAAAGATCTCTGCAAAAGCCAGTTGATCTTCACTTAGCCGGTCAAACTTAGAAAGGGAAAAATCATTTTCTATTACTGTTCCGCATGTATTGCAGCTTAACCGGGTTGCCTTCATTGCTGATGAACATACCGGGCAGCTATTTATTAACTTATATGACATTAACTATTTTTTTCAAAAATAAAACAAAGCTTCATAATAATCAAGTATATTATTAAGAATATTAATATTATTGCAATTATATGTTATAAATATTAATTATATCATTAAGAATATTTAGTTATTTTGGATATTTTAATAAAATTCTATAATAATTCCGCTTGACAAATCAATTTGTACGAAGTATATTTGTAAAGTACTTTAAAAAATAAAGTAGATATTTATTAAATTTTATTAAATATTGTAAGAATGGATACTAAACAGGCAGAACTTGAACTTACTGAGATAAAACGTATCATGGCTGATAGCCGGCGCATTATGGTTGATGATGGTATAGGTTTTATTCTATGGGGGACTTTGGTGGCTGCCGGTTTGATAGCAACATATTTATCAGTACTCGGATATATTCCCTGGAATATTACCAGTATTGCATGGTTTGCGCTTATTGGTACAGGATGGATAATTACCATATTACAGTATAGAAATGAAGATAAAAAACGTAAAGCGGTTACCTTTGCCGGTAAAGTTGCAGGTGCTATTTGGGGTTCGGCAGGGTTTACAATGACTATTATTGGATTTATAGGTTCTGCAACAGGGCTGGTTAAAGGAATGGGAATTTCACCACTAATGGCTTGTGTACTTGCTGCAGCTTTTTTTGTTAGCGGTGTAATTTATAATGATAAAACCTTCCGCTACCTTAGCTTTGGCTGGTGGGCTGGAGCCATTTTAATGTTTTTCTGGCACTCGCCGCATACTTTGCTGCTGTTTGCCCTCATGATAATATTTATGCAGGTACTACCCGGATTTATTATGTACAAAAAATGGAAGAAGGAAATAAATGCAGCCTAGTATAAATAAACAGCAGGCAGAGCTCGAGCTTTCCCTGATAAGAAAAGTAATGGAAGACAGCCGTAAGGCTGTATATGATACAAGTAAACAGGGCACCTACTGGACTTTAATAATGGCTCCGGCTATTTTGATAAACTACCTGATGATAATAACCGGGATAGCAAATGAATATACCGGTTTATTATGGCTTGCTGCGGTAATTGCCGGCACTATAGGCTCAATAGTAATTGCACGAAAAGAAAAAAAGACTGTTCGTGTAAAAACATTCGCCGGAAAGATCTTAACATCGATCGGAATAGCTGCCGGAGGCGCAAATTTGATTTTGGGGATCTCATCTGGATTCTTTAATGCTTTTGACCCTGTATATATTGTACCCGCAGATTCAGTAATTTTAGGAATGGCTTTTTATTTGGTGGCAGTAATTCAGCAGATCAAAATCCTGAAATTCTTCGCATTCATTTGGTGGGCAGGCGCTGTTTTCTTTTTCTTTTTTCCGGGTATGCACTGCCTTCTTTTCCTTGCTGTGATGCTTATACTTATGGTTTTGCTGCCGAAAATAGAAGGGAGCAAGAATGCTTAGCAAAAATTTAACCGGTGAGAGCAGTATGAACAGCAATATGGAAGCTGAAAACGAGCTGCTGGTAATAAAAAAGATCGTTCAGGATAGCCGAAATGCCGTTGCGGATAATGGCTGGCATTATATTTACTGGGGGGTAATTGTAACAATAGCCCTCATTATAAACTATTGGATGATATTGAATAATTCATCTATGAACTCCCAGGGAATGCTGTGGTTTGTTTCAATGATTTCAGCCTCTGTAATTGAAATGATCATAACTAAAAAAATAGACAAAAATGATAAAGAAAAAAATTTTTCCGGCAGATTGTTAAGTTCTTTATGGGGTGTATCAGGTGCATGCATGTTTATTTTCGGATTTATCGGAACACTTTCCGGGGCATACAACCCCATTTTTATTTTTCCTGTAATATGCACAGTTTTAGGCGCAGCGTACTTTATCAGCGGAACCATACAGCAGGTAAATTGGCTTAAATACATTACGATCGGTTGGTGGACAGGTTCATTATTAATGTTCATATATCCCGGTATTCATTCAATACTTATCTTCGCTGCAATGCTTATATTGTTCCAGATAATTCCCGGTATAATTCTGTATAAAAAATGGAAAGCATCTTATACAATAGTTAATGACTGATTTTAATTACCATGAAATAGACGATGTTATACATTCACGTATAAGAACCGCTATTATGGCGGTGCTAATCAGCGTTGATGAAGCTGAATTTACGTTCATTCGTGAAAAAATTAACGCAACAGACGGCAATCTAAGCGTACATTTAAAAAAGCTTGAAGACAATAATTATATTTCCGTAAAGAAAGAGTTTATTGACCGCAAGCCCGTTACAAGGTATAAGATAACAGAAACAGGAAGAAAAGCATTTGAAGATTATATCAAAAAACTTGAAAGTATAATAAAAAGATAGCAGCAAATATCAAATACTAAATAACAATTTAATTTATAACATTATGGATACTCAAAATAATTTTAACAGCAGCTCCCAGCCCAGGGATGAAAGATTATGGAGGCTTGCAAAAAAAAGAGCTGAATTTAAAAAACATTTATTAACATATCTTGTTATTAATATATTTTTCTGGGCATTTTGGGCGTTTAATTCGTTCAGACATAACGATTTTGATTTCCCCTGGCCGGTATTTGTAACGTTTGGCTGGGGTATCGGGCTTGGCATCAATTACATTTCCGCTTATTCTTCTTCATTTGAATCATTGCGTGAAAAAGAATACAATAAACTGATAAATAAAAACTAATAATCACATAATACTGCAGGTACAGCAATGAAATATTTAATTACTTTATTATTACTTTTATCTTCCGGCATATACAGCCAGGATGTAAAAATATCCGGGAAAATTACCGGTGAACAGAACTTGCCCCTTTTTGGAGCTAACGTGGTGATAGAAGGAACAATTGACGGCGCTACCACGGATTCAACCGGCTACTATGAGTTTGAAACATCAAAAACCGGTGTGCAAAACATTCTGTTTACATATATTGATTACAGCGATAAACGCCAGACTGTAAACATCGAAGCCGGTAAGCCAATGGAGCTGAATGTACAGCTGCAAAAAGCTGTTGTAGAAACCGAAGAGATAATTGTAACAGCAAGCTCATATACTTCAGGGCAGAATTCTCAGGTAACAATTACACCTTTGGAAATCGTCAGAATTCCGGGCTCCGATGGAGACCTTTTCCGCGCCATTACAACATTCCCGGGCTCAAACCAGGTTGATGAAGGCAGCAGAATTACAGTCCGCGGCGGAGACGCTAACGAAGTGCTTACTATATTAGACCAGGCTTCACTTTATAACCCGTTTATCTTTGATGATGATTTCAATACTTCATCATATACTACTATCAACCCTTGGGGCCTGCGTGGTATCAATTTTTCAAGCGGGGGATTTTCTGCCAAGTTTGGTAATGTACTTTCGGCTGTGCTTGATCTTAAAACATATGAAATGCCGCAGGGTACAGGCGGATTCCTCTGGCTCGGGCTGGCAAATGTTGGTATGAGCGGTGTTTACCTTAATCAAAAGAAAGATTTCGGCGCTACAATTGATATTGGTCAAACAATACTCGAGCCTTATTTTAAGCTCAACGGGTATCTTACCGATAGGTACGACCCAATTCCGCTTGCAAGAGGTATTGGCGGTTCTTTAGCATGGAAACCTTCCAAAAGCAGCAACCTGAAAGCTGTATTTGATTACAGCAAAGATAAAATTGGAATCAGGAACTCAAGCCCTTCATACGATGGATTTTTTAATTCAGGCTCTGAAACAGTTTTCGGCAATTTAAAATACTCTGCAGGTCTTGGAGCCAAGACATATTACAGCATGGGGCTTTCATACAGCAATCACATTGATGATGTTTTGTATGGAGTGCTTAATACTGTTGCAAAACAGCGTTATGCCAAATACAGGCTTGATGTTACTCACCAGCTTTCAAAAAAAGTTGATATTAATACCGGCGCTGAGTATGAATACAATGAAGACCGCTTCTCCGGAAGGGTTCCGCAGTACAGCTATGCAATTGGCAATAATGCCCCCTTCTTTGATGTTAACTCACTTAACCATACCGGCAGAATAGGAGCTTACATTGAAACACAGATAAAGCCCGCAAAAAGATTTTTTATAATACCCGGAATCAGAGTTGATAACCATACTCTTTCCAAAAAAACCGTTGTTGACCCCAGGCTTTCAATGGGATGGAAGTTCGCAAAAGATATGGTTCTGCGCGGAGCCGTTGGACTGTATCACCAGTTCCCAAGGCTTGAGTACTATGCGCAGTCAGATAACAACAATTTAAAACCTGAACAGGCAGCTCATTACATACTTGGTTATGAGCTTAACAAAATGGAAGGCCTATTCCTCTTCAGGGTGGAAGGTTATTATAAGCAGTATAAAGATCTTGTGCTGCGTGATAAGAACAGTTTCCTGTATAACTCCAACGGCAAAGGATATGCAAGGGGAGTGGATGTATTCCTGAAATCAGGTATCACAAATAAATATTCCACCTGGATATCGTACGCGTACACTGATTCCAAACGCAGCCAGTATGAAGCACAGAACGAAGCACCCGCTAATTATGATATTACACATAACTTAACATTTGTAGCCAGCTATAATATTAGTGATGTGATAACAACCGGGTTAACATACAGAATTTCTACCGGCAAACCTTACACTCCCGTTACAGGCGGCGTGTACGATCCGCAGAATAATGTTTACCAGCCCATATATGCTGAAACCAACAGCGGAAGATTCCCCACTTACCAAAGAATGGATGTTAATTTCCAGTACATATTTTCACTCTTTGGCAGGTTTGCAATAGCGGTATTCCAGATAAACAATCTGCTTAACCAGAAGAATCTGTATGATTATACATATAATTTTGATTATACCAAACGCGAAGAGATTGTCACAACCAACAAAAGGCAGTTTTATTTGGGACTGGGATTACAGTTCTAAGTAAGGCAAAAACAAAACAAAAGTCAGACTCAAAGACACTAAGAAAAGATTTTTAACCGCAAAGGACGCCAAGACGCGAAGAAAAGATTTTTTGAGTAGCCACGGGTTTTAACCCGTGGAAAAAGAAGCCAAATATTATACGGCTTTAGCCGCGATTTAAAGTATCTGAATGCATTATTTGCAAAACTAACAAACTTAATATATAAATCAAAATAAAAAGGAAATGTTGGTTGTCATTCGTTTCACGTTTGACATTTCACGTTTCACAAAAGGAAGATTAAAATGAAAACTGTGATTCTTGCATTACTGTTAGCTGTGTTAACAACACTAAACACCGCCCACCTAAAAGCTGATGATTACACCGATGCTATGCTTAAAGCCATCAAAAAAATGGGTGATGCTGCTGATAAGAACGATAAAGCCGCTATGCTGAAAGTGCGCGGTGATTTTGAGCGTATCCTGCAGCTTAAAAAAAATGAGTGGATGGTAAATTATTACCTCGGGTCCTTAGATTACATGCTCTCACGCACAGCCGCAGAAGAAAAGAATAATGATGATGTGAAGAAGTATACTGAATCTGCGATCAGCCTTTTTGATAAATGCACCGATATGAATGACCAGTTTGCCGATGCGTATATTATGAAAATGGCTGCCCAGGGAAACCGCTGGCAGTATGAGCCGAACAAAATGAATGATATCATTGCCAAAACCCAGGAAGCCAAGGATATCGCAATGAAGCTTGAGCCTGAAAATCCGAGGTTTTATTTAATAGATGGTTATATGACATTCTACACACCTGAGAGCTTTGGCGGCGGTGTTGATAAGGCGCAGCCGATGTTTGAAAAAGCATGGGAATACTCAAAAACATACAAACCCAAAGACGAAACATACCCCAACTGGGGCAACGACCAGGCTGCGGGTATGGTCGCAATGTGTTATATTAAAAATGGCAAAATGGATGAAGCCAAAAAATGGATTGATATGGCGCTGGAAGTGAAGCCTGAATCAAACTTTATCAAAGGCTTTGTGATGACAGAATATGATAGGGCGAAAAAGTAGTTCTTGGTATCAGGAATTAGTTTGTTGTGACAGGTATTAATTAGCGGTAACAGGTATTAAGTCGTGGTGTCAGGTATCTACCTGACACCATTTTTTTTGCGGAATTGAAACATGATGCAAATCATTTTATAGCCTAATTCAAAACATTATCTTTGAAAAAGGGAACTTTACTGAAATTAGAAATTGCCCTTTAATAGGTGGTTATCATGTTAAGAAATATTTCAATCTTTACAATTTTACTTTTGATATTCATAAGCACTTCGAATGCTCAATTAATAAACAAAAAGGAATCCCGTTTAAAGGAATTAAAACCAACCGTAACTGATCTTTCTTTAAACAATAATCTTTATTCACAAAATTCAATCACACCCAAAAAAAGTTTATTGCTTGCGGGCGGACTCTCTTTTATAATTCCCGGCGCAGCATTGGGTCAGTTTTACAAGGAAGAATTTATTAATGGCGGAATAAGGTTAGGTATTTCGGGGTTATGTGTTTTGTGGTTTTTTCTTGCCCCTCCGTATAGTATCACAGGTGATGGTCCTTCAAGTAATCAAAAATTTCATGCGGCATTATTATTTACTGCTAATTGGATTGCATCAGTTATTGATGCGTTCTTACCTTCAAAAAAAACTGTCAACAAAACCAAAAAACAGTATCATTCGTTTTAATTTATTTTTTAAAACTATTTGTAACACGAGTATTTTTTGTATCTTTGTAATATGAAAGATACACTTCTCACCAAAAAACAAAAAGCAGTAATTGAAGCAGCTTTAAGTAAGCAGGATTACAAAAAAATTATTGCTGAGCTTGATAAAATTTCCACAAAGCACTCCGGTACTGCCAAGATGAAAGATAAGCGGTATGTCATAGCGGAAATTGTAAGACATGTAACAGAAGCTAACCATAAAAATCCCGAACGTGAATTTTATATAGCAGGTTTAAATATACTCAAGTTAAATTCCGATAACGCCAAAGAAATCGGCATTCATATTTTATGGCGCGGATATAAATACAGTAAAGCTGCTGTAACAAAATGGCTATACAAAATCACAAATTATAGTAATTGGGAAGTGCGTGAATACGCAGCAGGAGCTTTAGGCAGTACGCTGAAAGCGAACCCGGAATTTTATTCCACCCTAAAAAAATGGGTGAGGGATAGCTCCGAAAACATTCGCCGCGGTGTTGTGCTTGCTGCAGCCTCGCTGCGAGATAAGAACGATCCCGTTAAAATTAAAAAAGCCTTCAGCCTGTTTGAACCTTTGATGTATGACAGCTCAAGATATGTAAAAGTAAACCTGGGACCCTTTATACTGGGTTCATACTATGGCAACAATATGCCTGATGCTGTCTTTGGTTTCCTGAATAAAATGGTTAAAGTTAATGATCCGCACGTAAGATGGAATGTTGCAATGGCTTTTAATAACAGCTTTGGTAACAACTATCCCAATGTAGCGGTTAAATTTCTTCGAAAGCTCTCAGGCGATAGTTCACCTGTTGTTCAAAGAGCTCTCAGGTCCACTCTTAATCATTTAAGGAAGAGAAGCAGAGGGTTAAAACTATAAATTATCATTCGGTATTGCTTCATAGGCTGAATTCTTAAAACCCTCATTACAAGACAATTATATGATAAAAATCATAAAATAATCGCTAAAAACGGCAAATCGGGATAAATTCACGATTTTATATTAAATGGAAAATTACTAACTTTGTAACTGAAAGTAAGAATTATATTTATTCAGTAAAGAGTTTATGAAAATATCTGATATACTAAGCACTGATGTAATAGCAGTGAATCTGGAAACTGCGGATAAAGAAGATGCGATAAGGAAAGTTATTGATCTTGCGGCTAAATCCGGTAAAATCCTTGACAAAGATAAAGTATCCAAAACAATATTTGAAAGAGAAAAGCTGGTTTCCACCGGGGTTGGCAAAGGATTTGCCATTCCTCACGGAAAAACCGATGCTATTGAAGATGTAGTTGCAGCTTTTGCAATTACTAAAGAACCGATCGATTTTGATTCAATAGATGGCGAGCCTGTCAGATTTATTTTTCTGCTCATTGGCAAAGAAAATCTTTTGAATACTCATATTAAGCTTTTAAGCCGTATTTCCAGGTTAATGAATAAAGACGATTTCAGGGAACGTTTACTGGAAGCAGCTGCACCTGATGAAGTACTTGCTATCTTCAAAGAAGAGGAGAAAAATTACTTCGATATTTAATACAGTAATTGCCATGAATACTTGTTCTCATATCCGGAGATAAAACAAACGTGTTCATTTTTAGCTGATTAATCAATGTTCCGGTTTCTGCCGCTTTCATCCAGCAAGAAAACAATTTGTTATTTTAAAACAAACAAAAGATATAATGCCTAAAAAATTAGTTTATTATTTTGGGGGTAAAAAGGCAGATGGCGATGCTGCGATGAAACCCTTGCTTGGAGGCAAGGGAGCAAATCTGGCTGAGATGGTCAATCTGAAACTGCCTGTTCCGCCAGGTTTTACTATCACCACAGAAGTCTGCACCCATTACTACAAAAACAACAGAAAATATCCCAAAGAATTAAAAGCCCAGGTAAGAGCCGCTCTTGCAAGAATGGAAAAAGAGATCGGCAAGAAGTTCGGTGATAAAAATGACCCGCTGCTCGTATCTGTACGTTCAGGTGCCCGCGCTTCAATGCCCGGGATGATGGATACTATTTTAAATCTTGGTTTAAATGATGATACTGTTCACGGCCTGATAGAAATGACAGGCAATGAACGTTTTGCATATGATTCATACCGCCGATTTGTACAGATGTACGGCGATGTGGTTATGGAATTAAGGCCTCACAGCAAAGATGAACGTGACCCGTTTGAGCTTATCATTGAAGCGATGAAAAAAACCAAAGGCGTAACTCAGGATACTGATCTTACTGCCGAAGATCTTAAAGAGCTGGTTTACCGCTTTAAGATGGAAATTAAAAACAGGCTTGGCAGAGAGTTTCCTGAAGATCCTGTTGAACAGCTGAACGGGGCTGTGGATGCTGTGTTTAATTCATGGATGAACGAGCGCGCAATTGTTTACCGCAAGCTGAACAATATCCCTGAATCATGGGGTACTGCTGTTAATGTGCAGTCAATGGTTTTCGGGAATATGGGTGAAACCTCGGGTACCGGTGTTGCATTTACCCGTGACCCCGCAAGCGGCGAAAATGTATTTTACGGTGAATATTTAATGAATGCACAGGGTGAAGATGTTGTTGCAGGTATCAGGACACCGCTTCCGATTGCTACATTGAACGTACAGGATCCTGCTATGTATGCTCAGCTTGAGAAGGTAAGAAGATCGCTTGAGAAACATTACAAGGATATGATGGATATTGAGTTTACTATCCAGGATGGTAAACTATATATACTGCAATGCAGGGTCGGTAAAAGAACCGGAAATGCTGCAGTAAGGATTGCAGTAGAAATGGTGAAAGAAAGGCTTATCAACGAAAAAGAAGCACTGCTTAGGATTGAACCTGACCAGCTTAACCAGTTGTTAAGGCCTATTTTTGATAATACAGAAAAAGATGCTGCTATTAAACAGGGCAGGCTTATTGCAAAAGGACTCAATGCCGGGCCCGGTGCCGCAACAGGAAGAATTTATTTCAATGCCTCTGATGCTGAAGAAGCTGCTGCAAGAAGAGAAAAAGTTATCCTTGTCAGAATTGAAACATCACCTGAAGATATTAAAGGAATGAACGCTTCTGAAGGTATTTTAACCGCAAGGGGTGGAATGACCTCTCATGCTGCTTTGGTTGCAAGGCAAATGGGCAAGGTATGCGTTGCCGGCTGCGGCTCGCTGGATATTGATTACAGCATCCGCGAGCTTAAAGTTGAGCTTGGCGATAAATTGGTTTCACTCAAAGAAGGGGACTGGATATCTATTGATGGTACAACAGGCGAGGTATTTGAAGGAAAAATAAACACTAAAGAATCAGAAATACTTCAGGTACTGCTTGAAAAATCTTTGAAGCCTGAATACAGTGAAACATACCAGATCTACGAAAAAGTTATGCACTGGGCTGATAAGAACAGAACACTTAAGGTTCGCACAAACGCTGACCAGCCTGACCAGTGCAGCAATGCCTTGGCTTTTGGCGCGCAGGGTATTGGCTTATGCAGAACCGAACATATGTTCTTTGGCGGCGATAGAATTGACGCTGTCAGAGAAATGATACTTTCTGATACTCTTGAAGAAAGGGAAAAAGCGCTGGCTAAGCTTTTCCCGTTCCAGAAAGATGACTTCTACGGTATATTCAAAGTAATGGAAGACAGGCCTGTTACTATAAGGACACTTGATCCGCCGCTTCATGAATTTTTACCGCATTCTGAAAATGAACAGAAGGAGCTTGCGTTAAAAACCGGAAAAACATTTGATGAAATAAAAGCCAAGGTGGAAAATCTTCATGAATTCAACCCCATGATGGGACACCGCGGATGCAGGCTTGGAATTGTTTACCCTGAAATTACTGCAATGCAGGCAAGGGCAATTTTTACCGCTGCTGCAGAAGTAAAAAAAGAAGGAATTGATGTTAAGCCCGAAGTGATGATACCGCTGGTTGGTTATGCCAGTGAGCTGGATAACCAGGCTAAGGTTGTGAGAAAAATTGCCAATGAAGTGATGGAAGAGTATGGTGTAAAATTTGAATACCATGTCGGTACTATGATCGAAGTTCCCAGGGCAGCTATTACTGCCGATGAAGTAGCGCATGCGGCTGAATTTTTCTCGTTCGGTACCAATGATCTTACTCAGCTTACAATGGGACTTTCCAGGGATGATTCTGGTAATTTCCTTCCATTTTATGAAGATAAAGAAATTATCCCGGGTGATCCTTTCGTATCTATTGATTCAGGCGTTGCCGAGCTGGTTAGTATGGCAGTTCAAAAAGGAAGAAGCGTAAAACCAAAATTGAAGGTTGGAATTTGCGGAGAACACGGCGGAGACCCGAGAACAATTCATTTCTGCCATAAAGCAGGCTTAAACTATGTAAGCTGTTCGCCGTTCAGGCTGCCTATTGCAAGACTTTCTGCAGCACAGGCGCATTTGATGTATGATGACTTAGCTTCAGGCAGAAAAAAACCGGCACAAAAGAAAAAGCCCGCTGTTAAAAAACCTGCAGTTAAAAAGCTCACAAGACCAGTGAAAAAAGCTGCCGTTAAAAAAGCTGTAAAAACAAAAAGAAAATAAACGCATTTGGAGCGGATTTTAATATACTGAATATTAAAATTGAATTCATAAATTAATTTATATATCTTTATTAACCCATAGTGTTATGACTATGGGTTTTTAATTTATAAAATTAACCCGTTAAATTACATCATGAAAGAAAAAATTCTTACTTTATTCATTTTAACAATTGCTGTCACTGTTTTGTCTTCCTGCGGAAAAGAAAAAAAGCCCGAATTTACAGATGAAAATACCGGTCAGAATATTCCCAGGGAAATGAGAAATGATGAACCCAAAAAAGACTCCGTATCCAAATCTGATACCATTAGCCGCGAAACCCGTACAGAAAATTATAAGAACAGAAGCTTTGAAATAGGTAAACCGGAAGCTGTGATTTCTCCTCTTGAAGCAGGTAATTACAACGGAAGAACAGTTACGGTTAAAGGATTTGTGGCTGATGTTTACCAGTCAGAAAAAGTAGCATATTTGAATTTTGTCGAAAAATTCCCGAAGAATCCTTTTACAGCAGTAATTTTTGCAAGTAAATTCAGCGATTTCCCTGATATAATAAATTACAAAAATAAAGATGTTGAAGTTACCGGAAGAGTTTCTATGTACAGAGAAAAAGCGCAGATAATACTGAATAGCCCTAAACAGATTGTTGTAAAGTAAAAAATCAGTTCTCACCCTGAGTTTGTCGAAGGGTGAAAAATAAATTTAGAGTACATCTCACCTTGAGCCTGTCGAAGGGTGAAGGATAAATGAATATGATAAACATCCATTACTTATATACTATATCTCCTTAAACTTCTCGGCAGCGTCAATCAATACGCCCTGCTTTAATGCGCCTATAACATCATCTACGTATTTATTTTGACGCATACCTGTAAGCGTGCAGCTTACTTCTTTCAGGGAATTTATAAATAAAATTGCTTTCTGAGAAAGTGAAAGCTCTTTAAAGCTGTCCGCTTCTGAGCCTTCCACTGCTGTATTCAGCTTAACATGGAGGTCTTTTAGATTTACGTTTGCCATTAAACCGTATATGCTATCCATTATGCTCATTAATTTATTTGTCTGCCGGGCAATTTTATCAAGCCTTTCTTTCATTTCGTCAGTTAAATTTGGTGATGTTACCAGTGTTGTTAAAGCAAAGTTCACCCTGGGTATTAAAAATTGTTTTTTTACATCATTAAAGCTTTCAATTGAGCCAAAGCTTTTCCAGTTCTCCTTCAGCAGCTGACCGGCTTTCAGGAAATAATTTACCGCCTTTTTGTTTTCATCGGAGAGGTTTAGTATATCAATGTAATCCCTCAGAAAATCATCTTCCATCAGCTCCAGCAGATTGATCTCAGCAATTATCTGGTTCTCGTCAAGTTTTGAAAGTTCTTCATTGACCGGGAAATCTGCAAGTCTAGTTAACCCGTTTTCTCCAAGTGCATTAAGAGGTCTGTTTACCAAAACACCAAGCTCTGATTCATAAGCGTATTCAAGAACATTGAACGAATCACCAACCTGGTTTTTGTTTAAAATTGCCCCTTTTTCAAACAGGTTCAAAGGAAGCTCTATAACATAAAAATTGTTATCTTCAGTGATCTCATTTGCTGCATCAACACAGCTTTTCAGCGATGTAAACACCGGATCATCAGACGATTTCACAAATGAATTCGATGAAATTCCGTAATAGCTTATTCTGCCTGCCTTAACCTCTTCTTCAAGATATGCAAATGCTTTTTTTATCCGCTTATAATACTCGTGCCGCAGTTCTTCCAGCTCAAGGTCTTTGGCCAGGGGTGAATCCAGGAAATATTCAGGATTGTGAAGCAGGTACACATCTATAGTTTCGAGCTTTAATCTTTCCAATGAAAGTGTTATCTGGTCTTTAAGGAAATCAGGATGAATACAGTGCCAGATCTTTTCGGCATATTCAGTTACCTCTTTATATCCGACTCCGTCTTCCTTCATTTTTTTTGCAGCTTCAAGATTTTTACCCTGAATGTAACCGCCTTTTGAAACGATAACAATTTCTTCACGGAGTATTTTTCCCTGGTTGATCAAGTCACCGATTACATTGCCTATAAGAATTTCACTTCCTCCATCGGAATAGTTCGCTGAAGTATCTATTATGTTTATTCCGTTCAGTATTGCATATTCAAGTGAATCAAAATGTTCTTTCACCCTGTAATCAACTCTGTATGCTCCAAAACCGCAAGCAGATATTGTAAAGCCGGTTTTACCAAGCGGTTTATACAGCAATTCCGGAAATTTTTCAGAGAAATCCTTTGTGTTTTCTGCAAGTGCGCGTGATTTGATCATGGTTTAATTCAATTTCTAAATATTAATTTCTTGAAATGATCTGGATCGTGGAACTGTTTTAATAAATCAATCTTCAGCAATAACTATCAGCTTATCTTTATCGGTAAAAGTAACCATGTCTGATTTTTTCGGATTTACTACAACTCCGTAAGCTTTATTTACGTTATGTGAATATTCATTTATCCTGTAGCCAATTGCAGTTTCACCTTTTCGTGCTGCTGATTCACACAAAGTGTAAAAATTTACCGGTGTACCCTCGTTAACATAATCAGTAACCGGTTTTACATATATTTCAGAGCCATCTGCATCAAAAAGGTCATCAAATACTGCTTTAAGATCTTTGTTTTCGCTTAACTGAGATAGCATTAAGCTGATAAGCTTATTGCTGATGATAAAATCATCTGCCTCGGTTACTTCGGCAAGCTCTTTATTTCGTATGTCCATCATTTCACTTACTATAGTGAAATCATGTCCGGTTTTTTCTTCGATGTTGCGTAAATGGAGCAGTGTGATAAGTGATTTTGAGTCAGCCTCCTGTTCAGGCATTGTATCTGAATAACTAAGTAAAATGATATGGTTAAATCTTTCAAGCTTTAAGGAATCAAGCAGTGATCTCTCGCTGATATTGCCTGATAAATGTTCGACCTTTTGGTTTTTCAGTTCTTTTTTAAGAGTGTCAAGTTTTTCATTGATATCATCACCTTCTGCAACAATTGTTAAAGTGGAGCCCGTTGGAAGGTAGTTATCCAGCTCTTTAGCAATGCTGCACCCTTTGGAGTTCCATCCTAATATAATAGTATGCTCAATATCAGCTTCTTTTGGCGCTCCCCGGGAAATAGCTGCGGAATTTATCTCTGGTTCTGATCTGCCGTTTAGATTAATGGTATCATCATCTTTTGAAATTGCTATTACTTTATCTCCGGATTCAAAAACTGTTCCCATTGGAGGGTTTATAACAGCAGCACCGCTGCTTTTCTTAATTCCGATAATTGTTGAATCTTCATAACTCATTACGGCATCTTTAAATGTCTTACCCTTAAGCGCAGGCTCTTCCTGGAAATAAATTTCATCGCCGTCAAAATCCAGCAGTTCTGTGTAAACCACACTTAAGCCCGATTGTCTGCATGACTGCGCGATAACCCTTGAAATAAGATCTTCAGTATGAACAAGTGTTACTTCCCCTGAAGCTATCATTTCTGCTACTTCTTTGTTATTGTTATCGCTTATTTCAGCAACTATATGATACGGTTCTTTTCTGCGGTTTGGATTGTTGGTTAATGCAAGAATTGTTTTTATTACGCTTATATCCGGTTCACTGCCATCGGGAGAAAGTATTATTATTGAACGTGAATCGTGAGGATTAACAATTTCCAGGTCATTCATATCTATTGTGCTTCCGCTCCTGCAAATTATTCGGGTATTTTTTTTATCAGGAATTCGAAGATTTATCTCATCCTCCATTTCAACTTTGTCTTTGTGTCCAAGTATCACTATCACCGGGTCTTTTTGATTTTCATTTGCTATCAGCAGCTCAGAAATTATCGGGAAAATTTTTTCAGACCAGCCAAGTATTAATGAATGTTCTTTTTCCACAACAAATGAATGACCTTTGCGAAGCTCATCAAGCTTATTGGATATACCCGTTGCAAGAACACCGATAAGCGTTGATACTATGAAAATACCGCCCAGAGTCACACCAAGCATAACTACCCTGAATCCCCAGCCGGTATCACCGCCCATAGTTCCGGGATCAAGTGTTCTCATTAAGCTTTTCCAGGCTGCTTCCACAAAATTCATCGATTCTCCGTCATCCTGTGTCAGTCCTGCAATAGTTAAAATTAATGCTGCAGTTATTACCAGCAACAGTGATAATATTCCAAGCCACCCTATCAGCGCAATTGGTCCTTTAGCCATCAGGTTATCAAAACGGTACCGCATTTTCTGGCCGAAGGATATATTATTTTCTTTCATTTGTTTAGGTATAAATTATTTTCTGTAATTGTATTATTTAATTTTAATATCCGCACCTTGAGGGAGGTTATTGAATTGTTTTATTTTAGGTTCTTTTAAAAGATTTTTAGGATCCGCATCCCCATAAAAGAAATGTTCTCCTTTTGTAGCCGTCCATGTAATTGAAACTGAAAAACTGTCACCTGAATGAACTTCATTCCTTACACCGTGACAAAGTATTTTTTTGTTTTTAACTATCTGCCAGGGTATATGTTTCAACAATTTATCAGATACGTTTTTTATAGACATTGTGATCCTTAGCTTATCTCCTTTTTTAGGTTTAAGAGGACTTACAATAAACTTTGTAACACTTACTTTATCATCTTTTTTACTGTGGGTTGTTTTTACTTTTTTTAAACTTAATTTTTTCTTCATTTTTTTATCAGATTTTAGCTTTTTTATTATAAATTCCACAATTTTATAAGGATATTTATGCAAAATCAACCCTTTTATTCAAATTAGCTAATTCAGGTGATTTTTTGATAAAACTACGCACTTGATATAATATTTAAGTATGTTTATTTTTAATGAATTATACAGAAATTTCTCAATAAATTTATATAACATAAAAATGAAAAAGTTATTTACTTTTTTCCTGTTTCTGGCTATAACTGCTAATATAGCAGCCGGTGACAGGATGGTTTTAATTGAAAGATTCACAAGCTGGACATGCGGTCCGTGCGCATCCAACAACCCAACAATGGAAGCTTTTATCAACGGACTTGATGCAGATAAAATAGTAGGTATTGCATATCATATGAACTGGCCAGCTCCGGGTAATGATGGATATTATTTATACAATCCCGGTGATAACAACGCCAGAAGGACAATGTACGGAATTAACGCTATTCCGCAGGCACAAATGGATGGATTAATAAATATTCAATCTCCATATACCAACGGAACATTAACATCATTGTTCAACAGCAGAACCAATTTGTTAAGTCCAATTACAGTAATACTTACAGACAGCACTTTTGGTGACAGCATTAGACTTACTGCAAGAATTTACACAGAAATAAGTCTTGAAAACCCGGTTGCAAATGTACATTTCTCTTTGCAGGAAAGACATAATCACTTTACTTCTCCTCCCGGCACAAACGGTGAAACAGATTTTTATGATGTTATGAGAAGAATGAATAACGGAGGTTTAGGTGCAAGTGTTGCGTTATATCCGGGGCAGACTGTAACAGTATCAAGAACTTTTTATAAAGACCCTGTATGGAATCAGTCCCAGGTAATGCCGATAGTTTTTGTTCAGCGCGGTCAGGAAATTCTTAATGCGGCTAAGAAAACAAACAATTTTACATTGATCCCGAACAGCCCCTATAGATCTGTACTGCAGGGGCAGTCTCAGAGCGCAACGTACCAGATGCAGATTCCGGTAACATCTGCAGGCTACAACTCTCCTGTAACTTTAACAGCAGAAGTTGATCCGCCAAATGCAGGAGTTACTGTTTCGTTCCCTGGCGGAAATACTGTAAGTACTTTCCCTGCTAGCTTTAACGTTCAGGTTAATTCTAGTTCGTCTGTACCAACAGGTTCTTACAGAATAATTGTTACCGGTACAAATTCCAACAACAAAGTTCATAAAACGTCTGTTTCATATCTTGTAGGCAAAAATATTATAGTAGTAAATGCAAACAGACCAACATTGCAGTTTGCGGTCGATAATACCGTGTTTACAAATGTTGCGGCTTTTAACTGGGATATAAGCTCAGTACACCAGGTTGCAGTTATATCTCCCCAGACATTCGGTTCAACCAGGTATGTTTTCAATTACTGGAGCGATAACGGAGATTCAAGCCATTCAATAACAACCGGAACTGTTGTTTCAGCCTATACAGCTAATTACAAAACACAGTTCAAATTAATAACAAATGCTTCACCATCCGGTATTCCGGTTACAGTTTCCGGCGGTAATGTTTTTTATGATTCTTCAGCTACAGTTAATTTTTCTGTTTCGCCTACTGCACTTGTTTACAACGGAAAAGAATATTATTTCCAGAGGTGGAACGGAACAGGTATCGGTTCATATAATGGAACTAATCCGAACGGAACCATTACCAATATGAATAATATCATTGTCCAGGGAGCCGTTTTTGATACAATACCTCCTATCGGAATTCAGAACCTGAATAACGGTGTACCGCAGGTATTCCAGCTGCACCAAAATTATCCTAATCCGTTCAACCCTGTAACAAAAATAAAATTTGATATACCCAAATTTTCAAATGTTAAGATCAGGGTTTATGATGTGATCGGAAACGAAGTAGCGCAGCTGTTTAATGGTGAGCTTAATGCAGGTTATTACGAAGCTGATTTCAACGCTTCAAGTTATGCTTCTGGCGTTTATTTCTATAAAATAGAAGCCGGCGACTATAACAGCGTTAAACGTATGATATTGGTTAAATAAACCGGTAAGTATAGTTTCAAAACTAAAGGCGTTCAGTTTTCTGAACGCCTTTTTAATTGCCTATAAGTAATATGTACAGATGTGCCGCAGGCACGTCTCCCATTATTTACAATATCTCTACTTTATCAATACCATTTTTTTAGATTCAACAAAATCACCTGCCTTATATACATAAAAATAAACTCCGGATGGCAGGTTAGTTCCGTCAAAATTAAAGCTGTACTTTCCGGCAGCGCGGAATTCATTATTTACCGCTGTGAATATTTCCTGGCCGGTTATATTATAAATTTTTACCGTTACAAATGCATCTGAAGGCAGTGAATAATTGATCTTAGTTGCGGGATTGAATGGGTTTGGATAGTTGAATACTTCAAACTTCAACGGCAGCTGGTTATGCGTAATGCCTGTTAATATGGAATCATCACATCTGTCAGAATACCCGTTGATTATGGCTCTGTCAGAGCTTAATGATTCAAGTTCAGTAAGGTCCACTGCTGAGATCACATAATTCAAGCTTCTGAAAAAATTAGTGCAATTTACCAAACCGCCGCCTTCTGGATATAATGCAAATGAGCTGTCAATAAAAGTATTTGAATCAGCAGGTACGCTGCTTATCAGTTCGTAAACAGGGGTTGAGTCCGGGCTGCATGAGTTAAATACACCGCGGTAAATATTATACCTTCCCTGTAATTTTGGAGTACCTGTCAGATCAGGCTCACGGTTCTTATCCCAGCTCAGTTTAGGGTAAAACCTTCCTGTACCGGGTTCAAAAATTTCTTTTTTAACCTTCAGGTTTTTGGGTTTGGCCGGAGGCAGTTCGCTTAAAGCAGAATTATCATCATAATACACTTTAATAGTTATTGCCCCGGTCACAGAATCGCGGTTCAATAACTTTATTGTTACCCCTGAAGCAATCCCGCTGCAGGTATTGCTTGGCGGATTGCTGTAAGGACTTAAAATTTCATCATATCCTATATTATATGCATCCTTGCCGTCGCCAAGCCAGTCATATGTTACAAAATAATCATTAGAATGATCTGAACATGGATCGTCATTTACTTCCTGCATATTTGTGAATACACTATCTAACCTCTGGTGAAACTCAGACCTGCCGTTTATATTGCCTTCTGATCTTTCATAGAGCGGAATATCAAAATTAAATCCCGGAATGAAATAAGGTACCATTCTGTCTATGTACCAGTTATATCTGCCATCGGCCTGTACAAGATTTACATCTTTCAGATCATTGCACCGTGATGGTGTCATCTGGTGATAAATATATAATCCTTTGCCATCGGGACAGTAAGGATCCTGTTGTGCGCTGTTTATATTCCAGCAATTATTTCCGCCGCGCGATATTCCGTCATACAATGATTTTTTCTGGTGGTTCGCTATATAATACATCTCGCCTGTTTCAGGTAATTCAATTGCAAGCAGGTCACCGGTAAATACATAATCTCTCAAAATGTAAGTTTCGCTTCCCTGAGGATAAGGAAATCTGACTAAAGGCGGGTCAACATAATTAACTAATGTTCTTTCAAATGGAGAAAAATTAAAGCTGCTGTGCTCTACCCCCGTCATTAAGCCAATTTCAAAATGATTAAAGAAATACCTGTGGCACATTTCATGCAGCATTATCTGTGTCATTTTTGAATAATTCTGCATCAGGCTCAGGCATGTTACGCCGCTTCCGCTGGTAACTTTTGTGCTGTCTAATAAAAAATTATTTATCAGCCCAAGATCAGATATTCCCGATACCGGTATTGATGCGTTTATGAACCAGTTAACTTCGGGATATCCCGGAGCCCTGCGGTAAACCATTACTATCATATCAGCCTGCTTATCACCGCCGCCCGGTGTCCATGTCCATCCTTCTTCAGTAAGGCTCCAGTTATTGTACCGTTTGAAATCAAGCTGGTATTCCTGCTCAGCCTGTTTAATTGCTATTTCATTTATTTCACTCGAGCTGAAGCCCATATTTCTGTATTCCACCGAGGATAACGGCAGCAAAACGGAATATTCATCGCCAATCACATCGAACTGTCCCAGAGACATTTCCGAAAAATAATCTGATATAGTATACGGGCGGTATCTTTCTGTGAAATCAACCGAAGGCGAGCCTTCAGCAGTATCTATAAATTTAAAGTCATTGGTATAATGATTTACAGGCGCAAGCTGGTTTGGATTTGGCCAAACTGCGAATCCGTTCATAGTATTGCCAACAAGTACATCATCAGGGAACTTTACATATAATATCAGTATCCTTAAAAACTGGCCTTCAGCCGGTGTACTATGTACCATGCTGCCGAGAAATTGGCTGACTGCGCTGTTGTTAGGTGAATTTATTTTACCGTGCTTTTGTACCGGACTGCTTTCCGGAAAGCAGCCGTTATACCTGATGCGGTTATTATTTATGGGTTGAGAGCTTAATTGAGATACACCCCAAAGAATAAAGATAAGGTAAATGAATAATTTTTTCATTTGGTCTCCTCTGATTAAAAATAAAGATACTTATAGTAATCCAAAAATAACATAGTAAAAATCAATATTTTTAATTAGTAGTCTGCCGGCTAAAAATTGATTGATTATCATTTAATTATGTTGTTAAAATAGCTAAATTCAACTGATAATGAAGAAAATTACACTGGTATCGGCAATTTTACTTTCCGTATTTTCGCAATCTGCGCTTTCGCAGGTGGTAACTGAATGGGTTAACCGTTTTAATGGTTCAGCCAACAGGTTTGATATAGTTACCACTATGAAAATGGATAACAGCGGTAATGTTATAGTTTACGGAAATGCTAACAGGCAAGGCTCTTTTACTGATATTATGGCAATTAAGTATTCTTCAGGCGGTGCGGTGATGTGGCAGACATATTTTAACGGCTTTGGAAATATTATAGATGAATGCAAAGATGCTTACCTTGATAATGCAGGTAATTCATACATTACCGGGTTTACGGGCGATACTAACGATGTGCTGAAGATCATCACACTAAAAATTGATAACAGCGGGAATCTCCTGTGGCAAAAAGTATTTTTGCCGCCTGCTAATAACCAGGGATTTGGATTAAGCATAACCGGTGATAACACCGGCAATATTTACACATGCGGCTCTGTAAGAAGAACGAACGGCACGAACACTATAGCAATTATAAAATATTCGCCAAATGGAGTGCAGCTTGTAACAGCATTTTTTAATAAAACACCATCAAGCAGCGAAACACCGGTTTCGGTTTGCACTGATAACAGCGGAAACGTTTATGTTCTTGCTTCCTCAAACGCCGTTGGCGGTGTTAATGATATTCTGATGATTAAATACAGCTCATCACTTGGTTTGATATGGCAGAATACCTTCAGCGGCTCCGCCTTCGGTAATGATATTCCCGTTAAAATGATACGCTCCCCTGATAATAAGCTTGTGGTTGCTGCGGGAGTATATAACTCACCCGGCTCCATTGATTACGCGGCTTACCGCTTTGATACAAGCTCTGAGCTGATAATGCAGTATTTTTACAATGGTATTGGCAATAACCAGGACCTGCCTTATGATATCACCTGTGACAGCGCAAATAATATCTTTATTACAGGTTCATCTCGCAGCTTCGATACACTTGGCAGCGAAGATATCTTTACGATGAAAATTGATCCTACATCTGTGCTGCTGTGGCAGAAAAGGTACGACGGCACAGGGCGCGGACTTGATTACGGTACCAGTGTAACAGTTGATAACCGTGGAAATGTTTTTGTGGGCGGTACCACTGATAAACATGATTTCCACCAGCAATACGCCCTGCTTAAATATAACAACCTTGGCGATCTTGAATGGCTCACTGAATACAGCCGCATTGAAAATTCAGAAGATTTTATTTACACAGCTATTGCTGATAACAGGGGAAGTATTTTTGTGACCGGTATCAGCTTTGATAGCACAAGTGATTATGATATTGCTACTATTAAGTACAGCGAGCCTATCGGCATCGAACCCGTTTCAAATGAAGTGCCGGAAGATTTTAAGCTGTATCAAAACTATCCCAACCCGTTTAACCCTGTTACAAAAATTACTTTTCAAATTCCCCTCTCAAGAAGCTTGTCCCGCCAGGGCGGGAGGGTGTCCGGCTCTGCCGGACGGGGTGTGTTCATAAATATTTATGATGTTAACGGAAAACTCATCAGGAAAGTATTTGAAGGAGATTTACAACCCGGAAGATATGAAATAGATTTCAACGGCTCAAACCTTCCAAGCGGGCTTTATTTCTGCAGGCTGGAATATGATGCCGGGTATAAATCAATAAAAATTATGTTGATAAAGTAACAAAGTTACTTTTGAAATCTGGATTAAGACAGATTATTGAAGTAATTATTTCGTTTTTAATTTTTTTGGTTAAATAAATATAGTTATCTTTATATATGATTAGTAAAATCAAGTTCATATTTATAATTTTTATTTTGTTTTTTGCCAATACCATTTTTTCCCAATGGTATGCCCAAAATTCAGGAACTAATTACGCCCTTAAATCAGTATATTTTACCAATGAAAATACAGGATATACCTGCGGTTACAACACAGTCCTGAAAACTACCAATGCAGGTTTGAACTGGATTAATTCTTTTCTGCAGGGTAACCACCAGTCGTTAACTTTTACAGATGCTAATACAGGCTTTATCTGCGGCGATAGCGGCAAAATTTTTATTACGGTGAACGGGGGAGCAAACTGGGTAAGTCAAAGTTCCGGAACATTTAAAAATCTGACTTCAGTTAATTTTTACAATTCATCAACAGGAATTATAACCGGTTACGGCAAAACTATTTTAAAAACCACAAACTCAGGTGTAAATTGGTTTTCAATTGCTAATATTATCTGGGAAATAGATTTTCTTTCTTCAAAAGTTGTGAATGCTGAAAATTATTATGTTTCCGGAACCGACAGTTATATTATAAGGACTACAAACGGCGGAGCTAACTGGATACCATATACACACGGCGAAGTAAACCCATTGTTCACAATAGAATTTATCAATGAAACCACCGGGTTTGCTTCAGGTTGCTGTGGAATGTTTATGTCAACAACCAATGCCGGCGCAGACTGGATAAATAATTTTTATCTTTCCCTTGGATTTACTTTTTATTCGTTGGAATTTATAAACTCTATAACCGGTTACATTGTTGGCAGCAACGGCATGATCTATAGATCAACTAGCAGTGGCATTTATTGGGATTCCACTGTAACAACTACTGATGAGATGCTTCATTCTGTATCAATGATTAATCAAAATACCGGGTGGACAGTCGGGGGTTACGGCACAATTTTAAAAACAACTAACGGAGGCGGTCCCGGATTTCCGATCGGCATAAATCAAATAAGCAGTAATGTACCTGATAATTTTTCGCTCGGTCAAAACTATCCGAACCCGTTTAACCCAACAACAAAAATTACTTTCGAAGTAAAGGCAAAAGGCAGAAGTGAAAAGGCAAAAATAAATTTATCTGTGTTTGATGTAACCGGAAAATTTATTAGTGAGCTGATAAATTCATCACTTGAGCCCGGAAGTTATGAAATAGATTTTGACGGCTCCAACCTGCCGAGCGGGGTTTATTACTATACATTCAGCTCAAACGGATACCGTGAAACACGTAAAATGGTTCTCCTGAAATAAATCCTTAATTTCACGCCAAAAATCACACTTTATTTCTGATATTAATAGCATGTTAAGTATAAATTAGACTTGAAAATTAAAGGAAAATAAGGTAGTTTTTCAGTTACATATTAACTAAAATTTAATTAATTCAAAATATTTTCAAGAGAGAGGATATTAAACATGAAAAAGCATTTACTTATTGTATTTGCCCTCATCGCTCTGGTTGGTTTTAAACCCAACACTTCAGCTCAAACAGGTTTTAATACAGCAGTAGAGTATTTTACAGGTACATGGTGTCAATGGTGCCCCTGCAGCCACGCTATTGTTGAAAACATTTTAACCAATTTTCCCAATACAGTAATATTGGCTTATCATGGACCAAGTAATAGTAGTGATCCATGGTTTTCTACCGGTGCACCAATGATTCAGTATTTCGGAGGAACCTCTTATCCAACAGGTGTTGTAGGCAGAAGAACAGGTATCATTGGAAATACCAGTTGGAATAACAGGGTTGTAGTTCAATCAAATACTGTTCAGCCTGGTGTTAGTATCCAAATCAATAATAAAGCTTATAATACTGGAACAAGAACAATTACTGGTGATATTGTAATTACTGCATTAACAAGTTTAGCCGGCAGTTATTATATGAACATTATAATTACCGAAGATAATTTAGTATATCCACAAACTGGTAATGGTTCATGCCCGGGATCATCAAATTATGTTCATCATAATGTTTCAAGAGGTCTCGTAACACCGGCAGCAGGCCAATTACTTAATACAACTGATGACTGGACACAGGGTAATTCAGTCACAGTTCCACTAAATTATGTATTACCAGCAGGTATAATTGAAGGAAATAGCAAAATTAATATTATAGTATTCAAAGGTGGTGGTAGTCCGTCAGTTGATCAGAACATACAACAGTCGTTTAAAACATCCGTTTCAAATACAGTAGGTATACAGAATCAGAACTTAATCGCTGAAGAATACAGCTTAAGCCAGAACTATCCTAACCCGTTTAACCCGACAACAAACCTGAACTTTTCAATTCCAAAAGATCAGAATGTCAGCTTAAAGTTCTACAACTCAATGGGTCAGGAAGTTGCAACATATGTTGATGGCTTTTTAAAAGCCGGTGTTTATAACGTTGATTTCGACGGTTCAAGTCTTTCTAGCGGAATCTACTTCTATACATTAAAAACAAACGATTTTGCTGAAACCAAAAAAATGATGCTCGTTAAATAATCATCATTTTTACATAATACCCCGTGTAAACGGGTCGTTGTAAGTTTTTTTCTAACTAAAGCGGGGCATGTTGTCCCGCTTTAGTTTTTACAGCTTACTAAACTATTCAGGAGAATTAACATGAAAACAAAAATATTTTTACCGTTATTATTAATGGTAACAATGCTTGTTTCAAATCAATTGAATTCTGAACCCAAAAGAATGGTTCTTGAATTCTGTACAGGTACATGGTGCGGATGGTGTCCCTGCGGTCACCAGGCAGCAGACCAGATACTTTTAACATACCCTAATACTATAGTTATTGCATATCACGGCGCAAGCAGTGATCCGTGGCAGAACTTCCCCGGGAATACAATCCGTTCATTACTCGGATTTTCAGCCTACCCAACTGGTGTGTTCGATAGAACAAATCATCCCGGCAATAACGGCGCGCCATACCCGTATGTAACTTATACAATGTGGGCATCTTATGCGCAAAACAGGTATACTGCAGCCCCTAACAGCAGCATTGATGTTCTGGTTACTGCCACAAATTATAATCCCGGTACCAGGCAGTATACAGCTACATTCAATTCCACTGCTGTTACAAATCTCACAGGCCAGTATAAAGTGATGTATGTAATTACTGAAGATAACGTTGTTTATCCTCAGAATTTTTATGCATCCTGCGGTGCAGCCGGATATCATAATGACTATGTTCATGAAGATATTGCAAGGATTGTACCTGTTCCCGCAGGCGAAAACCTGAATACGGGCACATGGAACCAGAACCAGACTATTACAAAAAATGTTAATATTACACTTGATACTGCATGGGTAGCATCAAATTGCAGGCTCAACATCATAGTTTACAAAGATTCTTCAAATCTGTTTCATGCTGCTGTTGAACAGGGTACAAAACAATCTGTAACCGGTATGGTAGGCATAGTAAATACAAATGAAATTCCTCTTGAATATTCATTATCACAAAACTATCCTAACCCGTTTAACCCTGTTACCAACATTCAGTTTTCAATTCCTAAAGATGGCTTTGTAAGCCTGAAAATATTTAACTCCCGCGGTCAGCTGGTTGATACATATACCGAAGGTTTTATGAGCTCCGGTAAATATAACGCTGATTTTGACGGCACAAAGCTTGCAAGCGGAGTTTATTTCTATACGCTTACTGCTGGTGATTTTGTTCAGACAAAAAAGATGATACTTATAAAATAATTAAACGTAATTTATTAAAATGAAAAAACTTTTTATTATCTCCTCGGTTTTAGTTTTGCTTTTTTCGGCGGTTTCTGCCAACGCGCAATTCGTAAGGAAAGTATTATTTGAAGAAGCAACAAATGCATCTTGTGTGCCATGTGCGCAGAATAATCCATTTCTGAAAGCATATCTTGATGAAAAAGGTGATTCAATTATTGCCATAAAATATCATGCAAGCTTTCCGGGGGTTGACCCGATGTATTCTCATAACCCTACCCAAAACGCTGAGCGTTACAGCGCTTATTATAATATGAATGCTATGCCATGGCTTAATTCAGATGGTATTATCAACGATATATGGCCATTCACAATTGCAAACCTGAATAACGGATTTTACGGAAGGCTTGCCATACCTGCTCCGCTGACTGTTACTGTAACCGATCAGCGTATTGCGGGTGATTCAATAAGAGCAACAGTGAATATTAACCTTCCTTCCAATCTGCCTTCAGGAAATTATAAGCTGCGTGTAATGGCAATAGAAAAATGGGTGATCTATCAAACTCCTCCGGGCTCAAACGGTGAAACAGTATTTGAGCATGTTTTCAGAAGGGCTTTCCCCAATACTGCAGGCACAACATTTAACGGCACTGCAGGCAACCAGCAGTTTATTTTTACTTACAAAATAGATCCTGTTTGGAAAGATACTTCACTTATCACCATTGCATTTATACAAAATGATAATAATAAAGAAGTATTAAACAGCGGAAAAGGTTCTTTCAGTACAGTAGGTATAAATAACAATAATACCGGAATACCGGCTGCGTATTCACTTTCACAAAATTACCCGAATCCGTTTAACCCCGTTACAAATATTAATTTCAGCCTGCCAAACAGCAGTGATGTAAAGCTTGCGGTTTATGATATGCTTGGGCAGCAGGTTGCCCTGCTTGCAAACGGTAAATTCGATGCGGGAAGCTACACCATTGATTTTGATGCATCTCAATTGACCAGCGGAATATATTTCTATACACTGAGCGCAGGCTCATTTAAGGAAACAAAAAAGATGGTAATTGTTAAGTAAACACTTGAATTTAATTAAAAAAAAATATCCTTTCTAAATAAAACAATCTTTCACACATTCTCCCCCCTCTCCTTTTAGGAGAGGGGCTGGTCTATGACTCTTCGAGTTGCAGACTCGTAGAGGGGTGAGGTCACCACTTTCCCTCCAAAAGAGTCCTTCGGACATATTCCGGTTCTTTCGTTCCCAAACTCCGGTTTGGGAACGTTAAAACCCGGCAGGTCTTTAACACCTGCCAGGTTTTTTTTGAACACAGATTACACTGATTAAGCTGATTTACACGGATAGAAATCGGTGAGAATCAGCTTAATCCGTGTGTTCCGTGTTCCTCACTTCTTATGTCCAGGCTTTTTTATCAATTCTTTTTGGACTTTTGAAGTTAGCGGCTGTTACCAATACAATATTTATTCAAATCCCCTTTGAAAAGGGGGAGTAGATCTAACACTCTGAATCTCACTTCAATATTTCAATAATTTATAAAAACCATATAACTGCGATGGGGGATTTTGGGAAAGTAAATTCTTCATTTTCTCATTTATTCTCGTTCCCAAACTCTAGTTTGGGAACGTTACATAATATAACTTAGCCCTGGCTTGATTATGTTAAATGCATATATTATATTACAGGTAGTATGCTATATGCATATACATTTTCCTTTAAAATTTGATACCTGTAGAATTTAGAATTTTTTCATAAACCCGAAAGATTAGAAAATGCGAATTCTGTATAATTTTAAACTTTTCCAGCTTTCTAAGCTGTCAGTCAAAACATACCCAAAGGCTGGAATTCCTGCAATTATATTACGGATTCGCCATTCTAATCGGTCAACCTTTAAAAAATTATCAATGATTAGAATTTCACAGTTTCATTTTTTATGGGAGCAATCTTAAAATTTCGGGTTATAGCCTATTATGTTTGGGTTATCATACATATGAGGTCGGACACTGTTGAAATTGCTTGTTGTTCTTCAGGAATGCATAGAAGTTTCCCGCTTTTCTCCCCTCTCCTATTATAGGAGAGGGGTTGGTCTACGACTCTTCGAGTTGCAGACTCGTAGAGGGGTGAGGTATACAATGGGCTAATATATTCTTAAAACCTTTCATAATTTTTTTCTATATTTATGACTAATCAACTCAAAATTTGTCAAATTACTTAAAATACATATTTCCTGTACTGTTCCTTTTTTTGTGGATTTTTACAGGTTTTGCGCAAAACGACTCGATAAAGCAGCTTACCGATAGCGTAAAAGTTACCGGCGATACTGTTGATGCGCGCGATAACGGCGATATTGAAAACCTGCTGGAAAGCCAGACAGAAGACGCCGAAGATTCAAAGCTGCTTGAGCAGCTTCTGCAGCTCGAGGCTAACCCGGTAGATCTGAATTCAGCTAATACCAACGACCTGCAAAAAATACCTTATATTGACGCAATAATTGCTACTAAGATCCTGCAATACAGGATCAAGAACACCAAATTTTATACTATAGCTGAACTGAGATATGTAGAAGGAATAGATGATGATACTTATGAAAAAATAAAAAAATATGTTATTGTAAAAAGCTCACAGGTTGATTTTATTAAAGATGAATTCGGAATAGTTCAGAAGCTGAAGGATAATAAAAAAGGATTTTTCAGCCGTATAAATTTTGAAATGCGCACACGTTTCAGCAATGACCTTCAGCCAAGCAGGGGTTATCTTCCCCCGGCTAATTATTTAGGGCCAAGACCCAAATTCTACAACAGGCTTGTTGCAAGGTATGCAAACGCCGGCTACATTTTTACAGGAAGCATTCTTGCTGAAAAAGATCCGGGTGAGCTGAACTGGGCAGATCATGTAGGGGGATTCGCTGAAATGAAATCAGGCCTGATATTAAATCAATTACTTGTTGGTGACTACACTCTTGAGTTCGGGCAGGGTATTACTCTCTGGGGCTCATATTCATTTTCAAAAAGCAGCGATGCTGTTTCAGGCATGAAGAAAAAAGGCGATGATATCGATTCATATAATTCAGTCAATGAAGTCCAGTATTTCCGCGGTGTTGCAGGCAAGCTGAAGCTTCCGACATCACTGGGTGATATCAGCCTCTTCGGTTTTTATTCAAACAACAGCCTTGATGCATCGATCGATACTACACTTAACCAGTTATCAAGTGATTATATCGACGGGTATCACAGAACACAATCAGAAATTAACAGAAAAAATGCCGGTAAAGAAAAGCTTTACGGCGGCAGGCTGTTCTATGAATCAAAGATTTTCGGAACCACTAAAATAGGGTTAACTTACTACAACAGTAAATTTGATAAGCCGTTTGAATATAAGGGTCTCTATGAGTTTTCAGGCTCAAATTCAAATGCGCTGGGCGTTGATTTTGATATTGTACACAAAAATGTAAACGTTTTTGGGGAGTGGACAAGAAGCTATACTGATATTGTAGGCGGTGTAACCGGGGTTAAATTCCTTTTCTATAAGCTTGCTGATGTGGTCTTTATGATAAGAAATTATCCAAAGAATTTTATCAGCCTCCATTCATATGGCTTCGGTGAGCAAAGCGGTGTATCGCAAAATGAATTTGGTATTTATTCAGGCATCCGTTTCAAAATTGGCAAGCTTGCAATTATCAATGCTTATTATGACCAGTATAAGTTTCCGTATGCTACTTTCTTTAACCCCGTGCCTACCACCGGCAGGGATTTTATGACATATACCCAGTGGAATGTAAGCCGTAACCTTACTTTATATACCAAGTACAAAAATGAAATTAAAGAAGATGTAACCGATTTTATTACCCCGAACGGACTGGAAGAAGACAGGATATATGACCGCGCTCAAACTAACTACAGGCTGCAGTTTGATTACGATATATTCAAAACCTTCAGGGTACGCAGCCGGTTTGAATATGTTTTTGTTGATTACCAGGGATACAATCCCTCTGAAAAAGGGCTAATGTTCTTTTCTGATTTCCGTGTAGTGCCGGTAAAAGATATTGTTCTTGACGGAAGATTTATAATATTCCAGACGGATTCGTATGATTCCCGTATTTACGAATATGAAAATGAGCTTAACGGAGTTGTATCCAACCAGGGATTGTACGGAAAAGGCAGAAGGTGGTACCTGATGCTGAAATACCGTCCATATAAATTCCTGGAGCTTTCAGCAAAATACGCAGAAACAATTATCGATGGCGCTAAATCCACAGGTTCCGGCAACGATGAGATAATGGGCGACCTGAAAAACAGGTTCTCCCTTCAGCTTGATATTAAGTTCTGATTAATTTTACCGGTCTTAATACCTGACAGTTAAAGCCTATGTCGGTCTGAGCGGAGTCGAAGACCAAAAAGCAATGTCGGTCTGAGCAGTGAGTCGAAGACCAAATAACTATAAACAATTTTTTTATACCTTAACATTTTCAAATCACCTTCTTATTGGATAAAATTAACTCTATAATATCGCTGCTTCAGCAGGAGTTTCCGGGGCTTGAGCCAAAACCCTCCAAAGCTGATCCGCTGGATATACTTATAGCTACGATGCTTTCCCAAAATACCACAGATAAAACAAGTTATATAGCATTTAAAAATCTTAAAAATAATATTGGTAACTGGGATGATGTCCTTGAGGCACCGCTGATTAAGATAAAAAATGCAGTAAAGGTATGCGGGCTCACAAACCAGAAATCAGCCGCAATTAAAGGACTTCTTAAAGAGCTGAAAAAAAAACACGGTAAGCTTAGCCTTAATTACCTCAAAAAATTTTCGAATGAAGATATTTATGAAGATCTGCTGAAATATAAAGGCATTGGTATTAAAACCATCTCATGCGTACTTGCCTTCTCGCTCGGAAGAGATGTATTTCCTGTTGATACCCACGTTCACCGTGTTTTGAACCGGCTTGGGATTGTTAAAGCGTTAACACCTGTTAAAACTTTTGAGCAGGCAAACAGTAAGATACCTGAAGGTAAAAAATTCCTGCTTCACACACTGTTGATCAGGTTCGGCAGAAAGATATGCAGGGCTCAAAGGCCGCTTTGCGGCAAGTGCAGGCTTTACGATCTGTGTGAGTTCAGCGAAAAAGAAAAATATGCATTATTAAGCAACCCGGAACCTGCTGACAATAATTTCATTATTCTGGAACATGTATAAGCTGATTTTAAACTTAATTTTGCTGCAAACAGGCTAAAACAAAAAAATTGCATTTCGAAAAGCATAAAATAAATAAGATACTTATTATCAAGCAGGGCGCTATCGGTGATGTGCTTCTTTCAACACCGGTGATAGAAAACCTGCGTCATAACTTTCCCGATGCCGAAATTAATTATCTTACACAAAGCTATTGCCGTGAAGTCCTGATAGGTAATCCTTTTTTGAACAGGGTACTTACATACGATATCGGAAAAGGGGACAGTTCATACTGCCTGATAAGAAATATACATAAACAAAAGTATGACCTCATTATAGATCTGTTCGGAAATCCACGGACTGCGATAATTACTTTTAACAGCGATGCGAAGTACAGGGTCGGTTTCCGTTTCGGCTGGCGCTCACTTGCATATAATATAAAAGTAAAGCCGCGCGGGGGAGAAGTTCATAACGTTGAATTCAACATTGATGCCCTGCGGGCTTTAGGACTTGATATTATTACAAATACTCCGAAAATCTATCTTAATGGTGTGCATACTGAATTTGCTGATGATTTTTTCAAGGAAAACAATCTGGATGGTAAGCAGGTAATTGGTTTTAATCCAAGCGGCACATGGCCAACAAAAGTATGGTATCCTGAAAAGTGGGCAGAGCTTGGAAAAATGTTTTCTAAAGAAAGCCGCATACTGCTTTTCTGGGGTTACGGCGAAGAAAAAGAAACAGCACAAAAGATCAAAGATCAGATCGGTGAAAATGCGCTTTTGATCCCGGGTGTAAACCTTAAGTATATGGCGGCTTTAATAAAGAGGTGTGATCTGTTTGTAACAAACGATACAGGGCCGATGCATTTTTCATGGATAACCGGTACAAATACGGCTGCAATTTTTGGTCCAACAAATTCGCACCTGCAGGGTCCTTTAATTGAAAATTCAATTGTTCTTAAAAATGAAACTTTAAGCTGCCTTGGCTGTAATTTAACTCAGCTCTCAGAGTGCCCACATTCCCATAAATGCATGAAAGATCTTGATACAGAGTTTGTGTACAGCAAACTCATGGAATTTATGAAGATATATGGACCTATTGGAACCAAATCCAACAGTAACACCGTTTAATTATTGCATCGGTTTCATTATAAGTTGTTAAAATTAGAAGGAATAATAAATTGTATAAATTCAGGTTTTTTGCAGTTCTTTTGTTTTTAGTTCAAACCGCTGGTTTATTTGCACAAAATGATTTTGAAGATGCCCTGAAAAAAGCGGCAGCAGAAAATAAACGTGTTGTTGTTGATGTTTACACAGACTGGTGCGGCTGGTGCAAAAAAATGGATGCTGAGGCTTACAGTAACTCTGAAGTGAAAAAGCTGCTCGAAGATAACTTTGTCCTGGTTAAGCTAAACGCAGAAGGTAAAAATAAGCTTACATATAACGGCAAGCAGTATACAGAAGAAGAGCTATCATACTATTTTGAAGTGTTCAGCTTTCCTACCACAATTTTTCTTGAACCGGACGGAAAACTTATAACATTCAGCTATGACAGCTATCCAATGAAGAACGTTCCCGGTTATATAAAAACCGATGAGTTTAAAAAGCTGCTGATCTATTTCAGGGATGGTAAATACAAAGATGTTGATCTCAGCAAGATAATATAAAATCGTTTTTATTCCGCACCTTTAAAAAAAGTAAAGGCAGGTAATACCTGCCTTATGTTTTGTTAAGAAAGTTGCAGCAGGTTTATTAAGTTTAATTAAATTTTGTTAGCTTTAAGTTAGGCAAACCTTAAAATTGCGAAAATTTTCTGTTTTATCTTAATTTTATCCAAACATTACACTCATACAAGATTAATCCAATTTAACAATTTTTGTATAATTAAATTATTAAAAGGAATTATACAATTAAAATGAAGAGTAAATATATACTTTTATTCGCAGCAGTAATGATCTCGTTTTCATTGAATATTTTTGCTCAAAACGGAAAGATCACCGGCAAAGTCCTTGACGGAACGAACGGCAGCGTACTGCCTGATGCAGTAATTAAAATTGAAACAATAAATAAAGGGACTGCATCTGATCTTGACGGAAAATTTTCATTCGAAAATATTGCCTCAGGTGAGGTAAATGTTAAGGCTTCCTACGTAGGTTATGTATCGCAAAGTGTTAATGTAAAATTAAAAGAAGGTGAAGTGGTAAGCCTGGATTTTGTGCTTCAGCCTGAAGGTACTTTGACCGATACTGTTACTATAGAGGCAACCAGGATACAGAATAACGATGCTGCGCTGCTGCTGAAGCAGCAAAAAGCTGAAAATATCCAGGACGGTATATCAAGCCAGCAGATAAAAAGAACCGCTGATGCAACAAGCTCTGATGTATTAAAAAGAGTAGTAGGTGTATCGATTGTTGATAATAAATTCGTATTTGTAAGAGGTACTAATGAAAGGTACAGTTCAACTACGCTGAACGGCGTTATACTTCCCAGCACTGACCCGGATAAAAAAGCTTTTTCTTTTGATCTTTTTCCAAGCAACCTGCTTGATAATATTGTGATTTCAAAATCATATACACCTGATCTTGTAGGTAATTTTTCAGGCGGACTTGTACAGGTAACAACCAAAGATTTCCCTGACCAGCTTTCATTGAATTTTACAACTTCAAGCTCGTACAATACAATTTCTACAGGTGAAAACTTTTTAACATATAATGCCGGAGAAAAAAAGTTTTTATTCTTTAACTCAGGTATGGATAACGGCACAAGGCAGCTTCCCTCAATTTTCCCCGGGCAAACAGTACTTTCATCCAATTACAATGTACAGGAAGTTAAATCATTCAGCCGCGCTTTAACCAACAACTGGGCTCAGGAAAATTCAACAGCCCCGGTTAACGGCGGTTTTCAGCTTTCACTTGGCAATAACTTCCTAATAGGTAAATCAAATAACCTGGGAGTATTTGGAGCTTATACTTACAGCAATTCATTCAGTTCAAAAAGTATGGAAAGGCAAAGCTACCAGACCGATGGTTTGCTTGAGTCAAAATATACAGGCAGCCAGTCTGAGTACTCTGTTTTATGGGGCGGTTTATTCAATTTAAGCTTCAGGGCTGGAGAAAATAACAAGTTCAGCTTTAAAAACACCTATGTTTTCAACTCTGAAGATGAAACTGATTACCAGGAAGGTTTTAATAATCCCCAGACACAGGAAAGAAAGCTGTACTCCACCCGGTTTGTGGAAAGAAACATGCTTTCTTCCCAGCTTTCCGGCGAGCATTTTATCAGCAAGCTGGGCAAGCTCAGAATTTCATGGAAAGCAGCATATTCAGAAGCTGACAGGAATGAGCCTGATTACAAGACATTAAGGTACCAGAAGGAAATTGGTACAGAAGGCAGATTTTACGCTGCGCTTAGTACCGGCGAACCTAATTCCCTCGGCGGCGGAAGGTTCTTTTCATGGTTAAAAGATATTAACCGTTCTGCTGAATCGAATTTTGAGTTCAGCTTTAAACCCGCAAAAAAGATTGAAGTTAAAACAAAGCTCGGAGTTTTTTATAACAGAAGCTCAAGGGATTTTTCAGCGCGCCTGTTTGCGCCCAAGCTGATGGATGCGAATAATTTCGGGCTGTTTTATCTTTCACCTGATTCACTCTTCATGCCTGAAAATATAGATACAAACAAGATATTATATTATGAGCTGACAAGGAAGTCTGATGCGTACAATGCAACAGAGGATCTTGCAGCAGGATTTTTAATGTTTGATGTACCGGTTGGCAAGTTAAGAACGGTTATCGGCGCAAGGCTTGAATCAAATTTAAGCAGGCTTAATTCTTATGACCAGATCGGCGATCCGATCCAGAGGAATGTTAATAAGAATGATGTACTTCCTTCAATTAATTTAACATATGCGTTAAATTCTCAGATTAATTTGAGAGCAGGGTATTACCAGTCTATTTCAAGGCCTGAATTCAGGGAAATTGCACCCTTCAGCTTTTATGATTTTACCGAGCAGATCTTTACAATTGGTAACCCTGAGCTCGAAAGAAACCTAATAAGGAATTATGACCTCAGGTTTGAATATTTCCCGTATGCAGGAGAAATTATTTCTGTTAGTCTTTTCTATAAAAAATTCGATTCACCAATTGAAGAAGTTTTTGTTCCGAACTCCGGTGGTGATAACAGGATTAAAACCTACCAGAATGCAAAAGGCGGGGCTAACAATTACGGAATTGAGCTTGAAGCCAGAAAGAATTTAGGCTTTATTACCAAACACATGAAATATTTTTCACTTAATGCGAATATATCCGTTATTAATTCAAAAGTAGATCTTTCCGGTATTGGTTCAACAGTAACAAACCTCGAAAGAAGGCTTCAGGGACAGTCTCCTTATACAATTAACCTGGGTCTCTACTATGATAACGCTGATCTTGGAACAAGCGTGAATTTATCTTACAACAGGTTCGGCAAAAGAATATCTGAAGTGGGCCTGGAAGGTCTATCAGATATTGAAGAAAATGGCAGGGATGTTGTGGATATATCAGTGATTCAGAAATTATTCAAAAATTTTGAAATAAAGCTTTCTGTAAAAGATATATTAGCACAGGATTACCTGTTCACACAGCAGGTTAACGGTAAAGAAGAAATGTTTAAAAAATTCAATGCCGGGACCGGTTACTCACTTAGCCTTTCATTCAAGTATTAAGAAGACAATTTTTGATATGATTTGTTAAGAATAAATTAAGATGTATGCTGAAATCCCGCTAAATCAGCGGGATTTTTTATTTTCAGTTAAGATATATTCACGATACATTAACATTTTCTTATTGGCACCCTAACACTCAAATCTTAAATTTGTTATAAACAAAATCAAAATCAGAACTCAAGCAAACCCAGAGAAAGGATTAAAAATGCTTAGAAAATTTCTATTAGCTGCTATGTTTGTATTATTTACAGGGTCAGCTGTATTTGCCAGTAACTGGACAGATACTTTATCCGGCAGCATAACTTCAACTGTTACACTTCAAAGTTCAAAAAGGTACTTAATGCTTGGTACTGTGTTTGTGAAAGCCGGCGCAACACTTAACATTCCTGCCGGAACACAAATACTTGGCGATAAAAACTCCAAAGGAACCCTCGTTATTGAAAGAGGCGGAACTATAAATGCTACCGGTTCATCAACATCTCCAATTATATTCACAAGCGCTCAGCCGGTTGGCTCAAGATCAGCAGGTGACTGGGGCGGGATTGTAATATTAGGAAGAGCAAGAATAAACACCGCATCAGGTGCTGATACCGCTGCAATTGAAGGAATTTCACCTTCAGTTTATTACGGCGGTACAAATGATGCTGATAATTCAGGTACATTCAGATATGTGAGGATAGAGTATTCAGGTATTGCACTTTCCCCAAACAATGAGATCAATGGTTTAACAATGGGTGGTGTAGGCTCAGCGACTACAATTGAATATGTAATGGTGGCATATAATGGAGATGATTCGTTTGAATGGTTTGGCGGCACGGTGAATTGCAAATATTTAATATCATATTTCCCGGTAGATGATGAATTTGATACAGATTTCGGTTACCGGGGTAAGCTGCAGTTCCTGTTAAGCGTCAGAAAACCTTCTATTGCAGATGTAAGCGGCTCAACCTGCTTTGAATCAGATAATAATAACGGCCCGAATTATAACAATCCCAGAACCCAGCCGATTTTTTCAAATGTAACATCTATCGGCCCGAAACAGTATGATACATCTGTTGTTAACCCGAATTATACCAGGGCCGGGCATTTAAGAAGGAATTCACTGATAAGCGTTGTTAATTCAGTAATAATGGGATGGCCCACTGGAATGTATTATGACGGCTCAGGTACTACATGTGCTGTTCAAAATGATACATCCAGGGTAAAAGCAAATGTACTTGCAGGATTATACACACTCGCCGGCTCAACAAATGCAGGCTGTAGCTTTGATGCTTCAGGATATACCAATTCAAATAACACGGTATTTGCCGCTATCACAGGAGCTTTACTTTCAAGTCCGTATGCAGGTGTTGTAACAGGTAATTATTTACCAGGAAATTTCTTTCCTGCAGCAGGCTCACCTGCTTTAAATGGTGCGAACTTCACATTGCCGGGAATGAATGATCCGTTCTTCACAACAACAACATACCGCGGCGCATTTGACCAGAACAGCACATGGGCTAACGACTGGACAAACTTCAGACCTGATACAGTAAATTATAAAGGTCCTATCGGAATTTCACCGATAAGCAATGTTGTACCAAAATCATTCAACTTGCAGCAGAATTATCCTAACCCGTTCAACCCAACCACAAACATTAAGTTTGATGTTGCTTCTAACGGATTTGCAAAGCTGGTTGTATTTGATATACTTGGCAGAGAAGTAGCAACACTTGTAAGCGAAGAGCTTATAGCCGGCCAGTATGCAGTTAACTATAACGCAGCAAACTTACCTAGCGGTGTTTATCTTTATAGATTAACAGTTGATGGAAACAATTCAACATTTGTAGATACTAAAAAACTTGTTTTAGTTAAATAATACACAAATTTAGTATTTTATTCATAATATTTCCCCAAAACCCCGTGTAATCGGGGTTTTTTTATTTTTAAAATAAAAGTTTGTTTTTAAAATAAATTTCTGTTAAATTAGCATATTCAAAAGGGGAATCAAACAACAAAAAGGAGAAAAAAAATGAGATTAGCAAAATTTACTGTTTTGTTCTTGTTACTTTCATTTGTGGTAGTTAATACTGCAAATGCACAGGTGAAAACAAAATCCAAGAACTGGAAATCACCTACATTTACAATTGATATTGCTCCAAATTTTACATTACCACTTCAGGAATCAAAAGGAAACAATATTGGCGAATTCTTTTCATTTAAGAATTTCGGTACAAAAATCGGCTGGGGCGCTTCTTTTAATTTAAAATTCGGGTTAGGACCTCAGGGCCAGTACAGACCGTATGTATCTTTAGGGTTTACCCAGATGCAGGCTAAGGATGATAATACCGCTTATATTGGTAATAATTTAATTGAAGGCGGCTATCCATACAGAAATGATTCTATTCCAACATCTGCGCCGGGCAGCTCAAAGATGTATTTGAGGATCCCGTTCTTTGGCGCTGGTTTTGAATATGCTTTTACAAATGTCGATAAGAAAAAAAGAATGTGGTATCCCCACATCGGCGTTGAGTTTTTGATGAGCGTGATCACAGGTACATACAGACAGACCTCACCTAATGCACCTGCATCAAATACTCCGGGTGCTGAAACAGGATTCACAATAAAATCAGATGTAAGACTTGGATTTGGCGCAGGAGTTGGAGCTACGATAAGGTTTGGAAAATCTGCAGGTATAACATTTGGTGCTAAATATAAATTGTATAACCTGATAGGTAAGAAATCTGACTTTCTGAATGAACAGAATAAAATGAACCTGCTTGATAAAGCAGCTACCGATCTTAATTCAAATCTATCTAAAGACAGAAATATAGGCGCAATGGAATTTTATCTTGGAGCTACTATATTTTTAGGCAAAACCAAGAAATAAGTTAAAAATTAAATATATTTTTTTAAACCCCGCTTATTTCAGCGGGGTTTTCTTTTACCTTAAGGAATAATATCAATCCGGCAACGAAGAATATTATTATTGCTAGTACAGCAAATCTCTGGTTTCCTGTAAGCCATGATATAAGCCCGAAAGTTAACGGGCCGAGTATAGTTGAAGTTTTTTCAAACAGACTGTAAAAACCATACAGTTCTGTTTTCTTTTCATCAGGAATAAGCCTGCCGAAAAAGCTGCGCGAAAGCGCCTGAGATGAACCAAGAAATGTACCGGCAAACGCTCCGATAATCAGGAAAGTGGTTTTATCATTGGCAAAATAAACAGAAAGTGTCAATACAGCCCAGCTTATTATAATGAATATCAGTGTTTTTTTAGTGCCGGTTTTATCCGCTATCCAGCCAAATAAAAATGAACCCAGAAGGGCTGTTACCTGTACAATGATAAAAAATAAAATAAGATCGGCAATTGAAAAGTTAAGTGTTGTTTGCGCAAAATTTGCTGAAAAAAAGATAATGGTGTTCACACCATCAATGTAAAGGAAATAAGATAACAGGAATATCCTGATGTTTTTATAATTCTTAATATGTTTTAAAGTATCCAGTGTTCGTTTAAAGCCGATTTTCATAAAATTGGGATGCTCACCAATGATATCCTTCTTCTTTTCCTTAACAAAAAGAAAGATCGGCAGTGAAAAAATGAAAAACATTATTGCGCATGCAATAAATGTCAGTCTTGGGGTCTCCTGCAGAACTATTACGGCAGCCAGTGAAGCCAGTGAGCCTAAATAGCCAACAGCGTAGCCAAGTGAAGATACTTTGTTGTAATTTTTAAATTCTGAAATTTCTTTAATAAAGGCGTCATAGAATCCGAGTCCGGCCTGGAATCCGGTATTTGCCAGAATAAATAGTATCATACCCCAAAGTATCATACCTTCTGTTATGAAATACAGCAGCGCTGTTGAAATGATACAAAGGAAAGTGAAGAAAAAGAGGTATTTCTTTTTGCTGCTGTAATAGTCGCTTGCTGCCCCCAGAACCGGGCTTAAAACTGCAACAAGTATCATTGATATATTTATAGCAGTTGACCAATACAGATCTCCCACAGGCTGGTTAGAGGCAACTACCTTTTTGAAGTAAATTGCATAAACAAAGGCAACAATTATTGTTGCAAAAGTTGAATTGGCAAAATCGAAAAGGGACCAGTTAAAAACATCTTTGGTAAACCATTTTTTTGGGGATGAAGGTTCTGCCATTTATTAAAAGATTAAATTTTACGATTATTCTGCTTCAGCTGACAGGGTGTTTTTTACCGGTTATTAAACCTTTACCTTTTTTTGTGATTAGATTTTCTTTCTGAAGCTTATCAAGAATTGCGTCAAGAACACCATTAACAAACTTGCCCGAATTACGTGTGCTGAAATCCTTTGCTATATCGATCGATTCATTGATAGAAACTTTCGGCGGAATATCTTCAAAATGGAAAAATTCAGTAAGGCACATTTTTATAATAATAGAATCGATCAGGGCAATACGCTCCATATCCCAGTTATCAACTGTTTCTGTTATGATAGTTTCGTATTTTTCGTCGTTTTCAATTGTGTTCTTTATGAGTTCTTCACAGAACTTTCTGTCATCTTTTTTATCAAGCTCTTCCAGCTGCTGCTGTTTAACCTGGTCTATAGGGTCACCGGTAAGCTTGTAAGCATACAATACCTGCAGAGATTTTTCGCGTAAATGTCTTCTTGTTAATGCCATAAGTACAAAGATAATTTATCCTATACCAAATAACCAGAACAAAATTACTGCAAAACTTTCCTTAATACAGAAATTGAATGATGATTCTGTTGAAAGGGGAGTTTCTGAAGCGACTGTATAAGCGTTAATGCCGAAGAATTTACATATCTGTTTTGTACGCAGCAGGTGAAAGTTATCACTGATAATTACAATATCCTTCCAGTTGTTTTTTTTATACAGGTTATTGTTAAGGTACAGAATCTGCTCAAGGGTAGAGTTTGACTTATTTTCTATGAAAATATTTCTTTCAGGTACGCCTTTTTTAAGCAGCTCATTTTTTGAAACCTCAGCTTCTGTCATTTCTCCGGGCGCGCCGCCGCCTGTTAAAATAATATTTTTGATAGTACCTGCAGAATAAAGCTCATATCCCTTATTTATTCTTTCGCGTAATACTGGTGATGGCCTGTTGCCGCCCCAAACAGCTGCTCCCAGCACCGTTCCTGCATCAACTGTTTTTTTTGTGTTTTTCAGTGTTAAATAATCATCTGAATAGTTATAAGCGAACAGGAAAACTGTGCCGTAAGCTGTTGCCATAATTATCAAAGTAATCCATATACTTCTGAAAATATAAAATCTCATTAAAACCGAAAATGAGATCACACATGCGGATACTGCTATAAACAAATGTAATACCGCAAAGACCGATAATGAAATTGTCTGAATTCCTTTTTGCGACAGCGAAACAATATTTTCATAAAACGTTTCCCTGGGAATTCTGCCCTGAAAAAATGCAAATGCTATTAATGCAAGAGATATGAAAGAAAATACTGCGAGAGTCCTGAGCGCATTTTTGTTAACCTTTGCTGATTGCAGCGCAATATTGAATATTGCAATTATCGAGATAAGACAAATCGTTATCCAAAACAGATTCCCTGTATAAAGAATATTAAAGTTTGTGAAAAAATGTGAAATAAAGCTTCTTGAAGCCATAGTAGTGTAACCTGAATTCAGCCAGTATTTATAAGCTTCCATGAATGCCAAAATAAAGACCTCATAACATATCAGCCATATTATCAAAATTGTGTTGCCGGATCTTTTATTCTTTTCCAATCGTTTTTGTGAATTTTATCAAAATTATAATATAAATATACAAACTTAGCTTATAAATTACGTGTAATTTCCAATATATAAGACTAAATTAGTCTGAATTGAATATTTGATAATTTCAAGTCTTTTATATGTGAATTGATAAAAAAAATTAAAACAGCCAATATTGGACTAAATCAGTCTAATATTTAAAGGACAGGCTGATTTTTCGTCAAGTAGAAAACAAACCCAAAGGCATAGTGGTTTAATTCAGCCTGTCCAAAAAATTTAATTATTTTATGAAAAGAACAATACTAATTATCGTTTTATTTATTACTGCATTAAATATTTATTCAAATGAACGTAAGTTCGGATATATTTACCAAAGCGGCGTACTGGGCAAAGGCAACCGCGAGCTTGAAATATGGACAACAGCCAGGATAGGCAAAGATATCCCGTATTATGCAAGAACTGAACACCGTATGGAATTTGAATGGGGCATTACAAACAGGCTGCAAACAGCTTTTTATCTGAATTTCAGAAATACCAGCCAGGATAACGGTTCAGGTATGGTAAGTAAATTTGAATTTAAAGGAATTTCAAGCGAATGGAAATACCAGGTATCAAGTCCTTCTAAAGATGCAGTTGGATTTGCATTATACGGTGAGGTTGGACTGAACACAGATGAAGCAGAGCTTGAAGCAAAGCTTATATTTGATAAGAAGATAAAAAAGAATCTGTTTGCCCTTAATCTTGTTTTTGAAAATGAATGGGAGCTTGGCTCTCATACGCCGGAAACCGAAATGGTATTCGAAGGCGGACTTGGGTGGAGCTATGATATTTCAAGTTCATTTGCTGCAGGCATAGAAGTGCGCAGCCATAACCAGTTTGTAAAAGGTGAAATGGAGCACTCAGCACTGTTTGCCGGTCCGGTTATATCGTTTTCTCAGCCAGACTGGTGGTTAACCTTAACTGTACTTCCGCAGATAACAGCGCTTAAAGGAAAAACAGGTGAAACTAACCTTGTGCTCGGCGAACGCGAAAAGCTTGAAACCAGAATGCTGTTTTCCTTCAGACTGTAAATTATAATATTGAAGATATTTTATAAAATATTAACAGCATCATTGTTGTGCGGATTTTTTTATTTGCAGTATGACTTAAAAAGTGATACTGCAAACATCATTATTTCAGATTCATTGAAAACAACGGATTCAGTTAAGTTAACAGCGGATTCGCTTGAGCTTAAAAAAATAAAACTTGCCGAAGGCAGATCACTCTACGAAAAGAAATGCCAGAAATGCCATATGTTATATGAACCGAAGGATTACAAACTGAAGCAGTGGAAAGAGAATCTTGAAGAGATGAAAGAAAAAGCCGAGCTAAACAAAGATGAATACAGTTTAATACTCGGCTATTTATCAGCTAATTGTAAAAAATAAAACCTACCAGCCTAAGATCCATGCGAACATTAGCGGAGCGACAATTGTTGCATCGCTTTCCACAATGAATTTTGGAGTGTTTATATCAAGCTTGCCCCATGTAATTTTTTCATTTGGCACTGCGCCGGAATATGACCCGTAGCTTGTTGTTGAATCGGATATCTGGCAGAAATAGCTCCAGAACGGAACATCGTGCCATTCAAGATCCTGGTACATCATAGGTACAACGCATATCGGGAAATCACCCGCTATTCCTCCGCCTATCTGGAAGAAGCCAACACCCTTGCCGCCGGAATTTTTCCGGTACCACTCACTTAATGTTACCATGTATTCAATCCCTGATTTCATAGTTGAAGCCTTAAGCTCACCTTTAATGCAGTATGAAGCGAATATATTACCCATTGTGGAATCTTCCCAGCCGGGTACGATTATAGGCAGATTCTTTTCTGCTGCAGCTATCATCCATGAATTTTTAGGGTCAATTTCATAATACTGCTCAAGCACACCGCTTAATATCATTTTATACATATACTCATGCGGAAAGTAACGCTCACCTTTAGTATCGGCATCCTTCCATAATTCATAAATATGTTTCTGCAGCCTGCGGAACGCTTCTTCTTCGGGTATGCATGTATCAGTTACGCGGTTCAGGCCTTTTTCCAGCAGCTCCCATTCTTCCTTCGGTGTCAGGTCACGGTAGTTAGGCACGCGTTTGTAATGTGAATGTGCCACAAGGTTCATTAAGTCCTCTTCAAGGTTTGCGCCGGTGCATGAAATTATCTGTACTTTGTCATTTCTTATCATTTCTGCAAGAGATATGCCAAGCTCACCGGTGCTCATAGCGCCAGCAAGAGTTATCATCATCTTTCCGCCTTCTGCAAGATGAACTTCGTATGCTTTTGCAGCATCCATCATTGCAGCAGAATTGAAGTGAAGGTAATGCTTTTCCATGAATTGTGAAATAGGACCGCGTGTCATTTGTTTTTCCCCTTTGAAGATTATGATTTTATAGTTTTAATTTCTTAAATATGAATTCAGGAATTGAAGTTATGATCAGCATTATCCACCTCCAATAAAATGGAGTGTAGATCACACTTTTCCGCTTTATCATAGCCTTGTAAATATCCCTGCCTACTTTTTCAGGTGATGCTACAAGCGGTTTCGGCAGAGGCATTCCGTATGTCATCGGAGTGTTGACAAAACCCGGCTTAATAGTCAATACATTTACCCCGCTTTTAAATAAGCGGTTCCGTAGGCCTGAAAGATATACCGTTAACCCGCCTTTGGCTGAGCCGTACATATAATTGCTTTGCCTGCCTCTATCTCCGGCTACTGATGATATCACGGCGATATTGCCTTTTTTTACAGTTTCAAATTCCGCTGCCAGCAGCTCGCAAACAGAAACAACACCTGTGTAATTTGTATCAATTATCCTGTGCGCTTCGGTAAAATCTGATTGCGCTTTTTCCTGTGTGCCTAAATAACCGAATACAATTAAAACATATTCAAGATCCGGAGTTTTTGCAAGCACATCTTCTATGAATTTTTTATGAGAAGGATAATCAAGTGCGTCAATATATTCGGCGCGGCATTTTGTTTTATATCTTATACTGAAATCATTGGCGTATTTTTCAGGCTCATCCTGCTTTCTGCCTCCGAAAATTATTTCATGCCCTGCTTCAGCGAAATGAGATGCTGCAGCCTGCGCAATAAGTGAGTTAGCTCCAAGGACTAGGAGAGACATAAGCCTATTCTCCTTCCGAGGTTTGAAGTGAATTTGTTATCAGGATCATATTTCATTTTTATTTTCATCCATTTTTCCCAGTGGCCGCTGTACATTTGCTTAAAGGTTTTTTCATCAAGTATAGAATCCTTTGTCAGGTATGTTCTGCCGCCGTATTCCATCACTATCTTATCGAGCTGACTGCACATTTCAATTGTTCCTTTTTTTACAGGGAAATCCATGGAAAGAGTATAGCCTTCAAAGGGGAAGGATAAGATGCCTTCCTGGTTTCCCATTTTTTTTATTACTGCAAGAAATGAACCGCCGCCGTATGAAACTACGGTTTTGAGCACTTTATCAATTGCTTCCCTGCCTTTTTCAAGCGGTACATTCAGCTGGTACTGTATCAGTCCGTTTTTGCTGTAAATGTGGTTCCAGTCAAGAACAAAATCCAGCGGGTAAAAATATTTATCATAATGCTGGTAGTCTTCTGTATTGCGGGCAGTCATGTAGATACCTGCATTGAACAGGCTCACTGTCATTTTATTCAGCGCGTTGAAAGGAATTTCAAACGGCACTGCAATCTTTTTTTCTATATATTTTAAAAGAGATTTCTTTTTCAGCTTTTCAGGAAGCTCTTCCATTTCCGCGTTATTGCCAAGCAGCAGGATGCCCCTGCCGTAGCTGCTTCCTTTGGCAACTACATCTATCCATGCAACAGAATAATGGTAGTCATCACTGAATTCTTCGATCTTATCAAATAAAGCGTCCAGGTTACCGAGCTTTATTGCCTTATTAAAAATATACGGCGATGTAATTTTCTTAAGCTGAATTTCGCACTCAAGAATAAAGCCTGTTAAACCCATACCGCCAACTGTTGCCCAATACAGGTCGCTGTGCTCGCTTCGCGAGCATTCAAGTATTTCTCCTGAAGCAAGAAGTATTTTAAAGCTTAATACATAACTTGAAAATGAACCGACCTTATGGTGGTTCTTACCATGAACATCGCTTGCAATTGCTCCGCCCATTGTTACATATTTGGTTCCCGGTGTAACACCTGGAAACCAGCCTCTTATCACGAAAGTTTCAAGCAGGTCTTTATAAGTTACACCGGCTTCACATCTCAAAATGCCCTTATTTTCATCAAACGATATAAATCGGTTCATAAGGAGTGATTCTGAAACTACGCCTTTATCATTCAGCGAGGCATCGCCGTAGCTGCGGCCAAGGCCGCGGGGAATTACTGAATTATTTTTGAGCAGTTCGCTTAAATCAAATATCCCGGGAGGGCGCGTTACCCTGCATTTAGCCTTGGGGTACTTTCCGAAGCCCGAGAGCTCAATTTCTTCAAATTTCATAAGTTTCTGCGTATTGAAAGCAAAATCTCCTGTATATTAAGCTGTAAATATCGTAAAATATAAAATGATAAGAAATTTAGAAATTGGGTAGTATGATGACAAAAAGCAGCAGGACAGAAAAATTGAGAAATTTCATTAACTTTAATATTAAGACATATATCATTATTATTGTATAACAGTTCTTTGTAATACTCCGTTTTTAAAGACGGATATTGTTTTCGGTTCACTTATTTAAACAGTGAATAATAGGGAATCAGGTGAATTATACTATAGTTAATGAATAATCCTGAGCTGTCCCCGCAACTGTAATAAAGAAGACCGGTTATGTTTTTGTCACTGTCAAATAAAACTGACGGGAAGACTTTACCGGAAATTGCTTTTAAGCCAGGAGACCTGCCGGAAATACTTTTTAATGATCTTCGAGGGTAAAGATTACATGTTATTAAAATAAACGGGACTCCCTGTTTCTATATGACAATGTATATTTTTTATTCGTTTGGTCATTTAGGTACAGGGAGTTGTTATTTATAATCAACCAATTTTAATAACAAAACTTTTTTCATCGGGAGAAAATATGAAAAAGTTAACTTCTGCTTTACTTCTGTTTATCACTTCGTTTTTTATTTTAACATCACTCAACGGCTGCGGCGATGAGGATATTGTAAACAATAATCCTGTTACTTCAACAAAAGGCGTATTTGTTCTCTATGAAGGTGCATTCGGCCAGCCGCAATCCTATGATTATGCGTTTATTGATATTTCAAGTGATTCTGTATATTCTAATGTTTATCAAAATTCAAACGGGGGCTCAGCTTTAAATTCATTCCCGAACGGTATGGTTCTTTCAGGTAATGAATTATTTATCGCAGCTCAGGGTACTTTCGGCCAGCCGGGCTCTATGTACAAAATAAACTCTTCAAATAACCAGCTTATTACATCTGCGCCAAGTATAGGCAACAACCCCTATAATTTTGCTTTCGCAAACGGTAATATTTATATCACAAATACAGGAAGTGATTATGTTAAAGTAACTGATATGAACTTTGGCACAGTTATTGATTCACTCTCTGTAGGCTTTAATCCCGGGGATATACTGTTTGCAGGCGGAAATGTTTTTGTGGGCAAGCAATCTTTTACTTTTGAAAATTCACTAGCAGTAATCAATTCATCCAACCAGGTTAGCAAATTATTTTTTCAGGGACCGCCCGTATCTATAGCTTTAAATACAGGCAAAATATTCGTTTCGACTTTTGGATACAAAAAACTGTTTGTTGTTGATGCCGCTTCAGCACAGATTGTTGATTCAATCAGTATGCCTGTAACACAGGCAGGTATAGGCTACCTTGCATCAGGAAGCGCAAATACCATGTATGTACTTGGGACTGATACTGCATTTCAGTACATGGAAGGAAAAAGTATATATAAAGTTGATCTTGTGAATAAAACCATAGACCCCGGTTTTAATGTTTCAGTTACAGGCACAGATGTAATTTACGGTATAGATTATGATGCCGTTGAAAACAAGATTTACATTGCAATTTCAAAAGGCAATAATAACGGTGAAGTAAGAGTATATGATACTTCAGGCACATTATATAAATCATATCCTGATATAGGGGGCAAGTATCCAAGGAGATTTGCATTCAAGCATTAATGATTAAAAATATAGTAATACTATTTATATTAATCATCGTTATTCATGCCCGGGAGATAATTGCTTCGGGGCAGGATAGCGTTGTGACTGATGAAATTGTGGTTGAATCAAACCGCCTGAAGATGAAAAATTCAGAAGCGCCGAATAAGATACAGGTCATTGATAATGAATTACTTAAAAGGCTAAACGGCTCCCGCCTGCCCGATGCATTAAGCTTAAGTGATGCGGTGTTTATCAAGGATTACGGGTTTAATTCAGGTACTAAAACAATTTCACTCAACGCAACGCAAAGCGAGCATACTTTGGTGCTGATAGACGGCATCAGGCTTAACAGCCGGCAGAATGCGCAGTATGACCTTTCTTTGTTCGATCTTGAAGATATTGAACGCATTGAAATATCCAAGGGCGGTTCATCAGCTCTCTACGGCAGCGATGCAATTGGCGGTGTGATAAATATAATAACTTCCCGAGGTTCTAAAAAACCGTTCAGTTTGAATTTTAAAGGTCAGTTGGGTTCATACGGCTACAGGAAGTTTTATGTTAACATTACTCAAAGCTCTGATCTGGGTTCAGGGCAAAGACTTTCATATAATGCTTCTGTAACTGATGAAAGGGCTGCCAATGAGTTTAAGTTCAATTTTAAAAACGGACTCAACATTACTGAATATGAAAGAGAGAACTCTGATTTTAATTCACAATCAGTGAAATGCGATGTTAAGTATACTAATAGTGATAAAATGACTCTGAAGTATTTCGCGAAGTATTCATCGTTTGAGCGCGGAGTGCCCGGAGTGTTTTTGGGTTACTCAACCGGAACCGCAAGGCAGGAAGATAATATTGCTATGACAGGCTTTTTGTTTGATAGAAAAATATCAAAAAAAATATATTCCAAAAGCGGAATAAATTACCAGTACCAGCTGCAGAAGTATTATGATCCGGCAACATATAATCTAACTGCTGTAATTAACAGTTTTTACAAACTACACAGGCTGAGCTCGTTCAGCAATTTTAGCTTAGTGTTTAATCCAAAGCTCAGCCTGGAGTCCGGTATCGAGCTGAACCTTGATAATATGTCAAGCAATGAAACTGAAGAAGGAAAAGCCGCGCAGCTTGCAGTGTTTGCTGTATCAAAGTATGTTCTTAATTTATCAAACGGCGCAGTAATGACGATTTACCCCAGCCTGAGATATGATTATTATTCAAATATTTCTGATCATAATGTATTAACAGGTAAATTCGGTATTAATATTAAACTGTTCGGAGAAACTGAATTTCATATTAAATCTTCATTAGGAAATAATTTCAGTGCGCCTACTTTTAATGAGCTGTACTGGAAGGATGTTGGCAATAAAGAGCTTAGACCAGAAAGATCACTTAGTTTTGATGCCGGCTTGTATTATAAATTCAATTTTGCAGGTGTAAATGAGCTGGAAGTTTCATACTATAATATTTTAACAAAAGACAGAATAGTATGGACCCCGGTTTCAGGTACGATCTGGCGGCCTGTAAATATACAGAAAGTACTTTCCGAAGGGTTAGATGCAGGCATTAGAAGTGAATTTAAGCTTAACAAATTTTTGCTGGCAAACATAGGTTTCAATTACAGTTTTGGAAGAACCATTAAAAAAAGTGAGGATTTTCCGGGAGATCCAACATACGGCAAACAATTGATTTATCTGCCTAAAGAGATGGTAAAAGCATCTTTTATGATGAATTATTTGACTACAAGTAAATTATTAAAATATGTATCTTTTAGCCTGTTTTATAATTTTTCTACCAGAAGGTATACAAATTTTGAAAATACGCAGTTTATCCCAAGGTATGACGTTTTGGACGGAAATATAGGGGCTGGATTTAAATTTTCAGGGTTTGAAACAGGTGTAAGATTTATAGTAAATAATATTCTGAATGAAGATTATTCTGTGCTGCCGGGATACCCGATGCCGCTCAGGAATTATAAAATAGAAATAAATATAAAATATCAATAACAGGAGAAATTTTAAAATGAATAACTCTAAAATGACAAACTTTATTATTGCTGCAGTATTAATTCTCTTCGCGGCCTTTTCAAGGCTTATCCCGCATCCTATGAACTTTGCACCTGTTGCGGCTATTGCGCTTTTTGCCGCCGTATACATGGATAAAAAATACGCTTTCATATTACCAATAGCTGCAATGCTCTTAAGCGATATCTTCATCGGTTTTTATGCCGGTATTGAATGGGTTTACGGTGCATTTGCTTTAGTTGCCTTTATAGGACTTTGGCTTAAGAAAAGGGTTGAAACAAAACAGGGACTTTCAAAAGCGGGATACATTGCAGGTACAACGCTTGTATCTTCAATAGTGTTTTTTATTGTAACCAATTTCGGGGTATGGCTCAGCGGAATGTTCTATGAAATGAATTTAAAAGGTTTAATAGAGTGCTATACAATGGCAATTCCGTTCTTCCGCAATTCACTTGGCGGAGACCTTTTTTATGTAACAGCAATGTTCGGTATATATGAATTGGTGACAAGATTTGCCGGCACCGCGGAATTAAAAGAAGCAAAGATCAGGAAATAAATCTCAATATATGATATCGCGCTTATTTGAAGAATTAAAGAAACGAATAGTATTCCTTGACGGTCCACGCGGAACGATGATACAGAAACGTATGCTCAGCGAAGCTGATTTCAGGGGAGAAAGATTCAAAAACCATCCTTACGACCTGAAAGGAAACAACGATATTTTAAATATCACACAGCAGAAGGTAATTTCTGAAATTTACGAAGAATATCTTGATGCAGGTAGTGATATCGTCGGGACAAATACGTTCAATTCCACTTCAATATCACAGGGCGACTATCATACAGAAGATTATGTTTATGAAATAAATTTTGAATCAGCAAAGCTGGCAAGAATTGCCGCTGATAAATTTACAGCTAAAACACCGGATAAACCCCGCTTTGTTGCGGGCGCTATCGGTCCAATGAATAAAACCCTTTCACTCTCACCGGATGTAAACGATCCCGGCTTCAGAGCAGTAACGTTTGACCAGATCAGGGAATCATACCTTGAGCAGGTAAGAGGATTAATTGATGGCGGCGTAGATATTCTGCTGGTTGAAACAGTGTTTGATACCCTTAACTGCAAAGCGGCGCTGTTTGCAATAAATGAGTATTTCGATAAGATAGGCAGGAAACTGCCTGTTATGGTATCAGGTACCATTACAGATCTTAGCGGCAGAACACTTTCGGGTCAAACCGTTGAAGCGTTCTGGAATTCTATTAGTCATGCGGGCTTAATGAGTGTGGGCCTAAACTGCTCGCTTGGGGCAAAGGAAATGCGTCCTTATATAGAGGAGCTATCTGAGAAGGCAAATGTTTACTTAAGCGCATATCCCAATGCAGGATTGCCAAATGAATTTGGCGAGTACGATGAGCTTCCCAAAGAAACAGCGGAGCTTTTGCTGGATTTTGCGAAAAGCGGATTTTTGAATCTCGTTGGCGGCTGCTGCGGAACAACACCTGATCATATCAGACAAATCACCACTTTATTAAAAGATATTCCTCCCAGGAAAATTCCTGAGATACATCCATATTTAAGGCTTAGCGGACTTGAAGCGCTGAACGTTACACCGCAGACAAATTTTGTAAATATAGGTGAGCGTACCAACATAACAGGCTCGGCTAAATTCGCAAAGCTTATACGCGAAGAAAATTACGAGGAAGCTTTAAGTGTAGCCCTGCAGCAGGTTGAAAGCGGCGCGCAGGTCATAGATATCAACATGGATGAAGGTATGATAGACGGCGTAGCAGCAATGGAAAAATTCCTGAAGCTTGTTGCCGTGGAGCCTGATATAGCAAAAGTACCTGTAATGCTTGATTCATCCAAATGGGAGATCATCGAAGCAGGCTTAAAATGCCTGCAGGGCAAAGGTATAGTAAACTCGATAAGCTTAAAAGAAGGCGAAGCAAAGTTCATAGAGCATGCCCGTAAAGTAAAGCTCTACGGCGCTGCTGTAATAATAATGGCTTTTGATGAGAACGGGCAGGCAGATAGCTACGAAAGAAGAATTGCCATCTGCAAAAGATGTTATGATATATTGACCAAACAGGTTGGATTTCCGCCGCAGGATATTATTTTTGATCCAAACATACTCACTGTTGCAACGGGAATTGACGAGCATAATAATTACGCTGTTGATTACATCAACGCGACGCGATGGATAAAGGAAAACCTTCCTCTTGCGAAGGTTAGCGGGGGAGTAAGCAATATTTCGTTTTCATTCCGCGGCAACAATGTTGTAAGAGAAGCGATGCACTCGGCTTTTCTTTATCATGCTATTAAAGCGGGAATGGATATGGGAATTGTAAACGCCGGTATGATAGAAGTGTATGATGAAATTCCCAAAGACCTGCTTGAAAAAGTTGAAGATGTTCTGCTTAACCGAAAAGCAGATGCTACTGAAAGGCTTGTTGAATTTGCTGAATCAGTAAAGGCAAAAGGGAAAGTAATTGAACAGGATAACAATTGGCGGGAGCAGCCTGTTGAAGAACGGTTAAAACATGCGTTAATTAAAGGTATCACAGAATATATTGAAGCAGATACCGAAGAAGCGCGCCAAAAATACCCTGCACCTCTTGATGTTATTGAAGGTCCGCTGATGGATGGTATGAATGTTGTCGGCGATCTTTTCGGTTCGGGCAAGATGTTCCTTCCGCAGGTTGTTAAAAGCGCGAGGGTAATGAAAAAATCTGTGGCATACTTAACTCCGTATATCGAAGCGGCTAAAGCCGCAGGCGCATCAAGCATCAATGGCAGGATACTGCTTGCCACTGTAAAAGGCGATGTGCATGATATAGGTAAAAATATTGTAGGCGTTGTGCTTGGATGCAATAACTATGAAGTGATAGACCTGGGTGTGATGGTTCCCGCAGAAAAAATTCTGCAGACGGCAAAAGAAAAGAATGTTGATATTATAGGGCTGAGCGGATTAATTACGCCATCACTTGATGAAATGGTGCATGTTGCCAAAGAAATGGAGCGCCAGGGATTTTCAGTTCCGCTGTTGATTGGCGGCGCAACTACTTCCAAGATACACGCTGCTGTTAAGATAGCGCCCAATTATTCCAATCCAACCGTTCACGTGCTTGATGCATCAAGGAGTGTAACTGTAGCCGGAAGCCTGATGAACAAAGATAACCGCGATGGTTTTATAGGCTCAGTTAAGCAGGAATATGAGCGCATGAGGATGTCACACAAAGGCAGAAAAGATAATAAAAAATTCCTGAAAATTAATGAAGCCCGTGAAAAAGGATTAAAGATCAACTGGGCTGAAACAAAGATCACTAAGCCGGCATTTACAGGCAATAAAGTATTTGAAGATTTTCCATTGGATAAGATCCGCGAAAAAATTGACTGGACCCCGTTCTTTTTAACATGGGAGCTGAAAGGCAAATACCCTACAATTTTTGATGATAAAAATTACGGTAGTGAAGCGAAGAAAATCTATGATGATGCAAACAAGCTTCTTGATGATATCATAGCAAACAAATGGCTGAAAGCTAAAGCAGTGATAGGGCTATATCCCGCTAATTCAGTTGGGGATGATATTGAGCTTTATTTAAACGATAAGAGAAAAGAAATTGCGGCTACTCTGCACACCCTGAGACAGCAGGCGGAAAAAACGAATAACGATCCGTATTATGCTTTAAGTGACCTTGTAGCGCCTAAAGAATCCGGCGCAAATGATTACATTGGCTGCTTTGCGGTAACAACGGGCATTGGAATTGAAGCAGTGCTCGAAAAATTCGCGAAAGAGCACGATGATTACAACAGCATTATGACCAAGGCTATTGCCGACAGGCTAGCCGAAGCATTCGCTGAGCTGATGCATGAGCTGGTGCGAAAGGAATTCTGGGGTTATGCCAAGAATGAAAACCTGAGCATTGAAGATATTATTGCCGAAAAGTATCACGGCATCAGGCCTGCACCGGGTTACCCCGCACAGCCTGACCACACAGAAAAACAATTGATATTTGACCTGCTTGAAGCCGAAGAGAAAACGGGTATTAAACTCACCGAAAGCTTCGCTATGTATCCGGCATCATCAGTCAGCGGGTTGTATTTTTCGCATCCGGAGTCAAAATACTTTAATGTGGGCAAAATATCCCGTGACCAGATCGAAGAATACGCCCAAAGGAAAAATATGCCTGTAGAAGAAATTGAAAGATGGCTGGCTCCGATATTGGGGTATGAGAGAACTGAAAAAGAATCAGTTGGATAAGCTTTATGGTCACCAAATGTGTATGTTCCGATGTATTGTTTTCTGATATGAAAAAGACTGCAGATAAGTATGGTCTAAAGAGTATCAATGAACTTAAAGAATATATAGAATTCGGCAATAATTGCCAGTTTTGCCACCCCTACATTGAATTAATGTTTAAAACAGGTGAAACTGAGTTTGAACCTGTAATTGAATAAATTTTCCTTCCTTCAAAAGAGGTGATTAATTGAATAAAATTATTGCGGTTGTTGGTATGTGCGGCTCAGGCAAAAGCGAAGCGGTGAAATTCTTTGTTGATAGCGGCTACAAGCGTGTTTACTTTGGCGAAGTAGTTATGAATGAAATGAAAAGGCTGGGACTTGAAGTGAACGAAGCCAATGAACGCGCAACAAGGGAAAATCTGCGAAAGGAATTCGGAATGGGCGCAATGGCAGTGAAGTCACTGCCTGTAATTGAAGAGTTTATGAAGCACAGTAATGTTGTCATCGAAAGCCTTTATTCATGGGAAGAGTTTAAGATATTAAAAGATAAGTTCGGTGAAGCATTTAAGCTGATCACAATTTATACTACTAAGGATCTGCGTTATGAAAGGCTGCTTAAAAGACCCTTCAGACCGCTGACTTATGAGGAGTCAAAAAGCCGTGATATAAGTGAGATAGAGAAGCTTGATAAAGGCGGTCCGATTGCATACACTGATTACCTTATAATTAATGACGGCTCGCTGGAAGAGATGAATGAAGAATTGAAGAAATATGTTTGACTCAAGTTTAAAATTTCAATTAATAAAGATTCCTGCTTTCGCAGGAATGACAATGTAGAAGTATAGATTCCCGCTTTCTCCCAGAAGGGTGAACAGGGAATGACAGAAGAATGAAAAGAAAAGATTACATTTCGTGGGATGAGTATTTTATGGGAATTGCATTGCTTTCAGCAAAGCGGAGCAAGGATCCCAGCACACAGGTCGGCGCATGTATTGTGAACCAGTACAACAAAATTGTGGGTATCGGTTACAATGGGTTCCCCATAGGCTGTGATGATGACCAGCTACCATGGGGCAAAACTGCGGAAGATAACAATGAAACCAAATATCCATACGTTGTGCATGCCGAAGCCAATGCGATACTTAATTCTACCAAAGACCTGCATGGCTCAAGAGTTTATGTTGCGTTATTCCCATGCAATGAATGTACAAAACTTATAATTCAATCAGGCATAAAAGAAATTATATACCTTTCAGATAAATATAAAGATACCGATAGTGTAAAGGCATCAAAGAAAATGCTGGATATGGCTAAGGTTACATACAGGCAGTTAGACCTGGGTGACCATAAGATCGAAATTGATTTTAAGATAGGTTAGCATTCCGGTTATGGATAAGAAGAAAGTCACACTGGAAGAAGCAAAAAAGGCAGGGGGCAAAAGGTACCGCGAAAAGGTACAGAAAGTGCTTGCTGAATACGAACAATTACCCGACGAAGAAAAACACCAGTCGCATTTATATTACGGATACGGCAAAGGCAAAACCACGGCAGCTATGGGGCTCGCTTTCCGCGCCCTTGGCGCAGGTATGAGAGTTGCAATTGTTGAGTTCGATAAAGGCCACGACCAGGCCAAAGAGCATTACTTTGAGCGCAGGATATTCTTTAAGCTCAAAGAGCTGGGCTATCCCGTTGAGCTCCACTCAAGCGGCTGCGAAAGAATGAATGAGGACGGTACTTTCCGTTTTAAGAATGCCGAAGAGGATTTTGAGGAGGCAAAGAGGGCATTAGCCATTGTTCGTGACCTGATAGTAAACGGTAAACAAAATGTACTTGTGCTTGATGAGTTTGTAGCTGCGGCAAATTATCATTTAATAGAAGAAAAGGATGTATTTGATATACTTGAGCTGTATGATAAAAACCGAAGGTTTGAGCTTGTTATGACCGGGCACAAGTTATTTGAGGGGCTTGAAGAAAGGGTTGATCTTATCACAGAAAACAGGAAAGTAAAACATTATTTTGATAAAGGAATACAGGCGAGAAAAGGAATAGAATACTAAAAGCAGAAGGCAGAAATAAAAAGGCAAAAAAATAAATCAAGTGAATAACATAAATCTTATCATTATGAAAATACATAAATTCACACTCATTTTAACAATTTTAATCCTTTCGATAATATTTAATGCATGTAATGATTCAAACGGTCCTACTGTAAATAATAATGGAGGAAACTCCTTAGCAGGGGCGTATATACTTTATTACACTCCTGCCACAAGTACAGATTATGCATATTATGATGCCGTTAAGGATTCAGTAACGGATTTTGTGTTTACTTCAAATAATCCGGGAGTGAAGCTTAATGTAAATCCGGGTGAAATGAAGATGAATTCAGACAGGAAGCTTTATTTCACAACGCTTGGCATACCGGGAAACAACGGTACGATATATAAGATAGATCCATTCAGCAATAATATTGAAGATTCGTTAAGATTTGGTAATTCTCCTGATGGATTTGCTATCAATAACAACAGGATAGTCGTAGGTAATTCCGGAAGTACAAATGTTACTGTGCTTGATCTGGATTTTAATATTATAAAAGATACAATTGAAGTAGGCAGCAATCCCGCAAATGTTATATACGGCTTCAATAAATACATTGTTACCCGGAATACATTAAATAATGAAAGATCTGCAGCATTTGTAGATGAAATAAATTACTCAGTAACTAAATTATTCTATCCGGCAGTGCCTTCAAACGCAATATACAATGTAAACGGAATTTTCATTTCAACAAATAATAACAGGAATATTTACAGAGTAGATCCAGGTTCACTTACCACCACAGATTCTTTTCCTTTACCCACAATGTTTGCCGGAATCAGTGAACTTATATTAAAAACCCAAAACAGCTTTTATTCAATTGCCGATAACAGGGAAATTTGGCTTGTAAAGGCAGAATCAGGAACGCTGACTTTTACAAGGATCATGGAAGCGGTATCGGATCTATTTATCAGAACTGCCGCTTTTGAATCTGCTGCAAATGAGTTATATTTTACCAGTGAATCATTTACAGGAGGTAACACTCTTTATATTTTAAACGGAGAAAGCGGTATTGTAAAGCGGATAAAATCTTTCGCAGGCAATAACACCAAAAGTATTATCTTCAGGTATTTTTAGAGGTTAGTATATCCTTATTGCGGTATACGATCATTCCGGTGATTATTGTAATAACGCACATTATCAATCCGCCCGCTATATCTACCACATAATGATACCTTAAATATATTGTAGCCGCTACCATACATAAAAAATACGGCAGGTAGAAGTAAAATGACTTCGATTTAAATTTCCACGAAAGATACATTATAAGAAACGCCGTGATAGTATGCAGGCTTGGCATTGCATCACGCTGAACAAAATCCTGCGGATTCGGAACACCGGGTGGAATAGACTCTCCCATATTAAGAAATGCCCTTATTGGTTCAGTTAATAATATACCCGGCATTTCAGTACTTATGGCGTAAAAATCATGCAGATGAAATCTGGGACCGTTTGCCGGAAACAGCAAATAAAGTATATAGCTTGTAAAAAAACTGAAGAATAAAATAAATATTGTATACTTGAATTCCTTAAACCTGTTCCATAAGTATAGCTCAAGCCCGAATACAACTATCATTGGATAGTAGTAAACATAAACTATCTGAAGGAATTCGGTCAAATAGGGATTTTCAAATCGGTACGCCCACTGGGTTGGATTTACCCCAAATAGCGAGAAATCAAGCCTCATGAACACCGGGTCCCAATCCATTGGCTTAAGCGCATATCCAATAATATACACCTGCTTAAAAATGAAGAGAATTGCCGCGACACCGTACCAGTATCTTAACAGCTTTAATGGTGAAGAGTTGCTTAATCTGCTCTCACCGTATTTTTCTGCAAGGAGCTCATACTTTGTTACAATTTTGTAAATGCCCCAAACCAAAAATAAATTCACAGAAGCAAGAACCAGCCAGTAACCTATCTTAAAATTGAAATAAAAATAGATAAGGCTAAGCACTAACAGCATTGCCTGTGTTACTATATCAGCGGGTGAAAGATATTTTGTATATTTTTTAATAAGCTGTTACCGGTTAATTAAAGCAGCCATTTTAGTGAAAGTGTTGCAAGAGTAAGAAAGACTGTTATTCCCACAACATCCTGGAACGCGGTTTCAAATGGTCCCACAGTAATTGCCGGATCAAAACCCAGCCTTTTAGAAAGCAGGGGAGTAGTAGTGCCTACAAAGGCTGAGATATTTATGGATATACACATTGAAATACCCACAACAAGCCCGAAAATTACCTTGCCAAACCAGAATGCGCCGATCAATCCGATAATAACACCGCAAATTGTGCCTATAATTAAGCTTATCTGCAGCGAGCGTTTTACCGGTTCAGTCCACCGGGTGAGCGATATTCCGCCCGTAGAAAGCGCTCTTACTGTCATAGCCGAAGCCTGAAGTCCGGTATTGCCGGAAATAGCCGAAATAATAGGCATAAATGATGTGAGCAGCAAAACTTTAGCAAGTGTTTCATCATAATAATTTATTACAACACCTGCCAAAAACTGAATTCCCAGTGTAATAAGCACCCACGGAAGGCGGAGCCATGCTATCTGGAACGGTGATTTGCTGGCAAGCTCTTCAGCATCAGAACCTACGATCTTAGCAACATCTTCTGTGAATTCTTCTTCCATGATCTCGGCAATATCATCAAATGAAATTTTGCCGACTACTCTGTGAGATTTATCTATAACAGGAACTGATACAAGATCATATTTTCTCATTACAGCAGCTACTTCTTCCCTGTCGGTATCAACATCAACTGAGATCACTTCGTCAGACATTATATCAGCCATTATAACAGAAGGGGTGTTTAAAGCAACAATTATCTTTTTTAATGATACTATTCCCTGGAGCTTTCCGTCTGAATCAGTTACCCACACATGATACAGGTGTTCATTATCGGGCGCTTCTTCACGGATTATTTCAACAGCGCGGTTAATGGAATCAGCGGCATTAACAGTCACAAACTCCTTCTGCATAATACCGCCTGCGGTATGCTCATGGTAATTTAAGAGCTCTTTTACTTCGCTGGAATCTTCAGCTTCCATTTGACCCAGCACATCTTCGGCTTTTTCATCTTCAAGATCGCCGATAATATCTGTTGCGTCATCGGAATCCATCTCGCCGACAATTTCACTGATCTCTCCGCTGGAAAGATGCTCCAATATAAATTCCCTGATATGGTCGCCAAGCTCCAGTATAACTTCTGCCTGGATCTCATCACTTAAGAGCTTGAACAGCCTTAAGCCTTCATTTTCTTCCAGGTTATCAATTATCAGTGCAATATCTGCCGGATAAATATCTGCAAGAATATTCCTGAGCAGAACATCTGAGCCGCTTTCAATAAGCTCAGAAATATCACTTAGAAGCTGCTCGTCAACTTCTATTACTGCTCTGTGTTGTTTTTTATCAGGCATTTTTATGCTTAATTGTTAAAATTGGAATCTTGCGTATGCGCTTTCCAGGATCTGGTTTTCTGCGGATGAATACACACCTGAACGGAACTTCAGGTATGCATTATATCCTATCATTGCTGCATTATCAGTTGAATAAATCTTTTCAGGAAAGTATATACTGTAACCCTCAGCTTCATATTTTTCAAAGCCTTTTCTCAAGGCGCTGTTGGCTGATACACCGCCGGATACTGCAATAATCTTTACATTATGGTCCCTGGCAGCGCGGATGGTTTTTTCGATGAGTGAGCCTGTTACCGCTGCCTGGAAGGAAGCGGCAATATCATTCACATTCATTTCCAATGAAGCTTTCTGAGAGCCGAAATTATTTTTTAGATAATATAACACTGATGTTTTAATTCCGCTGAATGAAAAATCATACGGCCTGCCTTTAATGCTTGATCTTGGAAATTTATGGAAATCAGGGTTTCCTGTCTGTGCAAGGTTATCTATAACAGGTCCTCCGGGATATTCCAATCCAAGCATTTTTGCAACTTTATCAAATGCTTCGCCTGCGGCATCATCATGTGTGCTGCCAAGTATTTTGTAAGATGAATAATTTTCAACAAGAAATAATATTGTATGCCCACCTGAAACAACCAGAGCAATAAACGGAAATTCTATTTCTTCTTTTCCTATAAAACAGGAATAGAGGTGAGATTCAATATGATCAATTCCCATAAACGGGAGCTTTGCTGCAAGCGCAAAACCTTTTGCGTAATTATATCCAACCAGGATAGAACCTATCAAACCGGGACCCCGTGTGGCGGCAACCAATGAAATATCGGATCTTTTTAATCCTGATCTTTCAAAGCAGCAATTAACAATTTCATCTATATGCTCTACATGAGCTCTTGATGCAAGTTCCGGTACAATTCCACCGTATTCTTTATGGAAATATTGAGATGATATAATATTGGATATGACTTTGCCGTTGGTTAAAATGGCTGCTGATGTTTCATCACAAGAGGATTCTATGGCAAATGTTATTATATCCATTTACAAAAATAGGATTTTAATTGAATTTTAGCAATTCTTACTGAAAACACACGATAATAATTAACCTGTTTTCGGCATATATACCGTAAGTATGGTATTGAGAACACTAACCATATATCCTAATTTAGTATCCCCAAATGAAAATGTTGTTTGATTTTATGAAAAAATTGATTATTATTGTAACCGGGGGTATGCGCAAGTAATATTATGCATTAATGGCTTAGTTATAAAGTAACACTTTAAAGAAGCTATTTTTCAATCATTTAAAAAAATTTATGTTGAAGAGATTACTCCCAATTTTCTTGATTTTCGCTGTAAATTACTATGTTTTATACTCTCAGGAATTTGTTAACTCCGGCAGCTATGCGGATAGGACAAACTCAGTATCTGATATTGGAAATTTAGATTTTTCTTTAAAATTAAAGAATAACGGCGAAAATAAATATTCCACATCTTCTTCATCTTTCAGTGAAAGAAAGGCCGGTTTAAATCCCTTCAAAAAAACTTCAACCCAGGAGATCGGTTCATTCAAGTTAAAGGAAAAAGTTACCAAAGCCGGTAAAAAATACATAGATGTTTATTTCCATAACTTTTATGATTCTTACCAGGAAAATTACATAGCGAATTTTATAGGACACCTTCATTTTGGAGTGGGTCCCGGATTTTTTGTTGGACCGTATCTTGATGTTTATGCAGATTCAAGATCAAGCAAAGCTCTTATTTATAATGATAGGTTTGTTGAAATTGGGTTTTTCTTAAGATATTATTTCTTTAAGAATCTTTATTTTGAAGGCAGGATAGGCTATACAAGGCAGATAGACCTTGATTCAAACAAAATAAACTTTAAGCCTATGCTGGTTTATTTTTACAGGTTCGGAGAGCCGGTATTTAAACGCACAAAATCCAGCGATCCAAAGACAAGTCTTTACCTCGATATATATTACGCCGCAATGTATGATTACAAATACAAAAATGCGTTCTTACAGGGGATACTTACCCAGGCTTTGAGGTTCAGCATGAAGGGTTATTCATACTTCGAAAATTACCTGTTCCAGTCAGGGCAGTTTGACGGCAGGAAGGTTGATTACAATAACTATTTTGAAATTGGTACAGGCGTAAGGTTCAAGCCGAATATGCTTGTGGGTCCGGTAATTTTTGTTGAGCCCACATATAAAATATATTTCTTCGGTGATAAGAAAAATTCGTTCCAGCTAAAGGCAGGGTTTATACTGAACTTCTTCCTGGAAATGTAATTATACACAAATTTTATTTTTGAAAGAAAAAATTATAAAAGTTAATTAAAACTATATGCAAGAAGTTTTCACAGTATTACTCTGGATCTGTTCAATTCTGCTGATAATAAGCGGAATAGACGATGTGCTGGTTGACCTGCTTTACTGGTTCAACCGCTGGAAATATAACAGGAGCCTGCCTAATATGGATGATGTGCTGGCAGCCGGTGAGAACAATATTGCTCTTGTTATCTGCGCATGGCGCGAATATAAAGTTATAGGCAGAACGCTTACTTACGCGCTCAGCAAAATGAGGTATTCCAATTTTACTATTTTTGTGGGGATATACCCCAATGATACAAAAACCCTTGAAGTTGTTAAGCGTATCGCGCAGAAGAACAACAAAGTTGTTATCTGCGTGAACTCTCATGACGGGCCGACTACAAAAGCCGATAACCTTAACAATGTTTATGAATCAATTAAACGCTTCGAAAAGGATAACGGAAAGAACTTTGATGTTATTTCAATTCACGACAGCGAAGATTTTATACACCCGTTAACGCTTAAAATTGATAACTACCTTATAATGCACCAGGGCATTGATGCCGTGCAGATACCTGTTGTGCCTATTAAAGATGACAGGGGAAAGTTCATTCACAGAACTTACTGCGATGCTTTTGCGGAAGTACACTCAAAGGATCTTATTGTAAGACAGGCGCTAAAGGTATTTATACCTTTTGCGGGAACCGGGATGTCATTTCGCCGCGAAATTTTTATGAACTTAGACGCGCATTACCCGCAGGTGTTCAATGAAGCGAATTTAACAGAAGATTACGAGCTTGGCTTAAGGTTATTTAAGATGGGCTATAAAACAGCTTATATTAACCTTTTAATTGATAAAAACAATCCCAACAGCCGTGTTGCGACCGGTGAATACTTCCCGAATACTTTCTGGGCTGCTGTTAAGCAGCGCTCAAGATGGACAGCCGGCATTTGCTTCCAGAACTGGAAGATGCACAAGTGGGCAGGTAACCTGAAAACAAAATATTTCCTGATGCGTGACAGGAAAACCATCTTCAGCAACTTTATGGTGCTCTTAAGCAATCTGGTTTTCGCGCTCTTCCTTCTTTACCTGCTTGGCTTTGGATTGGGTATAAGAGTGTTTGAGTCAGCGGTTGAGCAGAACACAGCATTGTGGTTCTTCCTGTGGGCATGTTTTTTCTTTATGGTGTGGCGTCTGGTTCACAGGTTCATATTCACTTACAGCTGGTACGGCCTCAAGTACGCCTTCTTCAGCTTAATAAGGCTTAACTTTGATAACCTGATAAACTTCTTCGCGACCTTCAGGGCTATGAAGGTATTTATGAACATGAAGAACAAAGTTGTATGGGAATCAACTGATCATTATTGATCAAAAAGAAATTTTAAAATTACCATGGTACACTAAGGGGGCGGTCTGAACATAGGTCGCCCTTTTTATTTATCTTGAAAAACCCTTAAAGATACATTAGATTAGAATAATAAATTATAACCACACCGCAATGAAAAGACTTATACTTTTCGAGCTTATCGTACTATTTTTAGCCACAACCTTTGAAAGTGACTCTCCTCCCGGCTGGTTCCAGCAGACATTGCCCAGAACAGATATTACGGTGCAGGATATTTATTTTATTGATAGTTTAATGGGTTTTTGTGTTGTCAGAAAAAATACAAATGACAGTGCTTTCATTTATAAAACAAGTGATGGAGGGAACAACTGGGCTACAGCATTTGGTGAAAACATATATCTGACAACCATTCAATTTGTTGATAATAATACAGGCTATAGCGTTGGTTCAGGGGGTGGGGGAGGCATAGTCAAAAAAACAATAAATGGTGGTGTAAACTGGTATACTTCTGCTTTGGTTTCAGGTTTTCCGCTTTCAGATGTTTTTTTTGTAAACGAAAATACCGGTTGGACATGCAGTGAAGATATTTTTGGTGCAGGGTTACTAAAAACGACCAACGGCGGAGTAAACTGGCAGAGCCAGCTAGGCGCAAGCTTTAAGCCAACAAAACTTTTTTTCCTGAATGAAGATACAGGCTGGGTTAATTGCAATGGTGTTGTGAACAGCGGAACATACAGAACTACAGATGCTGGAGTAAGTTGGGTTAAAATGGATAATATTGGTTTTGGTGATATATATTTTTTTAATAAATTAGTAGGTATAAGAGCCAGCGGTGAATTTTATAAAACTACAAATGGTGGTATAAACTGGTTCGTAACTTCAAGTCTTGCCGGTGGCAAGCTTTCTTTTGTAACTGATTCAATTGGCTGGGCTGGGAATAATTTTAATAATATTACAAAAACCACCACAGGTGGTAATACATGGTTTTATCAGTCATCACCAATCTTCAATAATCTGAGTATCAGTGCTGTTGAAACATTAAAAGCATGGGCGGGTGGAAATGGCTTAGTACATACAACAGATGGTGGCGGACCGCCAGTAGGAATTGAACCAGTCGGAACAGAAATTCCATCAGAATATAAATTATTCCAGAATTACCCAAATCCTTTTAATCCGGTTACAAATATCGGATTTCGGATTGCCGGTTTCGGATTGGTTACACTCAAAATATTTGATATAACTGGAAAAGAAATTACCACTCTTATTAATGAAGAATTAAGGGCAGGAGAATATAAAACTGACTGGAATGCTTCAGGTTTTTCATCAGGGGTGTATTTTTATTCATTAACTGTTGAGGGACAAATTATAGATACCAAAAAAATGTTGATGATTAAGTAAGAATTACTTAATCAGAAATCCCTATTTATCGGGAATTCTTATCAAAAATATTATCTAAAAAAACGCTTTAAATAATTAACTGAAATTTTAAACCCTAAAAATTAAAAGTTATGAAAACTTTACTCAGGATCACAGTTACACTTGCATTACCGGTTATATACTTTATCATTGCTTCGGCATTTAAGCCCACTGAACCTTTAAAAGTAACAGATGCCTCAAAAGTGAACTTAATACAACCACCAACAGCCCAAATACCTAAGGACTTTACACATTTTATACTTAACTATGGTATTCAGGATGGAGATAACGAGTGGGATAATTTTACAGCGTTCTGGCCATATTATAAAGATACCCTGCATTATAACGGAATACAGTTATATGATTACGGGGCGGATACTACTGGACAGTTTGGAGTACCATTAAGAACAGACCAGATAGCTACTGTAAACTCGCTAATAACCGGAACGCAGAACCGTGGATTAAGAAGTAATTTTCAGCGTATAAATATATCCAAGCTTTGCCAGGATGGTCAAAGAATGGTATTTGAATCAGAAGGCGGCAATGAAGGATACTCATACAGTTCCAGAATGTCCGGCTCAGGGCCGGTTTCCGATAGCGGACGAAGTGTGATAAAGGGTTGCGCATCGTGTCCGCCAAGTATGCCGGCAGGTATGCTTTGTGAAAGCGTAACAGAAAATCTGCAATTTGCGCTATCATATACATATGACTGGGCGCCCCAGCAGAATTGGCATCTGAAGCCGGTTATGAGAATTAAACAAAGTGACTTCAGCGCAAATGATACAAGACCTGTGGTTGCAATTTATACAAGGAACTTTGATGGTGTTTACATTGATACTGTAATTCTGAGAGTAAGAAATTTTGCAAATGGAAGTGGTCAGTATTTTGGACAATATACGGACAAATACACTTTTCAGGGTTCAGATGATTCAATGTTAGTTAACGGCAGGAAAGATACAGCTACAGGCTTAATGTATGGCTATACACGCGAGAACGTTAACGCAAGCCAGATTGATTTTAAGATATACTGGTTCGGGCAGGTTGATGTATGGTTTGATAAACTGGTTGTGGATAATGATATTGCTAACAGACTTTTTCTAACAGATACACTGGCAAATTTTAACCAATATTTAAATGCTGAAGTTAATAACTTCGGGAATAATCTTGACATGTTTTTTGTAGATGAGTGTGTAACAACTAACCTGCCATGCATTAAATACGTAAACGATTATATCAAAAACTCAGGTTTACCTTCGCCGCCCTTAAGTTATGCGGTTTCATATAATATGAATTTCCACTATACAAGAAATGATGCAAACACTTTTAAGATGTATCTTGATACAGTTAAACCGGATATAATTCAGGTAGATGCCCACGCGTTGCAGTTTCATGACCAGGGTGAACCCGGCTGCATACCGATTAATTCATTTGACTCATTGCTTGTTGATCCTAAAGTCCCCGCAGACTGGAAAGTAAATAATCAAACTTATAATACATATCTGCAGGAGTGTTTAGGTCAAAAAGATAGCTATGTTTGGCCTATGGAAGGTTCGTTTATTTACCAGATACATAAGACCCGGGAAAATATTACGTCAGCTTCAAATAATACACGCATATCAATTCAGCCTCAGATACAGGGCTGGCTAATACACAACAACATTAACGGCAAATTCAGGTATGGCTGCCGCGAGCCGTTAAATGAAGAAATAAGCGCTCAGGCATGGATAGCACTTTCATACGGCGCAGATTACCTGAACTGGTTCTGGCTGCCAACAATGACACCGCTTACCGCCGATGTATCTCAGCGGAACGGTCCGATGGATATGAGTGTAGATCCTGGTGACGAGACATACACTTTTGGCGTGTTTGATACACCATCTCAACCCAGAAGACAAAACCTATATGGACAGAACAAATTTGATTACCTCTGTACCCTAAACTCAAAGATCCTGAATTTAAAACCAACCCTTGACGCAATTACCTGGAACTCAGCATACAGTGTGCACAGTGAAGGTGCGAATCATGGATACATACAAGATATTATGAGCATATTGCCCGGTATAAACGGGCAAAACCCATGTGTAGAAGATCATCCCAACGGACCTTACATGGATTGTACTGACGATAGATATTGGGAAATGGGATTTTATAACGATATTGGAACAGCAAAATATTTTGTTATGGTTAACCGCAGATGTATTCCTTCAGGCGGCGGATATGCAGGTGATAACAGGGTATTAAGGATAAAATTCAACTTGACCGGACCTGTTAATTGGCAAATAAGTGAAGTTGGAAGTTCTGTAAGACTAAAAGTATTTGACAGAACTAAATACGCTTCATTCGGTGAAAATCCCGGTGAAATGGGCTGGTTCAATCCCGGTGAAGGTAAGTTGTTTAAAATTGAACCGGCATTCCCTAAAGGTGGCATACTTGTAGCTGATGAAGTTATCTCCGGCGGTGAATTTACCTGCGAAGCACCCGTTTACAATAATGGCTATAACATAACGATCGGCGCAAACACAACTATACATTTTAATGATAGCTCTAAGTTCGTAATGGATGGTGGTGTGTTTACAGTGGGCGACCAGAACACATCCGCTCCGCAGAATATAACAAGCGATGCAGCAACAGGAACCTCCTGGAGTGGTCACAGATTCACTAATTGCGAAGTTAAAATTTACGGCGCAACATTTACCGGACTCGCAAACGATACAACTTATGCTGTAAATATAATAGATTGCCCCGTTGTTGATATACGGAACTGTACATTTAACATTAACAGTTCACTCAAAGGCGGAGTTAATGCTGTTTTCTTTAGTGACCCCAACAATGAAATAAGCTTAAGCAATATTTATATTGGAGCAAATACTTTTAATTCATCAGGTTCAACAATACCGACTGTTAATATTTCATCGTATGCAGGTGAAACAACTCCATTAATCATAGAAAACAATACATTCAATGAAGGAAACACAGCAATATTTCTAAGCGGCATAACTGGCGGAGCAATAAAAGGTAATTCTATCACAGATAATTTCATCGGTATAAACGCTTTAACATCTTCCATTGATATAAAATCAAATACAATATCATCTACTGTAAACAACGCACTAGGTATATTTGCCGCAGGCGGCAGTGAGCTTAAAATGAATAATGCCGGCAGTAAAACGCTCGGCGGTTTGAATGATATCTCTAATTCAGGCACAGCGGCAAACAATATTGTTGTTGATGGTTCTGTTTTCCTGCTCGATGGCGGTCAGAATATATTCAATATAACCGATGACCAGACTTCAAAGCATTTATACGGTTACTTCCCGCTGTTCACAGCAGTAAGTTATGATGAGACAAATAACTGCTTTAAACTGAACTCCTCGCCTGTTGACCCGCCGTATAATGTGGTAACATCAGGATTTCAGGGTTCACAAATAACATTTAACTTCACTCCATATCTATCAGGCTGTGAAGCAAATGAAGGCGGAGACGGCTTTGCAATAAACCTTGGTGATGGCATTTACGATACAATTTACAACGAAGGCTCCGGTTCAGGCGGAAGCAGTCATTCATCACGTCTCCTCCTTGCCAAGGGGGAGTACCCGCAGGGGGAGGGGGTCTATTATAAACAGGCTCAGATCCCGCCAAGGCGGGACTTCGAAATGACTTCGTCATTTCTTGAATACGATTCCATCAGCGTACTCATGCGTTACCGTAACTACACACAGGCAAAAACAAAATGCCTTGACCTAATCAACACATACCCTGATAGCATTCAGAGCTTGAATGCTGTATCAAAGCTGTTCTTATCCACTGTTGCCAGTGATACATCTTACAATGCAGTAAATGAGCTGAAGATATATTACGAAGATCTTATTCTTAATCACGGGTATAATACTTCTCTTGTAAAACGCGCAAATTATTACATTCTGAAGTGTAAAGTAAGAATGCGTGAATACACACAGGCTTTGGCAGGCTTCCAGCAGATAATTAATCAAAATCCATACAGCTACGAAGGACTTATAGCAAGGTGGGATTATATGGCAACTTCATTGCTTATTCAGGGACAAGGCGGCGCTTTCAGCAACTTAAATATAGAAGTATCAAGCAGCATTGACATAGTCAATGCACTCCAAAGAGAAGCCAATGATGACGACCGCTCACCGTTTACCAAGGAACAACGGCAGGATATCAGGAAATCGATTAATACAGCTATAGAAATATCAAAAGATGAAGATGACAGGAAAATAAAAACACTGGAAGTAAAGTCAGAGCAGGGTGATGTTAATGCTTCCAAAGAGCTTGAACAGATCAGATCATTAAAACAGGTAGTAAAAACTGAAAAGCCAAAAAGCATAATTGAACATGTACGGATAGTATCAGAAGATATAAGGAAAGTATTTGGCTCAAATACCAGCGGTAAAGGCAATGAACCGAAGAATATTCCAATGGTATTCAGGCTATCACAGAATTATCCAAACCCGTTTAATCCAGTAACCAAGATAAATTACGACTTGCCGAAAGATTCAAAGGTAAGGATCGTAATCTATGATATACTTGGCAGGGAAGTTAAACGGCTTGTGAACAGTGAACTCAAAACCGCAGGTTCATACATTGTTGACTTCAATGCATCAAACTATGCAAGCGGTGTTTACTTCTACCGCATAGAAGCCGAAGAGCCTAACGGCAATAAATTTGTGGATAGCAAGAAGATGGTGCTATTGAAGTAGGAATTTTTAGATTTGTCGATTAAGAAAAATCATTAAGTAATGTAATCGCAGAATTTTAGGAGCCTTAAGGGCTCCTTTTTTATCTTTATTTTTTACATTTTCTCACGGTAAAACGGTATAAATCTTCGTTTTATCTTAATTTACGGTTAGTTATCTTTGTTATCTGAAAAAGAAAAATTATGTCTGAAAATACAAATATTGGCGGTTTTAATGTAGGTTTAAATCCCGAAGAAATGAAAGGGAAGAAGGTAATTGTAATAATTTTCGGTACCAGGCCTGAAATTATTAAGCTCTTTGTTTTATACAGGATACTTAAGAAATCCGATGAATTTTACCCGCTGCTTTATAACACAGCGCAGCAGAAGATATCCGGGGATATTTTAACCAAAATCGGTATCCACCCTGATATTACCGCTGCTGAAAAACCAAACCGCTCAAGCGACTTAAATGAGCTTATTGCTCACCTGCTTACTGATTTTAACGAAAAGTTCGGTGAAAGATCACCGATAAAAAAATCAGACCTGCACGGCATCATTGTTCAGGGCGATACAGCTTCAGCCTTTACGGGCGCGCTGTGGGGCTTCCTGAACCAGATACCGGTATTCCACGCTGAAGCAGGACTGCGCACATACGATAAATTAAATCCCTTCCCTGAAGAGTTTATGCGCGAAGCGGTTGCAAGAATGACAACACTTCACTTTGCGCCAAAAGGAATCAACCGCGATAACCTGATAAGAGAAGGCATTAAGCCTGAAAATGTGTTTGTTATTGGAAATACAATCAATGATGCTATCTTCACACTTATAAAAGAAAAGAAGATAAAGGAACCGAAGGAAAAAAATTATATACTCAGTACATTTCACCGCAGAGAGAACTGGGGCTATGTTTCAGATTACGCAAGGATACTTAATTCAGTAATGAATGATGTATCAGGTTACAGCGAGATACTGCATTTAATGCATCCCAACCCGCTTATTCAGCGCAGCTTTGATGAGGTTATGAACGGTAATGCCCATGCAAAGCTTAAAATTATGAACCCCATTCACGACTATTTTGAAATGCTGGGGTATGTTAAAAATGCTGAATGTATTTTAACAGATTCAGGCGGCCTGCAGGAAGAATCACTGTTCTTTAACGTTCCCTGCGGAGTGTTAAGGAAAACCACAGAGCGCCCGGAAGTATTGAAAAAGAACGCAAAGCTGCTCCCCATTGAAAAGCCTGATATTACCAGCTTTTTAACGGAAGCTATCGATTACCGAAAGGTACACCAGTCAAAATATAACTATACATACGGCTTTGGTGACTCAAGCTACCTGATATACGAATTACTCAAGAAGTTTTACGGTATACAAACCGAATTTTCGTTCATATAAAATTTATCAAGATTCCTGCTTTCGCAGGAATGACAAAGTACTTTTGAGAAAGCCGGTTTTGACCGGCTTTTTTGTTTAATATATACGACTCACTAACAAATTAACCCTTGTTTTAAACATCCGTTTTTCTCATTTTATATAAATTCACTGAAGCATTTAACAGTATAACCAAATGACAAAACATGTTATTAAAATACTGTTGGTATCTTACTGTATATTGCCGCACACATTATCCCAGGATAAAGTTCAGGTATTGAATGAAAGTGATAATGTTAAACTGAACAGTACGAAAAGTATAATTAGTGTTGAGCCGTCCGTGAATGAATCCTTACACGAAACTCAAATTAAATCCAAAAGCGAAGAGCTTTACCGTTACTCATTTGATCTTCTTCAAAAAAGTAAAGTATTAAAGGAAGAACGTACTTTTAATATTGTATCATCATTCAGGCAGAATATCAGGTTCGGGGGATTCTGGGACCGCTACGCAATTGTTAACTTTACTCCTGATATGTATATCAAGCCGTTTGATTTCCTAAGTGTTTACGCAGTTCATAATTCAAGTTACTTCATACCTGTAAAGGCAATTAAAGAGCATTTCAGGCTTTTGGCAATTCAAAGCGCCGCAATCCTGGTTATTGATAATTCAGTTAAGCATCTTATGCCGGCGGGGAAAATGATAAGAACAATTACGGGCTTCCTGCTTAAGAATATTGTTATAAACACCCTGCTTGATGATATTTTAAGCCGGGGCAGTGACCGGATATTTGAACAGGGAAGTTACTATTGCGCTGTAAGTATCAGGTTTTAAGATGATATTAAAACAAAAAACCCGGCTCAAGACCGGGTTTTTAAATAAATTTATGATGTATTTATTTTACCAGAATCATTTTTTTTACTTCTGAAAAATCATTTGTTATCATTCTGTAAAAATATACCCCGGAGGCATAAGCACCACCATTAAAATCCGTTTCATAAGTACCGGGTGAAAAGTTCTCATCAACAAGTGTTGTTACCAGTTTACCTGTTACATCATACACCGCAATTTTTACGAAATTATTTTTACCGGTTGAAGGTACTGTAAACCTTATTTTTGTTACGGGATTGAAGGGGTTCGGGTAATTTTGCTTCAGGCTGAAATTCTGCGGAATTTCAGCTGAAAGCTGGTTAATGCCAATTACAAAATTCATCAGCGGAAGCTCGATATATGATCTTGAATTATTGCTGATATATACCTTGTTAGAGCCCGCTCTTAGCGAGGGCAGCATGAACGGATTAGTTCTTAAGAAAGTATCAGTGGTATCGCCGTTAAAATCATACAGAGGAACGTTATCAAGATTTGTTAATTTAACCCTTATTTTTTCTCCTGTTCTGAAGACATGTGAATATGACTGCCCGTTGACATATTTTTGTTTCACCTGGTTTGCAGTGTAGTCCCTGTCAGTCCAGTTTATGCGGGTTACAAGCTTTTCGTTGCCGTTTGGCCTTACAGCATATATCTGCATGTTATACTGGCAAATTTCATTTGCTGTTGATGAGTAATACAGGTATGCATATGGTGTTCCCGCCATAACAGCATCCTGAAGCAATGCCGGGGTATCAAAATAAATTTCATCCTTCTGGAATTTAGCTTCGAACAATGGCCCGCGGAACTCTGTATTCACAAGGTATTCCATGCTCACATTCGGATCAAGTACATCGTTTGTAAAGCTCACATTGGTTTGCGTACCGCCGTAACCGTAAACCTGAAGCTGGTTTGAGGGATGAAAATACAGCTTTACGTTTTCAACGCCTGCCGGCGGCCAAGTTGGCGAGTTATATCTGTTCCATGTCCACTGGCTTTCACTCGCAGGGAACCTGCTGGAAGCATAAGTAAACTTATTGTTAACATTCATGATATTGTTCTGTATTCCGTGCAGGTGGTAATCAATCCAGTCAAGCAGGACCTGGTCTTTATAGGTCTCTTCAGCTTCCACAAGATCACTGCCGTGACCATCCATTGCCCCGAAATACATTTTAATATTATTGTAGGGTAAAATATACGCGCTTTGAATCATACCAAGGGTATTAAAAAATTTATCCTGCCATGCATTTTGCACAAGTACAGGTATCTGGCAATTGCCCACTTGATTAATAAAATCCCTGTTGATCGGTAAGTAGTAATTAAGACTGTCCCATTTTTCTTTTGTGTTTGCATAGATCCACGGTTTAAACCTGCTTACCAGCGGATTGTAGCGCACAATGTTTGTAGGGTAACCGCTTGTCCACAGGAAGGTCATTTTAATACCTCCGTTCTCTATCCAGTTAGAGCCCGCTGTTGGTGATGCAAGATCGGTAATGATAGTTTTTACATTTAACCCTGTGCATACAGCCATGAATGGTATTATTCCGCCCTGTGAGCCGCCGTGAATAAATATCTTGTTATCGTTTGTGTTGGCGTCATTTTTTATATATTGAACTACTTCTTTCAGGTCATTGGCTTCTGTAGTACTGATAAAATTGGAAAGTCCTTCTGATACTCCCTGTCCGCGCATACTGTACACAAACGAATAATAATTATCGTTAGCAAATTCTTCTGCGCTTGGAAGCTCGATCAACTTTGAAAGTCCGTACCCGTGCGTAATAATTGCTACAGGCCAGCCTCCGGCCGGCGGTGTACCGTTTGGAATTAATTTTGTGCAATCAAGCTTAATCCCATCGGTTAGTGTCAGCATAAAATCAACACGTGTATAAGTTCCGCTGTTAGGGTTTGAATTTACCGAATTAACTGAAAATATGATGGAAAACAGGAAAAACAGTATTAAACTTTTCATTTAAATGGGGGATAATTAACGTAATATCGTTATAAATTTAGTATTTAAAAATGAATGTTGCAATAGGAGTTATTACATAAAATAAAAATATGTAATATTACTCAATTTCTTTATATATACGTCCCTTTTAATTATATTTGTAGCTATGGAACAACTCGTAATATCTACATGGAAACACGGCCTGGCGGCCAATGAAAAAGCCAATGAAGTCTTGAATTCCGGCGGTTCTTCGCTGGATGCTGTTGAACAGGGGGTCAGGGTTGCCGAAGATGACCCGAATGTGCTGAGTGTCGGTTACGGCGGTTTGCCTGATGCCGAAGGCAGGGTGACCCTTGATGCTGCTATTATGGACTGGAAAGCCAGGATTGGCTCGGTAATTTGTGTTGAACACATTAAAAATCCGGTATCAGTTGCTAGGCTTATACTTGAAAACACTGAACACGTCAGCCTTGCAGGGGAAGGCGCATATAATTTTGCAATTACTAACGGCTTTCAGCCGGATATCCTGCATACTGAAGGGTCGATTAAAAAGTATATTGAATGGAAAAACGGCCGCTACGGCAGGTCGCAGGAATTTCACACAGACGAATATAAAGTAAAAAAATCCAACGGACTTGGAATAAACGACGACGGCAATCACGATACGATCGGTATGGTTGCCATAGATAAGAATGGCTATATATCAGCATCTTGTACTACCAGCGGAACCGCATGGAAGCTGCACGGCAGGGTGGGTGATACCCCGATTATAGGCGCAGGTTTGTATGTAGATGGCGAAGTAGGCGGAGCAGCTTCAACAGGCAGAGGTGAAGAATGCGTGCGTGCCTGCGGAAGCTTTCTTGTTGTAGAAATGATGGGCAGGGGGATGACACCGCAGGAAGCTTGTGAATATGCTGCAAAAAGAGTGATAAAGCTTAACCTGCTTTCTCATAAGAACCGTGACCATGATTACCAGGTGGGTTTCATAGCAGTTAATGTTAAAGGTGAATACGGAGCTGCAAGCGTAAGAGAAGGCTTTGAATACGCATTGCATTCCGCAGGCAAAAATACCCTTAATAAAAGTAAATACATTATTGATGAAAAATTTGTAATTGAAGATCTTTGAAAATATTAAAAAATGCATACGTTCTTACGTTTAACCGTTCTGATGAATTTGGAAGGTATTCAATACTTTTAAACGGGAACAGGATCACCGATATGGCTGATGATACAGCCAAAGGGAAAGCCAAGCTTGATAAATGGATCGAGCAGTACAGCGCTTCTGCTGAGATCATTGATTGCTCAAGAAAACTGGTTATGCCGCCTCTTGTGAATTCATGTCTTCGCTCAGAAGGCGCATTGATACACTACCTGTTAAAACGAAGACATTATGAAAAAGCTGAAGATGATTTGTGTACTGACCTGATATTCAACTATCTTTATCAGGAATTACCCGGTGAAGGAATACAATCAGACCTATTGAATATTTATGAATATTCCTTCAGCCGTTCACTTAAATCAGGCGTAGGTTATTTAAATGAGTTTTCACTCAGAAAAGATACAAATCACTTAACCCCTCTTACAAATGCTATGAAAAAAACAGGTCAAAGCATTTCTGTATGCTATCCGATTAAACAGGATGCAAATACAATAAGAGACTATAAGTATTTAAACCCTTCATTTTATGTTACCCAGGAAAACCTTCTTACAGTATATGATATTTCCGGTATTACAGAGCTGAAAAACCATAATTTGAGCAGGCTGTTTCTTGAAGTAGCAGTAAATAAAGATGTAACTGAACAGTTCCGCCAAACATTTCACAAATCTGTAATTTCATTATTTGATGAGTACGGGCTTATTGATTCAAGGACATCATTGATAAATCCTTTGTACCTGGATTATAATGATATGAAAATCATTGAAGATAAAAAAGCCAACATAATAATATGCCCGCGCGATCTGAATTATTTCACTTCCAGGTATTTCCCGATCGATGACTTTATAGGGCATGGAATAAACTATTCAATAGCTACAGGATGGCTGGGTGAAGATATCCTGAAAGATCTGAGGTTGTTCAGGAATAAATACAGGGAGCTGAACCTTTCAAGTAAAGAATTGCTTGATTCTGTTACAAGGACTCCGCATTCTTTATATTTTGAAAGTGAGCCTGAAAGCGACCTGAGTTATATGATAGATATCAATAAACCCGCAACATTCGCATTCATAGATTTTGCTGATCTCCGCTTTCAGTTCTTCCCTGAAGAATTAAGTTTCAGCGGTGTTTGTGATTTTATTATTGATAACCTTACATCCAATAATTTTTCAGATATTATGATAGAGGGTGAGTTTAAAGTGAAAAACCATAAATTGATTAATGCTGATGAAGACGGTTTAATTGAACGAATTAACAATACAAGGGAGGTTTTATACAAAACCGGTAAATATGACGAGTTAAAAAAGAAACAAAAAGCCAGAGAAAGCTCAGAAAAGCTTGATATGACGGGAAGAACAGATGATGAGATCAAAATGTTTTCAGATAATTCTGAAAGCAGTGTTGTTACCGAAGAGAAAGATGAATTCCGGATAAAAACAAAGATCCCTGCTTTCAGACCTAAAAAGACCCCCGGGCAAAGAAGCTTATTTGAAGAGTTTGAGCATGTAAGCATTGTTCAGTCAGATGATGAGCAGGATACACCAATGCTAAATCTGTTGGTAACAGATCCTGATTCAAGCAAAAGCGTTGAAGATGAAATTGTCCAGGCAAAAATAGTTGATGAAACAATTATAAAAAGGCTTGGTAATGAAAAAAGGCCAGAGAATGTTAATAAGCCGGTAAATACTGAAAGTAAAATTGAACTTCCAAAGAATGTTAAGCTGAAATTCGGGGATGATTGATATCATAATGCGCAATTTCCGTGTAAAGAGTAATGTATAAAAAACTGGTATGGGTACTGGCAGTAATATTGTTAATACTTGTTGCTGACAGGCTGGTTTTTACCTCATCTGATATCAAGGTAAGCCAGGTACCCGGGGTGCTGAAAGCAAGCTTAAGCTCTGAAATGAAAATTGAGGTCTACAGGGTAAATATACTTGGCTTTAAAGTACCTTACAGTAAAATAGATGTTTATTTTGTGATTGAAGACGGCAGGAATTTAATTGAGCTTTCTGAAGCAAATGAAGAGGGCAGTGTTAAGATAAGATCAAAAGGTGTAGAAGGTGAAGCTGTATTGGGAATATATTCGGTGAAATCCGGAATGCAGATACGAAAAATTATGATAAGCGTACTTCCAAGGGATGTTGCTTATTTGAATCAGTATTAAACTATATTACCTGTTTCCTTACGGTACTTTTAGCAAAATAAAATTTATAAAAAATAATTTCCAGTAACGTAAGTAAAGCCAGTGAAAATGCGGCTTTAGTCAGGAACCTTGTCAAGCCGTCATCGGGAATAAAAAATCCTATCACAAACGCTGAAAAAGTCCACCCAACAGTAAAAATAATAATTAAAAAAATCGTACTTAAAAACGCGCTGACAGTATTTTGTTCAACATAATTTTTTGCAAATATATACACGAAAAAAACTGCGTGCGCGTAAAAAAGAATAACTTCTATCATAATTAAAAAGCCGCCTTGGAGAAAAACATCTCCTTTATGGTTTTAATGATTATTTTCATATCAAATACAATTGACCAGTGCTCAATGTAATAAATATCATATTCAATTCTTTTTTCAATTGATGTGTCACTTCCTCTTAAACCGTTAACCTGGGCCCATCCGGTAATTCCGCATTTTATGCGGTGTCTTTCAAGGTACTTGGGTATTTTTCCTTTAAACAGGTTGATAAAATATTCCCTTTCTGGCCGGGGACCTACAATGCTCATATCGCCTTTTAAAACATTTAAAAACTGGGGAAGTTCATCCAGGGAATATTTTCTCAGCATTTCGCCGATGGGAGTATATCTTGAATCTCCCTTTTTAACGTATACAGCCCCGGTGTTCTTTTCGGCATCAACAACCATTGAACGGAACTTGATCATTTCAAATTTCTTGCCTGTCATACTCAGACGTTCCTGTTTGTAAAATACCGGTCCTTTTGAGCTGAATTTTACAGCAAGCGCTAGAAATATAAACAGTGGTGAGGTAAGTATCATAACTCCCAATGCAAATGAAAAATCAAAAGCCCTTTTCAGGATCCTGTTCCAAACATTCATCGGAATACTCTTTATCTTAAGGAAGGGTATGCCGTCAATTTCCTGTACCCTAACTGAAGATGTTATTACTTCCAGGAAATCAGGTACCATAAGGAATTCAACATTTTCTCCTTCACTCGACTTCATCATTTCAAACAACTTTTCATGTTCTGTCGAAGGGATAGTAACAAGTACAGTTTCGATATTTAATTTTTGAACCAGGTCAGTAATATCATTATAAGTTCCTAATTTCATATTATCAGGAAGCATTCCGCCTGACTTCCCCTGAAATTCTTCAACGAAACCTATGATGTTAAATCCGGCATATTTATGCTTTGAAAACTTATGATAAATATCATAAGCTGTTTGATTGTTTCCGGCTAAGATAGTATCCTTTAAACCTTTGCCTTTATTGTATAATGTTTTCTCATATTTTAAAACCGCATATCTTCCAATGGTAATTAATATGATGGAAATTATCCAAACCAGAACGAATACTACCCTTGAATATGGAAATACCCTGTAGAAAAATATCAGACCGAAGGAAAATATTATGCCGAATGTGACAAGCCTGGAGATCAGGAAAAATTCATCAAATATGAATACAATCCTTTTGGGGCGGAACATTTTTCTTGATTGGAATATAAGCAGCCATACCGGCAATACTATAAGCGCCAGTATAATATATCCATTCAATGGTGGAATATCCCCGTTAAACGGAATAATATTTACAAATGGAGAAAAATAAAATCTGATATAGTAAGAAATAATAAAGGCGCCCACTATAGATAATGAATCGGATAAAATGTTTAATAAAGGTATTAAAAACTCTGTCCTTTGCGAATTTTTATTAAATTTTTGATCTATATAATTCATTTACTCCTCAAATATATATATTAGAAATTACAATTTATATGATTGAAATTTTCATTTTTTATGATTTCAGTATGTATAATGAAAACAGATATTTAGTATAAATTTAAGGTGGTCTTAAAACCAAAAGATTGAATTTTGCCAATTATAAGCATATTTCATTGAAACATTTTTTTTATTAAATTGTATAAATAATATTCAGATTTATTAATTTATTAGAAAGGGTCAAAATGACTAAATTTAAATTGTTTTTAGGGGTTTTTGCTTTAATGTTTGTTTTAGGGTTAACTTCTGAACTTAAAGCTCAGAACGGTCCCGTACTTTATTTCTGCGAAAAATACGGTTCAGGCGGCGAAGTATCCATCAGCGACAGGTTCTATACAGGTCCGGTTACTGTTATGGTAAAATGTGACTATGCTTTAGGCTTAAAAGATTGCTCTATCCAGTTTGATAAATACAATGGATACAGTTTTGATTACTATAAAAAAGTAGATTTCGACGTTTCAGCTGATATGAAATATATCTATTTTGAATCAAGTGATTTAAGAGTTGACTCTCCCGGTATCTACAGATGTTTCCTGCTTGACAGCAAGAAGAACACTGTTGCAAGCGCTCTTGTAGAATTCATACGATAACAGGCAGTTAATATTATATATAAAAAAGGGAGTTATTAACTCCCTTTTTTAATTTCTTATCTAACAGGTAACAGTACAAATATCGTCAGATCCCATAATGCATGAGATATCAAACCCGGCCAAACGGATTTATATTTTTTAAATACCCATCCCCAGAACAATCCGCAAATCAGCGCAGCCATAAAAAGCATAAAATTCATTGCTACAATATGTACTCCGCCATAAATCAACGAAGCTATAATCCATCCTTTATTCTCGCCGAATTTTTCAGCAAGTGTATCCTGTACAAAACCGCGCCAAAATATTTCTTCAGCCGGACCGATAATAAATAAAAGCAGCAGCCCTATTACAGCAGGATCAAGTAAAGATTTATTATTGTAAACGCCGATAACCTGTTTATCTGCAAACGGCAGTATAAGTTTAGATATTATATCACCTGTATAAAACACCAGGTAAAGAAGTGCTGCAGAAACAATACCTATTAATAAAAATTTTGGCTCAAAAAAATATAGCCTGTAATTAATTGCCTCACCGTTACGGTGGTTAATATATAAGCCCAGTCCTGCAAGCAGCGAAGCTGCAAACGTCATTTCAAGCCAGAAGTTGAAAGTCTTTAAAACAAACATTTCAAGCCAGAACACACAAGCCAGTAAAATCAGGAATACCAGTGGTTTAATACGTTGTGTCATTGTATAATTTAATTTTATATAATTTTAAGCAATTTTAATTAACTCCATTGATTCGCGGTAATTTGTAAGGAAGTGTTCCCTTATGGTTGAATTTTCAAAGCTCCTAAGCTGTGGGTCTTCTGAAATGATCTTAAATGCGGAATCCCGTGCTTTTTCTACCAAAGGCATATCTTTTACTAGATCTGCCGCTGTAAATTTGAGATCTCCGGATTGCCTTGTACCGAAAACCTCACCGGGTCCGCGAAGCCTCAGGTCAGTTTCAGATATCCTGAACCCGTCATTAGTTTCGGTCATTATTTTGAGCCTTTCACCGGAAATTTCTCCTGTTGTTTCAGCCATTAAAATGCAATATGATTGTTCTGCGCCCCTGCCTACCCTACCGCGAAGCTGGTGAAGCTGGGAAAGGCCGAAACGCTGAGCTTCTTCTATGAGCATAATAGTTGCATTTGGTATATCAATACCTACTTCAATAACTGTTGTTGATACCAGGATGTGCAGTTCCCTGTTTTTAAATGACTCTATAGTTTCATCAATATCCTGCCATTTCATTTTTCCGTGAACTAATCCTAATTTAAGTTCCGGAAAGATCTCCTTTTGGAGTATCCCGTAATGTTTAACAGCAGATTTCAGGTCAAGTTTTTCCGATTCTTCAATGATCGGATATACTATATAAGCCTGCCGTCCGTTATTTACCTCATCTTTGATGAACTTATATACTTTCAGCCTGTCTGTTTCACCCCGCAGCGCTGTTTTTATATCTTTCCGGTTTTTGGGCAGTTCATCAATAACTGATACATCAAGATCTCCGTAAACTGTTAATGAAAGCGTCCTTGGAATTGGCGTAGCGGTCATAACAAGCACATCAGGATTATTACCTTTTGCCTTCAGCTTTGCACGCTGCATTACCCCGAACTTATGCTGTTCATCAATTACAGTAAAGCCAAGTGATCTGAACTCAACTGAATTCTGAATCAATGCATGAGTACCAACAACAACCTGCGCTTTACCTGTTCTGATATCTTCAAGAACTTCATCACGTTGTTTCTTTTTTTGCCCGCCGGTAAGAAGAACGGCGTATAAACCGAGTTTTTCAAAATAGTTCTTTAAAGTTTTATAATGCTGTTCTGCCAGGATTTCAGTGGGGCACATAAAAGCAGATTGATACCCGTTTTCAGCAGCAACCAGAAAGCAAAAAACCGCGACTATAGTTTTTCCGCTGCCTACATCTCCCTGCAGCAATCTGTTCATTGATTTACCTGAACGCATATCTGAGAGAATTTCTTTAATTACCCTTTTTTGGGCTTCTGTCAGCTCAAAACCCAGGTGCTCCTTAAAAAGTTTTTCAAAATTACCGCCGATCTTTTCGAAATGGATTCCCTTTTCCGCGGTTTCTGCCGCTCTTTTTTTTAAAGCCATTGCAAGCTGAAGGTAAAACAATTCTTCAAAGGCAAGAGTTTGCCGGGTAAGCTCAATATCCTCTGCGGATCTGGGGTAGTGCATTCTGAGTATTGCTGAGCGGTGATCCAAAAGGTCATTGCCTATCCTTACCGGTTCACTCAATACTTCATTGATGCTCTCAGAAGAGTTTTTAAGTGCGTTAAAAATAATTTTTGTTAAAGTAAGAGGTTTTATCCAGGTTTTTTTAAGCTCTTCTGATAAAATATATACGGGAATTAAAGGATATTTCATCATTTCCTCATCACCTGCTTCAAATTTCTTGTGGTCACGCATATCAAATTTTACATTTCTTTCATATGCATTATAAACAATTTTTCCCCAGAATATATATTCATCTCCTATTTTAAATTGTTTTTCCCTGTAAAAGGTATTACCCCACATCAAGGATTCAATTTTTCCTGTATCATCTGATATTGTGATCCGTGTAGGATGGTTTGGCTTGAAGGGCAAACGTTTATCGATAATTGATCCTTTTATGATGACATTCTGATCATGCAGTTTTGCCAGGCCGCTGATATTTGTATTTATCAGGTACATTCTGGGATAAACTGATAGCAGGTCTGTTGAGTATTTCAGTCCCAGCTTTTCAAATGCTTCAGCTCGTTTAGGACCAACTCCTTTAATATAGGCTATTTCTGTCTTCTTTATCGCAGGCAAGTGTATATTATTTCTACAAATATAGCAAAATATACAAAATAATCATTCTCATTTTTTAGGTTTATGGTTATAAATTAAGATATAATTTAATTTATTTTACATATTTCTATTTCTATATTTTTGTTATTTTCGTGTTTACAATATTGAATATATGACAAAAAATAACTTTGCTTTAATTGGTGCCGGGGGATTTGTTGCTCCAAGGCATTTGCGTGCTATCAGGGATAATAATCAAAACCTGCTTGCAATTCTTGACCCAAATGATTCAGTTGGAATTATTGATTCATACTTTCCTGAAGCATCATTTTTTACTGAATTTGAGAGGTTTGACCGTCACTGTGAAAAATTAAGAAGAGACGGGGATAATAAACGTATTCATTATGTAAGTATCTGCTCTCCCAATTACCTTCATGATGCACATATAAGATTTGCTCTCAGGGCTGATGCGAATGCAATTTGCGAAAAACCGCTTGTTCTGAATCCATGGAATGCTGACGCATTAAGATCACTTGAAAAGGAAACCGGGAAGAATGTTTTTACTATTCTTCAGCTAAGGCTTCATCCTTCAATAATTGAGCTTAAGAAAAAAATTGAAGCAGCCGGCAATAAAAAGAAATATGATATAGTACTCACATATATCACACCGCGGGGTAAATGGTACCATTATTCCTGGAAAGGTGATATGCTTAAATCAGGCGGGATAGCGACTAATATTGGAATACATTTTTTTGATATGTTAACATGGATATTCGGTGACCCTAAGTCTAATATTCTTCATTATTATAAAGATGATAAAGCTGCGGGACTCCTGGAGCTTGAAAACGCAAATGTAAAGTGGTTCCTTTCGATCGATAAAAATGACCTTAAGGAAGGCGATAAAACTTTCAGATCAATTACAATGGATGGTGAAGAAATTGAATTTTCCGAAGGCTTCACGGACCTTCATACAAACAGCTATACTGAGATATTGAACGGGAATGGTTTCAGGATAGATGAAGCAATGCCATCTATTGAAGCGGTTTATGAGATCAGAACCTCTACACCAATAGGCATAAAAGGTGATTATCATCCGTTCCTGAATAAATTCAAATAGGCTGTTAAATTTAAATAGTATCCGGATATTGATTAAGTCTTTTACACAAGAAGGCTTTAAGTTGGTTTTTCAATTTTTCAAAACAGCTACAATCTCTTGATCTTTATATTCCGTTATTAGTTTTTTTCAAGATAAAAAAGGTTAAAATCTTAAAATTATATATGAATAATAAAGTAAATGAAACTGTAAAATCCCGCATTATCCCTTTGGAAGATTTTTTTAAAAATCCTGAAAATACAAACTACCTGATATCACCCAACGGAAAGTATATTTCTTATCTTGCACCTTATAACCAAAGATTAAACATTTATGTACAGGAAATAAGTACCGGTAATGTAAAAAGGCTGACCGGGGTAACTGAGCGCGATATCAGCGGGTATTTCTGGGGAAATGATAATGTGATCATTTATTTAAGGGATAATGCAGGTGATGAGAATTTTCATTTTTACTCTGTGAACATTCAAAACGGTACTAATATAGATCTTACTCCATTCGAAGGGGTGCGCGCTAATCTGATAGATGAACTTGAAGATATAGATTCTGAGATACTGATTGAAATGAATAAACGTAACCCTGAAATTTTTGATGTTTACAGACTGAATTTTGAAACAGGTGAGCTAATCATAGCAGCAGAAAACCCGGGTAATATTTCAGGCTGGGTAACCGATCATAATGGTAAAATAAGGGCTGCTATTACCACTGACGGCGTAAACACAAGCCTGCTGTACCGCGAAAATGAAAATGAATCGTGGCATACTGTCATTACCACAAATTTTAAGGAAAGCCTTACACCTTTGTTTTTCACGTTTGATAATAAATTCCTGTATGCATCCAGTAACATAGGAAGAGATAAGAATGCTGTTATAAGGTATGATATAAAAAATGCTGCAGAAGCGGAAGTCATTTACGAACATCCGGAAGTGGATGTATATACACTCACTTACAGCAGAAAAAGAAAAGTTATCACTTCTGTTATCTTCAATACCTGGAAGCGTGAAAGGGTTATTCTTGATAATGAAACCGAAAAAATGTTTAAAAGGCTGGAAAAGGATCTTGGCCAGTACGAGATATTAATTACGGATAACGATGACAATGAAGAGAAATTTATTATCCGCACATACAGTGACCGCTCACTTGGCGCTTATTATATTTTTGATAAAGCTGCTGATACTTTAACAAAAATTTCTGATGTAAGCCCATGGATTAATGAGAAAGAAATGGCTGAAATGAAGCCTGTTACATATCAAAGCAGGGATGGGTTATTGATTCACGGTTATTTATCTTTGCCCCTGGGCGCAGAACACAAAAATCTGCCTGTTGTGATCAATCCACACGGTGGACCCTGGGCGCGCGATTATTGGGGTTTTAACCCTGAAATTCAGTTTTTAGTTAACCGTGGTTACGCAGTGCTGCAGATGAACTTCAGGGGTTCAGTCGGTTTCGGCAGAAAGTTCTGGGAATGCTCATTTAAAGAGTGGGGCAAAACCATGCAGAATGATATATCTGACGGTGTTAACTGGATAGTTGAGCAGGGAATTGCAGACCCTGCGCGTATAGCAATATATGGCGGCAGTTACGGAGGATATGCAGTACTTGCCGGACTTGCTTTTACCCCTGATCTTTATGCGGCAGGAGTTGATTATGTAGGCGTGAGCAATCTTTTTACATTTATGAATTCAATCCCTGCATACTGGAAGCCATATCTTGAAATGCTGTATGTAATGGTAGGCCACCCTGAAAGAGACAAAAAATTAATGGAAGATGCCTCGCCTGTATTTCATGTGGATAAAATGAAAGCACCGCTGTTTATTGCGCAGGGAAAAATGGATCCCCGTGTAAACATTAATGAATCTGACCAGATGGTAAAAGCGTTAAAAGAACGCGGCATTGATGTACCTTACATGGTGAAGGAGAACGAAGGGCATGGCTTCCTGAACCAGGAAAACAAGTTTGATTTTTACAGGGAAATGGAAACATTTCTTGCCAAACATTTAAAAGCCTGATATAACAATTTTAAGGTTTTATTTTCTTTGCCCCTGTATCTGTAAACACATTTTAATATCTTTACTTTATAAATGGAAAATTTTCTTATATACAGGTCTTCAGCAGGCTCAGGCAAAACCTTTACACTTGTTAAGGAGTACCTTAAGCTTGTCTTAAATTCACCTGACTCTTTTAAAAATATACTTGCGGTAACCTTTACAAACAAATCAGCAGCAGAAATGAAGCAAAGGATAATATCCGCTTTGAAGGAGCTTTCCAAAGGGGAAGCTGCTTCATTGGAGAAATTACTTATATCAGAGGGTGTAAAAGGGGATATCAGGCACTCTGCTTCACGGGTCCTGCAGAACATACTTCATAAATATTCATATTTTTCGGTTTCAACTATCGATAGCTTTTTCCACCGTGTGATACGTTCATTTGCGCGTGAGCTAAGGCTGCAGCTTGGATATAATATAGAGCTTGACCAGCAGGCTGTGCTTGATAAGATAACAGATAAGCTTCTTGATGAAGCAGGTGAAAATAAAGAGCTGACAGGTTTTCTGGAAGATTTTATTTATTACAGCATAGATGATGAAAAAGGCTGGAAGATAGACTTAAAAATCAAAGAGCTTGCAAAGGAAATATTTTCTGAAAGATATTTCATTAAAACCGGCAGCCAGGGCAGCCTGTTTGAAGGTAAAGAAAAGCTGAATGAGTTTGTAAAGCTGCTTTTTGCAATTAAAAATGATTTTGAAGGCAGGATGAAAGAGATTTCTATTAAAGCCGGCGAAATAGTGGATATGTACAGCCTTACAATCGATGATTTCCCTTTTAAAAGATCCGGCTTTATGAATTTCCTTTTAAACCGTATCAATACCGGCGATGATTATGATCCTAAACAGCGGGCTAGAGACGCGGTTCAGGATATTAAAAAGTGGTATGGTAAAGGCTCAAAGCCTGCTGTTAAAGCAGCCGCTGAAGCGGGTTTATATGAGCTGCTGTGCGAAGCGGTTGCGCTTTATGATTCTGAAATAACAAAATATAATACTGCGGTACATTTAGTTAAAACTATATATGTTACGGGAATATTTAAAGACCTGCGCGACAGGCTTAAGAAATACCGTGATGAAAATAACGTGCTGCTTATTTCAGATATTAACAGCCTGCTGCTGAATGTTATTTCAGGAGAAGGGAGCCCCTTTGTTTATGAAAAGATCGGCACCTATTACAAGAATTTCCTTATCGATGAATTCCAGGATACTTCCACATTCCAGTGGCAGAATTTCTTTCCGCTGGTTGAAAATGCATTAAGCGAAGGCAACGGCTCTATGATAGTTGGCGATGTAAAGCAATCAATTTACCGCTGGCGCAACGGCAATATGAAGCTGCTGCTTGAAGATGTGAAAAATTCGCTTGGCGGCTTTGAAAGCCGCATCATGGAAAAAGACCTTGATGTAAATTATCGCAGCAAAAAGCTGATAGTTGAGTTCAATAACACCTTTTTTAAACAGGCTGCCGAAAACGTTTCACTAAATGCTGATGAGGCGTACCGGGGTATCTTTGCAAAAGCCTATATTGATTCAGCTCAGGTACCAAATGATAACTCTGATAACGGGTATATAAGCATCAGGCAGTTTGCCGGTGACCGGGAAAATGAAATTCCGGCAAATGAGTTTGCCATTGCCGATATGATAAATAATATCAAACAACAGCTTACACTTGGCTACAGGCAGCGCGATATACTGGTGCTGGTCAGGAAAAATCCTGAAGCGGTTGAAGCAGCCCATGCATTGATAGAAGCAAAGCTTAAAGTAATTTCAGGTGATTCATTGCTTTTAACAAACTCTCCCAAAGTAAGGCTGCTTGTGAATATTTTTAAGTTTATATCTGACCCGGCAAATGAAATTGCAAGGCCTGAAATCCTTTATAATTACCTGGTATATATCAAACAGTCGTTTAGTGAGCTTAACAGCCTTTTTTCAGATAAGCTCAACAGCAATAAGCTGTTTATAAGGCTGATGCCAAAAGGATTTCTTGCAGGTGAAGGCTTAAGCTTAAACAGTGAGCTTTCAGGCAAAGGAATATATGATCTGACGGAATCTCTGCTCAGAATATTCGGGCTGCTGGATTCAGCCGATGTTTATCTTTTGAGATTCCTTGATGTTATTAAAAAATACTCCGATGAAAACTCAGGTGATGTATACGGCTTTATTAACTGGTGGGAAGACCACAAGGAAGAAAATACGGTTATTGTTCCCGAAGAGGAAGATGCCATCAGAGTTATGACAATACATAAAGCCAAAGGGCTACAGGCGCCTGTTGTGTATATTCCTTTTGCCAACTGGGATTTTACCATCAACCAGCAGTCATCGCTTATGTGGGTTTCTTCCGGTAAAAAACCATTCAACAGCGCGCCGGCATATTTTGTAAAGGCAGCTTCTGCTTTAAAAGATACTTATTTTTCACACGATTACCTTGAAGAAGAAGCTTTGACAATTCTGGATAACCTTAATTTATTATATGTTGCCTTTACCCGTGCTGAAGAAAAGCTATTTGTTGGCATTCCCTTAAAAGAAAAAAAGTCATTCAATGCCGGAAGCGTTATTATTGATGCCGTTTCAGGTAACACAGAGCTGTTAAATAATTATGATGCTGAACACTCGTATTATGAAAAGGGAAATGAAAAATATTTCAGCGGCAGCTCTTCAAAATTACAAGAGAATCCTGTTTACAGGATGAAAAGGCTTATATCGGGTGATTTCACCCAAAAAATAAAAATTAAAACTGAGCTTGAAGGTTTTGAACCTGAAAAAATCAAAAGAACAAAGGAACATAAAAACCGGGGAATAGTTCTGCATAAGGCTCTTTCATATATTAAAGATTCATCTGAAGAAGAAATTTCCTCGGCTTTAAACAGGCTGCTTTTGCAGGGTTATATTACCTCAGAAAAGCTACCCGGTCTTAATAAAGAGCTTAGGGAGATAATTCTTACCGGAGAAGCTGCTGATTGGTTTAAACCCGGCAATAAAATAATGAATGAAAATGATATCATTATGCCCGGCGGCTTAATATACCGGCCGGATAAAGTTATTATAAAAAATGATACTGCATCGATCATCGATTTCAAGTCAGGCATCAGGCTTAAAGAGCATGAAAAACAATTAAAGCAGTATGGAAATGTACTGCTTGAAATGGGATATAAAAAAATAGAGATGTATCTATATTATTTAACTGAAAAGAAAATTATTACAATAGCATAAATTGAAACCGTTCCTCGAAAAATTAGCTGAAACATTATACAATAAATACGGAGATGATATATCTTCCGTTCAGCTTATATTTCCTTCACGCAGGGCGGGACTTTATTTTAAACATTACTTATCCGTTTTGATAAAAGCTCCCTTATGGTCGCCGGTTACCAGCAGTATCAGTGAGTTTATCAGAGAACATGCCCCGTGTACCGTTGCAGATGACCTTACGCTGATCTTTGAATTATACGAAATTTATAAAAAGTATAACCCTGATGTTTCCTTTGATAAGTTCTACCCCTGGGGTGAAATTATTCTCAGAGATTTTGATGAAACCGATAAAAATCTGGTTCAGGCAGGTTATTTATTCAGAATACTTAAAGAACATAAAAAAGTAGAAGAAGATTTTGATTTTAATGCGGCAGATATTGATGAATTCTACCGTTTTTGGCAAAGCTTTTCATTCAAAGAAATTAACAAGCTTGAAGATGATTTCATAAAAACGTGGGAAGTGCTGGGTAAGGTCTATACCGAATACCGAACAGCGCTTGAAAACAAAAATATATGCTATGAAGGTATGGCTTACCGGCTGCTTTATGAAAGCATTAAGAATGGCAGCTTTAAGCCTGAAAAGAAAAAATATATTTTTGCCGGCTTTAACCTGCTGAATAAATGCGAGGAAAATATTATAAGTGAGCTGCTAAAGCAGGGTATAGCAGAAACATTCTGGGATGCTGATAATTTTTATTTAAAAGATACATCCAGGGAAGCCGGAAAGTTTTTGAGGAGCAATTTTGCAAGGCTGAATATCGGTCAGCCGGATTGGAAAACCGATGACCTGACAAAATCTGCAAAAAATATCAAGATCATCGGTTCACCGCTTGAAGTATCTCAGGCTAAAATTCTTGGTAACGAGCTCTCGGCAATTCCCGCAGATAAGCTGATGAGAACAGCCGTAGTTCTGCCTGATGATACAATGCTTATCCCGGTTTTACACTCACTGCCTGAGAATGTTGAGAAAATAAATATAACAATGGGTTACTCTTTTAAAAACTCAATGTTATACAGCTTTATTGATGCTTTAAAGAATCTGCAGGCAGGCGCAAAAGGCAAAGGAAGCTCCGCAGTCTTTTACCACAGGGATGTACTTAATATCCTGCAGCATCCTTTTATCAGGAAGTTCAGCAATATTGCAGCAGGCAAAGCGGTTAATACAATAAATAAACGCAATATTGTTTACGTTTCGGGCAATATGCTGCTGAAATTATTTGATGATACCGTGGGTATAATTGCACAGATATTTAAAACTGCAGAAACATCAACAGAAGCACTGGATTATTTTAATGCAATACTTATCAGCCTGTTCAAAATTGTTACGGTTGAAAATATTAACGAAACAAATACATCAACAGGTAATAATATATATGAAGTTGAATTTTTAAATAAAGCGTATGCGGAGCTTAACCGAATAAATGACCTTCTTGCTGATTACAGCTCTGATGTAAGCCGGGATACGTTCTGGAATATTCTAATTGAATGTTTCCGAAGCATAAAGATTCCGTTTTCAGGTGAGCCGCTTGAAGGGCTTCAGGTAATGGGAATGCTGGAAACGAGGCTTCTTGATTTTGAAAATGTATTTATACTATCGGTTAATGAAGGCATCCTTCCGCCGGAGGCAGGCAGCAGCTCGTTTATACCCTATAGCCTTAAAAAAGCTTTCAGGCTGCCGGTTCCCGAAGATATAGAAGCTGACTATGCTTATTATTTTTACAGGCTGCTGCAGAAAGCTGAAAATGTTACTCTTATATATAACACCGAAACTGGCGTAATTAAAGCCGGCGAAAAAAGCCGATTTATAATGCAGGTTGTTAATGAGCTGACAGAAGAAAATAAGAATATCAAAGTTGAAGAGCTGCTGCTATCAGGTGATATTGAGCTTCCTGTAAGAAAGGAAATTTCGATCGAAAAGACAGATGAAGTAATCAAAATTTTAAAAGAACAAAAGCAGTATTCAGCTACTACAATACTTTCTTATATAAACTGCCCTTTGCAGTTCTATTTTAAAAAGGCTGCCGGACTTAAGGAAGAAGATGAGGTTGAGGAGTATTTTTCAGCTGCCGCATTCGGCAATATTTTTCACCAGGTAATGGAAGATCTTTATACCGGTGATACAGGTAAAGATGTTACTGCTGCAATGATAGATGAAAAGTTAAACCTTGCGAAAAATAATTTTGATGAACTATGGAAGGCAGCCTGCAGTAAGTATGAAGAGTATGCTGAGTTTTCTGATGTTAAGCTCGGTAAGAACCTGCTGTATAAAAGAGTGATTCAAAAGCTTGTACAAAAAGTACTGCAGGCTGATAAAGAGCAGGCACCTTTTAAAATACTGGCTTTGGAAACTGAAGCAGAAAGAGAGCTGAGCATTAAAGCAAATGGTGAAAGTTATAAGGTAAAGCTTTTTGGCAGGCTGGATAGAATTGAGCAAAAGGAAAGCATAACACGTATAGTTGACTATAAATCAGGGACTGTTGACCTTAAAAATAAACCCATAAAGATCTCTGATAATGAACATATTGATAATATGTTTGAGAACATTAAAAGAAAAGAAAATTTCCAACAGATGTTCTATGCCTCGCTTTATCTTAATACAAACAAAAACCAAAAGCTGATAATAGGGGTTTACCCGCTTAAAAAGCTTTCAGGCGGAATTTTCTGGTTTGAAGATGAGCCTATTACACCGGATAAAAAGGAGTATTTTGATTCAAAGCTCACTGCTTTATTCACAGAAATCTTCGATAAGAACACACCCTTCAGGCAGACCCGTAATGATGAACACTGCACATATTGCCCGTATAATTCACTTTGCTACCGCAATTGAGCTGTAATTGTAACAATATGTAAAGAATTAAATCAATATTAAACTTTTTCCTGTTAGATTTGTCTTATTTTCAGGAGGTAAATTTTATAAATTTATTCAAAAAAAGGACAAAAATGAACAAAAAAACCAAAATTTTAAATGTATTCTTAAGCTTAATGATCTTATTTATAGCCGGTCAAACAATAACAGCCCAGGATTTTAAAAAGGATAGAGTGAAAAAAACTCCGGAAGAAAGAGCAAGGCTTCATACAGATAAGATGACAAAAAAACTGGGACTCACCGACGACCAGGCAAAACAGGTTTATGATATTATTTATTCTCAGGCAACGCAAATGGAATCTTTAAGGAATAATTCTGAAATTACAAAAGAGGCCCGTAAAGAACAGAAGAAAGCAATATTCCAGGATACAGACAGCAAGCTTCAGGGAGTTTTTTCAAAAGACCAGACTGAAAAATGGAATAAATGGAAAGAGAAGAAAAAAGAAAAACATATGAATAAGAAAAAGGGTAAGAAACATAATAAACAGGGAAAGAAAAATAAGGAATAAAATAAATTTTATAAAAAAGCAGAGTACTACTCTGCTTTTTTATTTTCATCAATTATTTAAGCTTATCAGGTTTTCATTTTTTTCTTTTTAGCCGCGGGAAAAAGAACGTTGTTAAGTATCAACCGGTACCCGGGTGAATTTTTATGCAATGAAAGATCTGTTTTAGGGTCACCCACTGCATGCTGGTAATCTTCAGGGTCATGGCCTCCGTATAAAGTAAATGTTCCTCTTCCGTAATTTCCGTGTACATATCTCACCCAGTTTGTCCCGTCATTTTTGGCGAGTATGGTCATATTAGGCTTTATAAATTCTTCCCTGAAGCCGGATTCCTGACCAAGGTAACCTTTTATTGCAGCCGTATGGCATTGAATCAGCATTGTAGGGACGGGGTCTATTTTAGCTGAAAAATCAAATAGTGTGAAATAGTCATTATATTGCCCTGCCATAAGTTCAGCATCTGTTATATCTATATCAGAATATTCATATACATACGGATTCAGCTGTATCTGGAAATTCTGGAAGACCATACATTCGGAATAATCAAGCTTACTATTTGCATCAGGGTCAATTGGATCGCCGTCATACATAACGTCGCATATATCAGTATACTGCGAAGCAAGAGCGATATCCGGGGTAGTAGTACCTGAGCACATTGTGAACAAAAAGCCGCCGCCTGAAACATATTCCCTCAGTTTTTTTACAACAGCAAGCTTTAGCTGAGAAACTTTTGCAAATCCCAGCTTCTTTGCCATATCTTCATTTGTCTGTTTCTGTGTCATATACCATGCAGATGAACCGAATGCAGCAAAAAATTTTCCGTATTGTCCGGTAAAATCCTCGTGGTGAAGGTGTATCCAGTCATAATCCTTAAGCTTACCGTTCAAAACTTCTTCATCCCATACTTTATCATATGGAATTTCAACGTAATCTAAGGCAAGCTGAACAGCATCATCCCATGGTAACGCATTGGGTGGTACATATACCGCGATCTTAGCAACTTTTTCAAGCCTAACAAGATCCATATTATTGTTTTCATTCTGCACTTCGGCATATACCTGCGCTGCCTGTGTGCCTGAAAGAAGCTCATAGCTTACATTTTTGGCAACACATTCGCCTGCCAGCTCATTGGTGTAATCGAACATAAAAGAGCCGCCCCTGTAATTAAGAAGCCAGTCAAGCTCCTTATTTCCAAGCAAATGCCTGTAAGCAATACCGTATGCTTTTAAATGGTCAGTTTGGGAATTTACATCCATAGGTATCAGCAGCTTTTGCTGAGCAAAGCCTGTGGTTGATAGTAAAAGCAGTATTATGGTTAAAAATTTCTTCAATATAGGCAAATTATGGTAATTTATTTAAGTAATCAATGAAACAATGATTTAAAGATCAATTTAAGCGGTTTATATTAGATTAAAGGAAAAAATCCTCTAATTTGTTTCATTTTATATACAAAAAAACCGGGCAAAAATTCTGCCCGGTCAAATGAAAAGATTTCTGCTGTACTGCTTTTTTGAAGCTATTTTTTATTTACAGTTATATTTCCCGCTGATGTTGTACATTTGAATGTTTCTCCGCCGTTATTGAACTTTGCCCTGATATAAGAAGAAACATGATTTTCCTTCTGAACTTTTGCAAAATCACATGAAATTTTTCCTGCAAGTGTGCCAATATCGGCATCAGCATCAAAATCACCGGGCAGTGTTGCTGTGATATTACCGCCGAGTGTACTGATATCTATACCCAGGTTTTTACCTTCATAATCAAGCTTAATGCTTCCGCCGGCAGTAGAAGCATCTATCCGGCCGTTCTTACCGATAAGTACAATATCACCTCCGGCGGTTGAAACATCAACATTACCGTTAAATTCATCGACTGAAATTTTACCGCCTGATGTTGATACCTTTACGTCTCCGCTGGATACCGAAATTGTTACATTTCCGCCGGCTGTATAAGCTTCCAGGTTTCCGCTGGTATTATCGATCTTTATATTACCCCCTGAAGTATTCGTTTCAATTTTACCGGTTATATCTTTAACGGTAAGATTTCCGCCTGAACTGTATAGTTTCAGGTCATAGTTCTTTGGAACTGTTATTTCAACCCTGATGGTAAGATTCTTAAAATTATTTTTATCCTTTTGTTTTCCTTCAACCTTTACACCTGTTGATGTAGGTTCAGCAGAAAAAACGATCTTTTCTTCGGCTTCATCGTTGCCAAAAACCTTAACGTTTACTTCGTTTTTATCCCAGGTAGAAATTTCTATTCCGCCTGCAACTAAGCTTGTAATTAATTCCTTTCCGGATTCAGTGGGAATTGATTTTTCAAACAACAGTCTTGCATCGTCTGCAAATGTTAACTTTCCCATAAGCAATAATATTAGAAGACTTTTAAAAAATATTGAAATAATACGCATAATTTTATTATTAAAATTTATTATAACTATATATTAGATGTAGTACGATCAAAATAGGTTTAGTTCTTAAATTAAAAAAGCCGTAGTTTTAATTACGGCTTATTGGGGGGTGATTCTTATTGAAAATATAATCAAGCAGATTATATACTTTTTATGTTTACTGCTGTATTTACATATATTTAGCGGAAGCAATGTTCAATAGATCGAAGTATTTCTGTGAATATTCATCCCTGGCAGTTTTGGGAGCCCAGTAGCCTGAAAATTCTGTCCATTTAAGAGGTGCCAGGTTGTTTTGTTTTAATATTTCTGAATATTCCATAATTTCATTATTATTAGCAGGGTCTTTCCTGTAATAAAACTGGGCATTCAGATCTGCAAATTCTTCCAATGTGCAGGGCGGGTTGCCGTTGTTTTTTCTTTCAATTGCTGCTTCAAGAGCATTGTTATAATCCTGCTGCAGCGTTAGATAATTTTCCGGTTTGAATAATTCTGCGTTCCATCCGTCTTTAACCGGCTGCCATGCATCCTTTGAAATACCTTCCTTTTCCAGCGCCTGCCAGAATTCTTCTTCAGTAACTGTATCGGTAGTGGCACAGATAAGTTCTGCATATCTTTGTATTGTTATTCCGTTTATTTCCTGCATTAGTAATATTAATATTATTGATGGTATTTTATAATAATACCTGTTCTTAATCCTGCTGTTTTGCTTATAAACTCAGCTAGCCTTAAGTAATTACCTGTTAAAAATTCTTTTGCTGCCAGTTCTGAAGGTGAAAGACTGTTGACAAGCCTTTTTATTCCGCGGACTTGTTTCCATATGCCCGGGTAAATTTTATTTACTGCAAGCTTGCCTGAATTATAGTTTTTTCTGAAAATTTCTGCAGATATTTTACTCAGGCAATTGTTTATTTTATTAGTCTGTGCTGAATCAAACAGTCTCATATCAGTTACATTAACGCCGTAAATCTCGCTCCAGTTATATTTTCTCAGAACAGTACCTTGATTTAACAAAAATCCTGCTTCGTATTCTGCTGAAATGCTGCTTAAAATATAATTAATTCCGTGCCATGCTTTATCAAGTTCAAACCAGTTTTCCGGATCTGTATCCTGGATAAATCTGTAAAGCCCGTTTTGATCATCTGCAAGCTTTATACATTTATCAATCTTGTCATCCGGTATCCTGATTATATCACAGTATAAACCCATTAAAAAAAGTTTTAAGCCGGTAAATAATTCAGTTTATTTATTCCTGTTATTTTTTGCATCTTTCCAGTGAGCAACAAATACTGATGCAGTTCTTCCCATATCTGAAGGATCTGTTATCCTTTCCTGCCAACCGGAGTGTGCAGCTTCCCAGTCTGCTCTTTTGATCCCGTTTTCAGCGGCAATTTTAATGCATGCCTGCCTGTCGTTTAAAACATCATCCATATCCGCGCATAGTTCAGCATATTTTTTAATACTAATCCCTCTAATGTGTTCCATCAAATTATATATCCCGTTAATTGGTAGGGTAAATTAAATTTTTTTGTTTTTCCGTTTCTCAGCCGGCTGCCTCCGGCTGAGATTGGAAATTATTTAATGATTATAATTATTTTAATCTGCTTATTAATTTAATAATTATATTATCTCTACTTCACCGCTGCAGATAACGTCACCGTTCTTTTTAAGGCAGCTGACCTTATATTTTCCCTTATCTTTGAATTCAACATCATCAAAGTGGATATAATCCCAGCTTGGCTGCACAGTGAAAGGAAATGTATCAACAGCTTTGCCGGTTGCAGCATCAGTTACGTTGATATCTACTTCCTTTTCTCCTATCGGATTCTGGAGCTTAACCATAACTGTGATCTTTCCTGCTTTGAACTTGGTATCTTCGCCGATCTCTTTGGTAACATATCTTTCACAGAAATACAGCCTGTCTCCTGAAAATTTATCTGTGATCTGCTGGATCTGTTTTATCCTGCCGCAGCCTGAAAATACAACAAGTACTGCAAATAAAAGTAAAGCTAATTTTGTGAATCTCATTTTTTGAATTCCTCCTGTATTGTTTAAATATTTTTATACAACCAGTACCTGTGAAGTATTTGCCGGGTTGTATTTTATGTTAATTTTATCTCCTACTCTGGGGATGGCAATTTTTGATACTGCTGTTTCTGATGTTGTTTCAAAAGCAGGACCGAACTGCGGGGTTATCCTTAATTTCATTCTGACAACCGGATTGAAGTTTATTAAAGCGCCGGTATCTTCGATGCTTAATACTTCAGCGGTTCCGCCCATACCTGTCTGGTTCAGGTTGCTGGTATCTGTATAATTTTTTGCCATGTTTAAGGAAGCATTGGTCTGGTCAACAAAATCCTGACCCATGAATGTTTTTGTTAAAAAGCCTGTTACCCCTGAATTAATTGCTTTATCTGCGTTTTCAATAGCTTTTTTGGGGTCTTTTTCGATTTTTTTTCCGAATCCGAACATTTTGTAAATCCTTTCTGATTTTTGTTTGTAAATTTTACTTGTTACAAAAATACTTCTGAATAGTAAGCAATACAAAGAAATGATTTTATATTTGTTTATCTTTTGTTTCCTGCACTGTTTTGATCAGAATAATAACGCCACCCTAAACTATTGTATATTATAGATTAAAACTTGGAAATTTATACTTTATTGTTTTAGTACCCGATTTTTCGAAAGATTTTTACGATTGTTTTCAAAAATTGCAGTTAATAACTATCGTGGTAAAAAATCAGTAATTGAACGAAAATTTAACAAAATTGAAAGTTAGCATTATTTAAATAAAGCATTTTTTTTGATTCAGTGAACTTTGCTGTTTCAATCCTGTATTAATATACCTCTGAAGACAGGTATAACATTAAGTAGTTTATTAAAGTCTGCCCGGACATGATCAGCGATACCTTCAGGGCTTCCTATTACGGGCTAAGCAATATCATCATAGAAAAGTGATCATTTTATTTTACATACAAATATATTCTCAAATTTTACAGTGAACAAAGAAAGGATTTATTTATTGTTGTCAGGTTTTTATCTAAATTTTCTGTTTAAATTTTGCGGATAATCATTAAGACAATTATAAATAATGTATATAGCATAGGAATGAGAATTTATATTGTTCACAAATTCTTGTTTTAGAATAGTATTTTAAGATGTTTTTAAAAATGCGGGTTTTTTTAAGTTAAATATTTTTAAAAACGGTAATTATTGTCGTAAAAATGCGTTTTATATGGTTAAAAAGTATCATATATTGTTTTAATTTTCCGAATAAAAATATATGATTAGTTCTACGCTTCTGGGAATTCTCAGTAAATTTTCTGTAAAGGAATTCAAAGAATTCGGTGAATTCGTGAAGTCTCCGTTTTTCAATAAAAATATTCATGTAAAACATCTTTACGAATATCTGAAAAAGTTTTATCCGGAATTCAAAGATAAAAACCTTGATAAACAAATTGTATTTGAAAAACTTTTTGGGGATAAAGAATACAATGACGGTTTTTTAAGAACGGTTATTTATAATCTGGGAAAGCTGGCTGAAGATTACCTGGCATATATTAATTTCAGAAAGGATGATCTGAACAGGGGACTGAACCTTTTAAAAGAGCTGAATGAAAGAAAACTTGAAAAGGTTTTTCTAAAGTACTACAATGAAATTGAAGAGGATATAAATTCTATAACTTTTCATGACCCCGATTATTTCTTCAAAAAGTATGAGCTCCAGAACCAGAAAGAGATCTATATGGACTGGACAAAGTTCAAACAAAAAGATTTTAAGAATTATACGACTAATACCGTTACATATATTGATGATGAGTTAACCAGTTATTACCTTTCCAAAGCCCTTAATCATTACCGTTTTATGCTTGATAAGAACATGTATGAGCAAATTGAACACAATTTTGATTTTATTGAGCATATAATGGATTACCTTTTAACCAAAGATAATTATTTCAGGGAAAAGCTGAAGATAAAACTTCATCTTTATGAAGTTTTACTGATAAAAGAAAAGAAAGAAGAACATTTTGAGATCTTAAAAGATATCTTTTATACCAGCTTTAACAACCTTTCCAGAAGCGATCTTTACAGCCTGCATAATATACTGCAAAGCTACTGCGTGTATATGGGCTATAATAATAAGCCGGGGTATATTCAAACCCGTTTTGAGCTGTATAAAATTTGTATTGAACAAAAACTTTATGCGGCAGCCGAACATATTTATTTTGATGATCTTATGTTCGGGAATATAGTCAGTACTGCACTGGCAGTATCTGAATTTAAGTGGGCAGAAGATTTTATTGAGGAGTATAAATCAATGCTTTCACCCGAAAATACAGATGTAGTGATAAACTATTCCTATTCAAGGCTGCATTTCAGCAAAGGCGATTATGAAAAGGCTCTATTGTTTATTAACAGCATCCGCACCATAAAGCACATACAGTATAAGCTTCCCGTTAGGGATCTTACTCTGAAAATTTATTATGAGCTGGGCATGCTGGTGCAATCTGCTTACCAGATTGATTCTTACAGGCATTTTTTGAATAATAATAAAATGTCACTTTCCGATGAAAGGTTTGCCAGAATTCTGAACTTTCTGAAGTTTTACACGCGCCTGGTTAAGATAAAAGAAAAAAATTCATCAAAAGACCTTTTAAAATTACAGGAGGATATAGAAAGCACTCCAAATACCCTTGAAAGATCATGGCTGATAAATAAAACAGGAGAAATATTAAATTGAACCGAAGCAGTCTCATAGAAGCATTCAGAACATTTTCGCAAAAAGAAATGAAGGAGTTTTCGGAATTCGTATCTTCTCCATTTTTTAATAAAAACGTTAATGTTGTAAAGCTGTTCGAGTTGATCAAAAAAAATTACCCGGATTTTGAGCCGGTTAAAATAGAAAAAGAAAAAGTATTTTCAAAGCTTTTTCCGGGGAAGCCGTTTAAAGACAGTACTCTAAGGTTATTGATGTACTATTTATATGAGCTTGTTGAAAAATTCCTGGCTTATAACAGATTCTGTGAAGATAAGTTCAGGCAAAAAGATATTTTGCTTGAAGAATTGTTCTCAAGAAAGTTATTTAAAGATTACGAGAAGTTAATCGATGCAGCAAATGAGGACCTGGACGCATTTAATGTTCACGATAATAATTATTTCAGGAACCGGTACCTGTTCGCTGAGCATAAACTCAACTATCTTGCTGAAATTTACATGGGTAAATATGAAAAGTATCTTACTAAAGATAATATCCAGCTTTTCAGCGATAATATCACGAATTTTTACCTCGTAAGTGTATTGAAATATTATGCCATCACCCTGAACACGGTTTATTTATATAATGTAAAAGTTGATACATCGGTTCTTGAAAATATTCTTGTAAATTTTAATATTCATCAGTTTGAAAGTGTTCCCTTGATAATTATATACTACAGGGTAATAATGCTGTTCATTAAACCCGAAGATGAAGAGAACTATCATAAGCTGAAAGAGCTGGTTATAAAACATGAAAATGAGATAGGTGATTCCATTGGTGATCTTTATATCAATATGGAAAATTATTGTGTAAGGTGTTTAAGAATGGGTAAGCAGGAGTATCTTGACGAATCATTTACAATTTATGAGCTTGAACTAAAAAAGAATACATACAAAAATCACGGTTACATGCCGAATTCTTTTTTTTCAAGTATGGTGGTAACTGCTTCAAAACTAAAACGATTTGAATGGCTCAGAAATTTTATTAAGGATCATAAAGATGAGATTCATGAATCTTCGAGGGAAGCATATTATTACTACGGGATGGCTTATCTTGAAAATGAAGAAGGAAATTATGAAAAAGCGCTTGAATACCTGGCCAAAAGCAAGCCTGAAGAAGTATATCTTAAAATGGACCTTAGAATCCTGCAGTCAAGGATATATTACGGATTAAACTGGACACTGCCGCTTCAATCTTTGCTTGATACTTTTAAAAAGACTGTGCAGAATAATAAATTTATGACTGATATGAGAAAAACTCAATATCACAAATTTATTAAATATACCAATTACTTAAATAATATCAGGTATAAAGAAGATAAGCCGGCAGCTCTTGAGCTTTTATACGAACTTGAACGGGATGAATATTTTGCTTATAAACTATGGATAGTTGAAGAAGTGAAGAAATTAACTGAATAAAACAGATTTTATGGAGCAAGCCTTTCAATTTTCCAGCCGGATTTATTTTTGATATATCTCACTCTGTCGTGAAGCCTGTTTGGTCTTCCCTGCCAGAACTCGAATGAGTCCGGTATCAGCCGGTAACCGCCCCAAACATCAGGCAGGGGAACGTGGTTTTTGAATTTCATCATATACTTTAAAAATTCCTTTACAATTGCCGAACGGCTTTCGATCACACTGCTTTGTTTGGATGCCCATGCGCCGACCCTGCTTTTATAAGGGCGTGTATTGAAATATTCTTCACTTTCCTTTTGTGAAACTTTCTCTATTGTTCCTTCAATTCTTATCTGTCTCTCAAGCTTATCCCAGTAAAACAATAAACTTCCGAAAGGATTTTCTTCAATTTCTTTCCCTTTTTTACTTTTATAATTGGTATAAAAAACAAACCCGTTATCATGGATTCCTTTCAGCAATACAATCCTTGCGGAAGGTTTACCTGCTTTTGTAGCAGTCGCCAGGGTCATAGCATTAGGCTCTAAGAATCCTGATTTTAAAACATCCTGAAACCATTTTTCGAATTGTTTGAAAGGGTCTTTGCTTACGCTGCTTGCAGATAAGGTGCTTTTGGAATACTGTCTTCTTAGATTCTGAATTTCTTTATCATCCATAATACAAATTTACCAATAGAATGATAAATTTAACAACCTATAATATCACTCTATTTTTTTCTGTAAATAATATAGGCATTTCCTGCTTTTTCAAACCCGATCTTGGGGTAATACTCCATTGCTTCAGGTGCAGAAAGCAATACCAGGTTGGATTCATCGCCGATGAGCTTTTGAATTTCATTTACTAATTCATGACCAATTCCCTGGTTCTGGTAATCTTTGTTTACTGCCAGATCAGAAAGATAACAGCAATAGGCAAAATCACTTAATGCCCTGGCAATTCCAACAAGTTTTTCTCCATCCCAGGCAGTAACTATCAGATTGGAATTATCTATCATATTTTTGATCCTGTTAAGATCTTCCACCGGACGCTTGATCCCCGATGCCTTAAACAGCTCCGATAGCTCATGTGCTTCTAATTTTGCGTTGGTTTTATAACTTATTACCATAAACTCAAATTATTTATCTGAAATATGATCTGTAAACTGGTTTTCTATAATAAAATTGCATAAAAAATGCGGGAAACAGCAAAAAATCCATCAATTTATTTCCTGATTTATATGTAATATCATCAATAATTATACTACTATCAACAGAATTTTCTATTATGTGTTTATGTTTCCAGTACTTTAATGGCTTTGGCAGAACTTTTCCTTCATCAATAAAATATATTTCCTTTTCGTTTTGAACCTGTTCTGTTATCAATGATGTCCATTGCTGTTTGAAACCTAAAATATTAACTTCCACCTGCACAATATCACCTTCGCTGCATCCCTCAAACCTTTTTACTTTTAAACCAACCAAAGGGGGTTTAAGTTTCATAAATAGATTAATATCAAAGCCTTGGAAAACTTTTCTGTAATTTTGACCTACTTTTGTCTTTATTAATATGCGCATTTAAAATAAAAACGGCTCTGTTTTTAAAACAGAGCCGTAAGTAAAATATCTAAAGATAAATTTATTGACCCTGAGCCAGAGAAAATCCGGGCACGCCATCAAAAGTACAGAGATTTTCAATTTTGATAAAATCAAAACCTGCATTTTTAATAGCTTCAAGCTGTTTAATGATCTGCTCATGAGAAACTGCTTCCCCGTCATTTATGGACTGAAAACGGCATCTCCAGTGATCAACGCAGAATGTTTCTGAATGTCCGCCCGGATAAACTTTTACACCGCGGTTGGATATCATTACAAGCTTTAATCCTTCTATTGCAATCTTTTTCATTTGTTCACCGAGCTCATTTGCTGAACCTGAATTCCAGTGAATATATATATCAGAGCCTACGGTTTCTTTTTTTGCTTTTTTAATATTCCTGTAGTCATAATGATCGTAAACCTTTAAATTAAAATCATTGTATGCTACTTCTTTTAATTTAGATGGTTTTTGTCCCAGTCTTGCAATAACTGCTTCACCAAATTCTTTAGTGCCAACTTTTTCTTTACTGTTACCTTCTTTATATATATCATAAGTATGTACGCCGTCTTCAATAGTTTTTAGCCATGCGTTATGAACTTTTTGCGCAACTTCTGTCTGGTTAATATGTGCTAACATCATTACAGCGCCAAGTAACAGACCTGAAGGGTTTGCTGAATTCTGTCCGGCTCTCCTGGGAGCAGAACCGTGAATAGCTTCAAACATAGCGCATTTATCGCCTATATTGGCAGAACCTGCAAGACCTACTGAGCCGGTCATCTGCGCTGTAACATCTGAAAGTATATCACCGTAAAGATTTTCCATCACTATCACATCAAACTGTTCAGGTGTTGTAGCAAGCTTGGCAGCGCCTATATCAACAATCCAGGTTTCATTTTCAAGATCGGGATATTCCAGCGCAATTTTATCAAATATTTTATGAAATAACCCGTCAGTTATCTTCATAATATTATCTTTAACAAAACAGGTAACTTTTTTTCTGTTGTTTGCCCTGGCATATTCAAATGCATACCTGATAATTTTTTCTGATCCGGGTTCAGTAATAATTTTTAAACACTGGGTAACCTGGTCAGTATGTCTGTATTCAATTCCGGCATAAGTATCTTCTTCATTTTCTCTAACGATTACTACATCCATTACAGGATGTTTTGTTTCCACAAATGGAAAATAGGAATAACACGGTCTTACATTGGCATATAAACCGAGTGTTTTTCTTGTGGTAACATTCAGGCTTTTAAAGCCGCCGCCCTGCGGGGTAGTAATTGGAGCTTTTAAGAAAACTTTTGTTCTCATTAATGAATCCCATGCACTGGGTTCAATACCGGCAGAGTTTCCCCTGGCATATACTTTTTCGCCAATTTCAATAACTTCAATATCAATTTTTGCACCGGCTGCTTTAATTATATCTAATGTAGCCTGCATAATTTCAGGACCTATTCCATCGCCATAAGCCACTGTAATTGGAGTATTTTCAGACATTTAATATCCTTTCTTGAATATATTTTATATTTTTTATATAATTTCGGAGTGTATGTGCAAAATTACGAATTTAATGGGTAAAATTAAATGTAGTTTTTGGGTTTCAAAATGAAACTATAGGTCTCTAAATTGCATCTAATAATGAAAGAAAACCTCAAAAAAATCAAATTTTGAACATAGCCTTCTTTAAAAATTTTCCTGATTTCTCAAGCCCCGGATTTAACGAAAAAGATTATTACAATATTTACATGAATTCCAGTGTGCTGATTAACGCACGATCAAGAAATGTAAAATATCCTGAAAATCCGGGGGGACCTCTTACAATTAAATATGTTTTTAAAGGCGAAGAATTTTATTTTAGCAATAACAGATTTTACCGGGTGAATAAAAATAATTTTCTCTTATTTAACCAGTCGCAGAAATACAGCAGTTATATTAACAGTACAGAAGATACTCATTCTTTTTCCGTTTTTTTTGAAAGCTCGTTTGTTGAGCATGTTCTGGGATCTTTGCTTGATCCAGTTGATAAAATTCTTGAATCCCCCGATACTTTTAAAAATATACCTGGTCGTTTTAATTTTATCGAAACACTTTATCCGGCCGATAGTATCATAATACCTGCTCTTACTGAGATAAGGCAGAGCATGTATCTTAACAATTACCCTAAAGAATATTACACAGAGCGGTTGAGTATACTGCTTGAAGAGATTTTAAAACTTAACAGGCAGCTTTACAGCAGAATCGATAAAGTCCAGGCTGTAAAGCAATCTACTAAAATTGAAGTTTACAGGAGATTATGTATTGCCCGCGACTATATTGAGTCATCAATTGAAAAGAAAATTTCCCTTTCAGAAATTGCAAAAGCTTCATGTATGTGTGAGCATCACCTTCTTCGGGAATTCAGGAAATATTACAGTCTGACTCCCTATCAGTATTTGATCAGAGCCAGGCTAAATAATGCAAAAGAACTGCTTGCTGTTTCTGAAAAGCCAATTTCGGAAATTTCAATAGAATCAGGGTTTGAATATTTAAGCTCTTTCAGCGAATCGTTTATCCGCCATTTCAAAATCACTCCAACTGATTACCGCAAATCTCAAAAAGTCAATTCTAAGTAAATCTGTTTTTAAGGTAAGCATTATTTTTGTTCAGTTAAATTAATACAGCCAAATAAAGTAATTATGAAATATAAATTTTTAATTCTCCTTGTTTTTCTGATACAAAGTAATGTTTCGGCGCAAAATGGCTGGCAGCAGCAGGCCAGCGGCACTACATCAACCTTGCTGGGCGTAGTAACTGTAAATAATAATAATGCCTATGTTTGCGGTATTAACGGAGTAATCCTGAAAACAACCAACAGCGGATTAAACTGGTTTACATTAAATACAGGCACTAACAGGTTCCTGAGAAGCATTACATACGTTAATTCAGAAACAATCATTGCCGCCGGCGAGCTTGGAATAATAATCAAAACTACCAATAGCGGTGTAAACTGGCTTACACTTACCAGCGGAACTAACAGTACTTTAGTGAACATTCATTTCTCTGATGCACTGAACGGCACTGCAGTTGGCTTAAACGGCACAATTTCCAGAACGAACAACGGAGGCGATTCATGGCAGGTGCAGCAAAGCGGTGTGAATGCTGAATTGACCGGCGTCTTTTTTACAGACCCTTTAAATGGATATATTTCAGGATTCGGAGGACTGGTTTTAAGAACTACAAACAATGGAATGAACTGGTTTCAAACCCCCTCAAATTTAACTAATGATCTGAGGGCAATATATTTTACAGATAGTAATAACGGAATTGTATGCAGAATGGGCGGCAGCTTGATAAGAACAACTGATGCAGGGGCTACGTGGACAAACATTTCAAGCGGCACAACTAACGGATTATATTCAGTGAGTTTTACAGGCCCTGTAACCGGTTATATTTGCGGAACAGGCAGAATTCTGAAAACTTCTAACAGCGGTTTGAATTGGACCAATCAGCCTGTAAATATATCAGGCGATCTGTACAGCATTGATTTTTCAGATGAATTAAACGGACTAGCTGTTGGTCAAAACGGAACAATATTGAGAACAATTAGCGGCGGAATTGGTATCAAACAAATATCAAATGAAATACCTGTAAATTTTGCTCTGCATCAAAATTACCCGAACCCGTTTAATCCTTCAACTGATATTAACTTCGATCTTTCTGAATCAACTCAAGTCAAAATGACTGTATTTGATATCACCGGCAGGCTTATTGAAGTAATTGCTGATGAATTTCTGCATCCGGGAAAGTATAAAACAGTCTGGTACCCTGGTGAGCTGCCAAGCGGAATTTATCTCTGCCGAATAGAAACTGAAAAGTATACTTCTGCAGTAAAAATGATATTTTTGAAATAAATATCGCAATAATAAATTTTTGAAACCTTATAAGCCTTTAAACCATCTAAATAAAAAGCTCTCCTAATTTATTAATCTGCATACATTATGAACAGAATAACAGTCTTCCGTATCATTACGGCTTTAATGCTGTTTGTTGCCGTTTCTGAAGCCATCTCACAAAATATACCGGGCAGCAGATCATCTCAGAATAAATTATCAGCAGAAAAATGGGCTGAAGATATTGATTACTTTGTGAATGAAATGCCAAAAATTCACATTGCTCCGTACAAAAATACTTCAAAGGAAAATCTTGAGTTATATTCTGAAGTTTTGAAAAGCAGACTCAAAAATATGAACGATAACGAAGCATTATGCGAAATAGCGAAAATGACTGCCATGATAGGTGATGGACATACTGCATTAAACATTTTTAATTTTCATATTTCAGCTAATAAAGAAAGTTATAAACTGAATGTATTTCCGCTGAAGATGTACCAATTTTCTGATGGTATGTATGTAACTGCTTCTGCTCCGCAATACAACGAACTGATAGCCTGTAAAGTTATAAAAATAAACGGGAAGGCAATTGAGGATGTAATTGAGATTGTAAAACCAATTGTTCCGTGTGATAATGAATACTCACAGAAGTTCAACCTTCCTTATTATATGGTAATTGCTGAATTTATGAACGGACTTGGAATAACAACCAATCCTTATGAAATGGAATTAACAGTGATAGATAAGAACGGCTCTGAAAAATACATAAAACTCGATGCAATAGAAATCAGCCGCATGCAGCACAATTCGGTTGCTTCAGATAATAATGGGCTGCCTCTATATATGAAAAACGAAGAAAAGAATTACTGGTTCGAATACCTGAATGAAAATAAAACCCTGTACATTAATTACAAAAGAGTGCTTAACGATCCGGAAGACAGCCTGAAACATTTCTGTAAAAGGCTTGAAGAGTTTATTAATTCAAATGATATAGAAAAAACTGTAATTGATATAAGGAATAACAGCGGCGGAAACAATGCAACATGCCAGCCATTTGTGAATCTTATCAGTAACAATAAAAGAATTAACCGAAAGGGAAAGCTGTTTGTAATAATAGGAAAACAGACATTTTCTGCGGCATCATATTTAACAACAAAGCTTGAATTCAATACAAAGGCTATTTTTGCCGGTGAACCAACCGGAGCTTCACCAAATCATTATGGCGATAACAGACCGCTTATTCTTCCGAATTCTAAACTGGAAGTAAGACTCTCTTCAATTTTCTGGCAAAACAGTTTTCCCGTGGATAACAGAAAAGCCACCGAACCGCATATTAAAATTGAACTCAGCTCAGCTGATTATTTTTCGGGTAAAGATCCTGTGCTTGACGCGGTGTTAAATTACAGCTACGAAGGCCATACCAGCGGTGGTGTAAATAAAAATGTTAAGGGAATTTATTCTTACAGCCCGATACAAAGCCTTGAAATAACCGAAGAAGCCGGCGCTATGAAAATGAAGGTCATGCAAATGGATTTTGTCGGAAGAAATGTCAGCTTTATTTCAACCGGGTTGTATCCTGAAGCCGGCGGTTCGCTAAGCACTGATATTGCCGGCTTGAAAATAATTCCGGCAAATAAAGACCTGAAAATAAATTATATGGGTAATGAATGGGTTATAAAAAGATATGAAGGAGTTTTTAAAACTCCGCAGCACCTGCTTGATGAAGGTAAAAATGAAGAAGCTGCGGATCTGTTGAGAGCGGCTAAAATTAACAACCCTTCTTACCAGGGATTGAACGAAAATATTATAAACGGTATAGGATATTATGCACTGGGTAAAAAAAACTTTGATGGAGCTATAAAAATTTTCAGCCTTAACTGCGACCTGTATCCGCAATCATGGAATGTATATGACAGCCTTGGAGAAGCATATTTATTATCCGGAAATACTTTGGCTGCAATTGAAAATTATAAAAGGTCAGTTGAGCTTAATCCCGATAATAAAAATGGAAAAAAGATAATTGAGAATCTGACTAAATAATACTTAATCTATTATTTTTGGTGCCTGGAAGCTGTGTTTAATAATTCAGTGCCTTTTTCGTACAACCAGCTTCCCAGTCCCACATTTTTAATGGGTTCCATTTGTTTAATGTAATATTCTGTTTCGGTTTTATCAAAATTATGGCTTAATTTAAGCAGGTTTTCATAGATCTTTATAAACTTTTGATAACCTGATTTAAGATATGCCGGAATATCTTTATGTTTTCTTATATAATCTTTAAGCCTTGCAGTTTCAGCGTAAGAATTTTCGGGGTCATTTAATTCGTAAAAAATTATTAATTTATAAACGCTTGTATCAAGATACTGCAAATATCTTTTTCTTCTTACTTTTTTCAGGTAATTCAAAGCATTCACGAAATCTCTCTTATATACCTTTAAAATACCTGAGTTCAGGTTTACCTCATCTTCGCGTATATCCTCCGGGAGCTCCTTTGAATGCATGTTAATAAAGCTCTCTGCCCAGTCAAATTCATTTAGCCTAAGTGCGGCGAAAATAAAATTCCTGAAATTATTGGTTTTGGAATTCACAACATTCAGGTCTTTAAATAATCCTTCCTGTATTATACTGTTATTCAGTGTAAAGATCTCCTTGTAATACCCGGCTTCACCTTTGTTTGTTTTATCAATACAGTAATTCCTTAAATACTGATACACTTCATTTTTATATTCTGCGGAGAACATGTTTCTGTTCTTCAGGAACATATCCCTTGCCGAAAAATAAAATTCCGAACCATCAGGTTCTTTAAATGACCAATACAAGAGGTAATATATTTCCGCCGGAATAGATACCACGGGAAGATTCTTTTTGACAATTGAAAGAAGCTTTTCTTTATCGATGCAGTCCAGTAGTTTATTTGAAAGTTCTGAAGATATATCAATATTATTTTTCTTTTGCAGTTCAGTATCCAGAAGGTGCTTAAATAAAACTATCAGGAAATGAAGCATCCAGTATTCTGACTGCTGCTTATAATAAAATACTGATTCCGATCTATTGTTATGCTCGGTATAAAAAGTGCTGATCTTCTGATATAAAAGATGTACAGCAAAGTAAGTATCGAGTTCTATCTTTTCATTTAATGCTGATTTTTTAGCGGTAGTAAGCTGAAGCCTTAACAGATTATTAAGTTTACGGACAGAGTATTCTTCCAATAGCAGATTGTTCCTTTGAAGTTTTTTCCTGTTAATGTTTTGAAAGACAAGGTAACTTTCTGAAATTTTATTTAATTCCGAAAGCCTGTTCCACAATGCCCTTTTGCTTAATTTTAGTTCATTTTGCAATAATTCTTCAATAGATTGGTATTCTGAGGTATTATTCGAATTTTGAAGTTTTAATAATATGTTAAGTAAAGGTTTATGATTGCGTTTTCCGCTGAAATATGGATTTTGAGCAAACTTTATGAAGTTTTTCTTCTCTTTTATTTCAAAATTGAAGAATAATTCAATAAATTTAGAATATCTCTGTTTATGGGTAATTTTCATGGGTATATTGCTTTTTAATAGTACAATATAGCTAAATATTAAAAATTAAGGTGGGTAAATATGAATAATATTCTATTTGATTGTATATCATAGTAAAAGTATTTTTATAGAACATTCTTGCGGAAAACTATAATTTTTAAAATGAAATTGAGATACTTTAAATTTTTTACCCTGATTTTATTATTCACTCCGGTAATAAGTTCTTATGCGCAATGGAATCCGAATACTTCGGTAAATACTCTTGTTAGTGATGAAACAGGTGAGCAATCAGTGCAAAAGCTTGCATTATGCCCGGATGGCTCAACTTATTATTCATGGTTTGATAACAGGGGAGGAAGTTATGCTGTTTATTTACAGAAGCTGGATGTTAACGGTAATGCTCAGTTTACACCCGGCGGTATATTAATCAGCAGCAATCCGCAGAACTCATCACTGGTTGATTGGGATATGATAGCTGATAACAATAATAATTGTATATTAACCTTTACCGATATCAGAAGCGGAGGACAGATCAACCCGTTTGCTTATATGGTAAGCCCTTCAGGTACACAAATGTGGGGAGCTAACGGTATCACTCTTTCTGATTCAGTAAATTCATTTCAGCCAAATCCTAAAGTAGTTCAAACAAGTGACGGTAACTATGTTTTTTTCTGGAGAATCGGAACCGGACCTCAAAAGCTTGCATTGCAGAAAGTAAATGCTGCTGGAGTAAAACAATGGGGCACTTCTCCTGTAATATGGACAAGCGGAACCAATGAAAATTATGACTGGCCGGCAATTGTACCTTCTGATAACGGCAGTGTAATCGTTATGTTCTCTGGTTATACCGGCTCGTTTATCAGTCCCGCAAACTATAGGATATACAGCCAGAAAGTTTCTTCAACCGGCGCAAGGGTATGGAATGCAACACAGGATACAGTTTATTCATTAGGCAGGATTTCAGGATTTTATACACCTCGTTTATTTTCAGATGGAAACAACGGTGCAGTTTACTGCTGGCATGATGACAGAAATTCTGTAAATCTGACAACAGGCTATATTCAAAGAAAAAATTCTGCAGGAACGGTTCTATTTCCTGTAAACGGAACAGCGGTATCAGGCAACACAACCAATAATCATTTTTCACCGGTAGCTGCTTATATGCCGGCAACAGGAGAAACATATGTTGTCTGGCAGGAAGCAAACAGCGGACAGACACAGTGGGGTTTTTACGCTCAGAAAATAAATTCTTCAGGTGTAAGGCAATGGGGTGATGGAATTGCAATTCAATCACTTGGTACAGACCAGGTTGGTTTGTATACTGTGATGACAAGAGATACATCTGCAATAATATGTTTTAACCAGTCTGCGCCATCCAATACTAATCTGATCAAAGCTTCAAAACTTGGTCCTTCCGGGTCTTACCACTGGCCTGGAAATATTGTTACAGCAAGCAGTATTTCCAGTTCCAAGATAAGAATTAATTCTGTTATAAATCAAACTAACGGGAACAGTGTTTTATGCTGGCAGGATAAAAGGCTCGATGGCGGCGGAATATATGCTCAGAATATTAAATTTGACGGGACATTCGGACCTCTGACAGGGATTACAACCATAAACAGCAATATCCCTGCTAATTTCAGTTTAATGCAGAATTATCCAAACCCGTTCAACCCTGTCACTAAGATAAGATACAGCATTAAAGCAAGCGCTGATGTTAATATATCAGTGTATGATATATTAGGCAATAAAGTTGAACAAATTGTAAGCAATTTTCAAAATGCCGGAACTTATGAAACAGAATTTCATGCAGAACACATTGCTTCCGGAATATATATTTACAGGCTCAGGGTTGAAACTGCTGATGGCGGGAAAATATTTACTGAAACTAAAAAGATGATCTTGATCAAATAATCTATTAAAAAAGTGTGGTTAGTTAACGTTTTTGATACATATGGAATTATTGTAAATGTGGAATTAGAGGAGAAAAAGAAGGCAATTTAACGATTTAATGGCATCCTTTTATATATGTTTTACCCCAAATCAACTCCTTCGGTCTTTTGATTGAAGGAGTTTTTTTGTGAAGTTAATTATACTTCATTACCTCTGCAATATCGCAAAGTTCATGCATCACTAATTCAAGCCTCATTAAGGCATCATTGTTATTTATCAGTTCGGGTTCCATATACAGCAGCTTATTGCCTTCAAGCGCTATCAATCCGTTAAACCCTAAAGCATTTACCTGGTCAAGTTTGAATTTAGTATTAAAATCAAATATATTTTTTAATTTTTGCGGATTGTTGGTTATTAAAATAAATTTATCATCAAACTCATTATCTTCAATAAGAGTTGAACCTGCACTGTGGCTATTTGAATTACGTTTATTTCTTTTTATAACTTTAAAATGAAAATTATCACTGTTTGAACAATCAACGGATAAAACAGTATGCGGAACTACTTTTTTACCGTCTAATGAATCCCGAACAATACTTTCAATTTTTACCTGCCGGTTTCTGTAAATACCTTCTGCAGAAGGATGAGTTTTCATCCCAACTTTTTTAGTGAAATCAGAGATTAGCTGGTACTTTTCTGAAAGTTTTTTAAAATTGGATATTACTTTCTTATTTGAAGAAATAAAAACGAAATAAAATACGATCCATGGTACGATCAGAACGGGAATTAAAACCAGCAGGAATTTAGTTTCCATAAATAAGCTAAAATTATTTATTTAATTGCTGAAATATTGCTGCAATTAATCATTAATTTTATTAAAAATAAATACCTAATTCCTGCTAATCGTGTTATATCCTATTTTATCAGGCTTGTTTATCGCCTGGTTTTAAAAGTGATGCTATTACAGATCCTGCAAGTATTAATACAATAAGAATCAGTGAAAGTTCAGTGGAAATTATCTTTGCTGAATAATAATGGTTGAGGATCATCTTTGAACCAACCAATATAAGTATAGCTGCCAGACCATAATGCAGGTATTTAAACAGCTTAACAAGTCCGGCTAGAGCAAAATATAATGAACGCAAGCCAAGTATGGCAAATACATTTGAGCTGTAAACAATAAAAGGATCCTGTGTAACTGCTAATATTGCCGGTATAGAATCAACTGCAAATATCAAATCTGTGGTTTCGATCATGATCAAAACCACAAAAAGCGGAGTAGCAGCCTTGCGGTGATTATATATCGTGAAAAACTTTCCGCCTTCATAAGTATCAGTAACCCTGAAAAATCTTTTAAACAGCTTTAACAGCGGATTTTTTTCAGGGTGAATTTCCTTATCCTTTTGTGCTACAAGCTTTATTCCGGTAAAGATTAAAAACGCACCGAAAATATAAATGATCCAGGCAAACTTATTTATTAATGCAACTCCGGCAAAAATAAATATTACCCTCATAATGAGTGCACCTATAATTCCCCAAAATAATACCTTATGCTGGTAAATTGCGGGTACTTTGAAGTATGTGAAAATAAGTACAAATACAAAAATATTATCTACGCTTAAGGATTTTTCAATTACATATCCCGTTAAAAACTGAAGTGCAGAGTCAGCACGTGTATATCCTTCAGGAGGGGTGTAGAAATAATATAAACCTGCATTAAAGATCAAAGCCAGCGATATCCAAACTCCGCTCCAGATCAATGCTTCTTTCATTTTAACTTCATGAGCTTTCCTGTTGAATACCCCTAAGTCCAATGCAAGCATCAGAAGTACAAAAACATTGAATAAGATCCAGTATAGTGATTTATCTTCCAATATTACTCCGAATAATTGTGTTATGATACTGTAATTGCAGGGGTTATGGTAATAGTTTCTTAATTTTTGCTTGACTTTTAATTTAATCCATAAGTTTATGTAAAAACAATAGAATTATTTTTTAAAAACATATATTTAGGTTGTTGCTTTTAAGGCGGATTTATAAGCTGAAAGTGTTCTTTCTCTTGCAGCTTTGTGGTCTACTATAGGAGCCGGGTAGTTTAAGGAATTTAATTCCGGGATCCACTTATTAATATATTTTAGGTCAGGGTCAAATTTTTGCTGCTGGCTGAGCGGGTTGAATATCCTGAAATATGGAGCCGCATCACAGCCGGAACCGGCAGCCCATTGCCAGTTACCTACATTTGAAGACATTTCATAATCAAGCAGCTTTTCAGCAAAATATCTTTCACCCCATCTCCAGTCTATTAAAAGATCCTTACACAGGAAGCTGGCAGTTATCATTCTTACCCTGTTATGCATAAAACCTGTGGCATTCAGCTCCCGCATTCCAGCATCAACAATGGGAAATCCGGTTTGCCCAGAACACCAGGCATCGAACTCAGCTTCGTTATTTCTCCACTTGATCCTGTCATACTCCGGCTTAAATGATGATCCCGCTGAATGAGGATGGTGATAAAGTATCATCATAAAAAATTCACGCCAGATAAGCTCATTTAACCAGGTATCGTTGAGCTTCAAGGTCTTCTTTACAAGCTGCCTAATACTTACAGTCCCAAAACGTAAATGTACACTTAATCTCGAGGTACCATCAATGAACGGTAAATCGCGGGTCTTATCATAATTTTTTATTATATCCTGTCTGATATCATTAGAAGGAAATTTTAAACCCGCTGCTTTGAATCCTAATTCATTTAAACTAAGAACGTTTGCCGAGAATTTATAAAAATTATTTTCTTTACCCTTTATGTTTTTTTCTGTCAGGTCGTTTTCCTTTAGATTTGCCCGCCACGTTTTGCTGTATGGAGTGAATACAGAATATGGGCTGCCGTCCGGTTTAACAATTTCACTTTTTTCAAAAATTACCTGGTCTTTAAATGTACTGAATGCTGTATTGTTTTCATTAAGATATGTTTTGATCTCTGAATCTCTTTTTATTGCATAGGGTTCATAATCATGGTTCGTGAATACTTCAGAAACATCATAATCATTTAAAATTTTTTTCCAGATATCCTGCGTCCTGCCGGCAAGAGTCAATAAAGAGGTATTATACTGCTTAAGCTCTTTATCGATTTCCAACAGAGAGTTATGTATGAACTCAACTCTTGCATCAGACCTGTTTTCAAGCTTATCGAGAATTTCGCTGTCAAAAATAAACAGGGGCAATACCGGCAGTCCGGCCTGCAGCGCGTGATAAAGGCCTGTATTATCATTCAGCCTCAGATCACGTCTGAACCAGAATATGTTTATTTTATTTTTCAATCGTTCTCAAATATACAATAATTTCAGTCGAAGGCAGTTCAGTTTCTTCAAGCTCTCTTCGCATGATAACTAACTGCCGGAAAACTGTTTGTGAAATTGAACAGATGCTTTTTTGCTCTTTATAGAGTATATATTAAAGTTATGTTTTAGTTTAAATCAGACCATTTCATTTGATCGTAAGTTGTACGAATCATAATTTAGAAGCTTTATCATTTTTTCCCTGTAAACTTACGCTGTTTATTCTTTATGAAATTAATTCCTGCTTTAATATTGAAATAATGTTCTTTTACAATTAAACCCGGCCCGTTATATGAAGAATTTAAAGGAGGTGAATAGTTTAATTCTATGAATGTTTTAAAAGGAAACAACTGATTGAATTCAATTCCTCCGCCAAAGTTGAGAGAATAATTCTCTTTTTTGAATTGATCCAACGGGAAATCAAATCCATACAGGGTTGTTCTATCATCTTCAGGTTTTACAGAATAACTTAACAAAATGTCAAGTTTTGGTCCAATTAATAAATATGGAGTGATCTTATTTGCCGGAATTTTTATTTTAAATAATATACCTGTTGTATAGTAAAAGGTTCGTTCATATATATTCATATCCGGTAACGGGTTGCCGAATTCATCATATGGTTTGCTTACGTAAGTATAGCCTCTTTGTTCAATGCCGCTTTCCAGTACAAGGTTAAAATTCCTGCTATTGAGAAACTCAACAAACAGGCTGGAATTAAAGCCCAATAAATATTTTGTTTCCGGTTCAAAATCGAAATTCTTATATTCGTAATTCTGGTTAGAAAGCGTAGCCCCACCTTTTAAGCCAAATCCAGTAATGAACTGAGCATATGTATTAATTGCAAGTGTAAATATTAATATTGGTAGTACGAATTTTATGTTTTTCATAATTTGTTTGTATACATAATCGGTTTGTTAACATAATTAATTTACTTTTCAGGTAAATATTCCTTTACAGCTTTTAAAACTATTCTTCCCGGCAGCGGTTCATATATCTTTTCCGGGTCGGTTTTGATAAACTCAGAACGCGCTTCGATAATTTCAGCCTTATAAAGCTTTGAGTCTATCCACAGCAGGTCACCTTTAACAAGAGTAATGGTTTCAATGATACCGGTATTTTGTGTTACCGTCATATATGCAGTAACCACTCCGCCTTCATTACGGATTGAAGAGATATGCCAGCTGTGAACACCAAAGCTGTAAGAACCCTGGTCCTCCATGATTATTTCATCCTTCCTGATGCCTAAATGGCTCTCAGGCGGTGTTTTGGAAAGTATTACAGAGCCTTTGACGCCATTACTTCCGTTTTTCATTATTGAAAATACAAAATATGTACAGCCTGGTTCGCTTGAAATTGTAATTTCATCGCCGGTCCCGTATCCGCCGGTAACAGGTTTTGAGTTCATTTGTTCAAGTACAGAAATATCTGCCTTAACAGAGCCGTTATTCATCCATAAGGCATCAACAATAACAATTTTTCCGCAGAGATTCACTTCATTGCCTTCGGTAATGCTTACGGTATCTGATTGTGAAAGAATTCCGGAAGTAAAAAAAACAAGAAATGAAAAGAATAATATTAATTTCCTCATACTGATTTATATCGTATTAATTGCGGGATAATATTAAATATTGAATAAAAGATATATAAGTTACATCTTATATATTTACACTATAATATCTTTGATAAGTTCCGCAGGATGTTAAAAAAATACGGGCAAACATATAAGCTCTTTTAATAAAAGAGTAATACGTTAACCCGCAATTACCTCCGCTTGTGCTGCAAAAATTGTATAAAGCAAATTAATAAGAAAAAACAATAAAACAAATGGAATCTTTTATAAATAAAAAACCCGGAACATGGTTCCGGGTTAATAATACTTAAAGTTTTGTTATTTAATAAGCGACATTTTTCTCACATCACTGAAACCTTCAGTTACGAACTTATAAAAATAAATTCCGCTGGGAAGCGAAGACGCATTGAAGACTTTCTGGTAAGAACCGGCTTTAACTATTCCGTCTATTAATACAGCAACTTCCTGCCCGATGGAGTTATAAATTTTCAATGAAGCAAATCCTTCTTTTGGCATATCAAATGCAAGTACTGTCGAAGGATTGAACGGATTTGGATAGTTCTGGTAAAGCCTGAACAGTGCCGGAACCTGGTTATTCTGGTTGCCAACACTAACCAGATTCTGCATCAAAATAGCGCTGTTGTTCAGGTTTAGCCTGCCGCCTGATACTGTATTAACCATAGAAGGCTTAATATCTACACCCTGCATAATTTTTTGTTTAACCTGCAAAGCATATGGTCCGGGCGTTAGCTTATACTGCTGTATCCATGATAGCGGCGCAACCGCATACATAAATGCAATAGCTCCGGCTACATGCGGCGTAGCCATTGATGTGCCCGTTGATGTGCCGTAGTTGCTTGCAGTTGTAGTTGAAAGTATGCTTGTGCCGGGAGCACCGAGATCAATAGTTGTAAGCCCGTAAGCTGCGCCTGAGTTTTTTGCATCTGTGTTTGTGGTATTTGTAACTGCTACCATCCAGTCACTCGGGCAAGCTGTCGGGATATCACCCTGTACATCAACGTTGATATTCAGATTTGCTGTAGCGCAGGCACTTAAAATTCCGGCGCTGCCGAGTGAATCATAAAATGCGCACCATAACGGGAAATTTGCGGGCTGGCCATAGTCAACGCCAAAAGATGAGTTTGTTGAAACGATAAATGCCCCTTTTACTCCGTTTGTCTGGTTATACATCCTTCTTAATTTAAGCGCATAACCGTAAGCTCTCAATACAATTGATTCAGTTCCTGATGAACCCTGGATAGCTACTATTTTAATATTCCAGTTAACGCCTGTAACACCCAGATTATTATTCCCGCGTGCACCGATCGTACCTGATACATGAGTTCCGTGTGTTCCGCTGGCAGTTACATTACCGTTATTATTGTATGCATTCCAGCCATTCACATCATCAACGTAACCGTTTGTATCGTCATCAATTCCGTTGCCGGGAATTTCATACCAGTTCTTCCAGAAGTTCATATCAATGTGATTGAGGTAAAAACCTCCGTCAATTACCGCTGAAGCAATTGAATCACCTGTTGCTGTCAAGCCGCTGGTAGTTAAGCTCCATGCTTCAGGAGCGTCAATATCGGCATCAACTGTTCCTCCGGTTTGCCCGGTATTGTTAAGTCCCCACATTTCACCAAAACGGGTATCGTTCGGAGTTACAGATCTTTCTGTAACATAATGATTGAACTGTGCAACACTTACTGAAGGATGTTTTTTTACTTCATTCAGCATTGTTTCAGCATTAATCCTGCTGTTATCAAACTTGTAGAGCCAGATATTCATATATTCAACAACGGGCTCTTTAACTGTTAACCCTATAAAACCGAATGAGTTTGAAAGCTTGTTCACGCTTTCACCGGCTTTGAGCATTACTATTATTTCGCCGGGTACATAATTATTATCTTCAGAATGAACAGTAATTGTACCTAAGAAACAAAAAATAACTGCAATTAGTAAATATTTCATAAAATATTAGTTAAAATTTTTTGGATGATGCCAAATATAGCCAAGTGTAAAATGAATTACAATTGAATTTTAATAATTCAACAAGTAACTAAAAAACAATAAATTAAGTTACTTAATTAATATTTTTTTAGATTCTGTAAAATCTTTGGTAAGGATTTTGAAAAAGTATATCCCGCCCGGGCTTAAACCGGCATCCGGGATAAAAGCTGGATTAAAAGCAAAATAACATGAGGACAAATGTTAAAATTAAAAATAAGTGTTTTTAATTTTCTATTTTTTATTTAATACGATAAATAAAATGCAGGGCCAAACTTGAATTCAAAATTATTATAACTATTACTGTTTTCAGCGAAACCTATAAGCCTGTTGAAACATATATCAAAATTCACAGCAATTAATTTACTTATTTTCACTTCCAATCCAGTATTTATGCTAATACATAAATATTGTTTTTTATTTTTACTATTATATATTTCATAATTCCCAAAACCAAGTCCGATAAATGGATTAAACAACTCTTTTCTTAAAATAAATTTGTAATACCCAAAAAAGAGAACAGCCATTCCTTTAAGTTTTTTATTGTATGAAGTATCCGAGCCTTCCGGGCTGTAATTTTCAATACTTGTATTCCAATATCTTAAGCTTAAACCTGCGTGCCATGAATTATTAAAAACACCCCCTGCTGAAAAATCTATCAGCCAGCTTCCTGCGAAGTTCTTATCGTATTCAGTTGAGTATGTTTGATAGCCACCTTTCAAGCCCAGAAACAGAGCATCATCTTTAATCTTTTTTGTTTTAAATGAACCAATTGTTTTTTTAATTTCCCAACTATTGTTTAAAAGCGGTGTAATTTTATTATCTTGCGGTAAACTTTTAGTTGATATTAATAATACAGAGAAAAAAATTATGATAAAATATCTACACATAATACTATCAATAAAGTGTTTGAAAAAATATCCGGGGTTTAAAATTTATGAAGGAATTTAAACTCATTTGTTTAATTAGCTAACTCTGCAATAGAAATTTTTGTTCAGGTACAATATTCTAATAAATAATTATTTTTGTAGAGTCAGTTCTTGCGGTTTTTGGATGGAAGTAAATGAATTATTAAGGCGGATTGATCAAACAAATATACACATGAAATCTTGTTGATAAAATAACTAAATCTGGCGATATAGTTAACGACTATTGCACAACTCAATAATCTTTTCAGCAAGCTTTTTCCAGGAATGTTTTTGTTTATAGGCTTCAATGAATGGAATGAATTTGTTTTTCAGTCCGTCATTAAAGTATCGTTTTATTTCTTCTGATATTTTGGCTGTTTCAGGATTGGTGATAATTATTCCTGTTTTATTTTCTTCAACCATTTCTGCAAGACCGCCTGTATTTGTAACAATAACAGGAAGGTCAAAATGATATGATATTCCAACAATTCCGCTTTGAGTGGCAGAACGGTAAGGGAGTACGCAAACATCAGCCGCAGAAAAAAATACAGGTATCTCAGTTTCTGGTATATATCTTATCTGCAGATTTATTCTGCTGCGCAGACCAAGTTTATCTATCAGTTCATCATATTTTTTGAAGTTTCCGTAAACTTCACCTGCAATTAAAAGTAAGTGATCATCGGTCAGATCTTTCATTGATTCAATTAGTAAATCCAAGCCCTTATAATCCCTGATAAACCCGAAAAATAAAATTACTTTTTTATCCGGGGCGATATTCAGCTTGTTTCTTGCTGCAACAGTATCCAGTTTGCTTCCGTAATGGTCGTAAAGGGGGTGAGAGTGAATTATATATTTCGCTTCCGGTTTTAATTCCAGCAAATCCTTTTCAGAGGTTTTATTTAAAAGAATAAAACTATCACACCTCTTAAAAAAATATTTTGTCAGGGCTTCATCTCCAAACCGTTTTTCGTGGGCAATAACATTATGCATCAGCCCAAGTACCTTAATACCATTTTTCTTAAGCAGAGCCGCAATTTTTCCAAATGCCGGCGCAAAAAATGGCATCCAGTAACTGATAATTACAGATTCGGGTTTAAATTTTATTATTTCTTTAGCCGTTTTATACCATGTGAAAGGATTTACACTATCCAGCACCCTTGTAACCGGAATATTCCTGTTCAGGTCACTATTGGAAACAAACTGGGTTTTCCCCGGAAATAATATACCGGGGTATTGGCGGGTGAAGGTGAAGGCTTTTACATCATTATTTTCTGATAATGCGATGTAAAGAGAGTCGCCAAATTGCGCAATCCCCCCTCTGAAAGGATAAAATGGTGATAAAAATGCGATTTTCATTAATGTAAATTCTTAAATTATTAACACTTTTACAATTGAATTAAAAAAGTATGTTTAAATAACACCCGGGATGACATATGTCACAAAAAAGTATGACTTATATTATTTTTTATAATAGTATTAATCGCTATTTTTACCATGTAATATTAGAAAATTATAGACCAAACCGAAATTTATGAGTGAAACACAGGAACAAATAGTTTGGGAAGGCTCTCAATCTCAGGTACTTAACTTTGGAATTTTTATTTCCATGGGTATTGTTTCATTAATAATATTGGTGCTAAGCTTATTGTTTTTCCCTTTGGCTGCTGTTCTTGTTATCATTCCGCTTATATACATTTTTATAAAATGGTTGATCGTAAAAAATCACAGGTATAAAGTTACAACTGAACGGATCTTCTACACAACCGGAATATTTTCCAAAAAAACCGAAGCGCTTGAGCTATACAGGGTCAGGGATGTTGATATGTATGAACCGTTCTGGCAAAGGCTTTTTAAGCTTGGGAATATAGCTTTAACAACCTCTGATAAAACATCTATGAATTTCCTGCTGAAAGCGGTTCCAAACCCGGCAGAATTAATGAACAATATCAGGAAAAATGTTGAACAAAGACGTGATGTTAAACGCGTTAGGGGAGTTGAGTTCTTAGATGATGATGATACTGTTGAAAATTTAACATAACAAATGGATAAATTATTAAAATACGGTCTGTTTATCTGGCTAACGATAGTTATTTGCTTTGCAATTATTGCCCCCATTCCCGCAGTTGGCAATATGGGTGAGCGCGCCAGGATTTTATACTTTCACGTACCAACTGCCTGGGTAAGCACTGTTGCGTTTGTAATGGCCCTGGTTTACGGCGCGCAGTATATCCGCAAGCGCGATATATTATACGATTATAAAGCAGCTTCATCAGCAGCTCTTGGATTGATCTTCGCTGTGCTTGCTACAGTTACCGGCGCTATCTGGGCAAAATTCGAATGGGGCGCTTTCTGGAACTGGGACCCGCGGCAAACATCTATATTTGTATTGATACTGGTGTATGGCGCTTATTTCGCACTAAGAAGCGCAGTTGAATCTGAAGAACAAAGAGCCAAGCTCTCATCTGTTTATTCTATTTTAGCGGGTATTACAGTACCGTTCTTTATTTTTATATTCCCAAGAATTGTGGATTCACTGCATCCGGATCCGATTGTAAATTCAAGCGGGAAAGTTAAAATGAACACAAATATGCTTATTGTATTTATAAGCTCACTTGCAGGATTTACCGGACTGTATATATGGATGCTTAACCTTAGGGTAAGATTAGCTAAACTGAATTTAAAGGAGAACCGTTAATGGATTTTTTTGCACAAAACCAGAATTTTATAGTACTTGGTGTTACATTGATCCTGTGGCTGGGAATTTTCCTTTATATGCTTTCAATTGATAAGAAAATAAAAAATATCGAAAAGGAGTAATAATTATGAACAAACGCTATGTAATAGGCGCAATAATAATAGTGGTATTTCTGGTAGTTGGATTTTTTGCTTTTGTTGATACAAAAGTGGAATATGCTGATTTTAAACATGCCTCAGAAACCCACAAAAAAACACAGGTAAAAGGCACCTGGGTTAAAGATAAAGATGCAGGTTTTGATGCTGCCACCAACAAGTTTACTTTCTATATGAAAGATGAAAGTAATACAGAAATGAAAGTTGTGCTGGATGGTGCCGAGCCGAATAATTTTAAAATGGCAGAAAGTGTTGTTGCCAAAGGAAAGATAAAAGACGGCTATTTTCACGCTACAGAAGTGCTGACCAAATGCCCCTCAAAATATGAAGGTGACGGCCAGGATGTAAAGAAATCAAGTATGTAGTATTAAATAAGTGTAATAAAAAAGCCCGGCTTAACCGGGCTTTTTTTATAGGTATAATTTATTTCTTGCTGCGTTTTTTCTTCTTGCATGCGTTTACAAATTCCCTGAAAAGCGGATGCGCTTTTGTTGCCCTTGATTTCAGCTCAGGGTGGAACTGGCAGGCTATGAACCATGGATGGCCGGGTATTTCAATTATTTCTACAAGGTCTCTATCCGGGTTTATCCCTGAAAATATCATTCCTGCAGCTTCGAACTGGTCCCTGAAACGGTTATTGAATTCATACCTGTGACGGTGGCGTTCCTGTATATTTACCGCTTTGTACGTTTCGTAAGTCCTGGTTCCGCGTTTTACAGTGCAGGCATATGAGCCAAGCCTCATTGTTCCGCCTTTTTCTGTGATACCTTTTTGCTCTTCCATCAGGTCAATTACATTATTCTTCGTTTCCTTAATTTCTGCACTATTGGCGTCCTTAAGTTTAAGCACATTCCGTGCGAATTCCACAACAGCAAGCTGCATCCCGAAACATATTCCAAAGAACGGAATTTTATTTTCACGCACATATTTTATCGCGCGGATCTTGCCTTCGGTACCGCGCTCGCCGAATCCGTACGGTACAAGCAGCCCGTCAATTCCGGCCAAGTATTTTCCTGTATTTTTATCTTTTTCAAGGTCCTGCGCTGAGATCCATTTAATATTCACCTTTACATCATTTTCTGCGCCTGCATGCACAAATGATTCCAGTATACTCTTATATGCATCCGGAACCATATTGTATTTTCCGCAGATTCCGACCGTGACAGTATTTTTCGGATTATTAATACGGCTTACAAGCTTTTTCCATTTGGATATATTTGTTTTGCCGTTTTTTATATGAAGCTTTTCTACAACTATATTATCAAGCCCTTCGCGCAAAAGCTCCAGCGGCACCTGGTAAATTGTGGGAACATCTTTTGCTGATACAACACAATCAGGCTGAACGTTGCAAAAGAGCGCGATCTTATCCTTTATTTCCCTTGAAATGCTGTTATGGCTGCGAATTACAAGTATATCCGGCTGTATGCCAATTTCAAGCAGCGTTTTAACGCTGTGCTGTGTAGGCTTGGTTTTAATTTCACCGGCAGCTTCTATGAACGGTACATAAGTTAAATGTATTGAAAGCGAATTTTCACGGCCGACCTTAAGCATAAGCTGCCTCATTGCCTCAAGGAAGGGCAGCGATTCAATATCACCTACCGTGCCGCCAATTTCAGTGATAACTACATCATATTTTTTGGAATCACCAAGCTTCATCATACGGCGCTTGATCTCATCGGTTATATGCGGCACTACCTGTACTGTCGCCCCCAGGTAATCTCCGCGCCTTTCACGTGAGATAACCTCGTAATATACCTGCCCTGTTGTGGTATTGTTCGCCTTGGACATATCCATATCCATAAAGCGCTCATAGTGACCGAGATCAAGGTCAGATTCTGCTCCGTCTTCAGTCACAAATACTTCGCCGTGCTGGTACGGACTCATAGTGCCCGGATCAACATTAATATACGGGTCAAACTTCTGTATTGTGACCCTTAAACCACGTGATTTAAGCAGCAAGCCAAGCGATGAGGCTGCAATGCCCTTGCCCAAAGAAGAAACAACTCCGCCGGTTAAAAATATGTATTTTACGTTTTTCAAGTTATGTTAGTTTAAAAATTATTCAGAATTTATTTGTTATTATAGGCTTATACTAATATTGCTTTAATCTTTTCAGCAATCGTATTTAAATCATTTCTTTCCGGAAGCTTTACTCTGTATCCTTCAGGAAAAATGAAACCAAATCCATCATTGTTGAAGCGCGGTATGAGATGTATATGTGTATGAAATACTTCCTGACCTGCTGCTTCGCCGTCAGCTAAAAAATAATTTATACCTTCAAGTCTTATTCCGGATTTTCTTAAAGCTATATTTATTCGGTTTGCAAGCCTCATCATTTTTGATGATGTTTCATCATCAAGATCAGAAATAAGCTCAACGTGTTTTTTAGGTATTATGAGTAAATGACCTGTGTTCACAGGCTGAATATCCATGAATGCAAGTATCGTTTCATCTTCATAAATCTTGCTTGAAGTGTATTCACCCGAGACTATTTTGCAAAAAACACAATCTGCCATTTACATACCATTGAACATTTTTCTGATTTTCTTTAAGTCTGCTGCTGTATCAACTGAATGTGAATCTATCTTTGTTTTAATTACTTTAATCTTTTCACCTGATTCCAATATTCGGAGTTGTTCAAGCTTTTCAGTAAGTTCAAGATTAGATGGCTTCATCTTTATGAAATTCATCAGGTAATCTTTTCTGTAAACATAAAGGCCAATATGCTTGAAATATTCTGTTTTGGAGTTATCCCTGTTAAACGGAACTGCACTCCTTGAAAAGTATAATGCATTACTGTTTGAATCAAATACAACTTTTACAACATTAGGGTTATTGATAACTTTTATATCAGATATTTTTATGCATAAAGTTGAAACATTAACACTTTTTTCATTTAATAACGGCTCAATGGCCTTATCTATATTACCGGGTGATATCATAGGTTCATCGCCCTGTATATTTACAACGATATCACATTTAATATTCCTCACCGCTTCGCCAATTCTATCCGTGCCGCTTTTATGTGATCTGGAAGTCATTGTAACATTGCCGCCAAAATTAATAACGGCATCAAAAATTCGCTTATCATCGGTTGCTACCAGAACATCACTCAGAAGTTTAGTCTTAAGGCATCTTTCGTAAACATGCTGTATCATAGGCTTGCCGCTAATCATAGCAAGGGCTTTTGCATGCAAACGGGTTGAGCTGTATCGCGCAGGGATAACACCAATAACAACTAATCCCTTTTTGCCTTTTGCCTTCTGCCTTTTCATTTACTTATCCAGAACTTTTGGTACTTTAAAGAAATTCTCAGTCTTCTCAGGAGCATTCTTTAAAGCTTCTTCTTTGGTCAGGCAAACTTCCGAAACATCTTCCCTGAAAACATTTTCTGTATCGTTAATATTTTCAAGCGGTTTTACGTCATCAAGGCCGGGTATCTGGTTTATAGTATCAATATATCCCAATACCTCGTTCATTTCACCCTGAAGCTTTATTTTTTCCTCTTCGGTGAATTTCAGCTTCGCAAGCTTCGCGATCTTCTCTACATCTTTTATTGTTACTGACATATTTTTTGTTTTTTAGTAGTACAGACATTCCTGTCTGTATTTTAAATCATCAATATCAATTGGGGACTGAAGTCCCAATAAATGGGGTTACCTAACCCCCGCTCTAAAGAGCGGGGTTAATCAAAACTCATTTATGAGTTATAAATCGATAAAAAAAACTGTTTTGTAATTCTCTAATTCTTGTAACTATTATTGCGGTGGTTTCAAATTCTTAATTACTGTTTCACGTATCTCACCCAGCAGCTCTTTATCTTTCCTGTACTGGATTGGTTTACCAATTACCATATTCACGATCCCTGGCTTTACCTTAACTGAGCCTATCGGCATTATTTCAAATGTACCCTGAAGTGAAACGGGAATTATATCAGCTTTAGCCTTATCAGCCAGAAAGAACATTCCCCGCTTAAATTCTCCCACCTGCCCATTCTGAGTCCTTGTGCCTTCAGGGTATATCACAACAGATAAACCTTTTCTGACTCTTTCAGCGGCTTTATCAAGTGACTTCATCGCTTCGCGGACTTTATCGCGGTTCAGCGCTACAAATCCCGCGCAATACATTGCCCAGCCTAAAATTGGAACGCGGTTAATTTCCTTCTTATATATCATCCGCACATTATCAGGAAGCTTTGCAAGCTGTACAAAAATATCCATATAGCTTGCATGGTTTGATATATATATCTTGCCTTTTGCCGGGTCTATATTTTCAGCACCGGTAACATTTACTTTTATTCCGTAAATAAAAAGAACAACATTTGTCCACACCTTCATTAAGGGATTTGAAAGCTTGTTACGGTAATCAAAAGGATAGATTAAAATAGATAGTATGGCTACAATAAGAGAATAAAAGATCACAATTAAATTTTTGATCAGCCACATAAATGCTAAAATACAAAATTATTTCCTCTGAAAATATAACTGCCTATAAATATATAATTAAGACAGCAATTATATATTTTGCAATTATACCTATTAATAATTTAGGGATAAATTTATAAACTTTTTCATATACTTTTTTTTGGTATATTCGTATCTAACCTAATAGCCACTAATAGTAACTCGCGGCTAATAAATCAGCAAAAATTGAAACAAAAACAAAAAGTATATCTTCGTTTAGCTAACGGTAAAACCTTTACGGGATATAGTTTCGGAAAATACGGCAATTCCGATGGAGAAGTGGTATTTACCACGGGAATGACCGGTTACCCCGAATCGCTGACAGATCCTTCATATTCAGGGCAAATACTTGTTTTTACATATCCTTTAATAGGGAATTATGGAATACCCCGGTTTCAACGAGATGATACAGCAAAAACAGTTCAGGATGGTTTTGAATCGGGTAAGATACAGGTCAGGGGAATCGTAATTTCAAACTACAGCTTTGAATACAGCCATTTTGATGCTGCCGGCTCACTCCACACATGGCTCCAGGAAAATAATATTCCCGGCATTTATGGAGTGGATACACGCGAGCTTACAAAAACACTAAGAACGACCGGCGTAATGCTGGGAAAGATCACTACCGAACCCGGTGAAGTCACACTTGATATAATTGATCCGAATGATACTGACCTTGCCGGATTGGTAGGAGTAAAAGAACCTGTTGTATACACACCAAAGAAAAAGAATCCGAAGAAAATACTGCTTATTGATTGCGGAGTAAAAAATAACATTATACGCAATTTTGTGAACCGCGGAGCAGAAGTTATCCGCGTTCCGCTTGGTTACGACCCCATGACCTCAGAATATGAGTTTGACGGTATATTTGTTTCCAACGGTCCGGGTGACCCCAAAATGTGCACTGCAACCATAGATAATTTAAAAAGATCATTCAGCCTTAATAAGCCGATATTCGGAATTTGCCTAGGCAGCCAGATATTGGGACTCTCGGCAGGCGCGGATACATACAAGCTTAAGTTCGGCCACCGTTCACAAAACCAGCCATGTATTGAAGTTGGGGGACATTGTTACATCACATCCCAAAATCACGGTTATGCCGTTGATACAAAAACACTGCCGGGTGACTGGCAGGAGTGGTTCATAAATAACAACGACGGCACTAATGAAGGCGTTAAGCATAATTCAAAACCGTTCTTTGCCGTGCAGTTCCACCCTGAATCATCACCGGGTCCGAATGATACAGGCTGGCTGTTTGATAAATTTATAGATATGCTGTAGGACCCCACCTAAATCCTCCCCGAAGGGGAGGACTTTGAAGTGGAAGAAAATGAAATTTAATAGATCCCGCATCCGAGGGAATAAAAGCAGAATTTGACAGAGATAAATAAAATACTATTACTTGGTTCAGGCGCGCTTAAAATTGGCGAAGCAGGTGAATTTGATTATTCAGGTTCACAAGCTATCAAAGCCCTTAAAGAAGAAGGCAAAAAAGTTATTCTTGTAAATCCGAACATTGCTACTGTGCAGACTGATATTGATCTGGCGGATAAAGTTTACCTTCTTCCCGTAAATCCTTACTTTGTTGAACAGATTATCAAGAAGGAAAAACCCGAAGGCATTTTACTGGGCTTTGGCGGGCAAACAGCGCTGAATTGCGGACTTGAGCTTAACAGGCTTGGAATACTGAAAAAATATAATGTGCGCGTTCTTGGTACTCAGGTTGATTCAATTAACAAGACTGAAGACAGAGAGCTTTTTGTAAAAGAGCTTAATAAAATTAAAGTACGCACACCAATCAGCAAAGCTGTACGCAGTGTAAAAGAAGGTATTAAAGCAGCAAAAGAAGTTGGTTACCCTGTAATACTGAGAGCAGGATTCACATTAGGCGGCTTAGGTTCAGGCTTCGCAAACAACGAAAAGGAAATTACCAAAGCGCTGCAGGAAGCTTTTTCATACTCTCCGCAGGTATTGATAGAAGAAGACCTGCGCGGCTGGAAAGAAATTGAATATGAAGTAGTGCGTGATTCTTCCGATAACTGTATTACAGTTTGTAATATGGAAAACTTTGACCCACTTGGAGTACATACGGGGGAAAGTATTGTAATTGCGCCTTCACAGACCCTTTCAAACTCAGAGTATCACCAGCTTCGTGATATTTCTATCAAAACAATCAGGCATTTTAGAATAATGGGTGAGTGCAACATCCAGTTTGCGCTAAACCCAAAGTCAGTAAGTGAAACCGGAGAGTTTGATTACCGCGTAATAGAAGTTAACGCAAGGCTTTCGCGTTCATCTGCGCTTGCATCAAAGGTGACAGGCTACCCGCTGGCATATATTGCAGCCAAGCTATCGCTTGGGTATAAGCTTACAGAGCTGGAAAACTCCATCACCAAAAAAACATATTCCTGTTTCGAGCCGGCTCTTGATTACGTTGCGCTCAAGATACCAAGATGGGACCTTGCCAAATTCCCAAGAGTTGAAGAAGAGATAGGCAGCAAAATGAAATCCGTTGGCGAGGTAATGGCAATTGGCCGCAGCTTCCCCGAAGTACTGCAAAAGGCCATCAGGATGCTGCAGGTTGGTAAATTCGGGCTGGTACTGAATAAATCAAAAACCCAAACTATTAAAGAAGATATTATTACTCCCACACCACGAAGGCTGTTTGCAATTTCAAGGGCATTAAGGGATGGTTATTCAGTTGAAGAAGTTCACAATATGTCCAAGATAGATAAATGGTTCCTTTACCAGATCAGAAATATTGATAACTTCAGGAAGTTCGCAACTACCAAAGAAAACATTACCGCAGATTTTCTGCTTGAAGCTAAAAAGCTCGGCTATTCAGATAAACAAATTGGACTGCTTGTAGGCACTGATGAAGATGAAATAAGAAAGATCAGGAAATCTCTCGGTGTTTATCCTGTATTCAAGCAAATAGATACACTCGCTGCTGAATATCCTGCTGAAACAAATTACCTGTATTCAACTTATCACGGTGATACCAACGATATTGAAGAGACCAAAGAGACCGATAAGAAAAAGATAATGATACTCGGCTCGGGTCCGTATAAAATAGGCTCATCAGTTGAGTTTGACTGGTGCTGTGTTACCACAGCTAAGATCCTTCGTAAGCTTGGATACAAAGTAGTGATGGTAAATTATAACCCGGAAACCGTAAGCACAGATTATGATATCTGCGATAAGTTATATTTTGAAGAATTAAGCCTTGAACGTGTGCTTGATATATACGAGTTTGAAAAACCGCTTGGAATAATAATTTCAATGGGCGGCCAGATCCCGAATAATCTTGCGCTTAAGCTTCATGAAAATAATGCTTGGATCCTCGGCACTTCACCGCACTCAATTGATAAATGCGAGGACAGGAATAAATTCTCATCTATATTAGACAGGCTGGAAATTGACCAGCCGGTCTGGCAGGAGCTTACAGATCTTAAGCAGGCTAAGAAGTTCTCAAACCGGATAGGATACCCGGTTCTCATAAGGCCTTCTTATGTGCTCTCAGGCACAGCAATGAAGGTCTGCAACGATGACCGCTCACTTGAAGAGTACATCAAAGAACATGCGCAGATATCGAAAGATTTTCCAGTGGTTATATCAAAGTTTGAAGAAGGCGCCAAGGAAATTGAAATTGACGGAGTTTGTCAGAACGGCGAGCTGATTATTTACGCAATAAGTGAACATGTTGAAAATGCCGGAGTTCATTCCGGTGATGCAACACTTGCGATCCCGCCCCAGAAGCTATATTTCGAAACAGTGCACCAGGTCAAAAGGATCACCAAGGCAATTGTTAAGGAACTGAAGATCACCGGGCCATTTAACATTCAGTACCTTGCAAAAGAAAATAAGGTTAAGGTAATAGAATGTAATCTTAGAGCCAGCCGCTCATTCCCGTTTATTTCAAAGGCTACAAATTATAATTTCATCGATTTTGCGGTTAAATCAATCTTGGGGCATGATATCAAAGGCGACTATAAAACACTTGACCTTGACCACATTGTAGTAAAAGCACCGCAATTTTCCTTCAGCCGCTTAAGCGGCGCTGATCCGATCCTGGGGGTTGAAATGTCCTCTACCGGTGAAGTTGCCTGCTTTGGTGAATCAATGGAAGAAGCTTTCCTGAAATCACTGCTTTCAACAGGCTTCAGGCTGCCTAAGCAGAATATTTTATTAACGCTGGGTGATCTTGAAGATAAGATAGAGTTCCTGGACAGCGCAAGAAAACTCAATGAAATGGGATTTACTATTTATGCAACTACAAATACCCATAATCTGCTTAAAGAGCATAAGGTAAAATCAAAGCTTGTATACAAAATTAACGAGAAGAAGAATCCCAACATCCTTTCAATGCTCGAAAAAAAGAAATTTGACCTTGTGATAAACACCCAGTCAATGAAACATGAGCATAAATCAATGCGTGATGGCTATATAATGCGGCGCAAAGCGATTGATTATAATATTCCGCTCATAAATAATCTGAAAATTGCAGAATTATTTGTAAATTCCATTTACAAATATAAGCCGGAACAGCTTGAAATTAAGAGTATGGATGAGTATTAACCTTTAATTCTCTTTCCTTATTTATAGTATTTGTTTATATTTGAATGTATCATACATTTCGCCCTCTCCGCTATTACATCAACAATGTAAATTTTAAATTATTACCGTTTGAACATGAAAATTATTTTATTGCTTACCGCATTAATTTCTTTTATTTATGAATTAAATGCACAGGTTACATTCACAAAAATAACAACAGGCGCCATTGTTAACGACGCTTCTTACACCGAAGGTGTGTACTGGTTTGACTACAATAATGACGGCTTGCCTGATATGTTTGCTGCAAATATCACTAACCAGAACAATATCCTTTTCAGAAATGACGGCAGCGGTAATTTTACCAAAATTACAGCAGGTGCCCTGGTGAACGATGGCGGATTTTCATACGGCGCTTCAATAGGTGATTTCAATAATGACGGTTACCCGGATATTTTTGTTGTGAACGGCGGCTCATCAGCCAGCCAGAATAATTTCTTCTATACCAATAACGGAGACGGCACATTTACTAAGATCACAACCGGTATTTTTGTTAATGAAATCGGCAATTCATGGGGCAGCAGCTCTGTTGATTACGATAACGACGGCAAGCTTGATATTTATACCGCTAATTTCAACCGGAATAATTTCCTTTATAAAGGAAACGGTGATGGTACTTTTACAAAGATCACAGCCGGTGCAATTGTTAATGATGGCGGGGGCTCGGTAACATGCGCATGGGGAGATTATGATAATGACGGTTTCCAGGATGTTTTTGTTGCCAATTCGAATTTTTCTGCCGGTGAAAATAACTTCCTTTATAAAAATAACGGGGATGGAAGCTTTACTAAAATTACAGCAGGCAATATTGTTACTGATGGCGGAAATTCAACCGGTGCAAGCTGGGGTGATTACGATAATGACGGTGATATTGACCTTTTTGTAACAAATTATTTCAGCGAAAATAATTTTCTTTACAGAAACGATGGCTCCGGGACCTTCACAAAGATCACAACTGGAGATATAGTGAATGATGGCGGTGCATCAGTCGGCTCCGCCTGGGGTGACTATGATAATGACGGTGATCTTGATCTTTTTGTATCCAATGATAATAACCAGAATGAATTTTTGTATAACAATAACGGCAACGGAACGTTCACAAAAGTAATAACAGGTGATATTGTTAACAGCGCGGGCAGGTCAAACGGCTCTGCCTGGGGTGATTATGATCTTGACGGCGACCTTGATCTTTATGTAGCCAACGGAAACCAGCCTGTTCAGCAAAATAATTTTTTATTCAGAAATGACGGGACTGCGAATAACTGGATAAATATTTACTGTAAAGGAGTAATTTCCAACCGCTCCGCGATCGGTACAAAGGTTACAGCATCAGCGCTTATAAACGGTGTGCGTGTAAAACAGACCCGTGAAATATCCGGGCAAACAGGCTACAATGCCCAAAACAGCCTTAATGTTGAGCTGGGTCTGGGTAATGCTTCAGTAATTGATACTATCATAATAAAATGGCCTTCAGGCATTACAGATGTTTATATGAATGTTGCGGTAAATATGTTTATTACTGCCATCGAAAACCAGGGTATAATTGGTATAAATAATGAAAGCGGTACAATTCCGTCAACATTTTATCTACATCAGAATTATCCTAATCCTTTTAATCCTGAAACCAATATCAGGTTTGGTATTTCAAAAAATTCAAATGTAAAAATTATTTTATATGATATTCTTGGTAAATTTGCAGGTATTTTATTAAATGAATATAAAAATGCAGGAAATTACAGTTTAAATTTTAATGGTTCGAAGCTATCAACCGGAATATACTTTTATACTTTATATGCTGATGGTTTTAGTGAAACCAAAAAATTGGTTTTGCTTAAATAAGCAGAAGTGATTTAAGGATTTTATTTGAATTTATAAATGTGAAACAGGCTTAATCAGGCAGGAAATTTTAAAAATTATACACTATTATTTTTTAAGCTTCTCAATTACCCATTTTCTGAAATTAAAAGAGTTTAAAAATCTCTTTTCAGTTTCTTTATCTGCAAGTATTTCCAACTTTTCATTTAAATTTTTGAAGATCACATTAACATCCTCCTTAACGGCAGAATTTAACATTCTTAAATTAGATATCAATATTTTTCCGGATTCATTCTTAAAGCCCTTTTTTTTGTAATATCTACTTGTTTTCTTAATCAATGATTCTGCAAGTTCAAAGTTTTCAAGCTCGTAATGCAGAATTACCGAAACTATGAGCATAGTAAGAAATAATTCCTCAAATTGCTGAGCACTTTTATGATTAATGAATTTTTGCTGCCATACAAGTGCATTATTATATTCTTTGAACTCAAAAAATGAAATGATGCAGTAATAATATAAATTTAAAAGATACCTGGGACGAAGGTAATTTGTATGAAGCTCAATTTCTCTTTCGAAATTAAGGATGGCATTGTGAAATCCATCCCTGTTAAGAACAGTATATTGATATCCAATAAGCATTTGAAAATAATAATACCAATTTAATGCTTTTATAGCCGGGCTCATTCTGCTGTTTAAAACCATGTCGAGGGATTTTTTCATTTTAACAAGGTAACTTTCTATTTTAAAATTCTTAGAAATGCCGGTTTCTGTACCTAAGGCATAATTAATAAAATCATATAATCTGCTTATATATTTTTCCGGGTAGTTTTTTATTACTTCCGGGTATTGCTCCATTAGCTGTACTGCCTTTTCTCTGTAATAAAGACTTTTCTCATCATTCAGAAGAAACCTGTATGCTTTTATTTTTATCCTGAACAGTTCAAGCTTGCTTAAGTAATCAGCAGCTTTTGATTCATTCTCTACTTCCGGGATTTCCAGAATTTTAAGTATCTTTTCCTGAAAGTCCGGATCATTGCTGTATGACCATTTAGAAGTAATTATGTTAAGCTTATTGTTCAGTGTTTTATATAATGAAACATTTCTGAGATTTTCCAATGCTTCATGTTTCTCTTTATTTAATCTCTCAAGTAATTCCATTGAGTTTTTTGAATACTCATGTGCAGTAATATATTCTTCTGTTTCAAGTAACTTGTATAAAAGTTCATAATGAAAATTTACCTTTGAAGTTTCTTTGGTTTTGTTTAACAGTTTCCTTGCAGCGTTGTTTAGATTTTTTTCACTAAGTAAGCGGATCTTTGATAAATTTTGGTTAATAATTGTTTCACTATCTTTATCTGCATGATATTCATATAAAGCTTGCAGTATTAAATCGAACAAATAGTTTTTTCCTACATGAATCTGGTTTATAAATTTATCGTTTCCAAAGCATTTTTTTACATAATTCTCGTCATACCCGTTTTTGGATTTATTTATTATTTCAAAAAGTTTTACGTATTTATTTCCTGAACCAAGTACGTGACGTTTTGAAAACTTTTTAAAATATATTTTTTCCCCTTTTGTAAGAGATTTAATCAATTTATATAATGTATCCGCAGGTTTCATAATTTTAACTTCGAAACATAATTGTTGATATTTCTGTAACGAATATACTACTACAGAAAAAAATAATAAATGGTAAAATATTAAAATTATCTACAAATATTACAATAATTGTAATAATATATCTCTACATTTAATGATTTTTTAATTTTTTTTTACAGTACAGGTTTAATAATTTTGCTGTAAAAAAGGAGAGATTTATGAAAAAATTGATTATTCTTTTTTTAGTATTATTCTTATCAATTAACTTGAATTTATTTTCCCAGGTTTCTCAACAATGGGCAACAAGATACAATGGAAGTTCTAATGGCAGCGATTATGCCAATGATATTAAAATTGATCTTGCCGGGAACATTATAGTAACTGGTACAAGTCAAGGAAGTAATGATCTGAATTACATGACTATAAAATATAATTCCGCCGGTGTGCAGCAATGGATAAGGACTTACGATGGCTTACAGGGAGAAGATGTAGCCGAAGCAGTTGCAGTAGATTTTTCAGGGAATGTTTTCGTTACCGGAAGATCAAGTGTTTCCGGGTCCGGTTTCAATTTTTATACTCAAAAAATGAACTCATCAGGAACTGTGCTATGGGGGACTTATTATAACGGACCCGGAAACGGTGATGATAAAGCACATGCCATAGTTGTAGATGCACTTGGTAATGTGTATGTTGGCGGAGTAAGTACTGGCAGCGGAACAGGTCCGGATTTTTGCCTGGTTAAATATAATGCCGCCGGTGTTCAGCAATGGGCTTACAGGTATAACGCACCTGCAAACAGTTGGGATGAATTGGTAGATTTTAAAATTGATGCAGCCGGCAACAATCTGTATTTGACGGGTTTTGGAAACTATGGCGCGCCTGATTATTCTGATTATGTGACAATAAAAGTTAATTCTGCCGGTACTCAGCAGTGGATAAAAAGATATAATGGAGGCGGCTCAGACCAGGCAACTTCTATTACGGTTGATGCATCCGGTAATTCATACGTAACAGGTTGGTTTTCTGATGCCAATTCTTGGGAATCATATTCAACTGTAAAATATAATTCTGCAGGTACACAGATCTGGTTTGCTCATTACGATGGACCAGGTCAAAGAATAGATATTCCTGCTGATATTGAAACAGATGCTTCGGGGAATGTGTTCGTTACAGGAAGAAGCCAGGGCGCTAATTTGCTTTATGATTTTGCAACAGTAAAGTATAATTCATCAGGGGCTCAGCAGTGGGCAAACAGGTGGATAGGTATAGGTTCAAACCAGTATTCTTATGCATCTGCACTGGAGCTTGATGCCGCTGGTAATGTGTATGTTGGCGGTTACAGCGGCGCTTCTGCTATTCTGCTAGATTATGCCGTGGTTAGGTACAGCAATGCAGGCGCTCAGCAATGGTGGATAAAATATAACGGTCCCGCAGGAGGCAACGATATTATTTCATCTATTGTATTAGATGGCTCCGCTAATGTTTATGTTACGGGCAGCAGCGCCGGAAGCGGCACAGGAAATGACATGGCTACTATTAAATATTCTCAAACAGTAGGTATTCAGCCGGTTTCAAATGAATTACCGGAGAAATTTGAATTATCTCAAAATTATCCAAATCCGTTTAATCCTGCAACAACTATTAACTTTCAGTTACCTGAAAGCGGGTTTGTAAAATTAACTGTTTTTGATGCTTTGGGAAATTTAGTTGATATAATAGCAAATGAATATTTTAATGCTGGTTATTACACAGCTGAGTTTAAAGCAGAAAAACTTTCTTCTGGAGTATATTTTTATAAAATTGAAACAGAAAATTTTCAGAATGTTAAAAAGATGATGCTTATTAAATGATAATAATCTTTATTTAGGCATGTTCTCCAGCCCCGTATTTTACGGGGCTTTTTTATTATGTTTTTATATTTAGCTAATACTCATAAATTTGGAGCGATGAATATGTTCAAGGCTAAATATTTACTTGTTATTTTATTAGGAATGCTTTTTGTGCAGTACGCTAATGCACAGAGATCTAAATCTGTAGCATCTCAGGATAAGATAAAGACCTATGTAACGGATAAAACCGGTACCCTGACCTCTACTCAGCTAAAATCTCTTGAATCCAAGCTTGCAGCATTTGAGAAAGAAACATCCAACCAGCTTGTTGTTTGGATGGAACCCTCACTTGACGGTAATTCAGTGGAAGACCGTTCATATGATCTGGCTGAACAAAATGGTATAGGGCAAAAAGATAAAAATAACGGTGTACTGCTTTATATAGCCAAAAATGACAGGAAGTTAAGGATTGAAGTAGGGTATGGACTCGAAGGTGCCTTAACAGATGCCCTTTCAAGCCAGATAATTCGTAAGGAAATAACTCCGCAATTCAAAAAAGGTAACTTTTTTGAAGGCATAAATGCCGGTGTGGATGCGATAATACAGGCTACAAAAGGTGAATATACTGCTGAAGAAGAATCTTCTGATGAGCCTTTAGGCGGGATCTGCTGCATACCATTTCCGGTAATAGTTTTTTTAGTGATTTTTCTGTTTGTATTTATTATCCCAATATTCAACAGAATATTTCGCGGAAGCAAAGGTAAAAACAGATCAAGTAACTGGTGGTATACAGGCGGCAGCGGAAGCAGCTGGTCTTCAGGCAGTTCAAGCGGCTGGAGCGGCGGCGGATTTTCCGGCGGAGGCGGCTCATTCGGCGGCGGCGGTTCCAGCGGGTCATGGTAAATACAATTATCAATGAACAATTATCAATGAGCAATTGAAACTAGAACATTTGCGAGGAACGAAGTGACGAAGCAATCTCATAAAATTAATACTTTTCAAAAGCATGAGTAATAAGCAGTGGATAAATAACTATTTTTCTGAAGAAGAACTCAAGGATATCCAGTCAGCGGCTGATGCTGTTGAAAGGAATACCGTGGGCGAAATTGTACTGAGCTTCAGAAATAAAAAAACACTGATTGAAAAACTTTATTCAAACCATGAGCTTGCACTGAAGGATTTTGAAAGGCTGGAAGTTTACAAAACCCGGGAACGGACCGGTGTATTGATATTTTTGATATTTGAAGAACATTACTTTGATATTATTGCCGATGAAGGAATCTTTGCCAAGATACCTGATGATACATGGAATGAAATGGAAGAAAGGCTTAAAGAAGAGTTCCGGAACAAAAATTATTCAACCGGTGTACTGGCATTGATCAAAGAAATGGGAACAGTACTTTCCCGTGAATTCCCAACAAGAGCCGGAGCGGATAACGATGATGAGTTACATAATGAAATTGTAATAAATTGATCTAAGTATAAAGGAAAGCACATACAGGAATATCTGAGATGCAAAACAAAAATTTTATTCTTCGCGCTCCTTGTTCTTAGCCTTAAATACAAGTGTCAGCGGAACGCCTGTAAATCCAAACTCATCCCTTATTTTATGCTCCAAAAATCTTTTGTAATTCACTTCAATTTCACCCGGCAGATTGCAGAAAAATCCAATAATAGGGGGTGAGTGTTTTAGCTGGGTAATGTAGTTTATCTTCAGCTCTTTATGTGATTTTGAACGGGGAGGTGTTTGTTTAATATACGGCAGAAGCTTATCATTCAGCACGCTGGTTTTGATCTCGCGGGCTCTTTCATTATATACTTCAAGCGCTGATTCAATAATCTTAGATACCCTTTGTTTTGTTAATGCTGAAGTGAATATAAATGGCAGGTAGTCAAAAGTTGTAAGGTGTTCCTTTACTTTTTCTTCAAAGATCTTTGCTGTTTGCGTATCTTTTTCGATAAGGTCCCATTTATTGATGACTATTAATATGCCCTTTTTCAGCTCGCCTGCCTTTATGATTATTTCCACATCCTCTTTGCTGAGCTTAAAAATAGCCATTGAAGGATCTGCATACTTTGAAAGCTTGCTGATAATAGTTGTAGCGTCAATTACAATTATAGCAACATCACACCGTTCTATGCTTCTGTGTGTTCTTAATGCGGAAAAATACTCAAGGCTTTCAGCGCGTTTTATTCTCGATTTTTTTCTGAGACCAGCTGTATCAATAAGCGTGATATCCTGGCCGTGATACTTAATGATCGTATCAACGGAATCACGGGTAGTTCCCGGTATATCTGTAACAATATTGCGGTTTGATTGCGTCAATGCGTTTGAAAGTGAAGATTTTCCTACGTTAGGCCTTCCTATAATAGAAAATTTAATAGTATTGCTTTCATCTTCATTGCTATCAGCGGAAATATCTTCGGTTATCAGGTCAAGCAGGTCTCCGGTTCTGCGTCCTACAATTGCTGATACTTCCATGGGTTCACCCAAACCCAGTCTGTAAAAATCGGTTTTACTGCTTTCATCCTTTGCGCTATCAACCTTGTTGATAACCAGTATAACTTTTTTATGGCTGTTCTCTTCACTGTTAACTTCGCGCCTTAGCAGCTTTGCTATTTCAAGATCAAGCGGGGATATTCCTGATTTTGCATCAACAACAAATAAAATTATATCGGCTTCATCAATTGATATCTTTACCTGCTCTCTTATTGCTGCTTCAAACTTATCTTTGCTGCCCGGTACATAGCCTCCTGTATCTATCAGGAAGAATTTTTTACCGTTCCATTCAACCTCGCCGTAATTCCTGTCCCTTGTCACGCCGGGCATATCATGCACAATAGCATTTTTTTTGCCGGTAAGCCTGTTGAATAATGATGACTTGCCTACATTCGGTCTTCCGATAATAGCTGTTATCTTTTGTGCCATTTTATTTTTTTAATACCCCTAATTAACTCTTTCGCTGATAAAATCAACGAATTTTATCATGGTGTCTTTTGTTTCTGAAGGTTTAAATGACTGCAGGTTATTTTTAGCTGTTGCGCAGTATTCAGTGGTTTTTTCGATGGTATATTCAATTCCGTTGTGTTCTTTGATAAAATCCATAACAATACTTCTGCTTTTGCTGTAAGAACCGTTCTTTACCAGGCTTACAATTTCTTTAGCTTCTTTTTTGGTACTGTTATTAAGCGAGTGAATAAGCGGAAGCGTGAATTTCTTTTCTTTCAGGTCGCTGCCGGAAGATTTACCCATAATTTTTTTCTTACCTATATAATCAAGCAGGTCATCACGCAGCTGGAATGCTATACCCAGGTTTTCGCCGAATTCACTCATAAGGCTGATCTCATTTTTATCCTTTGAAGTGCTGGCTGCTCCAAGTTCGCAGCATGCATTTATTAAAGAAGCTGTCTTATCTGATATTATCCTGAAATAGGTTTCTTCGTTAACATCAAATTTCCGGTTCTTTTGTATCTGCAGAAGCTCGCCTTCGCTCATACGCTTAACTGCGCGTGAAGTAATTTTAAGGAAACCGCATTCATCATTTTCCAGCGCAAGCAGCAGGCCGCGTGAAAGCATGAAATCTCCCATTAATACGGCTATTTTGTTCTTCCAAACGGCATTAATGGAAGCTAAACCGCGCCTGGTTTTGGCATCATCAACTACATCATCATGTATCAATGTTGCTGTATGCAGCATCTCTACAAGCGTTGCCGCTGTGAAAGTCCTTGGCGAAACATCACCGCAAAGCTTTGCCGAAAGCATTACAAGTATTGGCCGGATCTTTTTCCCTTTTTGCCTGAGGATATATTTGCTGATAAGATCAACCAGCGCTACCTTCGAGCGGATTGCTTCCCTGAAGTGAACCCTGAATTCATCAAGCTCACTTTCTACAGGCTGTGATATTTTTTTAAGATCAAGATCCATTATAAATTTTTATCGTTATTCAGATTGTTTTGGCTGTGAAAGCTTCGAAATAATAATACTTATTTCATAAAGTATAACAAGCGGAATGCCCAGCAGCAGCTGGCTGGTAATATCCGGGCTTGGAGTTAAGATACCCGCTAAGATCAGTATTATTATAATTGCATGTTTCCTGTAACGCCTCATGAATTTAGGCGTTAAAATTCCTATCTTAGAAAGAAAGAATGATACCATCGGAAGCTCAAATACAATTCCCGCCGCGAGCATGACCGATATCACGAAGCTGAAATATTCATCAACCGCAATATTATTGGTAATTGCCTGCGTACCGAATTCAGCAAAGAATTTTAACGCTGTAGGCAGCATTACGAAGTATGCAAATGAAATACCGCCAAGGAAACAAATTGATGAAAATATTACTATCGAAGAAATATATCTTCTTTCACCCGGAAGCAGACCGGGTTCTATGAATTTCCATAGCTGGTAAAAAAGGTTCGGGATACTAAGTATCACTCCGCATACAAGTATCACCTCAAAATAAAGAACAAGCTGCCCGTATGGCTTTAAATTTATTAGTTCAAGCGGGGGAGTAGTTTTTTTTGCAGGGGCCAGCAGAAAATCATTCATTATATAATCTATAAATACTGCAGCAAGTATTCCGCCTATTGCTACTCCTATTACTGCTTTTATCAGTCTCCATCTGAGCTCTTCCAGATGTTCCCAAAATCCCATTTCACCCGGCTGGTTTTCACCCTTTTGGTTCTCATCCGGTAATACATCACTTTCTGCCATTGAGTTACCTGCTGCCTGCTATTAATTCCCTTTCAAATCTTTCTTTTTCTATCTGCATCAGTATCTGTTTATACTTTTCTTCATATGATGCATCCTGTTTTTCTGAAAATGAAACTTCCTCAAGCGGTCTTGTTGAAGTAACTTTTTGAGTAATAAATTCAGTGTTTGTAACTATCCTGTCAGAATTATTAACCAAAGCCTCCTGAACTGTGTTCACAGTCCCGGTTTTTGGTTCCTTAACAGGTATATCAATATAAGAAAGTATCATTTTTTACATTGTGAAGTTTACCAGGTGAAAAGTTCCGGGTACAGCGGGAACTCAGAAGTTATATCATCAATTTTTTTGGCAACGTTCTTTTTAATATCATCGCTCTCCGGATTGGTTATAACATCATTAATAATATCAGCAACTGTTTCCATTTCCTTTTCTTTCATTCCGCGTGTTGTTAATGCCGGTGTGCCTAGCCTTATACCGCTGGTGATCAAAGGACTCTTATCATCAAAAGGAACTGCATTTTTATTACAGGTGATGCCTACTGAATCCAGAAGCTCCTGTGCCTGCTTGCCTGTTATATTCTTGTTGCGCAGATCTATAAGCATTAAATGATTATCAGTTCCGCCGGATATTATTTTGAACCCGTAGGAAGTAAGCTTGTTTGCAAGAGCCTGCGCATTTATAATTACCTGCTCAGCGTATTTTTTGAAATCACCCTGAAGCGCTTCTTTGAATGCCACAGCTTTTGCGGCAATAACGTGCATTAACGGTCCGCCCTGTATGCCCGGAATTACCATTGAATCCAGAAGCTCGCTCATCATCTTGGTTCTGCCTGATTTTGGCGCGGTTAAGCCGAACGGATTTTCAAAATCAGTACCCATAAGTATCATACCGCCCCTGGGACCGCGAAGTGTTTTATGTGTTGTGGTTGTAACAACATGACAGTGCGGTACAGGGTCATTCAATAAACCTTTTGCGATCAATCCTGCCGGGTGCGCTATATCAGCCAGTAAAAATGCGTTTACTTTATCAGCAATTTCACGGAATTTTTTATAGTCGATATTTCTTGAATATGCGCTTGCGCCTACAGTTATCATTTTGGGTTTCTGCTCTAAAACCACTTTTTCTATCATGTCATAATCCAGCATTTCTGTATCGGGATTTATGCCGTACTGTGTGAAGTTGTAAAGCTTACCTGAAAAATTCACCGGTGAGCCGTGTGTTAAATGCCCGCCGTGAGAAAGATCCATACCCATTACCTTATCGCCGGGTTTAACAAGTACAAAGTAAACAGCCATATTTGCCTGTGAGCCAGAATGCGGCTGAACATTGGCATATTCTGCGCCAAATAGCTCTTTAGCGCGGTCTCTTGCAACGTTTTCTGCGATATCAACATATTCACATCCGCCGTAATATCTTTTACCCGGGTAGCCTTCGGCGTATTTGTTTGTCATAACAGATCCCATAGCCTGCATAACCGGGATACTGGTAAAATTTTCTGAAGCTATTAATTCAAGTTTGTTATTTTGTCTTTCAAGCTCATGCCTTATTGCACTGTAGATTTGCGGATCGAAATCCTGTAAGTGAGTCATAATAATTTATTTTATTAATGATGCTGAAATTTTTTAAATTAGTTTATATAAATATTCATTAAAAATCATCTGATGGCCTTAAGAACCAGAGCTCGCCGATCTTAACTGATGCGCCGAACCTGAAAACCTCATCCTTTATCAGTCCGTTGGTTTCTTTTCCTTTTATGTTATACTTTGCATAAAGATCGAGTGCATTGTAATTCCCTATCGGAAGCGATAACCCTGCGCTAATGCTTATGATATTAATATTTTCACCTTTAAGCTTCAGGTAATCGGCTGTATAGCTGCCGCCTATCCTGTAAGAAACACGGCTTAAGAATGGGTCTTCCTGTTTTCTTGAAGCGGTGTATTCCAGCCCCAAGCCTATTTTCATGCTGTTCTTTATTTCTGAAGGATGTGTGCCGTAAACAGTGTAATCATCCCATTTCTGGTAATACATATCAGCGGCAACCGTAAGCTTATTGTTGAATGTGTTTGCAAGCCCTACTCCGATAGCCAAAGGTATTTTTAATTTGCCTTCATTAATTGAAACGGAATCTGTTGTAGTTACCGAACGGTTATATTTACCTGTCTGGTTTGATTTAAATTCTGAAGGAGTGGAAACAAAAACACCCAATGTCATATTATCAAGTTTTTTGTTTTTGAATATTTTCCCGAATCCGTGAAATATAAGGCCGGTATTAAAATATATTCCCCTGATATTATCTGAAGTAACATTTTTGGTATCAAACAGCGCACCGTTAGAAAAATCGATATTCACACTTTTATTAATATTGCCGAAAGCATAATTAAACTGTGCGCCGAAGCTTAAATAACGGAAAATAACATAAGAAAAACCGATGTTGAATTTATTTAATCCGCCGTTACCGCTGTATGTTTGAGTAAAATCTTCACCATCAACAGTTCCTGTAAAATATGTATCATAATTAACATTGCTGTAATTATTTATACCAAGATTCAATATCCAGCCATTGCCTTTGTTTAAAGGTATGGAAAGATCAAACCCTTCAAAATTGCCGTATGTTCTTTTTGATGTGCTAACACCATCGGTCGATTTGATGTTTTCGAGGTTGAACTTGGATGTAAAAATTGTAGTCGGTATGCGTGTCCACGCTGCGGGATTGTTTGAATTTGTATAGTCACCATATAAAGCTATACCCATTATTCCCATACCGTCTGTGCGGTTGCTTGATGAATAGCTTAAGTCTCCCAAGCCGAAAAGTGAATAGATGGAACCGCCGTTTTTATCCACCTGCGAATAAACGCTGCCTGTGCTAATAAGCACTAAAGCCAGGATTATAGCTGCAAGCTTAGCTGCTGAAATATTTTTCATTGATGAGATTTTCATTTTCATTGTGTGACCCTCGGTGTATATTTAATAACTACCCTCGGTCTTTTTGAAGGGTCACTTGCCGATTCTTTATAAAACACATACCTGTCCAGGTTTACTGTCTGGTTGCCGGCAAATAACAACAGACCGTAGTTTGCTGTGCCTGAAAGCCACCGGGCAAATGGTGATGAAGCTCCCGCTGAAACCAGCCGCATCATATACATACCGTTGCCGGCAGGAGAGCCGTTGAAAGCGAAGAGGTCTGTTTTAAGCCCGGCTGAATCATTGATAAACTGCCCGAGTATTGTAAAGTTGCTTTGTGTTGAAAAATTAGAGCTGAGCGAATCCAGCGAGAGATAGAGCTGAACGTCATTTATAGTTGCTGTCTGCGGCAAGCGGCTGATATCAAAGCTCATCTGCTGAACAAAGCTTACACCTGCCTGAAGGCTGAATGTTTCTGTGGATGGAGCAAAGCTTGCATTTGTAAGTGTTATAGTTGCAGATGTTGTTGTTGTTAATGTATCGGTATCGTTGTTCTTTGTATAAATCACAACAAGCTTTGGCTCAACAGCGGCATCGTTGTTGGTTGAATAAAACCCTTTGATGCTGGAAGATGACCCGTTGGGCGAAAGCACTATCCCGTTATTTTTAACTGAATAGTTCGGGTCGGCAGCATACTCAAGCCAGTCTTTTACCATTGCGGGATTAAGTGTAATTTCAACTTCCTGGGTATCAGCAGTGGGTGTGCCGGTATATGACCCTTGCGAAACTGTACCGAAAGTATTTGTATTTACTGAATCGTAAGTTATGGTCTCAAAGTTCAGTGAGTCATTTATTTTGTAAACATCAAACCCTATCTGCCCAAGTGAATCAGATACAGTATTGGGGAAATAATAATTTTTATATTTTAAATACATCTTTGCTGAAACAACCGTCGCGCTGTCGCGGGTATCGCCAAAGTCACCGAACTTTACGAGCCCTTTTGATTCAAAATTTCCGCTTTTGCCTACCATCAGGTTTTTTGAAGCTGATGTATTTACATAAAACCTGTGATTAATTGAAGTGATAGGCATTGTATCAATATAAGAATCAAATATTCTTACCCCGGTTGTTTCTCCGGGAGGAATGAAGTTTAATCCTAAAGATGATGGGTCGTCTGCGCATCCAATAGTATATAAAGAAAGGGATACTATAGTTAAAAGGCTGTAGAGAGCTGCTGTTAGTTTTTTAATGGTCATCTAAATTCTGAATTTTCCTATAATTTCAGACAAAATTATCTTCATAAACAATCTTATTATTGTCTATTTTCGCCTGTTTTTGCAATATATTTTACTGCATCATATAAATTTGATGCAATAAAGTCAATTTTTACTTTTTCATCAAGACATTTCTTCTGTGCTGATTTTCCGTATCCGGTTTCAACTAAAATGTTGAATAAACCTGCGTTTACGCCTGTTTGCATATCTGAAAAAGAATCACCTATCATATATGATCCTTTAAGTGTGATATCATGTTCTAAAACAGCACGTTCTATCATGCCTGTTCCCGGTTTCCTTGAATTGTGTTCTTTGGTGTATTCTTCAATAACACCTTCTGTATGGTATGGGGAGTAATATAAGGCATCTATGCGGGCATCGGGGTTTTCTTCCAGAAGCATTGAATACATTTTTTCATTAATTTTATGAAGCACTTCTATAGTAAGCCAGCCTCTTGCCACTGCGGATTGATTTGTAATGACAATAATCTTAAATCCCATTTTCCCCGCCTCAGCAATTGCTTCGGCAGAGCCGGGGATAAGCTTTACATCCTCAACAGTAAGCAGGTAACCTAAAGTTTCAGGAGTTGTGCCTTCAACTTCCTGAACTATTGTGCCGTCCCTGTCTAAAAAAAGCGCTTTGTTCAAATGAAATGATCAGTTAAAATTTATTAAATGCTTCATTATAAAAAAAGCAGGACAGGCATTGCTGTCTGTCCCGGAAAAAATAAAAATCATTTTACATTGTAAGCTTTACACTCAGCCTTTTTTCATTATTGAGCGGTAAAGATCAACATACTTTTTAGCTGAAATTTCCCATGAATAATCACATGCCATAGCAAGCCTTATCAGCTTTATCCATTCTTCACGGTTTGTATAAAGCTTCAGCGCGCGTTTGATCGCTTTCATAAGCTCTGCCGCGTCATACTTTTCAAACACAAAGCCGTTGCCTTTGCCGTTCTTATATTCTGTGATAGTATCAGCCAGTCCGCCTGTTGCCCTTACAATGGGTATTGTGCCGTATTTAAGGCTGTACATCTGGTTCAGCCCGCATGGCTCATATTTAGAAGGCATCAAAAACATATCGCTGCCGGCTTCTATCAGGTGAGCAAGCTCCTCTGAAAATCCGAAATGAACGCCTACTTTTTTAGGGTATTTCTTCTTAACGCCTTCAAAGAATTTCTGGAATGTTTTATCACCGGAGCCGAGAAGAACAAAATAAACATCTTCCTTCATCAGCTCAGGAATCGCCTTTTGAATAATATCAAAACCTTTCTGGTCAGAAAGCCTTGAGATAATTCCTATCACCGGAGTCTCCGCGTTGTATTCAAGATCAAAGTGCTTGCAAAGCGCTTTTTTATCTTCGCGCTTAAGCGGAAGCTCTTTTGAGGTATAGCGGAAAGGTATAATACTGTCACGCTCGGGATTCCAAACGGTATAATCAACGCCGTTCAATATTCCGTATAGATCTTTTTTGCGCTTCTTAAGCAGGCCTTCAAAGCCCATTCCGTATTCATGGGTAGTGGCAATTTCCTTGGCGTAGTTTTCGCTTACCGTTGTGATAGCGTCACTGTAAACCAAACCGGTTTTAAGCATGCTGAACTTATCATAATACTCAACGCCTTCTTCAGTGTAGATATTTTCAGGCAGCCCGCTTTTTAAAAATGATGAATGCGGGAAGAGCCCCTGGAAAGCTATATTATGAATTGTGAAAATACTTTTTACATTCTGAAGGAGCGGGTCTTTTGCGTAAATTGTTTTGATGTAAGCGGGTATTAATCCTGTCTGCCAGTCATTGCAATGGATAACATCAGGCTGCCAGCCAAGAAGGCCAAGTACCTGTACAACGGCGCGGTTGAAGAATATAAAACGCTCGTCGTTATCGGGGTAATCCTTACCGGTCTTTTCATCAACATAAGGACTTGTTTTGCCGAAATACTCTTCATTTTCAATTAAAAAAACCTGTACCTTGCCCTTAGGCGATACTATGAATGAAGATTTGATATTACAAATGGCGATCTTATCACCAATTGGCACTTCTATGTTTGTAAGGCGCTTAATTTCATATATTCTCAGCCTTCTTTCATCAAGAGAGCCGTATTTCGGAGTAATTATCCTTACAGCATGTCCCGCTGCATTGAGCTCCTGCGGCAATGAATTTGATACATCTGCTAAGCCGCCGGTCTTGCTGTAGGGCATAACTTCACTGGTGCAATATAGAATGTTTAAGCCTTTAGCCATTCGGTTGGTTTTAATTTGTTGTAATTTACAAAATTACTTAAATTCCGTTTTTATTGCAATGAAATAAGGAGGGTATAGGAGGTAAATTTTGTAATTTATGGATTAATTTCACTGATTTTTAAAAACATCCATTCCTGCAATTGACCCCTTAGCATATTTTCTGTTTCGTTGCGTATAATTTGTATATTTTCAGCCGATTCACCCAGCTTTATCTTAAATAACCTGTGCAGCAGGTTAATGAATATTTCATCATTATCGCGCTCTCTCAGAGGCAGCTGCTTATCGGTTTTAAGTGAATGTTTTATGGCGTCATATAATGAAAAGAATGCCTCAATATGCCTGAGCTCATAATATATCCGCAGCTGCAGGATTTTTGAGCGTGAGCGTATCCAGTAATTATCATTTGTCACACGGCTCAGGTGCTCAAGGGATGTTTCAAACTTCCCTTCAGAAAAATAATATCTCGAAACCGAATAATTGTACATGGAATCCCTGAACTCCGGAAGCAGCTTATCCGCGTATTCATCTATGAATGATTTTGTCCATTCATTTTTCCCCAGCGAAAGCGCCGTGGTTACAACATTGTTGTAAATTGTAATATGCAGATGCTGTTCGTTCTCATTCATTAACAGGTTCTCTTCGAACATTTTTTTATACAGGTCAAATAAGGTTCTGTTATACTCCTTTTCTCCCTTCGAGATCTTCACAGCACAGTAGCCTGTGAAAGTTAAATAAAGGTTTGTAGTTTCAGTTCTGTCTATCCTTTTTTTATGCCTGTAAAACAGCTCCAGCGCCTTATTGAAGCTTGCGCTGTCGTTTAAATCACTCATAAATCTAGTGGTGTAATAGTATGTAAGTATCACGTCAGCTTCGAACCCGCCTTTTGCTTCAAGATACTCAAGCAATTTTGCCAGATCGACCCTGCTTTCGAATTCCGTTATGAATTCCGATAATCTCTCTGATTCATTTTTATGCCTGTAGTTCACAGCCTTCATTTTAAATGCCATATATTTCGCAAGGAATGCGAATACGAGGTATTCGCCTTCTTTCATATTCAGGCTGATAAGCCTGTTCCTGTATATCTGTATATAATCCTTTTCCATTTCTATCAGGTGATTAAAATAAAAAATATTCCCTCCGTCAAACAGCTCATTCTTAAGTATTTCCCCGGCTTCGGTAATATTGCTTTCTGCCTGCTTAAGCAGGGCTTTTTCTTCAAGCGCTGAAATCAGCAGGTATTTGCCCAGCAGCTTTCGCTTTTCAAGATTTTTTACAGTCAGATATTTTTCCAGCAGGCTGTTAAGATCGCTCAATAAATTGCGCATTGTTTTATCTGTAAATTCCTTTTGCTGAAAGATCTGTGCGTAGATAATTTCCTTTGTAAAATTCCTGCTTTCAAATGCCGGCCAGAATTTTTTTAATTCACCAAACAGCGCGGTTACATTTTTATTTTTATTGTAATACGGTGATAAAACAAACTCGCTGAATTCCTTAAGCTCAGCTTTGTTCAGTTTCTTCAGTGAATCGATTATTTTGCTTTTTATCATAGCCCAAAATTACCCGTAAAAATACAGGGACAAAGTAATTGTTATTTATTGCTAAAATAAGCAAAATATGCAACTAATCCTACATTTTGAGGTGTATAATTTTCTACAAAACGGTTTAATTTTCTTTGCTGCGGGGTGTTTGAAAAACTAACTTTGTATCGCTGTGCACATAAATGTGCACATAAAACAGAAAAATGAAAAATACTACAATTTCCCGCGGGTACAGGCTTAAGGCATCCACGCACAAGCTGATAAAAAAAGTTCAGGAAGAGCTGAAGCTTAACCAGGATAAGGTAATTTTAAGAGCCGTTAAAATGTATTATAAAAGCATCAGAGCATCTGCAAAACAATAAAAGTGTTATACGATTTTTATAAAGATCAAAATTATAAACCAAACTCAATTAAAATGAAACCAATAAAAAATTTTTTCATGAAAGCTTTAACCGGTATGATGCTGTGTGCCGTTTTGTTTGCGCTTTCGGCAAATATAAACGGCTGCGGTGATTCAGCAGTTGATCCTGTTGTGAACGGCAACGGAACAACTAACACAACCGTTGCCGGTTTTGTTGTAAATGAAAATAAAGAGCCGGTTGCAGGTGCAACCGTTACCGTTCACGGTAACACTGCAGTAACTGGAGTAGGCGGTGAGTTTATGTTTAACAATATTTCTGTTCCCGCAGGAAGGCTGTTTGTGAACGTTACAGCATCCGGATATTTTAACGCTACCAAAGCTGAGCAGCCAAAAAGCGGTGATGTGACCCAGCTTAAGATCACAATGATAACCAAAACTATAACTCATACGATCAGCTCTACAACAGGCGGCAGCGCAGATCTGCCTAACGGCTCAAAAGTTGAAATAGCGCCGAATTCAGTTGTAACATCAGGCGGTTCAGTTTACAACGGTACTATCAATATGTCTGTGGTTTATATGGACCCCACTTCAGTATCATTTTCTGAAACTGTGCAGGGCGGTGATATGGCTGCCCTAAGAAGCGATTCATCATCAGCAACGCTTTATTCATTCGGGATACTTAAAGTAATAATGGAAGGTACAGGCGGCGAAAGCCTTCAGCTTGCAGGTGGTTCAGCTTCAACCGTTACAACAAGCATTCCCCCAACTATGGTGGGCGATGCGCCTTCATCAATTCCGCTCTGGTTCTTTGATGAAGCAACAGGTCTGTGGCGCGAAGAAGGTACTGCCACTAAACAGGGTGATAAATATGTGGGCTCGGTTTCTCACTTTACTGACTGGAACTGTGACCTTCCCGGAGCAACTGCAACAATTACAGGGAAAGTGCTTGATTGCAATGGGCAGCCGCTGCCGGGTATTACATTAAAAGTGGGGCAGGGTACAACTGTGACCGATGGTGCGGGAAATTTCAGGCGTAACGTTCCGGCAGGTATAACCTTCCCCGTCAGCATCGAAGCTTCGCAGAATTTCGGGTTAAACGCGCCGCCGGTAAGTGTAGCGCCTATTTCAGCGGGTAATGTTTTCACCGTGCCTGATTTCGCTGTTGCATGTTTCCCGGTTATTACCGGCGCATTCCGTGATTGTGATAACAATCCTGTTTACGGTATAGTCAGCGCGAAGTGGGATAACCAGGTGCAGACATCAGTTCCAAATACAAGTAACGGTTTCAGTATGACAGTTGCGCCAAATAAAACAGCAGTGCTTCGGTTTGTATCATCAACGGGGATTGTAAAAGATACAACTATTCAAACTCCCTTAACTGCTGTTATACTCAACCTGGGTAATATAAGCCTTTGCGGTCAGGCTCCCACCGGCGAGAACAGCTTTACTATTAATGGCGCTGGATTCAACAACCAGTATGTAAATCTAAATGCCTCTGTTGCTATAGGCATTTATTACGTTGGCAAGAATGAAACAGCAATATCCGCAGTTAATGGAAACGGAGAGAACCTGGTTGTATTTTTCCCCGGCGGATCATCCGGGAATTTTACCGGCCAAAACAGTAACATTACTTACCAGGGGATAAACTTCTATTCATCCAAAGCAGCCAACGTTACGGTCACAACTTATGAAGGTGTTGGCGGCATCATTGAAGGTACATTCACCGGAACATATGAATCAACGCAGGGTACAGCCCAGATTAACGGAAGGTTCTTTGTGACGCGGCAGCCAAACCAGAATTAGTTCAAATTTATCGAATTCATTGTAAAAACCCCGTTTTTTACGGGGTTTTTTAATTATTGATCAATTTTCATAACGTATTTAACCTAACTATTACCATTAATTTTTGTAATAATTTACTCTTTTTTATTGTTGTATATTTATTATAACTTATTATGAATATTGAACTAAAACCTATAAAAATATCATGAAGAGGTACTTCCTGTTTTTACTGCTGGTTTCATTTTTATCCCTTTCATTTTTTTCATTCAGGTCAACCGAAAATAAAATAGGCAATATGCTTTCAAAGGCATTTGATGAGCCTTCAAACAATACATTTATTGTTTGGGTATACCTGAAAGATAAGGGTCCCAATGCAATGGCTAAGCTTAACGACCCGCTTTCAATTGTTTCGCAGCGTTCACTCGATAGAAGATCAAAAGTTAAGCCTCAGGGCAGCCTGCTTGATTACACTGACGTTCCGCTGTACGGAAATTATGTGAGCACAGTTGCATCTAATGTTGTAAAAGTGCGTCACCAGGTAAAATGGCTCAACTGCATTAGCGTTGAAGCTACAAAAGAGCAGATAAATGCCTTGGCAAATATGGATTTTGTAAAAGGTATCGAACTGGTTGAAAGATTTTCGGTAATCGGAAATAACCCGGAAATTGCTTCTGACCTTAGCCCGGTGTTCTTTAACACGACTGATGACCCGATGGCTGATACTTTAACTTACGGTACAGGCAACGCAGTTACACAGATAACACAGATAAAAGTAAACCTTGTTCATAACCAGGGTATCAGGGGACAGGGTATTTTGATAGCTAATTTTGACGCAGGGTATTCCAATCTTACCCACGAAGCGTTTACAACATACCCGATGAAGATCCAATCAACATATGATTTCCAGAACAATACGCCGACTCTGCCCGGGCATTCACACGGTACAGCAACACTCTGCCTTATTGGCGGATACAAGCCCGGCAAGATGGTTGGACCAGCATACGGCTCAACATTTATTTTAGGCAGAACGGAAGTTGACCCTACAGAGCGCCCGGTGGAAATGGATAACTGGGTAAGGGCAGCAGACTGGGCAGACAGCCTTGGCGCTGATATAATTTCAAGCTCACTTGGCTACCTTGAGTTTGATGCAGGCTACACAAGCTACACCTGGCAGGATATGAACGGCAATACATTGCCAATTACCATTGCCGCTGATCTTGCGGTAAATAAAGGAATTGTTGTAAGCAACTCTGCAGGTAACAACGGCTCCGGTGCAAATAATACGCTTGGCGGACCCGCAGACGGTGACAGCGTTTTAACTGTCGGCTCAGTTACATCAACCGGTGTAAGATCAAGCTTTAGCTCCGTGGGACCCACAACAAGCGTACCACCAAGGATAAAGCCCGATGTTATGGCAATGGGAAGCAGCAATTATTACGCATCAACTACGGGTAACAATTATACATCCGGCAGCGGAACTTCATTTTCATGCCCGCTTACATCAGGTGTTTGCGCGCTCATGCTTTCTGCTAATAAAGATCTGACCCCGCTGCAGGTAACCGGTATACTGAAAAAATTCGCAAGCAATACAAACTCACCCAATAACCAGATGGGCTGGGGAATTATTGACGCTTCGCTTTCAGTTGATTCTGCCCGTAAGCTTGATAACACGGCTCCTGTAATATTACATACACAGCCATTCACTTCAACAAACCTGAATTCAGCTTTTACTATGAAAGCAAAAATTACCGATAACGGTATTATACGTAACTGGACAAATGAAGCACCGCTGCTTTATTACAGGAAAAGCACAAATAACGGCGTTAACTGGACAGCGTATTCACCTGTAAATTATTCAGCTTCAAACCTGGATACATTTTCATTTGTAATTCCTGGCAGTGCAAACGGAACTATAGTGCAGTATTATTTTGCGGCTCAGGATATCGCGCTTCCGACCTCAAAAATTTCAACTCTGCCTTCAGGCGGCAGCGGAATAAATCCGCCGGGCACAACAGCTCCGCCGACTGCATTCCAGTACACTGTTGGTTTAGTTGGCATTGAGCCGGTATCTGCTGAAGTACCGAACGTATATAAATTATACTCAAACTATCCAAACCCGTTTAACCCGGTTACCAAAATTAAGTTCGATATTTCCAAAAACTCAAATACACAAATTGTTGTATATGATGTATTGGGAAGGATTGTTGAAACCCTGGTAAACGAAGAACTAAAAGCCGGCAGGTATGAAGTTGAGTTTGACGGATACTCGCTTTCATCAGGCGTGTATTTTTATAAAATAGTTACCAATGATTTTGTAGATACCAAAAGGATGTTGATGATAAAGTAACATTGTTACTTTATCAAAAATCCCGCACTGCGGGATAGATAAATCATAGCGGCAACAATTTGAACAGAAGTCCCTGTTTACCCCTTTGGGGCCTTGGCGGGATAGAAAAACACAAAGCAATAATAACAAGATGTCCGGCTTTGTCGGAGTTTCAAAAAGTACAAAATTCAAACCCCGCTTTTAGCGGGGTTTTTGCTTTACTATATTAATCCGATAACTTCAGGTCATCGGATCAATAAATTTGTTTTGCTTTATTGAAACTGATCTCTGATATTTGATCTTACTTTATCAGCACCATCTTCTTGACATCTTTGTAAACACCGGCTTCAATTGAATAAAAATAAATACCGCTGGCAAGGTTTGTTCCGTCAAAGCTTACAGAGTATCTGCCTGCGTTTTTGTATTCATTGTTTACAAGCTCAGCTACAACCTGACCAACTGCGTTATATACTTTTAGTGTAACAAAAGTATTCTGCGGCAGCTCGAATTTAATTTCTGTAGAAGGATTGAACGGATTTGGATAGTTTTGCAATAGAGCAAAACTCATTGGATTTTCGTTGGTAGTAAAGTTAGGACTATCTGGTATTATGGAGCTACCATATATAGAAACGAAATCAGACTTAACTGACTCGTCTTCATATTTATCTATTGCTGTAATTTTGTACCTAAAGTATGTATCGTTTACGTTTGCCCCACCAATTCCGCATGATACTTCTGTGCCGTTCAAAATACTATTATCTATGAAATTTGCCGTATCATTGGGCGTGTAATCATCATAAGTTGCATGGTAAGTATAAGTTAACGGAGCTACGCTAGGATTAGAAGATGCAGCCCTGTATATTTTATATCTTTTATAAGTATCCCTGGAAACAACCCTTTCCATATCAGGCTCTAAATTATTATCCCATATTATCCTTGGGTGACCCACAGTTCCGTTACAATTAGCAACTTCAACAGCCCTGTAAAGCATTGGCTTTGAAGGCGGTGTAGCTTCTAGGATTTCGTCTAAATCCCAGCCTCCTTCACCGACTTTATAAATTTCCAGATTAGCTGTGTTGCCTGACATTGAATTTAGGTAAATAAAAATTCCCGAATTTTCATTATCCCAGTTAACCGTTGAAGGACTTGAGTATGGCGAAAATACTTCATTGTAATCTACTCTCCATGCATCCCATCTATCACCCTTCCACTCTCTTGAAGTCCAGTCTTCTTCGGAATTTGTAAACAGTCTATCTGTTCCTGTCCCGTATTGCTGAGATTCTTTTTTACCTTTGCTGAACCATTTTACATGATTGAAGCCAGACATAGTTTTGCTTACATTTTTTCCGTCACGTGCTGTTAAACTGTATGTTAACGAACTTGGATCGTTAACATTAAACACCGGAGCTGACTTTTCAAATACAGGCAGCCAGTAATTGGTAGGATCCCAATCAGGGGCAGCATTGTAGGAGTGTGTCCAGTTCCATAAACCATCTGCGCATTCCTGATCAATATGAATTCCAAACGGGTATCCGCCACCAGGAATTTCACCGGGATATGCGTGATATATGTATATGCCTTTGCCGTAATGTTCCTGATCGCCTAAATTGAAATAAGGATTATCATGACAGGTATCTCCCCACATTATTTTATCGTAGTAAGATTCCTTTTGTCTGTTTGCAATAATAAAAAACTCATTTCTGGTTGAATTTCCAATTGGTACCTTCAGCATTTGTGAAGTACTTCCTCTTGAAGTCCAGTCACCGATACTGTGAGTAACATCATTAAAATCTGTAACCTGTGGCTGTTGGTAATCTAACAGCATTAGTTCATACGGGCTCAAGTATTCTTCCAAACCCCAGTAATTATTTACTTTTGAATACGGCTGATGAAATTCAAAAAAATTGCCGTAACCAAAAAAATAATGGCCGTGTTCGTGTCCTGAAAAGCTCACAAGTGCCCATTTATCCAAAGGATCGTACAAAACACCATTTTCACATCCGCCGGGCGATATCTGGAAACCGGAACCGGTTTCATTAAATGCTCCTCTTATTTTTATAGTATCTCCGCCGCTGTTATATACTGTGTGATCACTTCCATGTGTACAGTTATCCTTAACTCCATAAGGCCTGAAATACCCGTCTGTATAATGCGGACTGCACGGATTACTTTTAGCTACAATATAAATCATATCAACAAATCCATCACCATCGCCATAAACAAAATTACCACCTACCTTTGACCACTTATCATAAGTTGGCCAGTTAATATCGAGATTATTTTCCAATGCTCTAAAAAGGTGTTCCATTACGCTGTCTTTCCCATTAGAAAATTGATTATAATAGCTCACTTCGTGCGGGAGGACTACATGAACTTCCTTTCCTACCAAATGTAATTTTCCGCGGGATACCTCCATCCAGTAATCGCTTAATGTTGCTGTATTTCCATTGTACGCATCCCACCAGTTAGAACCAAAGTTTGAAGATTTAGCAGTAGCAATAACATTTCCCATATACGTTGGCGGCTGATCATGTGAGCTTGGCCACCATTCAACATCACCGCCTGGATCATTTGTAAATTGAACATAAACTATCAAAACCGGAAAATATGCGGATTGTTCAGAAGTGTAATCCGCAATACTTTCAGGTTTATACAATCCACCTTCCAGTGAAGGAGCAGATTCCGGTGGTGTACCGGGAACAATGCAATTGAACCTGAATGCGTTGTTATTTTGTGTATAAACTATAGATGAAAATAGAAATAATATTGAAAGAACCTTTATTGTCTTCATACTGTTTAATTGTTTAGTTTTTATTAAAAAGTTGAATTATTTTTGTTGACAAAAAATTATGGCAGGCAAAAGGGCGCAGTGCCGCTTTTTAGCGGTTCTGCTTTTATTCCAAAACTTGGCGGTCGCGGAATCCCTTAGCTTGCCTTTAATCTAAAACCATGGCGGCATATTATTAAAACCTCCTTTCTCTTTATTTCAATAAAACAATAGTTTTTGATAGTATATTGTTCTTTGACTCAAGCCTGCAAATATAAATACCACTGCTTAACGAAATACCGTTGAATTTTACCTCATATCTGCCTGCTTGCATTTTTTTATTTATTAATTCGAATATTTCTTTTCCCAGCATATCATATACTTTTATCTTAATGTCATCTTCAAACGCCAGTTCAAAATGAATATTTGTTTCAGGATTAAATGGGTTTGGATATATTTTGCCAATTGCATGCTTATTTGGCATTTGAGTTTGGTTACTTGATACATTCACATAGGTTCCGCCATTAGTAGTTTTAAGAATATAGCCACCTCCCCCAACTACCCAGCCGGTAGTGTCATTTGAAAACCAGAAGTCGTTTCTAAATCCATTTATCGGCACGTTTTGCTGATACCAGCTAATTCCACCGTTGGTTGATTTAAAAATATGTCCAAAAGTCCCGCCACAATAACCGGTATTGTTGTTAGCGAAAAAGACTGAATATATTAGCTCGTTATTCGGGTAAGGCACCCTTGCAATACTGTCCCAAGAGATTCCAAAATTTGTTGTTCTGAAAACCATTCTGCCTAACCCGGATTCACCGCCTTCACCGATTGTCCATCCTGTGTTACCCACAAAACTAATTCTGTACAAATTAGGAGCGCTTGTTAACAATGGCAGTGATATTTGCACCCAGCTTACACCGCCATCGGTTGATCGGATTATCCATGCACCGTCACCACAAATTACACCTGTGTTTGCGTCCTTAAAATAGATATCCCTGTTAAAACTATTATTTGTGAATACTGAATCAAAGGAAATCCCTCCGTTTGTTGTTTTTAAAACATATCCGCCTCCGCTTCTTAAAAGCCAACCAGTGTTAAGGTTTATGAAGAAGCATTTAAAAAATGTTGAGCCAACACCCGTTGGTCCATCCCTGATAATCTGCCAGTTGCTTCCCCCATTGGTTGATTTAATGATAGTCTGAAACCAGCCGACACTGTAAACTGTATTGGCGTCAACGGCATCAATGCCCTCAAGCCTTTTAAAAAGTCCGGTATTTAGTTGTACCCAGTTAACTCCGCCGTTTGTGGTCTTTACAACAACCCCGCCATCACCGCATGCCCAGCCCGTGTTTTCATTTATAAAATCAATATCAAGCAGGCTTGTTGTCACACCGCTGTTTTGCTGCACCCACTGTGCCCAAGCAACATTGTGCAACAAAGAAATGGCAAATACCATGTATAATAATTTTTTCATAAAACTTATTGTTAAATTAAAATTAAATAATCTATCAAACAAAAAAGGACTGCCCCCTGTATTCAGGAGAAATCCTTTAATATGCGCGGCATCAAAAACAAGAATACAGGTTGTCTCATCTTTTTTACTCCGTTAAATTATTAATAATCACCAATGCAAAGGTAATTATGGGTAGTCGTAACATTTTTCTATAAGATCGTTTCTAAAAAAAAAAAAAAAAAATGATTGCAATTGCAAGGGCAATTTGTGAGTATAACAGTAAAACGGTAAAAATTTTCCTTTTTATGAATTAATTTTAAATATTTTTACAATTCTGCTTATACTATATTTGTATAACTATACTTTAACATAATGAGCCTACTCATAGAAAACGCATCGCAGGTTGTAACCTGCCATACACAGGGCAGAAAATTCAAAGCAGGTAAATTCCAGTCTGAAATAGGTTTGCTGAAAAATACCAGCATCTACACCGATGGCGGCAGAATAAAATGGATAGGCAATAAATTGCCGGCACGCTTTAGATCAGCCAAAATGAAAAAAATTGACGCGCGCGGTAAATGCGTGCTGCCGGGGTTTATTGATTCACACACACACCTCGTTTTTGCCGGCAGCCGCGCTGATGAATTTTCTATGCGCATTAAAGGCAGCACCTATGAGCAAATTGCAAAAGCCGGCGGGGGAATCATAAGCACCGTTAAAGCTACGCGAAAAGCATCAAAAGCAGAGCTTATTGAGCTTGCCCTGAAAAGAATAATCTCATCTGTGAGCTTCGGTGTAACTACCATTGAAGCAAAATCAGGCTACGGACTCGATACGGCAAGCGAATTGAAAATGCTTGAGGTTATAAATGAGCTCAATAGTGAGCTGCCTGTTGATATCTATTCTACTTTTCTCGGCGCGCATGCTTACCCCAAAGATAAAACCAAAACAGAATATCTTGAAGAAATACTCTATGAAATGATACCGCAAATTGCAAAACGCGAACTTGCTACTTTTATTGATGCATTTTGCGAGAAAAATTATTTTTCTGTGGCTGATACAAAAAAAATATTTATGCAGGGTATCAAATTCGGTTTGGTACCCAAACTTCACACAAACCAGTTTTATTCCATCGGCGGCATCGAAGCCGCCATTGAGTGCGGCGCAATTTCAGTCGATCACCTCGAAGTCATGAAACCATCCGACATCAAAACGCTAATAAATTCCGGTACAATTGCTGTAGTGTTTCCTGCAGTATCATATTTTCTTGATATCCCCTATGCGCCTGCGCGCAAAATGATAGAAAGTAAAATTCCCGTTGCCATCGCAACTGATTTTAATCCCGGCAGCGCTATGAGCGAAAATATTCAGCTTTCAATGAGTATGGCGGTTCACATGCTCAAAATGAACGTGGAGGAAGTGATCAATGCTGTAACTATTAATGCCGCTGCTGCGCTTGGGATATCACATAACGTTGGCAGCATCGAAACAGGCAAGCAGGCAGATATGGTAATTTTTGATACTCCCAATTACAATGACCTCCTCTATCATTTTGGCATAAACCAGGCGGAAGCTGTTATAAAAAGAGGTGAAGTCATATACGGCTAAATGCCATACACATTAAATCTTAACACCTTATTCTATAAGTTAAATCCTTAAAATCTTCCAAAAAACTGCATTATTCTGCACTTTTCCTTCACAATTAATGTTTAATACAGCCTTCGGGTTTTAATTTATGGGCAAAATCGCTTTTGCCCTGTGGATATGTAATTATATCTTTGTTCATAAGTAATTAACTAACTAACTAACAACCACAAACAAAATGAACAAAGTATTAAAGATAGTTTTAATAGCAAATCTTCTTATTATTCTGATAGCAGCCATAGGCTGCAGTGAAGATGGCAGTATAACACCTAACAATCCCAACAACAATGGCGGCAATACAACTACCACAATTTCAGGGATTGTAGTAAATGAAAACAACGAGCCGATCTCAGGGGTAACAGTTACAGCTCACGGTCAGATAAAAACTTCCGGTGCAAACGGTGAGTTTATGTTCACAGATATCACTGTTCCCGCAAACAGGCTGTTTGTTAAAGCTGAAAAACACGGTTACTTTACGGCAACCCGCGGCGAACAGCCGAAACAGGGTGCAACTGTACTTAAGCTTACAATGATGCCTAAATCTGTAACACATACAATTAACTCAACTTCAGGGGGAACGGCAAATCTAAACAACGGCTCAATGGTTGAAATTCAGCCCGGTTCTGTAGTCAAGAATGACGGTTCAACTTATGACGGGCCGGTTAATATGTCTGTGGTATATATGGACCCAACCGATGTTAAATTCACAGAAACAGTTGCAGGCGGCGATATGATGGCGAGAAGAAGTGATTCAAGTGACGCGGTACTGTATTCATACGGAATAATGAAGGTTGAAATGGAATCACCTTCAGGCGAAAAATTAAACGTAACAGGCAGCAAGCCCTCAACTATTACAACAACTATCCCGGCATCACTGGTATCACAGGCGCCGGCAACAATTCCCCTCTGGTATTTTGATGAGAACACAGGTCTCTGGCGTGAAGAAGGCGTTGCCACAAAACAGGGTAATAAATATGTAGGCACCGTTAATCACTTTACTGACTGGAACAATGATTACCCGGGCTACTTAACAAGAGTAGAAGGAAAGGTTGTTGATTGCCAGGGTAATGCGATACCCGGTGTTGTTGTTAAAGTAGGACAGACAATTGCTGTAACTGATGAGTTCGGGAATTATGTCCGCACAGTTCCCACCGGCGTTGAATTCACAATATCAGTCGAAGCTTCACAGAATTTCGGCATGTCAAGCGCTCCTGTACAGATCCCTTCTTTAACTCAGAACCAGGTTTACCAGGTGCCGCTTTGCCAGCTTGCATGTTTCCCTGTAATTACCGGTACATTTAAAGATTGTAACAACAATAATATATTCGGTACACTTTCCGTTTTCTGGGATAACCGGAACCAGGGTATCATGCCTACACAGACTGGTGCATTCAGGATTTACGTTGCCCCGAATAAACAGGCGCGTTTGAAGTTCACTTCGTATAACGGGCAGGTGATAGATACAGTTGTTCAGACACCTTCCTCTGCAGTTACTTTGAATCTTGGCGATCTGCGTTCATGCAGCGGCAATCCGGGTGATTGCGAAAACAGCTTTGTTATCACAGGCGCCGGATATAATAATAAATATGTCAGGCTTCAGACTGCAGTTGCATTGGGTTACTACTCAGTTAAAGATAGCGTAACAGGATTATCTGCTGCGGGAATGGATACAGCTTCGTTTTCACTGGTATTTCCCGGCAAAACCACAGGTTCTTTTGCATGGCAGTCAGGCTCACTGGTTTATAAAAACCTTGTTTCAGCGGCAGCTAAAACATTGAACATCAATGTAACACATTACGGCGCTGTTGGAGAAGATATCAAAGGTACATTCGAAGGAACATTCCAGTCAGGACAGGGTGAGATCACTATTACCAACGGTAAATTCTGTGTTGTGCGCCACCCCGATGTTGATTGAGAGGAAATAGAAATTAATAGTTAACATAAAATAAATATCAATTGAATACCACAGATTCTCAACAGTATTCGCAATTATTCCCGCTGATCTTATTAGCGGGATTTTTGTTTTTTATGGTGTTTATATGCCTTAAATAAACCATTTTTAATGATTATTGTGAAAATCCCTTACATTTAAACATTCAATAATAAATGCTAACTTTGTAGTATATTTACAAAATTTATCGCAATTTATATGAGAAAAATAGTTGAATGTGTTCCCAATATTTCCGAAGGAAGAGATGAAAAAGTTATCAACGCTTGCGCAGATGCAGTTCGCGCAGTAGAAGGTGTTACACTGCTTGATGTAGATCCGGGCAGGTCGACAAACCGCACGGTATTTACATTTGTGGGCGACCCTGACTCCGTAGTTGAAGCGGCATTTCAATTCACAAAAACAGCTTATGAATTAATTGATATGACAAAGCACTCCGGTGCGCACCCAAGAATGGGTGCTGTTGATGTTTGCCCCTTTGTGCCTGTGGCTGGAGTCACCACCGAAGACTGCGTGGAGTGCTCCAAAAAATTCGGAAAACGCGTTGGCGAAGAACTTGGCTTGCCGGTATATTTGTATGAAGAAGCATCAACAAATCCAGCACGCAAAGCATTAAAGCAAATAAGGCAAGGCGAGTATGAAGGAATAAAAGACAGGATAATTAAACCTGAATGGAAACCCGATTTCGGTCCGCAGGAATTCAATCCGCGCTTCGGGGCTATGGTCACAGGTGCGAGATTTTTCCTGATAGCGTATAATGTGAATATACTCGGCACCAAAGAACAGGCTCACCGCATTGCGCTAAATATCCGCGAGCAGGGCAGGGGACCTAATGAACCGGGCAGACTAAAAGCTATCAAAGCCATTGGCTGGTATGTTGATGAATACAACATGGCACAGGTATCTATCAATCTGGATAACTATACCATTACGCCTCCTCATATTGTATTTGAAGAGTGCGTTAAGGACGCAAAAGAACTTAATCTCGCGGCAGCAGGCAGTGAGTTGGTTGGGTTGATACCGCTTGAAGCAATGCTAATGGCTGCTGAATATTATATACAGAAAGAAAAGCTGTTTATTGTTGATGAAAAACAGAAAATAAGGCTTGTTGTTGAAAGGCTTGGACTTAATTCTGTATCTCCGTTTATACCCGAAAAAAGAATAATTGAATACATGATAGCCGAAAGCGGGAATGAGCCGCTTGCATCTATGACAGTTCGCAGCTTTGTTGAGCTTGTTGGTGCCCGCACTTCAGCTCCCGGGGGCGGCAGTGTTTCAGCACTAATAGCTTCAATGGGCGCAGGACTTGGCGCAATGATGGGCTGGATGAGCTACGGCACAAAAAAATTCGAGCATCTTGATGCAGATATGAGAAGGCTGATAGCACCGCTGCATGAAAACATGAAAAAGCTTATTCCAATGATAGATGCCGATACTAATGCATTTAATGATTACATGACTGCAATGAAATTGCCCAAAGATACTGATGAGCAGAAAAAACACCGCTCACAGCTTATGCAGGAGGGTTTGAAAAAAGCTATTAATGTACCGCTTGGTGTAATGAGAACAGCTGATGAATGCTGGCCGTATATGGTTGAGCTTGCAAAGCTTGGCAACGCAAGCTCGGCAAGTGATCTTGCCGTTGGCGCAAAATCTCTTGAAACCGGTATTTGGGGCGCATTAAAGAATGTTGAAATAAACATGGGACAGGTAACCGATGAAAAGTATAAAAAAGATGTTATGAAGGAAGCCGGTGATATCATGAAACGCGCTGAGAAGAACCTGGCTGAAGTTGAGAAAATATTGAACAGCAGAAATTAAAAAGTATTGAGCCCCGCCAATTATCCTGTTGTAAAAATATGCTGCATAAGCAGTATAGAAGAAGCAGCTCTTGCCATTAAGTACGGAGCAAACGCATTGGGGCTTGTTGGAAATATGCCCAGCGGTCCCGGTGTTATTAGTGATGAACTGATCGCTGAAATTTCCGCTTACGCACCTGAGAACATAGAAACTTTTCTGCTGACTAGTGAAACAACAGCGGATCAAATTATCAGCCATCATAATAAAGTAAATACTTCAACTATACAGATAGTTGACAGAATCGAAACCATGGTTTACAGATCCCTTAGGAAAGAGCTTCCCGGTATTAAGCTTGTACAGGTTATTCATGTTATAGATGAAGATTCAGCGGCAGAAGCTGCGGAGTATGCACAATTTGCAGATGCACTGCTGCTTGATTCCGGGAACCCCTCGCTTGCGGTAAAGCAGCTTGGCGGAACCGGCAGAACTCATAACTGGGAGCTTAGCCTGAAAATTCGTGAGCTGGCTGAAATTCCGGTTTACCTGGCCGGTGGAATAAATCCGGCAAATGTAAATGATGCCTTTAATTTTGTAAAGCCATTCGGCATTGATCTTTGCAGCGGCGTTAGAACAGCAGGACGGCTGGATGAAGCAAAGCTTCGGGATTTTTTCAATGAAATTAGAAAATTTAAATCAGCTTAATATAATTTCTTATTAAAAAGATTTTATTAATATTCTTAACTTCAGTAATTGTGCTGCTACTTGCAGGGGCAGTGTCTTACTTTTTATTTCTTCCCGGTGATACGGGGATTGTCAAAACACCTCTGCCGCAGGGATCAGTATCGGATTCTATTGTTGTATTCAAAGCTGATAGAAAAATGCTGCTATATTTTAAGAGTAAAATCCTTAAAACTTACAGCATATCATTAGGTGATAACCCTGTGGGACATAAAGAAAAAGAGGGGGATGAAAAAACTCCGGAAGGCCTTTACAGCATAAGCGGAAGGAACCCAAACAGCAAGTATCATTTATCTCTCAGGATATCATATCCCAATGAACAGGATAAGCTTAATTCCCAAATGAACGGTTACTCTCCAGGCGGAGATATTATGATTCATGGTTTGCCTAACAATACAGGGTTTCTTGAGAATTATTATGTTAATAATGACTGGACTGATGGCTGCATTGCTGTAACAAATGAAGAAATCAGGGAGATTTGGAGCGCCGTTAGTGACGGCACTCCGATTTTTATAAATAAGTAAACATTCAATTCCTTGTATATTGAATCTTCCATATCTGCATCCATGTAGCCCCGTTATCAGCCGATGACTCCCACAGCCATGTAAATGAGCTTTCCTTAATATCGGTAAATGTCATTTTCTGGATTATTTCTTTTCCAGTTTTGTTCAAAACTTTTCTTTGCATGTACATGTTTTCACCGTCCTTACCGCCGGTAAAATCCATATAAGCCCCGTTATTATCTACCCAGGTCTGCTGCCAGATTTTTTTAGCCGGGTTATATACAGAAACACTCCTGCCCAGAAAAGTCCCGTCACCTGAGGTGAAATTCTCTTCAATTACGCAGCCTCCCAGTATTTTTGTAATTACATTTGTACCGGTTTTTACAGTGCCATCAGGGTCCTTCCAGTTAAGCTGCCAGTTACCGACCCAAAAATCAAACTGCGATGCTTCAGGAGCCATACATGGTTTATCCTCAGTCTGCGCATGGGTAACGGCTATTGAAAGTGTTACTGCTAAAATGAATATTACTGCTAATGCAGCTTTGTATGTTATTTCCATAATTTATTATTTTATAAGCGCCTGTTAATAAATCAAGCCTGGCTGTACAACAGCTTTGCTTGACCGCCCTCGTTGCTTAACAGGCGCTTGAAATTTATTTAATGATTACCAGTTTTTTCGTTTCCTTAAAATTGCCTGCCTGCATTGTATAAAAATATACACCGCTTGTAAATTCCTCAGCATTAAAATTTGTTTCATATTCACCCGCGTTTAGCTCACCATTAACCAATTCAGAAACCAGCCTGCCGGTAACATCATAAACAAAGAGTTTTACATTTGAAGATCCCGGAATTGCAAACCGTATTTTAGTAACAGGGTTAAATGGATTAGGATAGTTCTGCTCAAGTTTGTAGATGATAGGTATTACTGTTCCTGTTTGGCTAAGACCTATAATTACTTCGTTCAAACCCTGTCCTTCAACCAGCCGGTAGAACTTGTTTGGTGTAACATTGGTAAACACCTGCTGTAACCCGCCGCCCCATTTTACTATTATAGAATCAATAATCGTCGCATTGTGCAGCCCAAAATGAACATTCAGCATATTCATTGAATTGAAGCTGTTCTGAGCGTTAATTTCCCGTATCTGCCATTTTGGCACGCCGTTTATAACAGCTTTAATTTTTACAATTGTACCGAGTGCCGATTTATTTGTCATACCCGTGGTTGGACCCGAGCCTATACAATTAATGTTCACCCATTTATTGTTATTATTCGTTTCATTCCTGAAAAGTCCTTTGGTTGCATTTGTACCGGCAATGAACATATCCAGGTCTCCATCGCTGTCATAATCAGCTAATGTTGTTCCATAAGTCTGGCCGTTAATGTTAACTGCAAGTGTATCAATCCTTATAAAGAAACCGCTGCCGTTATTGGAATAATACCTGCTGAATCCGGCATCGTTTGTTATGAAACAATCAATATCTCCGTCATTATCAAAATCACCCCAGGTATTGCCAAGCCATGCACCTGCATCACTTACAATACTTCCCACTTCTGCTGCAGTCATTTTTACATAATACCGCGGTCCCTCGCACTTGTAAAGCCTGTTCCTGATATTTGTTGAATAATTTGTTAAGAATGCATCAAGATCACCGTCATTATCTATATCTATCCAGTTCCAGTTCTGACCGTCAACAATATCAGTTCCGATTATCCCTGTATCTATTCTGTTGAAATAATATGGAACATTCTGTTCCTTAAGATAATTTCTGTAAAGGTAATCCTTTCCGCCGATACTGTTTGCCGGACCCGTGCCTATGAACAGGTCAATATCACCATCCTGGTCATAATCACTGAACATTGGAACTGTAAATGCATCAATAGAATCTGTAATATCGGTGGTATCTACCCGCGTAAAAGTTCCGTTGCCGTTATTATAAAAGAAGCGGTTTTGATGAGAAACACCTCCGAAACCTGAAGCAACTGCAATAAACAGGTCAGGGTAGGTATCATTATTTACATCTCCCCACACACATCCCCAGCCAGTATTTGCGCTTGAATCTGCTATTGAACCGGTTAGTATTTTTGTAAATGTTCCGTTGCCGTTATTTTTATATAAGTGTGAGTATGGCGCGCCCTGATTTGTTGATACAGCAAAGAAATCTATAAACCCGTCGTTATCATAGTCAGCCCATGAATTACCAAGAACAGTTCCTATAAATGGGATCGAGTTTGTAAGCTTGATGAAATTTCCGTTTCCGAGATTTTTGAATATCTGGCTTCGTGAAATATACAGATCCAGCAGAGCGTCATTGTCAATATCAACCCAGCTCGTACCTATGTAATTACCCGAGAGCGGTTCATTGACAATTGGATTTGAAGCATCAGTTACCTTCACAAAAAACTGCGCTGAAGCTGAACCCGGAAAATAAAGTAAAAATAGAAGTGAAAGGCTGAAAGTTTTAATAAAATACCGCAAAAAGTACCTCCTTATAAGTTTTTACAAATATAGGAAGTGGGCTGTTACCGCATTATTTGAAAATTGACTTTTTTGAGAGCCTGTAATTTTCAGGCGATAGATTATATGTGTTTTTGAACAAAAAACTGAAGGAACTTAGAGATTCATACCCGCAATCCTGGCAAATTTCGGTAATTGATAAGCTTGTGTTTTCAAGCAGTGATCTGGCTTTTGCAAGCCTGGTTTGTTTCAAGAATTGATAAGGGGATAAACCTGTATATGATTTGAACTGCCTGAGGAAATGATGTGTGCAGAGTGAAGATACTTTCGAAAGAATATCAAGATCTATCGGTTCGTGGCAGTTTGATACGATATAATCCTTTGCTTTATTGAGCCTGTTAAAAAGCTCGATGCGTGTAGAGCGTTTTACTGATCTCAGCTCATCAGCCTTTTTTGATGCAGCAAGCTGAACCCGGAAAGTATGCTCAAGTATGCCGTGCATTAATTCATTCAGCATAACGGTATCATGATATCCGCTTTTTAAAGCAAATCTGATACTGTTTACATAATTGCCAAGAGTGATATCTGTATGATACAGCTTCTGAAAAAAGTTCACCGGATATTTATCCCTTACTTCGGGGAAATCCAGAAGGTATTCATCGTTATTGAACGTTGAGTAAAACACATCTTCAACAAATTTTGCCGTGAAGTTCAGTGTAAATGATTCAACAGGACTATCGGAATCTATAAGACTCTGATATATTGAATCCCTGTTAAGTATCAGATATGTATTATCCCGAACTCCATATTTCATGTTGCCCAATATGTACTGTTCGCTTCCGCCGAACGCGAATTTAAGAGAAAGAGTCGTCCAGTGTTCAGGATAATAAAGGTATGAAAACCTTCCGTTAAGTATAACGTTCTGCTCAACAAACTGCCTGTTCCACTGCCTGTTGTTGAACCTGAAATCTTCCAGATCCGGAAATTGTGTTATTACTTTAACACTCATTTTGTATGTGTAATACCTGTTTAATTAAGCTAAATTTAGAGAAAATTATGGATAAAAGAAACCACGAAAGGGGAAATTATTAATTTTGAATGTGAAGAATATTCACCACTAAGTCACTCAGGACACTTAGAGTTTAATCTTCATACCTTAATTCCTGCAGTTTCCAGTGTATAGCTCTTACGGCAAATGTCCAGTGGTTTCCCGTATGTCCATGCCAATCAAATTTAAGATGCCAAATTGCATCTTGTTGATCAGGTATCGAGTTTGTATTAAATACTAACAAATTTGATTTAATATCATGATAGATTTCTGACAGGTCATTTGCAAGACTTTGAGGGGTTACTTCTTTTTCTTCAATCTCATCTGAATCTGGGTACGGATCAAAGTTACTGAAGTATGGTTCTACATTTTTAAGAAATATACTCAACTTTTCTAAATAATACCTAAATTTTGAAAGATCTCTAAATTCATTACGATCAAATTTTACTATGTTGCCTCTACTGCAATTCGGTAAATCAAATCCCTTTGAATAATAATTCACTAAAGTTTTCTGAATATGATATAAAAAGTCTTTAACTGAATATTTATTGTAGTTTTCAAGAACTTTGCAGTAATCTTCGCACGCGCTAATAAAATCAGTAATTTCTTTGACTTTTAATTCTTCTTCATTTAAGCCAATTGGATTGTGGTAAATTTTGACTTTATGCTCATTATTTGAGACAAATTCTTTTGCTTCATACCAGCTTCCAGCATACAGAAATTCTAAAAATTCATTATTAATTGTTTTGTTAACGCTATCATCAATTATTGCAACATCGCAATAACCATCTGCTGATGAAATCCTTTTAAGTTCATTTCTTACAGATTGCCAATCAAGTTTTATTATGGCGGAATTGACAATAATAAAATCTATACTTTTCTCTTTTAGATTTGTATTAATTATGTCGCCTACAACTAAATTCAAACCTGAGTATTTTGATTTAAGATGTTCGTAAGGTTGAATATTTTCAGCGACAAAAGTAACATTATCTGAAAGAGTAGCAAATATTTCTTCAATATTAACTTTACCTGTTAAAATTACAGCGACTTTATTTTCCGGTTCTAAATCTAATCCTATTCCTATATCACTATCTTTGAAATAATGAACAATTTCTTTTAAGTATTCCATAATGCTCAAGATTTATGGTTTTAAATTAAAACTATTAGTGCCCTTTGTGCCTTAGTGGTGAGTGCTTTTCTACTTCAAATACTTCTCAAACCAGCCGGTTATACGTTTGTACTGATCCAGCCAGCTTGTTTGCCTGTAGAAACCGTGAGCTTCTTTGGGATAGATCATGACCTCAAAATCCTTTTTGTTATCAATAAGCTTTTGTGTAAGCTGCACCATATCCTGGAAAAACACATTATCATCCAGCATACCGTGTGTCATAAGTAAATGTCCCTGCAGGTTTTCTGCGAAAGTATATGGTGAAGATCGTTCATAATACTCCGCAACATCTTCTGTTTCAAGGTCACCAAACCTTGCAAGCGTGTACCAGTAATTGCTGTAGTAGTAATTTTTCCAGTTTGATACTGCGCGCAGTGATACACCCGCCTTAAAAAGCTCAGGGTGTTTGAACATCGCCATCAGTGTTGTAAAGCCGCCATAGCTGCCGCCGTATATCCCGACCTTATCTTTATTAATAAAACCTTTTGCATCCAGAAAGTTTATGCCGCTTATGTAATCTGATACTTCCCAATATCCAAGATTCCGGTAAGTTTTGTTGCGGAATTCCTTACCATAACCCATGCTGCCCCTGAAATCGATATCAAGCACAACAAAATCATTTTGGGTGATGAAAGTATTTACCATAAAGTTATCGCGGTAAGGTGAAAACCCGAATGTAACATTTTGAAGGTAGCCTGCACCATGGACAAAACATATCAGCGGGTATTTTTTCTTCGGATTAAAATTTCTCGGCTTGTATAACAATCCGTAAATCAGCTGCCCGTCTTCTTCATTATTGAATGTAATAAGCTCCGGCAGATTCCAGTCAATTGCTGTGAATTTAGGTGATATAGTATTGGTAAGCTGTTTTTCCTCACCTGTTTCCAGGCTGTATGAATAAAGCTCATTCGGTTTATTAATGTATGAATGTGAATAAAACAGGTATTTCCCGTCCCGTGATAATTTCAGGTCTTCAGCATCGCCTTCGGCTGTGGTTAATTTTGTAAAATTACCGCCTGTCAGATCCGCTGAATATATATTATAGATATAGGGGACTTCAGCGTTAGCAGTAAAATATACTTTACCGGCTGTCCGGTCAACTACAGAAGTAAGTACTGTAAAATTTCCCGGTGTTACCGGTGTAAAATTTGTGCCATCTATGTTAACCTTGTAAAGATTGTTGAAACCGGATACTTCAGACTCGAACAAAACTGTTTGGCTATCAATAAATAAAGTGCTGTTTGAGTGCCTTTCATACCATGCAGGGTCAGATTCAGTATAGATCTCTTGAACCTTCTTAGTAACAACATCGTAAATGAAAAGCTTTCTGTGATGGCGGTCCATTGTCTCGATATCCAGCAGCAGTTTGCTGCCGTCAGTGGAGTATTCCGCGAAAGTAGTTGAATACCTCTGGCTGTCAGGATACACAAATTCATTTATAACCTTATATAATGAATCTTTCCCGGCCCTTTTTATAGCAATATCAAACAGTTTAACTTTTGATATACCGCGTTTTTTTGTTTCGGCTTTAACGAACTTTTCATTGTAATCAGGAAATACAAGCGGGCGTTTGGTAGTGTTATCATAACGGGCAGCAAAAATTCTAAGCACACAATCATTATCAGCCCTAAAACTATCTGTCATATCTATTACCTGGTATGAAACAGAATCAGATTCATCGCCGGTTAATGCGAGCTCATTTGAGCTTGCCTTCGTACTGTCATACCTCACCAGGTAATAATTACCGCTGCGCCTGTAAACAACATAGCTTCCTATAACCTGCGGTGAATATTCATATTTATCTGTTTCTGTCAGCCTTATATCTTTGGTATAGCTGCGGGAATTGACAAAATCTTTGGTTAAGTAAAGGTCACCGCTTATTATTGTAACAGCATTGCCGTTTGGCATAACCACAAATTCTGAAGCAGTTTCACCAGTATCGGAATATTTATAATTCTCCCCGGTTTCATAATTCATATCAAACAGGCTCAGCATGCCGTCATAGTCATCATCGGCATAATAGTATATTTTTTTTGAATCAGTTTGAATGAATTTTAATGAGGGGCGCGGATTTACTATGCCTGTATCCTGGAAAATATATTCCAGGGTTACTTCCTGTGAGAAGGATATTACAGGTAGTGTCATGAGAAAAAATAGTAATAAAACTGCTTTCTCTGAAAATATTAGTAAAATCAGTCTATGAGAACCTTCACTTCGCTTCGCTTCGTTCAGGACTGGTTTAATAATGCAATTCTTCAACTTTTTCTCTTTCCCTTATCAGGTACTGCTTATCACCGTCAACCAGAACTTCTGCAGGGCGCAGCCTTGCGTTGTAGTTTGACGATAGCGAATAGCCGTAAGCGCCTGTTGTTAATACTGCAAAACGGTCGCCGCGCTCCATAACCTGTATGCTGCGTTTAGTTGCAAGGAAGTCTGATGTTTCGCATACCGGGCCTACTATATCAACAGTTTCAAAGCCGGTATCTTTTAAAGTTGTTGGTACAACCTGGTGATAAGCCTGGTACAGACAGGGACGCATGAGGTCATTCATTCCTGTATCGGTTATAATAAATTTCTTTAACTCACCCTGTTTGGTATATAATACCTTGCCAACAAGAATACCTGCATTTGCAACCAGTGACCTGCCCGGCTCGATGACTAATTTTTTATTGTAAGCAGAAAGCATTTTCAATACTGATTCAACATGCTCGCCAAGCGGTGAGTATCTTGCTGTATCATCATCTTCTGTGGGTATATACCTGTGTGTAAGTATATTTTTATACTGCACTCCGAATCCGCCCCCAAAATTGATATAGCGGATATTTATTCCCATCTTTTCAACTTTTTCTATCAGGTCTCCAAGGTATTTTACCGCTTCAATGTATGGATTAACTTCTGTTATCTGAGAACCGATATGTGAATGAATTCCAATAAGATCTATATTCGGAAGCTGGCTTGCAGTTTTAAAAACATCCATAATATCCTTGCTGTCAATTCCGAATTTATTTTCTTTCATTCCCGTAGTAATGTATGGGTGAGTTTTTGCATCAATATCCGGATTAACCCTTATCGAGATCCTTGCAATTACTCCAAGCTTATGGGCAATTCCTGATATCACTTTAATTTCCTGCAGTGATTCAACCGTAAAATTAAAAATATTTTCCCTGAGTGCGTATTCAATTTCCTCATCAGTTTTTCCAACGCCTGTGAAAGTGATTTTATTTCTAAGATAACCGAACTTCAGGGCTAGGTAAAGCTCACCGCCTGATGCTACTTCCGCTCCTGCGCCTTCTTCTGAGAGAAGCTTCAGGATTTCTGGGTTTGAATTTGCTTTAATTGCATAGCAATTAATGAAATCAAGCTTTGAATTTACCAATGGCTGGTTGATTTCCCTGTAATTTTTAAGTATCTGGTTCTTGCTGTAAATATACAAAGGTGTTCCGTATTCTTTTGCAAGATCTTCAACTAAAAAATTTTCTGCATATAAATTGTTATCTTTAAAATAAAAGTGGTTCATATATATTTATTAATTCATTTAATTGACAGCAAAAATAAACTTTTGTTATGACTTTTGAAATGGTATAATTGAAGTTCAATGAATTCAAAAAAAAAGCTGCATGAATTAACCGCAGCTTTTTTGCCGAACTGAATTTAATAAAAATTAACTTTTGCTCAATGTTACATATTCTTCCAGAAGTACTTCCTTGGCTTTATCAATTATGGTTGTAACCATTTTTTTGGATGCAAATTGATTTTTTGGATCAATATGCTTCTTGATATTTTTCCAAAGAGCTTCTTCGAATATATTTAAAGCTATTTGAATCTCTTCTTCTTCAAATCCTGCAGCAAACCTTTCATCTGAGATCAGATCCATGTAGCTTATCATATTATCACACTTTTGAGTCTCTACGCACTTTGTAAGTGCCAGCAGAAGGTTCGAATATTTTTTGTATATTTCTTCTCGGCGGAATTTACTGTAATGAGGAAGCTGTACCCTCATCAAGGCGGCAGTAGCTTCCTGAAGGATCAGTTCAGGCTTGTTGTAAATTAATTCCAGAAGTGTCATATTATAACCCCTCATTTTGAAATTTAGTGTATGATTCCTTAAGAAGATAATTACAATTATGAACTTGAGAAATACACTAAAAACTTCTCAAAATAACCCTGCGAGAAATATCATAGTATTGTATGATAACTATATACAAGTTAAAAAAATTAAAAGCCGCTTCTGTAAAAAAGCGGCTTGTTCGTAAATACCTGCAGCTAGATCAGCTTTTAATTATCAGCTGCGTTCCAGAATTGCATATTCGCCTATTAACTCCTGCTTAGCCCTGGCAATTATTTCTGTGATAAGCTTCATTGATGAATTTTGTTTATCACTATCTACCAGCTCATAAATATTTTTCCAGAGAGCTTCTTCGAAAATATTTATTGCGACCTGTACTTCTGCAGGCTCAAAACCCATTGCGAACCTTTCATCTGAAAGCCTGTTCATATATGATGAAAGCTCTTTGCATGAATTTTTTTCAGCGCAAACTGTAACAGAATCAAGAAGCTTTTTGTAACGTTCCTTCAGTTCTGTTTTGCTGAAATTGTTATAATGCGGAAGGTGAGCTCTTACAAGTGTGTTGGTTGCGTCTAGCAGGATCTTTTCAGGCTGGTTATACAGCAGCTCCAGAAGTGTCATATTTTATTTTCTCCTGTTAGTTGAAAAATAAAATCACAACAGAAAATAATAAATTATATCACTTGTTGAAATACAAATTTAACATTTTTATAAGAATCATATTTAATTATGAGAATTATCCATCACTCAACAAAAAAGCCGGGTGTAATTCCCGGCTTATATTCTTTAAATTTTGCTATTTTTAAAAATCCATTCCGTCATCACCGTTATTATTGTCATCATTGTTTCTCTTTTTACCTTTTTCAAATTTGTTTTTTTCCTGCTGGCCAAACCTGTAGCTTATGTTCAGGAAAAATGTTCTTGCATCTCTTTTTCTTTCGAAAGTTTCGTAATATCCGGTGCCGCTGATATTAGCTTTGAACTTAGCTTCATCAAGCAGGTCGCTTACGCGGAAGGTCAGGCTGAGCTTCTTATCGAAGAAATCTTTTTTTATGGCAGCATCAAGCATTGAAAACGGCTCAAAAGTACCCTGTGCATTGTAATTTTTGCCGGAGTAAAAATATGAAACCTGTAGACTCATATCCGCCGGAAGCATTAATGTTGACATTGCTCTTGCTGTCCATGAATAACCGCTGTTTGATAGACCGGAGCCAAGATTCGAAGCGTCAATTTCAGTTTTATAGTAGCTGAATGTACCGTTTAATGTCCAGATCTTTGCTGGTTGTGTGTTCAGTATCAGCTCACCCCCGTAAGACTTAGACTTATTGTAGTTTACAAATGTTGAAAGTGTGGTGATACTGTCAATTAAAGTTCTTGAGCGGGATATCTGGTCCTTTGTCTGCCTGTAAAATAATGTTGGTGTAATTGTGGCAAAAGGAAGGTATTGAATATAGCTTAGCTCCAAAGCGTCTGTAAATTCCGGATTCAAATTTGGATTACCCTGTGAAAGTGTGTTGGATCCGCCCATCATGCTTATTGTTACAAACGGATTTAACTGCCTCATTCTTGGCCTGTTAACCCTTCTTGCATAGCTTAGCTGAATTTCACTGGATTTGCTTATCTTTTGTGATATGCTGGCACTCGGGAAAAAATCAATATAGCTTTTGTCAAAGGTCTGGCCATTGTTCATCAGCTCTCCCTTAATTATAGTTTGTTCAACCCTAGCCCCCAGGGAAAATCCGAAATCACCGATCTTGTTTGTATAAATACCGTATGCAGCATGTATCTGCTCTTTATATATGAAGTTATTTGATGAATTCAGGTCAGTTATATACTCTCCGGTGTTATAATCAAATACATCAACCCGGTAATCATTATCTCTTTTTTTATAGCTGCCGCGGTAACCGGTTTCAAATTTTGCATCTTTGCTGAACGGGTGAACATAATTCAGGTCTGCAATATATGCGTCGTCTTTTTCAGATGTGTATTCATTCCTGTTTACAGGCTCAGGAACCACGGGTGTGATGTAAGTATCGTAGGTATTTGTAACTTCATCATCTTTATCCCTTGAAAATGAAAGGTCGGTGGTAAATACCTGCTGAGGGTTTTTGAATCTTAAAGTATAGTTCGCTGCAATATCATAGTTTAATCCGTCATCTTCATGTGTGGTAGTATTAAAATACTGCGAGGTCAATACATTAGAAGTATTATAAACGAAGTCATCAGTAACATCAAACCTCGAACGTTTTGAATCTCTTAAGTTAAAAGATAGACCTATTGTATTTTGTGGATTTAAATAAAGATCCACCCCAAACTTAGCATTATGTCCCTGCATATGTCCGCGGGCATTGCTTGATTCATCTGTAAAATATGAATCTGAATTAATATAATTAAAACGCTGGTTTAACCCGGTAAAAATCATCCTGTGAGAGTTATATCCATAATTCCCGTAAAAATGATACTTATTGTTCTTTAAGCTGAAGCTTAATTGCCCGCTGTATTTATCACGTGTTCCGATATTAAGTCCTAAAGTACCATTATAACCCATTCCACGGTTTTCATTTTTTTTAAGAACAATATTAATAATACCTGAAGAGCCTTCAGCTTCATATTTTGCAGAAGGATTAGTGATAAGCTCTATACTTTCTACCTGCGTGGCAGAAATCTGTGCAAGCATATCGCCGCGGTTTGTTCCTTCAAGTCCTGATGGCCTGCCGTCTATCATTATCTTTACGCCTTCACTGCCTCTTAAGCTGATATTATTATCCTGGTCAACTGTTACCGAAGGTATTTCCTTCAGCAGGTCTATAACTGTACTTCCCTGGTTGGTTATGTTCTTGCCTACATTAAATACTTTTTTATCCGGGCGGAACTCAATCTGGCTTTTTTCGCTTTCAACCACAATTTCATCGGTAGTGGTTGTACCTGTTGATAGCTTTACGGGTTCGAGTGTAAGTGAAAGGTTATTCGGATTGATGTTTATTCCGCTAACAACTGAAAAATTATAACCTACAAGGTTAACTTTAATATAATACCTGCCGAACGGGATATCAGATAAAATAAATTTCCCTGCTGCATCAGTCTGAATTCCTTTTACAATGCTGGAATCTCTAACTTTGTTAATTGTAACATCTGCTCCTTCTATCGGATTTCCGGTTGTTTTATCTATTACAGATCCTGTTACAGTTCCGCTTTCCTGAGCTTTAAGCTCAATGGAAATAAACCCTGCTGCGAAAAAAACTATAACTGTAAATACAATTTTTAATATTATGCTCTTAAATATATTATTCATAATTCCTCTATTTTTGTGCTTATTTTCTGTTACTATAATAACACAAATATAACTTTTAATGATTCGTTTTACTGTAAAATTATGTAAATGCTTTGTATAAAATGGTAATTATCATTTAAAGGAAGTTTTTCCTGTAATTTCTATACAGCCGGCAAAATTTGCCAGATTATTCAGCTTATTTATGTAGTTTTGTTTGAATATTTCATCCGGTTTGAAATTTTTTTCCCAAAATTCATTTATAATAATGAACTTACCTGAATTCCGATCGGCTTTTGCATCTATTCTGCCGGCAAATGTATTGCCATACAGCACAGGAAGGCAAAAATAACCGAATTTCCTTTTTGCAGCCGGCACATAACACTCTATTAAATAATCAAACCCGAAAATATCCTGCAGGCGTTTACGCTGTATCACTATATTATCAAAAGGAGAAAGGATATGAACATCATCCTTATGAAGCGGTTTGTTCAGTAAGCCAAGTATCTTTTTTGTGCTGTAATAAGTTTCTTTTTCATTTCCTGAAATATTCAGGCTAACGATCTTTTTTTCATCAAGCAGCCTCTTCAGTACTTTCTTTGTTGATGAACGGTCATGATGCCTCAAATATGTGAGCTCCTTTTCAGCTGAAATACCGTTTGCTGTAATGGATCTCATAATAAGGTGTTCTGAATGTTCCTCATCTGAAGGGAAGCTCAGGTCAAGATCTGCAGGAAGCACCCTTTCGGGAAGGTCATATACTTTCTGAAAGCTTTTTCTTGCCCTTGCCATAAGCCTGCCCGTATGGAAAAGAAATTCAAGCCCCTCCTTGGCTGGTTTCCAGTCCCACCATAAGCCGCGTTTTTTGCTTTCTTCAAAATCACGTGACTGCTGCGGACCTTCATTCGAGATCCGATCTAAAATGAACTTCAGCAATTTTTTATTTTTGCTTTCCCATCCCTTGTATTTTGCAGCATACATTTTTTTGCGTGGCAAAGAAAACCTGAAATGCTTCATCGGCATATATGCCGCAGCATGGTCCCAGAATTCAAATACCTTCCTGTCATTATCTATAAGCTCATCCAGCATTGTATTTTTATACTCTGGAAGTCTTGTCCATAAAACATGCTTATGAGCCCGCTCAACAATTGATATGGTATCGATTTGTACATAACCAAGTACATTGATAATATTGAGCAGTTTGTTCTTTGTATTACCTTTTAATTCGTAGCCGGTGTAAAGGTTATTTGCTGCAAGGAAACGCGCCTGTTCTTCGGAAATTTTTTCAATTTTCATATCGGCAAAAATAATAATTCGATCATTCAATTTAAGTAAATAAAAAATGCCGCTTTTTTAGCGGCATTTTTATCAGAACTTGTCATTCCAGGTACTGTTTAAAAGCCAAATCCGTCATTTCCCGGATTTTCGCGGTTGCTGTCTTTTCTTCTGCGCTGCTGGTTTTTATCTGCTTCGCCGAATTTATAACTTAACCCGAATGTTATAACGCGTGTATCCCTTTTTCTTTCAAACTCTTCACGGTAGGTCCTGTCGTTATTAATATTTACTTTGAACTTAAGTGTATTGAATATATCACTTACCCTTAAAGTTGTTGTAAGCCTTCCGTTAAACAATTCCTTCTTCAGCGAAGCATCAAAGGAGCTGAAGGGTTCAACAGTTGCCTGCGCGGCAAGTATATCACCTGAATAGAAATAATTCAGCTGCAGGCTGAACTGGTACGGTAAAAACAGTGAAGAAGAGATCCTGCCGCTCCACGTGCTGCCTTCATTTACATATGCAGAAGAAATATTTGAAGCATCTATTTCGGTTTTGTAATAGCTAATGCTTCCGTTAATATTCCAGAACTGAACCGGCTGTGAGTTGAAGATAAGCTCTGCACCGTATGATTTGGATGTATTATAATTTGCAAATGTTGTGAGCGTTGTGTTGCTGTCTATATATTCTCTTGTTCTTGAAATGAGATCTTTTGTATGCCTGTAAAAAACTGTTGGTGTTAAGCTTGTACCGGGCAAATACTGTACCATGCTCAGCTCGTATGAATCTGTATATTCCGGCTTTAGATCTGGGTTGCCTGAAAAATAATTATTTGGGTCTGTTGCGTTAACAAAAGGGTTAAGCTCCCACATACCAGGCCTTCTTATTCTCCTGCTGTAGCTTAGCTGCACTTCATTTGATTTCCCCAGCTTTGCGGTTATATTCGCACTCGGGAAAATATCAAAATAACTGTTCTTTACCTGGGTGTTATTTAATACCAGCAGGCTTTTTACATTTGTATGCTCTACCCTTGTGCCTGCTGTATAGCTGAATATTCCTTCAGTGCTTGAAAATTGTACGTAAGCTGCGCTTACTATATCCCTGTATTCAAAATTATTTGTCAAATTTGTATTAGTTACATACTGGTTCAAATTGTAGTCAAACTGGCTGTTGGAATAATCATTCTTTTTATCCCTCAGGCGGATTTTATAGCCGGTTTCTATTTTAGTATTTTCTGTGAACGGGTGAACGTAATCTGACTGTATAGAGAAATCTTTATCGTTAATTTTACTTGTTTCTTGTATCAATCCCGGGTTTTGATTTACAGGTAATATATAATTTTCCTGTGTAAAACCGCTTTCATCATTATTGTTCTGTGAATAGATCGCATCAGTTGTAAGTGTCTGCTTCGGGTTTTTGAATTTGAATATATGATTTAATGCAATATCAAGCGTATTATTTTTTGAACTGACATTATAGTCGTTCAATGAGCTTGATGTTATTATATCATTAATATCAAATGCTTTAGAGCTAATAAGCTCACCACGGTTGCGTGTTGAATTCTGATAAGTAACAGAAAAGCCTAATGTATTCTGCGGATTGATGAAATAATCCATTCCGCCTTTTACAAAATGAGATTTGATCCTTGATCTGCCGTCATAGCTTTGAGTAAAAATGTTTTCTGTTGTACTTAAGCTGTTTGTCCGATCTGTGCCTCCGGTAATAAAAAAGTTATTTATGTTGTAGCTGTAGTTCGCAAAAAATTGTGTATTGTTGCTTTTCAGGTTCAGATTTAACGATCCGTTGTATTTATCCCTTGAGCCCGCATTAAGTGAAAGATTACCGTTGTACCCGAAGACTTTCGTTTTTTTGGTTACAATATTAATTATACCGGAAACTCCTTCAGCTTCGTATTTGGATGACGGGTTTGTTACAAGCTCAACGCTTTCTATCTGGTTTGCAGGAATCTGCTCAAGCAATTGGGTCCGGTTTTGCCCGTCTAGGCCGAACGGCCTGCCGTCAACAGTTATCTTTACATTAGTATTACCCCTCAGGCTTACATTTCCGTCTGCATCAACAGAAACAGAGGGAATGTTCTTCAGCAGCTCAATTAAAGAGCCGCTCTGGTTCATCGGATTTTGTGAAACGTTAAATACTTTTTTATCACCATCAAACTGAACAAAGCTTTTCTGGGTTTCAACAAGTATCTCTTCTGTGGTTGCTGTTCCTGAGCTAAGCTTGATTGGGTCGAGATTTACCGCACTGTTTTCAGTGCTCAGGATTATACCTTTTGCATTCACAGTACTGTATCCCACAAAGCTTGATCTTACTGAATATTTTCCAAAAGGTATATCACTGAAGGAAAATTTTCCTTCCTTATCGGTTGTGGTACCTTTCATCACAGTTGAATCAGATGCTCTCAGCAGCGTAACATCTGCTGATTCTACCGGCTGGCCGCTGGATTTATCCAGAACAGTGCCGGTAATAGAGCCTGTAGAAGTTTGGGAGCTAACAGAAAATGTAAAAATTAAAAAAAAGAGGACTGCGGGAATTGAAATATATTTCATTACTCGGTAAATGTAATTTAAATTACAAAAATGGATGAATGTATGTACTTAAGTTATTTAGATACAAAAATAAGGGAAAAGGTTGCAAATAAGCTTCTTTTATACTGCTAAATATTAATATAAAGTGGTAAACTCAGGTAATTATAGTATTTAAGTGAGTGTGATCTTAAGCTTGCTTAGAAGCTCATCGGAAATTTCATCACTATATATACCATAACCATTAACCAGGGTGCCTTTTAATCCGTCTTTTGAAGTTATGGCGTAAACAATTTCTGAATCATCCGGGTCTGATTCACCTTCAAACCTGTAATATTCAGTGATCTCAAAATCGTTCGGGTAAAGTTTAAGATCGATCTGCCTGCATACAATGCAGTCACACTCAATATTAAAATCATATGTGTAACCTCTGACAGCCAGATCGTTCAGCGCTTCGGAAAGTGTATCATATGATTTCATTTTATCAGCCTTTAAATTCAGATTTTATATGTGAGCCGTCGCAAAAGGGTTTATTATTTGAATTTCCGCAGCGGCAAAATGCTGTGACCCTGCTCCTTTTTTCTGTTGAACCGTCAGATTTTTTAACTTCAATATTACCGTAAACGAAAAGGGGACCGTTGGGTTTGGCTTCCACAACCGTTTCAATTGCAGCAGAAACATTTTCATTTATGTTTTCGCTTTCATTCATAAAATAACTCAATGCTCCTGAAGGACACTCTTTAACCTGCCTGATAATACTTTCAGTATCTGCGCCTTTCGGGTCAATCCACGGGCGTTTAGCCGGGTCAAATACCTGCGGCTGGCCGCTGAAGCATTTTTGGGAATGGATGCACATTGATGGCTTCCATACAATAGTTACTTCATCGTTGGAATATTTTTTTGTAACTCTGCTGAGATCTGCCGCCATATTGATTACTTATAGTAAGTTTTTAAAAAATTGTTAAGTGGTATTTCTTCATAATCTGAATCCTCACCCGGATACCTTAACAAACTTTCATACTTCCCGGTTTCTTTTGCCATTGCCCACACCAGGCTTTCGCCTGCAGGCAGAATATAGGGAGAATTTTTATAAACTTCATCACTAAAGGCATCTGAAGCATTTATAAGCTCCCATCCGTTCTTTTTGAAATGTATAAGCAGCTCTCCCAAAAACTGCGCATTAATATAATTATGATGCAGCAGCAGAGTATGTTTAATATGTCGGCCTGTTAGCTTAACTGCAAGGCTGTCATAGAACATTGCGCGTTCATATATGTGAGAGATATAATATTCCTTAAAAGGAGTTATATCAATTTCCGGAACGCTTTTGAGTGTATCAACCAGTCTTTTATCAATATACCAGTCTGATGCATCAATTGTAACATACCCGTTACGGTAGCCGGCAGAATTTAAAAACTCCCTGAGCCCGTCACGTTTTTGCTGCGTATCTCCTTCCTTTAAATAAGGGAACCTGAATAATCTGCTATAGCCTGAATACTTGTTTATAAGTGAATCACATTTAAGAATATCATTAATAAAAGATTCTGTTGTAACTTTTTTTGAGTGGTAATAACTGTGTGAATAAGAATGGTTGCATATCATATGTCCATTATCATTCCACTTGCTTACCAATACCATACCTTCTGCATTATCAATTCTTTTTCCGCACACAAACAACGCGGCCTTTAAGCTGTTCTTATCAAGCGCTTCAAGCAATGCGTCATCTTTCTGAATCCATGTCAAATTCCCTGAGCTTTCAATTGAAGGGTCATCAATTGTAACTGATAGCTGCGGTTTTGATTCCTGTGAATAAATTATACCAATTGAAAGTAAAATAAATAAAACAAACCCTTTTTTCATAAGTGAAATTTATTATTAATTTTGTGTCATGTTCCTTTTCTCTTGAAGCCCACACTTACCCCGGGTGTAAGACCTAATGTAATGCTGACCCCGTCAAGAGTGTATTCACCCATTTTTATTGAATGGTAAAAATCACCCGCTTTGAATAAACATTTTAATATCATTGTAACAAATCTTTTTTCATTTGCCTCTGCAAGCAGAGCTGTTTTTTCTGCTTCTGGTATATCTTTTTTATAGTGAAAAGCTGTTGCGACTGAAGGAGGCAGCCCAAGTGATACATTTATTCCTTTAAATTCATAACCAGATTTGGTGATAATGCCCAATGAATTGTTGATTTCTTCGAGTACTAGTTTTACTTTGCCAATGCTGGTTTCTTTGAATTCATCCATTATGGCTTTTTGTTCATCGCCTATTACATCGTCTTTCATTTCTACAATTTTTTCTGATACATTGCTGACGGCTTCCTTGGCTTTATCTAAGAAACTTCCTGTGCCGCTTTCAGGTTCTTCCGTTTTATTTTTTTCTTCTGACATAATTTTAGGAATGATTATAGTAATATATTAAAGATAAATTATACTCTTAAAATAAAAAACGCCTTTATTAAGTTTCCGGGTATTGTGCCCCTACTTACTCAATTTCATTTATACAATATATATGTTATGTTTGCTGAATATACCCTGAAAAATGTTATAATTAACGTCTAAATTGATATTATATAATTTTAATGACAACAAATCATACAAAACCTGTAATCAGCTTAAGGAATTTTCTGGATGGTATAATTGATTATGCCGGACTTTTTCCGCCGGCAAGTCTCAGCCTGGGCCAGGCATTTCATAATTATGTTTTTTACCTTCAGGGCGAGTATAAATGGATGCTCGGAAAATTTATTATTCCTGCCAACCGGCTAAAAGAGCTTGCCTCCCTGCTTGAAGATATGGAAGTGAATGAACATGTATCGCTTTCTGTCATCGGTTCATCATCGGCAGGCGTTGGGGAATTTGAAAAGCTGTTTAGTGATGATATTTTAGAGATCAGCAGCTTCCTTGGAAAGTACGGAAGCAGTATTTCAGTGGGTGCCTTCGAAGTCAGGCTTCCGGCTGAGTTGTTTAAAAACGAAGATAATTCAGGGTTCACACAGCTGATGGAAAGTATCACTTCGTCACTCGAAAAAACCACGGGAAATGCCGTGCCGGTATATTTTGAAGCCCCGTTAACATCAGAATATGAAACTGAAATTATACGTGCTGTAGAAAATATTGGTGCAATTAATAAAGGCTGCGGATTTAAGCTTAGAACAGGCGGAACTGAACCTTCTGCATTCCCCGAGCCTGAAGTGATAGCCTTTGCAATTATGACATGCTGCGAATTTGACGTGCCTATGAAATGTACAGCAGGGCTGCACCATCCCGTAAGGCATTATAATGAAGAAGTGAAATCGAATATGCACGGGTTCCTTAACGTTTTTTCTGCGGGAATAATGGCATACTCAAACAACCTTGATGAAGCCGAGCTTATCGAAGTACTCAGCGAAGAGGATCCTTATGAATTTATTTTTAATGAAAACGGTTTTGAATGGAACGAAATTCAGGTATCAAACGATGAGATAAAAGGTTCAAGAGAGCGGTTTATGCTTTCATACGGAAGCTGCAGCTTTGATGAACCGGTTGAAGACCTGAAAACAATGGAGCTTTTTTAATATAAAGATATTTTACTACTGAGATTTTTAACACGGAGCTAATTTAAATGAGATCTTTTATAGATGTAAAACCGGGATCACACTTCCCGATACAGAACCTGCCCTACGGCGTTTATAAATTAAAAGTAGGCTCGCAGCCTGTGTGCGGTACTGCTATTGGAGATTATGTCGTTGACCTTTCAATACTGGAAGAAAAAGGATACTTTAAAAAAACTGTACTGGGTGATAAGAAAATTTTTTCTCAGCCAGACCTGAATGCATTCATGGCACTGGGCAGAGAAGCATGGAAACAGGTTCGAACTGTTCTGCAAACGGCGCTTAGTGATGATAACCCGCTCTTGCGCGATGATAAAGAGCTGCAGAAAATCGTTTTTACCCCTATGAAGGATGTTGTGATGTGCCTCCCTGCGAAAATAGGCGACTATACCGATTTTTATTCATCACGTGAACACGCAACAAATGTCGGCATAATGTTCCGCGGAAAAGATAACGCGCTTATGCCTAACTGGCTGCATATTCCTATCGGCTATCACGGCAGGGCAAGCTCTATAATAATAAGCGGTACTGATGTTGTTCGCCCTAACGGGCAGACCAAGCCTGCAGGGGAAGAAAATCCAGTCTTCGGACCCACAAAACTGCTTGATTTTGAGCTTGAAATGGGCTTTTTTATCGGACCCGGAAACTCACTGGGAGAAGCTATTCCCGTTGATAAAACTTATGACCATATTTTTGGAATGGTACTTGTTAACGACTGGAGCGCGCGTGACATTCAGACTTGGGAATACCAGCCGCTTGGCCCGTTTTTGGCAAAGAATTTTGCAACTTCCATATCACCGTGGATTGTTACTATGGAGGCATTGGAACCGTTCAGGGTTAAAGGACCCGAACAGGATCCAAAACCAATGGAATATTTGGCTTCTAAAGGCGATTGGGCATATGATATTAACCTTGATGTCTATTTGAAAAGTGAAAAAGAAAAGGAACCATTTAAGATATCCGGTTCCAATTTCAAATATATGTACTGGAACATTTGCCAGCAATTGGCACATCATACTGTTAACGGCTGCAATACCAAAACAGGCGATATGATGGCATCCGGAACGATAAGCGGACCAACGAAAGATTCATACGGCTCTATGCTTGAATTAACATGGCGGGGCGAGAATCCTGTTAAACTGCCAAACGGCGAAGAAAGAAAATTCATAAATGACGGTGACACTTTAATTATCAGCGGTTATTGCCAGGGGCAGGGTTACAAAGTAGGATTCGGAGAAGTTTCAGGAAAAATTCTTCCTGCAAAGTAACTCCGTTAAACAATAAATATGTTTGAATATATAATTTACGGTCTCGCAGCGTTATTTTTATTGTTTATTTTATATGCAGTTCTAATGTTCACCATAGCATTTTTCAGAAAAGACTGAAAATAAAAGTAAATTAAATAAAACTTTAGGTATGGTCACTTAAGACTATGCTCATCTTTGTATGCTTACAGAACATCACATACCCGTAACAAGAACAGCTAGATATTTTACGCTTGGCGAATTTTCAGATAAAACTAAAGATATCTGGATAGTTTTGCATGGTCATAGACAGCTTGCGGGAAAATTCATAATGCAGTTTGAAGAACTTGCCGGAATAACCAGTTTTATATACGCCCCTGAAGGGTTGATGAGGTTGTATATCAAAGGCGATTTCGGAGATGTTGGCGCATCATGGATGACCAAAGAAGACCGCGAAAGTGATATCAAAGATTACGTGAACTATCTCGACAGGCTATTCTTCGATGAAATTGAACCCAAGGCAAAATTAAGTAAATTAAAAATTAATGCACTTGGATTCTCACAAGGTGCAGCTACGCTTGCGCGCTGGTTAACTTTTGGCAAAGCAAAAGTTAACAGGGCAGTTTTCTGGTGCGGAAGCCTGGCGCATGATATAAATTACAATGATTACCCCGCATTAAGAGAAACAGAAATTTACCAGGTTTTTGCTTCAAAGGATCCCTACTATAATAGTGATTTTCCCGAATCGCAAATTCAATTATTAAAAAAAGCCGGAATTGAGCCTAAAACATTTATTTTTGATGGCGGCCATGAAATAAGTGTTGAACTGATGAAAAAAGCAGGAGTAGTGTCATCCTGAGTCCTTCTTTAGCTGGTACATAATTATTTTAAATAGTTCAAGTTTGCGAGGAGCGAAGCGACGAAGCAATCTCAACAATAATTGTTTTATTATATTTATCTGAAGAAATAAATATCAAATTTCCTCAAAATTAAACAATTCCTTTATGACATAAATCATAATTTAAATTGAAAATTTTGAATAATTTTGTAATAGTGAATATCACTTTTATTTGCAGTGTCACCACTGCAAGAATTAACAAATTTTGGAGAAAAAATGAGCTTTAGAACAATAATTGAACCCTTTAAGATAAAAGAAGTAGAACCGCTGAGCGTTACCACTGAAGAAGATCGCGTTAAATATCTTAAAGAAGCGCATTACAATCCTTTTATGCTGAAATCAGAGCATGTGCTTATCGATTTTTTGACCGATAGCGGAACATCAGCAATGAGCTCTAAACAATGGGCTGCTATGATGGATGGCGATGAAGCCTATGCAGGCTCGCGCAGCTGGCTGCGCATGGAAGCTGCGATAAAAGATCTCACCGGGTATGATCACATTCTGCCTACACACCAGGGCAGGGCAGCAGAAAGGATTCTGTACAGCCACCTTGGCGGTAAAGGGAAAGTTTTTATTAGTAACACTCATTTTGATACAACCAGGGCTAACATTGAATTCAGCGGTGCAGAAGCAATCGATATTCCCGTAGAAGAGGCAAAACACCCTATGCTTGATAAACCGTTTAAAGGGAATATGGATACCAAAGCCCTTGAAGAGCTTATCAAAAAATACGGCGCAGCCAATATTGGCGGGGTAATACTTACTGTAACCAATAACAGCGGCGGCGGACAGCCTGTCAGCATGGCAAATGCCGTAGAAGTTCAGAAGATATGCAGAAAATATAATGTGAACTATTTTATAGATTGCTGCCGCATAGCTGAAAACTCATATTACATAAAACACCGCGAAGCGGGTTTTGAGAACAAAACCTATAAACAGATCGCACAGGAAATGTTCGCGCTGGCAGATGGCGGTGTTATGAGCCTGAAAAAAGACGGGCTTGTAAATATGGGCGGATTCCTTGCGCTCAAAGATAAAAAACTTGCTGATGAATGTACAAACCTGCTTATTATCACTGAAGGATTCGCAACTTACGGTGGACTCTCCGGCAGAAGCATGGAAGCTATCGCAGTTGGACTTGAGGAGGTTTTTGAACCAGCTTATTTAGAATACAGGATACGCAGTACTGCATACCTGGGTGAAAAATTATATAAAATGGGTGTACCTCTTATTTATCCAATCGGCGGACATGCAGTATATATAGATGCCGCAGCGTTTTATCCGCACATTCCTGTGAATGAATATCCCGGGCAGGCAATGGTTTGTGAGCTATACGTTAAAGGCGGTATCCGTTCTGTTGAAATTGGCTCGGTTATGTTTGGTAAGTATGATTCTGATGGTAAATTGATTCCAGCCCCAAATGAGCTGGTAAGACTTGCCATACCGCGCCGTGTTTATACACAAAGCCACATTGAATACGTGATTGAAGTATTCGAAAAAATGTTCGAAGGTAAAGATAAGGTTCGCGGCGTTAAAATAGTAGAAGAGCCTGAATTTTTAAGGCACTTTACCGCTAAGTTTGAGAGATTATAACAGAAAAACTGTAGAGACGTCCCGCTGGGACGTCTTTCTTTTTTGTTCAGGCAGGCTTGAAAAACCCTTTTTGGGTTACTCCGCAATAATTATAGTGTCAGGCAAGCCTGACACCTACAAAGCAAAAATATTATCTTCCGCTCAGCTTATCGACACTCAGGTCACTTGAATACCCTTCAGTATATACAGCCCATGAAGCTGCAGGATATATTTTCTGCGGGTCATCTCTGTCGATCTTAACATCAATTTCCTTTCCCTCCTGAACCCTGTTCAGGTGTAAAGTATCCACAAACCAGCCTGCTGAAGCTGTATAGGCAGATGTGAAGCCATCGTTAATTTCAAATGTAAGAAATATCATTTTCTTTATTTCACCGCCCTGGATTCCCTGCGATGCTGAAATGATCTTAGCCTTCGCAGGCTTTGCCTGCGCCTGCCGGCGTTTGGATTCCTGCGCCCATTTACTAAGGCTCGTAAAATCACGTTTTATCCACCAAATAATGCCTATAATAATTAATACCGGTATCCCGAAACTGAGGATCATTATTATTGCGCCTGTATCCATATTGCTGTATCCTTTCAGGTTACAAAAATAGGCAATTGAAAGAAACTAAAAAAGCCCGGCTTGTACCGGGCTTTTAATATGAAATTAAATTTGTATTCTAAGTTGTAAACTGGCCGTTTGCCTTTGCGAATAAATGATCCATCCAGAACTTTGTCAATTTCTCGAGCACACTGTTATTCTTTAAGCGTGTGTTCAGATTATTGAAATCAACCTTATCCATGTGCTGATCCTGGTTAAAGCAGGTGAATACAAATGATTCCTTGCCGGTTTCAGGGTCAACGTGCCTCTGCAGGCACTGCGCGCAAACTTCCTTCATCATGCACTGCATTGGCGAGTTGATACTTGCTATTGCAGTGTGTACCGGATTTATATAAGGCTTCAGCGCGCCAAACCTGGCTTCCTGTACAGCCTTCATCATCCTGTCACTTCCAATTGCAATTATCCTGTTAATTTTCTTAAGGTCATATAACGGCTTATCTCCCGGATTCGGTTCAAGCTTGCCTTCTGCATAAGCTATCATTGCCTGAACAATATTCGCTGTAATAGCCCTGTCCTGCGGCCTGCGCGGCTGTATTGTATCGCCGAAATCATTTGACCACACTACAAGATCGGTGCCTTCTTCAACTTCATCACGTTTGAACACATCGCTCGTATTGCGGTAGCCTGCAAAGTAAACCACTTTGTTTCCGGCATCCTTTAATGCTTTTGCAACTGAAAAGAGCACTGCATTACCAAGTCCGCCGCCTGCAAGCAGGACGGTTTCACCCTTCGGTATTTCTGTGGGTTCACCTGTCGGACCCATTACAACAACCCTCTGGCCTTTTTTGAGATGGCGGCACATTCTGGAGCTTCCCCACATTTCAAGTATAATCAGGCTAAGCAGCCCTTTTTCCTTATCAACCCAGGCACCTGTCAACGCCAATCCTTCCATCATCATCTTTGTGCCTTCTATAGTTGCGGCAGTTGTTTCATAATTCTGCAGCCTGTAAAACTGCCCCGGGTGGAATTTCTTTGCCTGCAGCGGAGCTTTTAGAACTACTTCAACTATTGTAGGAGTTAAAATGTTAACCTGCTCTACTACTGCTAGGAATTCATTATCAAGCCTGTTGACAAGCTCCTTATACTTATCTTCTGTTCCTGCCGGCTGTTCTTCTTTGATATCATCTGTATATAATTTCACAAGTTCCTTGTAGCCATCCTTGGCAGATGCCATAGCTTTTACAACGTTACCTGCATACCGCGGATGGTTATCGCCGTATACGGTGATGTATTTGCCATCCTTATTGTATGAAGTGAAGAATCCCGTTTCGTTCTTATCTGTTTTGATAAGCTCGCCGCCCTCACCAAGCTTATAGGTCTGGAAGAACTGTTTCCATTCATCAAGCTCAAATGTACCCGGGTGTTCACGCTCATAAATTACGTTGGGTGATGTTCCGGCTGCAACAATAACAGTCTTCGCGGGAATTGTAACTGTTTCATCAAGCTCTATATATTTTCCTTCATCTGTTTTGCCCTGTTTGCGGAATATCATTTCCTTCACCGCGCCGTATTCATTTGCAATCGCTTCCACCGGACTCATTTTTTCCCAGTAATAAATTCCTTCTTCAAGAGATTTTATCACTTCTTCATGGTTTAGCCTGTATGCGGGTGAATCGTTTACAGTTTTCCTGTAGCATAATGTAACGCCGCCCCAGCTTCTTACCAGCGGAACGAAGTTCGGCTCTTCACCGGCTTCTGCAGCGCGTTTTCTTTCATTGCGTATTGCCAAACCATGCTCAAGGAATGTTTTTACAATTCCTTTTTCTTCTTCATCATACATGCTCATTACTTTTTCTTCGCCAAACTCTGCCACCGAGCCTTCATAACGGTCCAGGAATTTTTCAACCTGTATCGGGTAATATGCGAATGCTTCTGTTGTTGTATCTATTGCGGTCAAACCGCCGCCGATAACAACTGCGGGAAGCTGTATCATCAGGTTTGCAAGTGAATCTTTTTTTGCTGCGCCTGTAAGCTGCAGCCCCATAAGAAAGTCACTTGCCTTGCGGATACCGCGGATGAGATTATTTTTCATTTTAACAATTGTAGGCTTGCCTGCGCCTGTTGCAATTGCTATGTGATCTATGCCAAGCTTCCATGCATCATCAATTTCAATGGTTCCGCCGAACCTTACTCCGTCGTAAACCTTAAAATGTTTCCTGCGGGCAAGTGTCAGATATTCAACCTTCAGGAAGTTCTTATCCCATCTTACGGTAATACCATATTCTGATACACCGCCAAAACCGAGGAATATTCGCCTGTCAAGCTCATCCTGGATCTCTTTATACTCATACACCGGTTTTGGTGTTATATAATTTCCTTCACTATCTCTTCCGCCCGTAACTTCGGGGTGAACGTGTTCTATTTTAAGGCCGTCAACACCAACAACGCCAAATCCTTCGTTAAGCAGGTATTGTGAAAGTGTGTAGCCTGCCGGACCCATGCCAACAACCATAACGTTTTTACCGTTATAAGGCAGCTGGTATGGTCTTTTTACATTTATAGGGTTCCATCTTGTGAGCAGTGAATATATTTCAAAGCCCCACGGAAGGTTAAGCACATCCGTTAATGTCCTGGTTTCTATCTGCGGAATATTTACCGGGTCCTGTTTCTGGTATATGCATGCCTTCATACAGTCATTGCAGATACGATGTCCTGTGCCCGGGCACATCGGGTTATCAATCATTATAATTCCTAATGCGCCAACTGACCTGCCTTCATATTTTAATGTATGCATTTCAGAGATCTTCTCATCAAGCGGGCAGCCTGCAAGCTTTATGCCAAGCGGATTCTTCTTGGGAATACCTTCCTTATCAAGCATTCCTTTTGAGCAGGAGTCCTTTCCTCTTTCATGGCAGAATACGCAGTATTCAACCTCTCCCATAACCTTGCGGTTATCATATCTGGGGTCAGTTAGCTTAAAGCCGTCGCGTCTTCTTAATGTTTCATCTTCACCGTAAATTTTTTCAGGGATATCTTCAAACTGTACTTTGTTGTGCACAAGGTTGTTGTAATCCAGGTTCATAGGCTGGTGGAATAATGCCCAATCGTATATTTTATGTTTTTCTGCAGAATCAACCATTCTGGCATAACACCATTTCTGGATTAGCTCTATCACATTTTTGAGGAATTCGTATACTCTTAGCTGTTCTACGGTTCCCTGTGAATTCTTTACATCTGATAATGTAATATTATCCGTAAATTCTTTGATACCGCTAATTGTTGATGTAGTGTGGTAATATTCTTTTGCTTTTGTGAAAAGCTTGGTATCGAAAGCAAAACCGTTCGGCATTATTTCAAGATGATTCCTTAAATGCTGTTCCATTTCATCCAGTGTTCTGATCATAAAGGCTGTTGCTTTTTCTTCATCAGCCTTCCAGGGAAGCTCAGGGAATAAATTGGTTTTAAATGAGCTTACCTTCTGGTTAAGATCAGAAAACCTCATCGAGGCAAGATCTGCCGGCTTGAATTTCTTGAAAACCTTCTTGATCATAAAATCGCTTCTGACCTTGAGTATTTCACGTTCGGTTTCGTTTGCATGCTTTAATTCTTCAGCCTCTGCTTTTATCCCGAAAAGATCAACCACAAATGAATCAAGGTATCTTGCTGATTCTATGACGATATTGGAAATATCCAGGTCTGAAAAGCCTTCGCCTTTGGAATCCCGGTAATTTGAAAATCTTTCAAATGATGACTGGTTGGATGTGTTGTAGTAAGTGTAAAATTTTTGGGTAAGCTCTTTTAGCTTCGCAGATTCAAACAGGTCTTCAAATTTAAAGCCATGTTTCAGATTCAAATCATTCATTTCTCTGAAAACTCCTTTAATGAGATTGGAAAATTATAAATTTTTTTAATAATAACAGCAGGGTTAATATTTTGTTCAAGGTACCTGATAATTGCCATTTGATATTTGAGTTAATAAATCCATAATTCAAAATTATCAATAATATTCATATTATTCTATGATATATGTCATTTTTCGGCATCTAAATATATGCTAAAAAAGCCACTTAATGCTGTTTTTTGTATTCAATTGATTTAAGCCCGTATAAAAGTTATCTTTGTAAAATTCCTGTCTAAATCAAAAAAAATCAGAAAAAGTAATTGAATCTAACCAGTGAGCTCAATGAAGAGCAAAGGAAAGCCGTTGAACAGATAGAAGGTCCCTGTATGATAGTTGCAGGTGCCGGAAGCGGGAAAACAAGGGTTTTAACATATAAAATAGCGTATTTAATTGAATCCGGCATTAATCCGTTTGAAATGCTTGCATTAACCTTTACAAATAAAGCTGCAAATGAAATGAAACAGCGTATCCATAAGCTGGCAGGAGCTACCGCCGAAAATCTTTGGATGGGAACATTTCATTCAGTATTTGCGAAAATTTTAAGAATAGAAGCTCAATATATAGGGTTTGACCGTAATTTTACTATATATGATGACGATGATTCCGAAAAAGTAGTTGAAGCCTGCATGAAGGAACTGGGTTTTTCTACTGATAACCCCAAGCCTAAAACAGTAAACGGCTATATTAAGGGTTTAAAGAACAAGCTCGTGCTTCCTGAAGATATCGGGAATGTTACCAATCCGTTCGAACGAATCGCAGTGCCCGTTTACAGGGAGTATCAGAACAGGCTTATAAAAAATAACGCAATGGATTTTGATGACTTGCTGATAAACCCGATAATTCTTTTCAGGTCAAACCCGGATGTGCTTGCCAAATATCAGAACCGGTTTAAGTTCATTCTGGTTGATGAGTACCAGGATACGAACCGCGCGCAGTATGAAATAGTTAAAATGCTTGCGCAGGGTCACGGAAATATTTCTGTTGTAGGTGATGACGCGCAAAGCATTTACCGCTGGCGCGGGGCTGAAATAGAAAATATCCTGAAATTCGAATCAGATTTTGAAAGCTGCAGTGTTTTTAAGCTTGAACAGAATTACCGCTCAACCAAAAATATACTTTCACTGGCTGATGAAGTAATAAAGAATAATAAACGCCAGATCAAAAAAACCCTGTTTACCGATAACTATGACGGCGAAAAGGTCACGCTTGCTGAAGTTTTCAGCGACCGCGATGAAGGTATGATGGTTGTAAAATGGATCCTGCACGAAATTCAGAACCGGAAGCTGAACTTTAAGGATTTTGTGATCTTGTACAGGACCAATGCCCAGTCCAGGGTAATTGAAGATGCGCTCAGAACAAACTCTATTCCCTATATAATTGTAGGCGGTGTAAAATTTTACCAGCGCAAGGAAATTAAAGATGTGCTCGCATACCTAAAGGTGCTTGTGAATCCCAAAGATGATGAGGCAATGACGCGTATATTAAAGCTTCGCGATGGTATCGGCGAACAGACGGTTGAAAAGCTGAAAGCTATGGCAAAGGAAATTGCCAAATCAATTGCTGAAGTGCTGCTGGTTATGCTTGAAGAAAAAAATGCAGAAGGCGATAAAGCTAAACGCAGAACCAAAATAGAAAATGAGCTTATCCGTGTTGCCGAGATAATAAAGAAATATAATGAAGTTAAAGAGGGACTCTCGCCAAGTGAGCTTGCAAGAAGCATTGTTGATGAGATCGGGATACTGCGTGAGCTCAGAAATGACGGCACCGATGAATCAATGGACAGAATGTATAATGTTCAGGAGCTGCTCTCGGGTATTTCTGAATATACCGATAATACCGAAGGCGCAACGCTGGAAGGTTTCCTGCAGGAAGTGAGCCTTGTTACAGATATAGATAAATATGATACAGATAAAAACGCTGTAACGCTTATGACAACTCACTCAAGCAAAGGGCTTGAGTTTCCCGTTGTTTTTATTACGGGACTCGAAGACGGGATATTTCCGCTTTCAAGCTCTATGATGGAGCAGGAAGAAATGGAAGAGGAGCGCAGGCTTTTTTACGTAGCCATAACACGCGCAATGCAGAAGCTGTATATGACCTATGCTCTGCAGCGTTACCGCTTTGGAAATGTAAGCTACCAGATGAAATCACGCTTTATCAATGAAATTGATACATCAAAGCTTGATTACCAGAAAAGCTCAGTTATGACAAGGCATAAGAGCCGCTCAAACAGGGAAGAAGGAAGCTCAATTAAGTATGAGTTCTATAATAATAAAACCAGTGATGACGTTTTAAATGATATATTCCGTGAGGATCTTGGTGTAAAAAAAGGAAGTGTTGTTTTCCATAATAATTTCGGCAAAGGCCGGGTTTTAGATGTATCCGGCAGGGGCGATGCGAAGAAGGCATCTATCCATTTTGATAAAGTGGGAGTGAAGAATATTATTTTGAAATACGCGAATTTGACGATTAAATAACAAATAGCAAATACCAAATACCAAATAACAAATAACAAAAAGCAAATACCCGGGAAACACTGTTAAATAATTCGAATTTATAAATTCTTAATAATATAGAAATGAATAAAAGTGGAGATAATGCAATACTGGATAAATCTTTTTTGTTTGCGATCAGAATTATCAAATTGTATCAATACTTATGTAAGGAACATAAGGAGTTTGTTTTGTCAAAGCAAATATTAAGAAGCGGAACATCTATAGGGGCAAATGCAGAAGAAGCTCATGGTGGTATTAGCGATGCAGATTTTTCGAACAAAGTTTCAACTTCATATAAAGAAGCAAGGGAAACTAAATATTGGCTCAGATTATTACATGCAGCCGGCTATATTGAGCAAAAATTGTTTGATTCACTATTTTTAGACTGCGATGAATTGTGTAAATTATCCTATGCGATCATAGATACTACAAGAATCAAAAAGAGGAATAAAAATTCGCGAAACGAAAATTAACATTTGTTATTTGATATTTATTATTTAATATTTGTTTATGAAATTTTTTCTACTCAAAACAGAGCCAACAGTTTATTCATACTCAGACCTTGAGCTTGATAAAAAAGCTGTATGGGATGGGGTCACTAGTCCGGGCGGATTGTTTCAGATCAAAACTGCCCGCAAGGGCGATATAGCGTTCATTTATCACACAGGAGGCGAAAAACAGGTTGTGGGAATTTGCGAAATTACCACAGATCCGTATGTTGATCCCAAGGCAGGCAATCCGAAAATTTATATTTTTGATATTAAACCTAAGAGAAGGCTTCCGAATCCCGTTACGCTTGAGCAGATCAAAATAGATAAACGCACCAGTGATTCAAGAATTGTAAAAGAAGGCAGGCTTTCGGTTCAGCCTGTTGATGAAAAAGTGTGGAATGCAATACTGCAAATGTCGGGACTTGAGCCGAATACAGTATTTTCTAAAAACGGGAAATAGAATTATATTTGTAATTAATAATCAATAAAAAATTTAAAATGGCAGATAATTATTCATTCGATATAGTTTCTGAAATTGACTGGCAGGAAGTAGATAATGCCATCAATCAGACAAGGAAAGAAATACTTTCGAGGTATGATTTTAAAGGCTCAAAAAGCACGATTGAGTATTCCCAGAAAGATAAAACTATTACCATACTGGCAGATGATGACTATAAATCAAAAGCTATAGTGGATATGATGCAGAATAAGTTCGTAAAGCGCAGTATTCCGCTGAAATCACTTAAATATAAGCCGCAGGAAGAAGCCGGCGGCAATATGGTAAGGCAGGTTGTAGAAGTGCTCCAGGGTATCAGCAAAGATAATGCGAAGCTTATCGTTAAGATTATCAAAGATTCCAAGATCAAGGTTCAGGCTGCTATACAGGATGAGCAGGTGAGGGTATCAAGCCGCGATAAGGACCTGTTGCAGCAGACAATTCAGCTTGTTAAGAACGCTGATCTTGATTTTGCGGTTCAGTTCACAAATTACAGGTAGAAGCAAAATGCCAAATTTCAAAGCTCAAATTTCAAAGTATTTTATGAAGCATTTATTGCTTCTTTTGGCATTTGGATTTTGTCATTTGACATTGTATTCACAAAATAAGCTTGATGTCATTTATCTTGATGCAGGGCATGGCGGAAAAGATCCCGGAACAATAGGCGATAAAACCGGGGTGCAGGAAAAAAATATCGTGCTCCCTATCACAATAAAGCTCGGTAAGCTGATAGAGGAAAAATACCCGGATATAAAAATAATATATTCCCGCACAACCGATGAGTTCTCGCAGGTCAGAGACCGAACCATTGCAGCCAATAATAACCGTGCGAAGCTGTTTGTAAGCATTCACGCCAACCACAAAAAAATGGAAGAGAGTGATAAAAAAGGCTTCGAAGTGTACCTGCTTAATAAGGAAAGATTCCCTGAAGCAGTTGAGTTCACAATGAAACAAAATTACCAGATAGCTTTTCAGCAATTCGGTACAGATACACTTGATAATTTTATTTTTTCAAGCCTTGCACATGCCGGTTATACCCGCTTCAGTGAATACCTCGCATCTATTATAGAAGTGAATATGCTCAGCCATACAGAGCTTGAATCACGCGGAGTATTTCAGGCAGGTAACTGGGTTACACTCGGCGCTTCAATGCCATCTGTTCTGGTTGAAACCGGTTATCTTTCTGATCCTCAGGATGAAATTTACCTTTCAAGTGATAAAGGGCAGAATGAAGTTGCCATTGCATTATTTACTGCATTTCAAAACTATAAAGTCCTTTACGAATCACAATAAATTCTTAAATTTTAGCTATTTAAGTACTATTTTTACATTATAAGGTTGCAATTACCTTATTTTGCTATTATATTTACAGTTAAGGTTAATATATAAACCAATATTTTAATAATTATGAGTAACTACATTAAATATATAGCAATACTAACTATAGTGATATTTGCTGCGGGTTGTTCAAAAGATGGTGATGAAACCAGTAAAACCAGTTTCCAGATCTTAGCTGATAAGGAAAAAGAGCTGAATGACCGTGAAGCCAGAGTTAAGCTTAAAGAAATTGAGCTTGATGAACGCGAAAGAAAGCTTGGCATGGTTGAAAATACTTCAACCGGTCAAAACAATACCACAGATACAGCTTCAGTTCAAAATCACAGCTTAACACAGGTGCAAAAAGATTCAGTAAAAAAAGTAGAGGCAGAAAAAAAGAAGGAAAAGAAAAAAGAGATCCAGAAAGAAATAACAAAGAAGTTTGAAAATCCTACTTCGACGGTTAAGGATTATTATGAATACATACAGCGCGGTATCAATGAAACAGGAAACTTTGAAACAAACATGAAAAAAGCGCAGAAGTATTTTCCTTCAAGACCTGTGGATAAGCTGAAATCAGGTTACCGCAACACCAAACAGTTCACAATTGTTGAAGAGCCTAAAGTACTCAGCCAGAAAGATAACAAGGCAAGCGTGGTTTCAAAAGTAAAACAAACACAGGTTGTGAAAAAAGACGGTAAGGATACCGAAGTTACAAAAACACTGACTGTAACATACAATCTTACTGCTAACAAAAACGGTGAGTGGGTTATTACAGGTAATACAGTAAAAGAAGACTGATTTTCAAAGCGAACAGTAAATTTTAAACCCCGCATTCAGCGGGGTTTTTTTATTGTCATTTTTTAAGAAGTTCTTTAAATTTGCATATTAACCATTTCGATTCAGGGATCGGGGAAATTTCTTCCAAACATTTAACAGCTTTCTTTATATCGGCTTCAGGTGGCCTTTTTTCATAATACTTCCATAAAATATTATAATTGTTCACAAATTCATTGGTTTTAGATCTCAGAATGTCTGTTAGGTTTTCATCATTGATAATATATTTTCTGAATGAATTCAGCGATTCTTTTGCTATATCGTAGTTTTTAAGCTCATAGTGATTCTTTAAATTCAGGTATTTTATCCGGTATTTGTATAAATAGTAATTAGTCTTGATCATAGAAGACTCTCTTAAAGATTGCCCGAAATTCCCTTTTTCAAACTCTATCAAAGACCTGCAAAGTGCTTTAATGTTCTTTCTATGGGAAGGCTGAATAACATCAATGTTGTTTTCCAGAAACTCCGATGACTCCTTAACTTTTCCAAGTTCAAAATAATTCGAAATTATATTGAGGAATATGTCACTTCTGAAATAATTTTCACCGCTTAAACGGTAAAGTCTTTGACTGATATATAGTCCGTAATTATCGTTTAACTCCTGCCTGATCTTCCTCTCTTTAGATAACCCTTTTTTTCTTGCACAATAATTGATCAGATTTATTACAACTGTCCTTTTCGTTCCTTCATTAAACTGACCGATGTTTTTTACAACATACTCCTTAAAATCATAGTAATATTTTTCATTTTCAAAGTTTCTGAATGCCAAAAAAGCCAGGTAATATGCATTGAGCACGTTTTTAGAGGCGAAGTCATTTTTCAATATATATTCAAACATGGCGTTGATATTGAAGTTCTTCAGAAACTCGCTGCCAAGATCAACATTGGCTCTTGTATTAAATCTGCTCTTGTTTGAAAGGTTATCCTGGAATGAAAGAAAAAGATCAGATAAAAAATAAAATATTAAGTATTCTGTTCTTTTGTAAATATTCAAAGCTATTTTTTGCTGCATACCCCTTTCAAGATGGAACATTACTTTTTTCCATTCAGCCAGATGCTTTTCCAGGAAATAATCGTAATGAAGGTTATCGGTATTATAATATGTATCATCCAGATATAGGTTGTATTGTTCTATTTTTGAAATGAACAGGTTATCAATTTTTCTGCTGTCAAATTCATCAAGCAGAAGTTTGTTGAATACAATTTCATTCTTATCGGCGGCTGAAATCACTATGAATCTTTCTGTTTCTTTATATAGGTCAGAGAATAATTTTCTTAGTTTTCTGTCATCAAATTGTTTGCCTGGGTATACGGTTCTATATAAAGTTTCTTTTGTCAGTTTACTACTGTCAAAAAACGGGTAGAATTTTTTTAAACCTGAAAAGAGCTTTACAAGGTTTTTATTCGAATTAAGAAACGGGGAATCTAGATATTTAGAAAATTCGGAAATTTCCTTCTTACTGAAGCTTTTTACTACATCAATTGCTTTACTTTGTATCATTTAGAGGTAAAATTTTTTCACAATTTAATATATCAGGAATTAAAAAAACAGCAAAAAATTAAAAATTTTCAAGAAAAATGAATAATTATCTGCATTTTATGGTTTTCACAAACTCATAAAACATCCTTTTGAATAATTTTAAATCAAGTGTAGATTTGCGGTATTACATTTAATAAAATTTCATTTATTTGCTCATTAGCTGCAGCAGTTAATGTGTTCATGAAATTTTTTTAAAAGTTTGAAAAATAATGGGGATGTTGTAATTGTATTCTATTAACCACAGAACATTTAAAAGGAGTAAAAATGAAAACGTTGAAAGTTGCTGTTGCGGTCATATTTATGATCATTACAATAAAGATTTCTTTTTCGCAGGATACCAATCCCGTGATGCCGCTTACCGGGGATAGTTACGGCTCAGGTTCAAATAACGGGATACTTGGCAATCTTGGCGGAGTAGGAAGGTACTGTGCAATTCCGCATAATACTTTGCTGAATCCGGCAATTACCGGATCAGTTGAAGCCTGGATTTATTTAACAGCGTATAATGAATCTACTTCATGTATTGTACAAAAAGGCAATACATTTTATTTTGGGGTTGGAAGTAACGGTATTAATCATAAGCTGTTTCTTAACACGAACGGAACACTCTTCTCATCTAATGATGCAGTACCGCTTAACAGGTGGGTTCATGTTTCAGCTTCTTGGCTGCAAAGCAGCCCAAACTCATTGGTCACATTTACAATTGATGGCCTTTCAAACGGGGGGCAGTCGCTTGCATCAACTTGGAGCAATAACACCGATTCATTAACCATAGGCTGCAGCAGGCTGTTACCAAGTACATTTCTTAACGGCTATATTGATGAAGTCAGGCTATGGAACGCTGCGCGCTCTGTTTCAGAAATAGCAAGAACAAGGTTTATCGGTGTAGGAGACGGCCCTGCAGCAAACCAAAGCGCTGCGCTTACAACAAACGAAGATTACAAGTACCTGCTGGCTTCATGGACATTCAATCTGGGGGGGCTGGTTTACGAAGATATAAATAATTTGGTGGGGTTTTTCCGGGGAGGTACTGCTGTACAGTTTACAAACATTCCCGGGCAGCCTATTCCGTATAACCTTTCCATGTATTTTCCGGGAAATATCAATAGTCATGTCAGAGTGCCTAACAACAGTGCATTTAATCTTACAGGCGGCGGTACGATCGAAGCCTGGGTATACTGTAATCCTCCGGGAGGATATACAATTATTTCTAAAGGATCCAGTGTCGCAAATACCACTTTCAGGCTCTACATTCAGGGTAACGGACTCTTAAGCCTTCAATTAGGGAATATATCTAATTTTTCAGGTATTGTCCCGTTTCAGAAGTGGTCTCATGTCGCTGTTACATGGTCCGGAGCAGGCGGTGGAAATTATTCTTTAAAATTCTATATCAACGGAAAATTTAATAGTGAGCAGCTGCTTGCAACTTCAATTCCAATTAACAATGATCCTGTAAGAATTGGTAATCTGCAGTGGGATGCTAATAATAACTTTAACGGATATATGGATGACTTGAGAATTTGGTCAAGAGAAATGACACAAATTGAAATAAAAGCAAATATGTTCAATTCAACCAGGTCACAAACTCTAATCGGGCCGCTTGTTGCTTCATGGGATTTTGAAGGTAACTTAAATAATATTTCATCTAATGCCGGAATTAACGGAACTTTCAATACTGGCGCAGCAAATACTTGCCGATTCAGCGGATACCTAAATGAAACAACCACCGGACCCATTTCAGATGTTTTCGATGCACATCCAACCACAATAAACAGGAAAGAAAATCCTTCAAATCCCTTCCCGGGCGGATTTTCTTTAAAAGTGCCCGATAAGACTATTCCGGCAGGAACAACAGTTTATGACACAATATTTATTCCCGGAAATGCGAATTTAAATGATATTGAGGTTTTTCTTTCAGTTCAGCAGCCCAGTGTCTCTGGAATTATTGCTAAGCTCAAAGCTCCCAACGGACAGGAACGATCATTGGTGAGTATAAACGGCGGACAGGGAAACGGGATCTTAACATTTTTTAAGGACGGAAATACTGCTTTAAGCTCTTTTAATGCTCCATGGTCATATCTGGCAGCGCCATTCCAGGCTTTTAATCTGTTCGGACTCACATCGCCGCAGGGAAACTGGGTACTGAGTGTACAAAACACAACCGGACAGCCTGAAGGCAAACTTTTGGGGTGGGGATTGAGAATAAATAATACAGTTACAGGTGTGCAACCCGTTACGGGTAACTTACCGGAAAAATTTAACCTTAAACAAAACTATCCAAACCCTTTTAACCCCGTTACTACAGTTGAATTTTCAGTACCTAAAGAATCAAAAGTAAAACTGAAAGTTTTTGATATACTTGGAAAAGAAGTGATGTTTCTTGTAAATCAAAATCTGCAAGCCGGTAATTACAAAATTGATATTGATGCCTCGTTACTTTCGAGCGGTACATATTTCTATAAAATGGAATCAGATGGATACAGTGATGTTAAAAAAATGATTCTGATAAAATAATCCGGCCACATGTTAAGAACCGAAGAAAAAAATTCAGAAATAATGTTCAACAGAGCATGCCTTTCAGGGATGAATTTCGCAGGCAGGGGAATCCACACTGATAAAAATTAAACAAAGCTGTGTTATGGTATGGCTATTTTATACTGGCAAATAAAGGGTATCGTAGTTATTGGAATACTATTGGCGAATGTTCTCCATTGTTGATCGTATTCGGCGTTGAAGTACCTTCTGCAGATTTTCTATGGTCTGCAGAAGGGAAACAATGTGAAAATTATGGATTAAGTAATTAAACAATTAAGTGAAGGAAATTAAAATATTATATGTTCAGGCAATTGTCTTAATCTGTGTTGTTGTTATAAGGGTATCATTATATTTATTTTTTGATTAATCATACTATCAAGCAAAAGAAATATTCGGTAAAGAAATTATAAAAGAAACAATCAGTCGTTCAGGAAATCTTAGTTCAGGTTACACAATGTAACCTCTCAAATAAAACTGCTTTTGTAAACCTCCAACCAAAAAAAGAAAATGAACCAGCGATGTTGAGTGGTTTCTGCTGAACCATTAATTATCCTGAGCTTCAAAAAATTTTTGTATTAACCTGATTATGGGGTCCGGATAATTATTCCATTTATTCTTTTAATAAGCCTGGAAAGCAGGGAATGCACCCTGTTTTTCATTTTTTTATGCAATTCTCTGGTATTTTTTCATAAAAATTTAATCCTTATTTTTGGACTTCCCGCAATAAATAACAAATATTTAATATAGAAAGCATATTATAATGAGCGTTTTAGTAGGTAAAAACACAAAATTAATGGTGCAGGGTATTACCGGCTCCGAAGGTTCATTCCATACAAGACAAATTATAGAATACGGTACAAATGTTGTTGCAGGTGTTACACCAGGTAAAGGCGGTACAATGTTTGATGATAAAGTGCCGATATTTAATACCTGCAGAGAAGCTGTTGAAAAAGCAGGTGCAAATACTTCAGTAATATTTGTACCGCCACCGTTTGCGCTTGATGCAATACTTGAAGCTGCCGATTCAGGTGTGGATGTTATTGTTACCATTACCGAAGGTATCCCTACCAAAGATATGATAACTGCAAAAAATTATCTCGAAGATCTGAATAAGGCAGGCAGAAATATCAGAATGATAGGTCCGAACTGCCCCGGCATAATTACTCCGGGATTCTGCAAGATCGGTATAATGCCCGGCTTCATTCATTTACCCGGCAGAGTGGGTCTCATCTCCAGAAGCGGAACACTGACATATGAAGCAGTTGCTCAGCTTACTGCTTTAGGTCTTGGACAATCAACATGTATCGGTATCGGCGGTGACCCGATAATCGGTACAAACTTTATAGACGCAATGAAACTTTTCAACGAAGATAAAGATACTGATGCTGTTATTATGATTGGTGAAATAGGCGGAAATGCTGAAGAAACCTGCGCTGAATATGTTAAGAAATATATGACTAAGCCTGTTGTTGGATTTATTGCCGGCAGAACAGCGCCCCCCGGAAGAAGAATGGGTCATGCAGGCGCTATAATCGCGGGAGGTAAAGGTACCGCTGAAGATAAGATCAAAGCTATGCGCGACGCGGGAATTTATGTCGCAGAATCACCCGCAGAAATGGGTGCAATGGTAAAGTTAGCGCTAGATGAAGCCAAAGCAAAAAAGGCTAAAACCAAACCATCTGCTAAAAAGACCGGGAAAAAATCCAAACCTAAATCATCAAAACCAAAAGCTGCAGCAAAGAAAAGATCAACTGCAGTAACAACTAAGAAAAAGCCGGTTAAGAAAAATAAAGTTTCCAAAAGCTCAAAGCCAAAAGCTAAAAAACAGCTTAAGAAGAAAAAGAAATAGATTATAAGTTTTCGATAATTTTCCGGAGGTAAAAATGAATTACACTATCATTCGTATTAAAAATGCCAGGTTTTATGCTCATCATGGTGTGCTTGATACAGAAAGAATGAGCGGAGGATTATTTGAAATAGACGCTGAAATGACATGCGATGTAACAGAAGCGGAAGCAGAAGATAATCTTAAAAAAACACTGGATTATGAAAAAGCTTACACTTTTATAAAAGAAGTCGTTTCCGGTGAAAAGTTCTTTTTAATTGAAGCGCTGGCATACAGAATAGCGCTTAAGATAATAAGTAACTTTCAAGTTGTACAGAAAGTTACTATTAAAGTACGGAAGCCTTCACCTCCTCTTGGCGGTCTTACAGAGTATGTGGAAGTTGAACATACTGAATACAGGCTCTCAGAAAAACTCGGACCGGCATAGCAATGGGTGAGTTTGTTGTACTTGGCTTCGGTTCAAATAAAGGTAACAGGCTTAAGAATATAAGGTTAGCGATAAAAGCCCTTTCGTTGAATAAAAATATGAACCTGCTGAAGGTTTCAGATCTGTATGAAACTGAACCCTGGGGTTTTAAAAAACAAAAAAGCTTTTATAACAGCGCTGCTGTTTTTTTATGCAGGCTTTCACCGGCTGAATTACTGAAGCTTGTTAAAGTTACCGAAAAAAAAGCAGGCAGGAAAAAAAATCAAAAATGGCATGCCAGGGAGCTTGATATTGATATCCTGTTCTTTGGCAGCAGGGTTATAAGAACCCAAAAGCTGCTGATTCCGCATCCATTTATCCCGTTAAGGAATTTTGTTCTGAAACCGCTTGTTGATATTATACCCTGCTATGTTCACCCGGTTTCAAAACGGAAAATTTTGAACCTGTATAAAAACAGCAAAGATTTTTGTAAAGTAAGAAAGATCAATTCATTTGACAGGCAACTACAATAATTCCGGTTTAAGCTATATTGCAGTTGAAGGCGTTATTGGAGCCGGTAAAACATCTATTGCTCAGATGCTTGCTACCAGGCTTAATGCTAAGCTGATACTCGAAAATTTCGAAGATAACCCTTTCCTTGAAAAATTTTATATTAAACCCGAAGATTATGCTTTCAGAACACAGATGTTCTTTTTGCTTGAAAGATATACGCAGCTTCAGGATGTGCATCAAAAAGAGCTTTTCCAGAATTTTGTAATAAGCGACTATATCTTTGAAAAAGATAAGATCTTCGCTTACCTGAACCTGAGTGATGACGAACTGAAGATTTATGAACATGTTGTAACCGGACTTGATAAAGGAATTGTTGTGCCTGATCTTGTTATTTATCTTCAGTCATCGGTAGAAAGACTGATGGCAAACATCAGGAAAAGAAGCAGGGAAATTGAAAAAGAAATAAGTGAAGATTATATAAGCAGCCTTAATGAGGCGTATAATTATTTCTTTTCCAGGTATAAAGCTACAAAAATTATGATAGTGAACTGCGAAGAAACTGATTTTGTCAACAACCCGGCAGATTTTGATGAGCTGGTTAATGAAATTTTCAAATCAGATCTTTCTGCTGTAAAATACTATAACCCTTCATTAAGGAAAGCTGCCCAGTAAATGAAATATGTAATTCTTGCAATATTGCTTTATCTGGCTTTCATTTTTATAAGGAGAGTTCTTAAAAATGTTTCTGCCGCAAATGAAATTAAAAAGAAAGCTGAAAATAACAGCAGGCAGAAGAAGACTTACGATGTGAATATGATACAGGATGCTGAATTTCGTGAAGTGAAAAAAGATTAATTCCGTATTGACTTGAGCAAGATAGAAAAAATTCTGGGCGACTCCGCGCTAAAGGTTTTTAAAGGTTTTGTTCTTGAAAAAGATATAACTCTTACAAAGGATGATCTGGGTAAAATAAATAAGATAATAATTATAGTCCGTCACCAGCTTGGTGATATGCTATGTTCACTCCCCATGATGTTTTCAGTCCGTAAGTTTTTTCCTGAAGCTCAAATTACCCTTGTTTCAAAACGTTCCGCAGGTTTTTCTGAGATCTTTGAAAACTGCAGCAGCCCGCCGGTTAATAACGTGATACATTATGAACATGGTTTTGAAAAATTTGTTGATACTGTGAAGCTGCTGACTAATTTCTCACCTGATCTGGCTATTGTTCCGTCATCCGTGATTTTTTCAGCGACAAATCACCTGCTTGCATATTATTCCAAAGCACAATACCGAGTTGGCGTAAGGTCAAAAGATTACATTCCTAACAAGATAGGCTATATATTAAATATTAAAAAAGATTTTTTGTGGGATTCTAAAAAAGTACACCAGGTGAACAGAAACCTGGATGTTATTAAGCAAATTGGTATTGAACCGGCTGAAAAATTCATAAATCTTTCGCTTAATCAGGATCAAATTGATTTTTCTGCTCAATTTTATGCTGAAAATTTTTCAGATCCCCAAAAATCAGTAATAGGTATTCATCCGGGAGCCGCGAAAGAGGGGAATGTTTGGCCGCAGGAAAAATTTGCTGAATTGATGAATTTATTTAATAAAAAGCTTAATGTATATTTTTATATATCAGAGGGTCCGGCAGATAAAAAATATGTGGAAAACCTAGAAAATATCCTGAAAACTAAATACCCCGGGATAAAATACAGTAAATATTGCGGTAAATTAATGTATAATGCAGCAAATATCAGCAAAACTGCGCTTTTTATTTCAAATGATACAGGCATTATGCATCTTGCTTCCGGATTTAAAATTCCGGTAATTGGCTTATTTGGCCCTACAAAAGCTTATGAATGGGGACCTTTGGGGGTGAATAAAGCGTCAATTCAGGCACAGGGGGGTAAAATAGAAAATATTGAAATTTCAGATGTTTTTGAAACCGGTATTGGCTGTTTAAGTGTTTAGATATATATGATTTTTAATCATTTTCGGCTGTTTTTAGGAGACATTTTGTCTTGACATTTCTTTGTTGGCAATATATATTGCCTTAAAAGAGGGTAAAAAATATAGAATAATTGTTAGAGGTTTTAATTTCGGTTTTATAATACGGATACCGCTAGCAATTTTTTATATAGAGGATTTTATAAAGCCGAATTGAACTATTTATTCAATTTCGGTTTTTTTATTTTAAAAATTTAATAATACCAGAATGAGATCATTCAAAAATTCCCTGATTGCTTTATTGGTTTTAACAGGCGCAAACCTTTTTGCGCAGGGTAACGATATCTTTCAGAACGTACCCTCATCTGTTAACGATAAGAAAAATCCTGATATGAACAGCTACCTTTTTGGTGAAGTATCTCAGGATTATAAAATAATTGCTTCAAATTCAAATTACATTGAGTTTGAATATTACCCTGCTGCCGTAAACACTCAAAAACTGAGCGTTAACGGAGAGAATTTTTCAGTTTATGAATTTCAGTACGGACTCGATAAGCCAATTACAATGGGCGGCAGTCCTGATCTCAAATACAGAAGCTTTTCGGTTTTTATGCCTTCAGAAAACGGAAATACGGTTCAGGTTATAGATTATGATGTTAAGGAAGAACAAAATGTAAATATTGCGCCTGTTCCCCAGGTAGCATTATTCAATCCCAATATTCGCAGCTTCGAAAATATTTATTACCAGTATAACAAATCTGCTGAATATTCACAGAACAAATTTTTACCCGAAAGTTTTGTCAGCTTAACTTCCGTTGGTCCTTTAAGGGATGCTGTAACAGGGAATGTTGTGATTTACCCGTTCCAGTTTAACCCTGTAACAAGATCATTAAAATTTTATTCCAGGATAAGGATCAGGGTTACTTTTGGCGAGTCACCGGTTCCACTAAACCGCCCTAGAAGCAAAGAAGAAGTATCATTGCTCTCAGGAAGCGGTATTAATTACAGCAGCGCAGCTTCATGGGTGAATCCTAAATACAGATCAGCATTCAAAGACAGGTTAGTTACCAATAGTGTTCTTTCCGCGGGTGACTGGTATAAAATTGAAATAAAAGATAACAACGAAGGAAACAGCGAAGGAATTTATAAAATAACCAAAAGTTTCCTTGAAGGTGCGGGTATAAATCTTTCAGGTATAGACCCAAGAACCATCAAGATCTACGGTAACGGCGGAGACCTTCTTGATGAAAGGCTTACCGAAGGAAGACCGCAGGACCTTGTAGAAAATGCTGTATATATAGAAGGCGAAAACGACGGTGTTTTTAATAATGAAGATTATATCCTGCTGTACGGAAGATCAATAAATAACTGGAAGTATGATTCAGTGAATAATACCTATAATCATATGGTAAATTATTATTCACGCTCCAATTATTACTGGATAGCATTCAACACACCCAACAACGGAAAAAGAATGGTGCTCACACCATCTGAAAACAGCGGTTCTGCAATTGTACCTTCATCATTTACTGAAAAGATCTACACCGAGCCAGATGAAGAAAACCTCATCAGTGAAGGTAACCTTTGGCTCAGTTTCAGTAAAAGACCCGGACAGTCATTTGAATGGAATACCACACTTACCGGTCTTGAAGGGGGTTCTGATATTTTCTACAGAATTAAACCGGCTATGAGGGTGCTTTGCCCCAATACAGGTTACTTCCAGGTAAGAGATGAATTTTCAAATATGTCCGAATATTTACTACCTTTAAGCTGTGTTGTAGCAGGTTTTAATGAATGGATATCCACTGATACCAGAACTTTTGTGGTAAACCAGTCCCAAAAAACAAACGGTGAACAGGTTAAATTAAGATCAACTTTCTATGCCACCAACGGCGAAGCAGAAGGATATCTTGACTGGTACGAAATATTGTATAACCGCAGATTTAATTCTGTAACCGGAGATTTTCTCAGGTTTAATTCACCTGATACTTTTGCTGTAGTTGAATATAACGTATCAACATTTTCAAACGGAAATATTAGGGTTTTTGATGCTACTGCGCACAGTGATGTAAAAATGATACAGCCTATTTCGATCAATAATAACAGCGTTCGTTTCCAGAAAACTGAGAACGGCGGCAACGTTAGCAGGTATTTTGTAGTAGGTCAAAACGGGTATAAAACACCCACATCAATTTCTTCCAGGGTATCAAATCAGAATTTGCACGGAATATCTGACGGTGCAAGTTATATTATCATTACACATAAAGATTTTATTTCTGCCGCCGATAGAATCAAAACCAAAAGAGAGCAGGGCGGTCCGGGTAACCCTGATTATCTGAAAACAATGGTTGTAACCACCGAACAGATATATAATGAATTTTCTGGCGGTGTTCTGGATGCTGTGGCTATCAGAGATTTTATCAAGTTTGCATATGATAGCTGGTCAACCAAGCCCGCTTTTGTCTGCCTTTTAGGCGATGGCGGCTTTGATTATAAAAACATTAAAACCCAGGGCGGTAATTATGTTCCTGCCTGGGAGCTGACAAGTCCGGTGATACACCAGGTGCTTGGATTAACCACGGATGACTTTTTTGTTAATGTAGTTGGAGGAAGCAATCTTATCGATAAGCCCGATCTTGCAATTGGCAGAATACCGGCAAATTCACTTGTTGATGCGAATGGTTATATAGATAAAATAGATGCTTATGAAAACGGTGAAAATAACGGATACTGGAAAAACAGGATGATGTTTGTGGCTGATGATGAAAAAACAACTGCACCTGGATGTGAAGGAATTTTTCATCTTTCACAATGTGAAGCTCTAGCTGAGCAGTATTCACCTCCATTTATAGATAAGATCAAGACTTATTTGGCTACATATCCTACAGTTATTACGCCGCAGGGAAGAAGAAAACCCTCAGTAAACAGTGATATAGCTAAGTACTGGACTGATGGAGTGCTAAACATACATTATACAGGTCATGGAAGTCCTGATGTGTGGGCTCATGAATATGTTCTTGAAAAAGATAATATTCTGAGTCTTATCAATAATACAAACAGGTATCCGTTTGTTTCAATAGCAAGCTGTGATATGAGCAAGTTTGATAATCCTTCGAATGTAAGCGCTGGAGAGCTCTTTATGATGGCAAGCCGAAAAGGTGCAATAGGTACAATGGCTGCTTCAAGACCTGTTTATGCATCCAGCAATGCTGCATTATTTTATGTAGTATTCAGCAATTTGTACTTGCCAAGAGATACTTTGCTTTTACAGAAAAGATTCGGCACTGCAATATTTAACACCAAGAACCAGATCCAGTATTCTGAAAATGATGCAAAATATATATTGATGTGTGATCCTACTATCAGAGTACAAATGCCGAGGTTCAGGTCACATATTGATAGTATCAGCGGCCTTGCAGGTGATACAATGAAAGCGCTAAGCAGGATAAAAATTTACGGTTCTGTACTTCAGCCGGATTCATCTGTTTGGACAGATTACAACGGTAAGCTTGTATTAAAAATTTATGATGTTGACCGCAATGTCGCAACTCAGGAAGACTGCAACCCGCCGTTGATTCAGAATTTCAGATTAAACGGCGGAATAATATACTCAGGTACCAAAAATGTACAAAACGGTAAGTGGACTGCTGAGTTTATTGTTCCCAAAGATATTTCTTACCAAAACCAGGCTGGCAGACTGATCAATTATTTCTATAATAACCAGTTTGATGGCGCCGGAATTAACAGAAACTTTATAGTCGGCGGTATTAATCCAAATGCTGAAGTAGATTCTGTTGGTCCGAGAATAAGTATGTTCATGAACAACAGGAATTTCAGAACCGGGGATGTTATTAATGAAAACTCTAAATTCATCGCTGATCTTTTTGATGAATCTGGAATTAATACAACCGGTACACTTGGTCATAAGCTCGAAGCCGTTCTTGATGGAAACGAGAATAACAAATATGACCTCACTAATTTTTATAACAGCGATACTACTTATAAATCAGGTTCTATTGAATACGATTTTGCTAATTTGACTATCGGAAGACATTCTCTGAAGCTTAAGGCCTGGGATACCCATAATAATTCATCAGAAGCTACTATAGAATTTGATGTATCGTCATCAGGAACATTACAGGTCACAAATTTATATAATTATCCTAATCCGTTCAGCAGCAATACAGCATTTACATTCCAGCACAACTATCCTGCTGATATAAATGTTAAAATTAAAGTATACACAGTTGCAGGAAGGTTGATAAAAGAGATAGAAAAACCCAATATTTCCGATAAATTTGTAGTGATCGATTGGGATGGGAAAGATCAGGACGGTGAAACATTGGGAAATGGTGTTTATATTTACAGGATTGTTGTAGAATCTTTTGATGGTTTATCCGTTACAAATACCGGAAAATTAGCGGTTTTAAAGTAGAAATAGTTAATAATAATATATATCAGGAGGAATCTTTAAATGTTTAAAATCAAAATGTGCGTGCTGGCAGTGCTTGTTGTGCTATCAGGCAGAGTTTTTGCGCAGGGTGAATCAGCAGTCCCTTTCTTGCTTATCGGACCCAACTCGCTTAACGCAGGTATGGGTGAAACCGGCACAGGTATGATAAATGATGCTTCAGCTATGTTCTGGAACCCGGCAGGTCTTGGTTTTCAGAAAGGCGCCCAGGTTTCTATTACACATTCTCCATGGCTCCCGGGTCTTGGCCTTTCAGATCTTTTTTATGATTACCTGGCAGGTAAATATTACATGAAAAAATTAAAAGGTACTCTTGGAGTAAGTATAACATATCTGAATATCGGTAAAATTATTCAGACAGATGAATTCGGAAATGAAATTGGGAATTACCAGGCTTTTGACGGCGCACTTGCAGTAGGTTACGGTACAAAAGTTACCAAAGATCTTGGTGTAGGTGTAGTTACAAGGTTCATTTACAGTAAGCTTGCTGTTGATCCAGTTGCAGGTGAACAGGGTACAGGAACTGCATATGACCTCAGCTTTGATCTTTCAATGTTATGGAGACCTTCCAAAACCAAAATGAAGTTCCTGAATAACAAATTTGGCCTTGGAATTAACTTATCAAACATTGGTCCTAAAGTAACTTATGTTGATAATGACCAGGCTGATCCGCTTCCAACAAATTTAAGATTAGGTTTAGCTTATGATATATATCAGAGCGAATATAATAACTTAACTTTAACCGCTGATTTTGCAAAGCTTCTTGTAAAAAGAAGAGAGAACGGCGAATCTGATCCTGTTTATAAAGGAATATTCACATCATTTGGCGGCGGTATTGATAATGTAATGAAATCAATCCAGTCATCAGTTGGTGCTGAATACTGGTACGGTAACCCGAAGCTTATTGGTTTAAGAGGCGGCTTCTTTTATGAAGATCCTGACAGAGGTAAAAGAAAGTTCATCACACTTGGCGCAAGCATAAGGTACAGTATGTACGGATTTGATTTCAGTTATATAAACACGATCGAAGAAAATCACCCGCTTGCAAACACTTTAAGGTTCACACTTTCTGTGAATTTCGGCCAGCCTGAAACCACAGTAAAAAAGCCTGAAGAAAAGAAAACTGAAGAACAACCCCAGAAATAATTAAATGATCATATTAAGTTCGCTAATGAAACTGCGGATACTGACAGCAATTTTGCTGTTGGTATCCGTTAAATTTTTAACAGCAGATCCTGTTTATTCACAGGCCAATAACCTGTTAAACAGCAAGGTTGCTGATAAGCAGCTGAGGTTAAGCCATCCGCTTAACTATCACCCGCAGACAAAAAACGAAAATTACTATACTAATGTTCTGTTTCGTTCTGCAGCGCCTGAAACTCTGAATGTTTATGCTATCAGGGTTCAGTTTAAGCCTGATAATAACTCTCAGACAACCGGCGACGGCAGGTTTGATGTATCAAGCAATTACCCTGATTCAGTTGATGCTCCGCCACATGACAGTTTGTATTTTATTCATAAGCTGGAATTCCTGAAGAATTATTATTATAAATCTTCTAAAGGTAAGCTCGTCATAAATTACGTTCTGCTTCCAAGCGTAAGGAACCTTCCAAATGAGATGGAAGTATATTCACCCCGCAGAACAGAGAACCTTGGCAGAATGGGTACATTCTTTTACGATGTATGGCGCTCGGCTGATAGTACAATAGATTTTTCAGGCATCAACGCTAACAATTCCGCATTTATTATTTTTCATGCTGGAGTTGGTAGAGATGTTGATCTTGCTTCCCAGGGATTGTTCGTTGGTGAGCTTGATCTCCCTTCAATATATATGGGGCTTGGTACATTAAGGTCTATCTATGGAGATACGACACAGGGTTACTACACTAATGAAGGTACGATAATTTCCAATTCATGTATGCTCCCTGAGCAGGAGTTCCGTATAATTAATACATCCTTCGGCGATGTATTCTTAGAACTTGGCATGAACGGTATTGTTGTCGCAACCATCGGCAGCCATTTGGGTCTCCCTGACCTGTTTGATACAGAAACAGGCAGAACTGCAATTGGCAGATTTGGACTAATGGATGGACAGGCAATTTTCAGTTATCTCGGCGTTTTTCCACCGGAACCATCGGCATGGGAAAAACAATACCTGGGCTGGGTTGATCCAATCGTCTTGGGAACCGGCGGCACATATACAACCAAAGCAGCTACACTTGATGTTAACGGGAATGAATCGGTATATAAGATACTTATTTCCGGTAAAGAATATTTCCTGGTTGAAAACCGTAACCGTGATGCGTATGGAAATGGACAAACTATTTACTACGTAAATCAAAATGGTGTCCGGGATTCTATGAATTTTACAAAAGATATTGATGGCTTTAACAGTTCAGATATTTGGAGGCTTAAAGGAAGCATTACTGATGTTGATGAACTTGACTGGAGCGTTCCCGGTCTAAAAAATGACACTGCAAATTACCAGGGCGGTATACTTGTATGGCACATTGATGAAAATGTAATAGATGCCAATATTACAAGTAATACAATAAATACAAATATTGATCACCGCGGTGTTGATGTTGAAGAAGCAAAAGGCTCCCAGGATATCGGGGTTGTTGTACCAACTCCAATAGGTGATATAATCAGTGACGGCTTCTTTGTTGATTTCTGGTATAACGGCGAGCATTACAGGCCATCAAATATTTACAGGAATGAGTTTAACCAGACAACTTTCCCAAATTCTAAAAGTTATTCCAATATTAATTCCAGGGTTTGTTTATCAGGCTTCAGCCAGATAGGCTCAACAATGACCTTTACATATCAGGTTTGCGGCAATGTTGCTAATATCACGGGCTTCCCGCGATATGTAGGTGTTGATACTTCAGGTAACTCTCAACCAATTGGATTTGATTATAACGGTAACAGTTATGATGAGTTATTTGTGAATATAAACGATACCCTTTTTGGATTCCGTGATAACGGAAATCCGATCAGAGTTGATATGCCTAACGGCTTTTTGAAAGATAGTGCTTCAGGGTTTGCAGTTGGCTTCCTTAATTACAATATTGGCGGAAATAATAAATTCGTGACAGGTGTATCAGGCAGCAGGCTGAATCTTATAAGCTTTGTGATTGATTCTGCAACATCTGCACCGTTGGTGCAGAGTTTTGATGCCGGTGCGGTTTTAACAACACCGAATTTGACATTAAGCTCGCCTAGCCAGCCTAACCCGTTAAACAAAATTTACATTGGTTCTCAAAACGGGAAAGTAGCTAAGTTCTCTATTGACAGCTTAACTTATAGTTTCGATTCTGTTTCAAATTTAAAAATTAATTCACTTGCATACAGTCTTAACGGTGCATTGCCGGGAAGTTACACTTTTATAGATAACAGCAGGAAGTTTCTTTCAACAGGTTATATATATTTCGGGCAGATCATTGATGCTTATACAACTAAAGTTACTGTAACAAGTGATAATAAGATCACCAGGGAAGCTGTTGAAGGCGGTGATACAGTACTATCGAACAATCTTGGAATAACGACAGTAAACTCAACCCCTACCATTTGCGATATCAATGGTGACGGGCAGCAGGAAATTATTCTTACTGCAGATAATAAAATATATGTCATCAATAAATTCGGCGTTGTACTTGATAACTTTCCGTATAGTATTCCCAACGTAAGCTCTATCACCAGCGGTGTTGCAGTTGCTGATCTTAACGGCGATAATATCGCCGAAGTGATCTTCGGAACAGGCGATGGAAGGGTTTACGCTTACAGCATAAACGGTAAAGTACTTGACGGATTTCCCATAACAACAGGCGGAAGGATCCGCTCAACCCCGGCTATTATTAATTCTGACGGGAACTTTGGGATTCTGGTATATTCAGAAGACGGATATCTTTATGGCTACAAAACTCCCTGGGCTTATAATGATACAAAAGTATTGTGGAAGAACTTCCTGAGAAACTCATCACATACCAATGATGGTTCAGGCAGTATCTCATCAGTTACTTCTAACTTACCGTGTCTGCCTTCTGATAAAGTATATAACTGGCCAAACCCGGCATACGGAAAAACGACAAATATTCGTTATTATTTAGGCGGCGATGTTTCAGCCGTTAATATCAAGATAATGGATCTTGCCGGAGAGCTAGTTACAACACTTGCCGGCACTACCAATAAAGGTCTTGATAATGAAGTGCCCTGGGATATATCCACGGTCCAGAGCGGAATATATATTGCAGTGCTGGAACTCAGCGGCGGCTGCAGTGAAACTGCTTCGATTAAAATTGCTGTAGTAAAATAATTTGAATAAATTTTAAATTAAATGTTAGTCCCGTAACAAATTTATTTTTTTGCGGGACTTTTTTTATGGATTTAATCGTAAATATAATTCTTGGCGTTTACCTGCTGGTGCATTTTATTTTGCTGATCGGGCTGCTTGTAAATTCACGCAAGGCTTCACGATCTTCATTTGAGCCAAAGGTTTCAATTATTATCTGCGCTAAAGACGAAGAAGCAAGCATAGAAGAATGTATAAAATCACTGCTGCGGCTGAATTACCCTGCCGGAAAGACCGAAGCTATACTTGTTAATGACCGTTCAACAGACAGAACGAAAGAAATTATGCTTTCCTATACTGCAAATAACCCTTCACTTAAGTATCTTGAAATCACTGAAGAACATACCCATACCAAGCTTAAAGGCAAAACCAATGCTCTGGCACAGGCTTTAAAATCCGCCACCGGTGAAGTAATTTTTACAACGGATGCCGATATTGAAATAAATCCAAACTGGTTAAGAAGAATGCTGGATTATTATGACGATAAAACCGGTGTTGCTGCCGGTTATTCTGTAATAGAGCCCAAAGGCATTTTTTCTTCGCTGCAGTCAGCTGACTGGCTTTACCTGCTCTCGGTAGCTTCCGGGGGTGATGGAGCCGGGATTCCTATCAGCTGTGTAGGTAACAATATGTCTTACCGCAGGGAAGCATACGATGAAATAGGCGGATATGAAAAAATCAGATTTTCTATTACTGAAGATTTCCTGCTGCTGCAGAAAATTCACAAGGATTCATCTTATAAAAGAACTGTTTTCCCGGTTGATGATGAAACTAAAAATGTGACACTGCCATGCGGTGATTTAACGACATTATTCAGGCAGAAAAAACGCTGGGCACTCGGCGGCATGGGTGAATTCAACTTGGGAATAGTTATCGGGGTGCTTTCATGGCTGTGCGGTGCTGTGATTTTAGGCGGCTGGGCATTTCTGCCGCTTAGCAGCTGGCTGTTTTTCATAGGGGTGAAGTTAATTTTTGATAGTATTTTTCTTTTCCCGGCAATTAAGGAATTCAGGATGTTTAAGGTTTATATCTTTATGCCGCTGTTTGAATTTTATTTTGCTGTTTATGTAATTATCACTTCTTTGCTGGTTGTTATGGGCAGAAAAGTGGTATGGAAAAACCAAAAGATCTGAACTTATTCGTAATACGAATTTATCTCATCACCAAGAAATTTGATAGTCCACCCTATAACCCCGATATCATCAAGGTAACCAAGCAGCGGAGCAAAATCAGGCATCGCGTCAACCGGCGTTATAAAATACAGCAGCGCAGCAACCACCACAGATTTTCTGTACCACTTTACATCATGGTCAAGCATATATCTTTTTAAAGCCTTAAGATGGCTTAAGATCTTAAAGATACTTTTTTTGCTGGAAGCGATCTTTTTCTCAACACTCTGGTTTAATTCGCCGGCTTCCTTTTCTGAAAGCGGCCTCTCAGGGTAATAATCTTTCAGAAGAGCAATTTCTTCCGTTTCTGATATTTCATATTTATTTTTCATCTTATAAAAAGATCAACTAAGTTAAGATATGGCCTTGCCACAAATGTTATTATTGATATAAATACCTGGGAGAATCCCGGTACAAAATTAAACAAAGCCAGTATTATGAAAATTCCCATAAAGCCGATACTGCGGTAGCGCATTGCCAGCTCATCGGGAAGGATGTTAGCCAGTACGTGAGAACCGTCAAGCGGCGGAATAGGTATCATGTTAAATACAGCAAGCGAAACATTCAGTATTATACCCGCATAAAACATCTTCAGCATGTAATTCAAAAATTCAAAGAAGAAGGAACCCTCAGCAGGATTAGCTGCCGAAATTATATAATAAAGAGCCACTGTAAAAACCACACATAAAAAAGCTATCAGCAGGTTGCTTATCGGTCCCGCAATTGTTACCAGTGTATCATCCCGTTTGAAATTCCTGAAATTCCTGGGATCGATGGGTACGGGCTTTGCCCATGCTATAAAAACCCTTCCGGTTGCTAATATTGAAAATAAGGGAATAATTATCGAACCGAAAAGATCTATATGCGGTATCGGATTCAGCGTTATTCTGCCAAGATCTTTTGCGGTGGTATCACCGCATTTAAGCGCTACCCATGCGTGAGCCATTTCATGTATTACTACAGAAAAGATCAGTATGGGGATTATATATATATTTTCGGCATATGACTTCAGGTCCATTTAAATTATCTCTGTCTAAAATCTGATTATAGGTATCTTTGTTTTTGTAGTAACCGAAACAAACGAGTTATCTTTCATGTAATTATACTTCACTGAAAAATCCAGTATGAACAGGGTAAAGCCAACGCCTGCGCCAACACTTACCTTTGATTCATTAAGCGCCAGCCCTTCGAATGAACGGTTTTCATCAAAATCCCTTTTTATATTATTGCTCTTTACATCAACTGTTAAGAACGGCATTGTAAATGAAGACCTGAATAATTTTGATAAAGAGTAATCAATATTAAGGCCGAATGAAAGAATTTTTGTTCTGTAACTGCTTAAAATATTAACTGCGCGGAATTCATCCGGGGAATTGTATGAATAGTAGTTTACTTCACCGCCTATTACAAACGGGAAGATACCCGTTGATGAAAATTCCATTCTGCCTAAAATACCGAATGTTGGATTAGCAGTTTCAGAGAATTTTGAAACCGGTATCGCAATTCCGCCGCCAAAACCTATGAACAATGCGCTGATGGATCTTTTTGTAATTAAGTTCTTGTTCAGCGAATCAGCAAATGAAACTGAATTACTCTTTTTATAAGATGCTGTACCAAGCATGCTGTTAATAGCAGATCTTTCCTTTAAAAGGCTTTGAGAGTTAATTCCGGCTGTTATTACTATCAGTAAAACAGGTAAGATGAGTTTAAGATATTGGGTTTTCAATATAAACTATTGTTTAATAATATATTTGGAAAATAATTTATATATATTGTCTGCATCAGATTTCCTTATGCTTTTCTTTTTTAACGCCAGTTTGACCGTTTCAATTCCCATTAAAATATAATATGTTAACAGGTCTTTATCGCTTTTTTTCAGCGCATCAAGATGAGCTTTTATTGTGGATAGATCATTGCGCTCTATAGGTCCGGTCAACGCTGCAGCAGGTCCTGATGCAGCAACATTTTTTAATGTTTGTAATGCCAGAGGCATATATATGTTGAAAAAAGTGCGATTATTAAACCCATTTATTTGTATCTTTTTAAGCCCGGTCTGCTCTATTTTGCTGTTTAGAACCGTTAAAAAGTTAGAGGACATAACGCAGCATATATGATGATACACTTTGTTCTTTTTTTCTATTTTAAATGGAATTGCACCGAGTGATTTTGCCAAACCATTCATTTTCTGAACTGCTTTGCTGCTGCCTTCGGCGGCAATGTATATACCATTAAAGCTGCCTGCTTTTGCAGATACCTTTGAAGCGAAGCTTTGAACAGGGTGGAATGAACCCGTCACAGCGCCTTTTGCCGCAAGAGCTGAAAGTGCATCACTAGTTAAAGCTCCTGAAGTATGATATATAAACTTATTCTTCAGGTCAGCTTTTGCGCGCAGCAGCTTTTGTACTACCTGCTCTATTTTTGAATCCTGTACACAAATTAAAATAAGGGTACTTTTTTCAGCAAGCTTTTTAAACATTTCATCCTTTATGCTGCGGCTTTTAATTGCTGCAATATTCCCGAATTTACCCGTGTGTTTTAATTCATGGTAAAGGTGCGAGCCCAGCTTCCCGAACCCGATGATCAGTATATTATCAGCTCTTTTCTTAGTAGTCATTTTTACTTCTTAAGGATATTGTTACGGGACCCTCATTTACAAGCTTTACCTTCATCATCGCGCCGAACTCACCGGTATGTACTTTATCGAACCCAATCAGGTTCTTCACTTCACGGATGAAATACTCATACAGCTCATTTGCCTTCTTGGGCTCTGCAGCATCAGTAAAGCTTGGGCGGTTACCGTGCCGTGTATCGGCATGCAGAGTAAACTGCGAAACTATGGTCATATCAAGTCCGGTTTCAAGCAGTGATAAGTTCATCTTTTCATTTTCATCCTGAAAGATCCGCAGGTTTACGGTTTTTGCCGCCAGGTACTCGGCGTCCTGTTCGGTGTCATCCTGTTTTACGCCAAGCAAAACAAGCAGCCCCCCGCGCATACTTGAAATTATTTCTGATTTTACCGTAACGTTACATTCTGCAACTCTTTGTATTAATGCAATCATTGTTTTGCTTTGTTGTTAATTTCCAGTACCCGCGGTAATTTAATCAAGTCCCGGTGAATATTGTATTCACTTATATTACTTTCACTCAAAAGCTTCACTATGCTCTCTTTTTTACCGTCGCCAATTTCAAGAAAAACTGCCGGTTTATTTATTGAGCCGTTATAGAGCTCAAATATTCTTTTATAAAATGAAAGCCCGTCGCCGCTATCTGTGAGGGCAATATAAGGCTCATAAGCGTTCACTTCTTCATTCAGTCCCGGCACATCTGCCGCTGAAATATACGGCGGGTTAGAAACAATAATATCATAGCCTTCAAATGTTAAGCCGGGATCAAAAAAATCACGGGTTATGAACTGAACTTTACCGTTTAAATTGTTCAGGGCTGCGTTTTCTTTTGCTAATTCAACTGCTTCAGCGCTGATATCAATTGCAGTAACTGAACACTCACAATTTGCGGCAACTGCTGCGGAAATACAGCCTGAGCCTGTGCCGATCTCCAGTATCTTTGGCCGGGCAGTGTTACTGCCCTTAATATACTCAAGTACTTTTTCCACCAGTATTTCAGTTTCCTGTCTTGGTATCAAGACAGAGGGGTTGACCATGAGATCCATACCGTAAAATCCGGCTTTGCCAAGTATATACTGAAGAGGCTCATGTTTGAGCCTCCTTTTAACTTTTTCCCTGTAATCGGATACTTCACTTTCAGTTAAGGGTTTTTCGAAGTTCAGGTAAAGGCTGAAGCGGCTTTCGCCGGTGGTTTCTGCAAGAAGCAGCTCTGCGTTAAGCCTCGGGTTTTTTATGCCTTTTTCGGCAAATGCTGCTTCAGTTACTTTCAGGATATCAAGGATCCTCCAGGTCTTAACGGCAGTACTCATTGAAATAAATAAGCTCCCGGGCTTTTGTTTTCATATACTACTTCACCGCGTACAATTGTCATTAATATTTTTGTTTTTAACAGAACTGCCGGGTCAGATGAAACTATATCTTCGGAAAGTACTACCATATCAGCGAACTTATCTTTTTCAAGCGTACCCTTAACATCTTCTGCAAACGAGGCGAAAGCAGAATACACTGTGAATGATTTCAGCGCGTCAAGCACGCTTAGTTTCTGGGCTGTATTATTGGTTAGCCTGTTTGCGGCAGTATCTGCCGAGAGCCCTGTGGATAAGTAATACATTACTATCAGCGGGTTAATTGTGTGATAAGGGAAGTCGGTTCCCGAGATAATAACATTATTCTGCTTGAATAAGCTGTTCCATAAGCCCAGGTTCTGGACATTATCAGGTTTTATCAGCTCATTTATAAGCAGCTTATCAGCAAGTGTTACTTCAGGTCTTACGCTTGGAATAATTTCCATTTGTTTTATCCTCTGGAGGTCCTGCTGGTTAACAAACTCAAGATACTCAAGCCTTGTTCTGCCTGCTTTTGGCTTAACTTCTTTGTTAACAGATTCAATTGCGTTCAATGTCTGTGTTAAGGCTCTATCACCAACTGTTTTAACTGAAACCTGGAAATCCTTTTCATTGGCTTTTTTGGTCATTTCCTTTATATCGAACTCATCATTAAAGGGGGTCATTCGTTTAGGTTCTTCATTGTAATCATCATTCATTGCGGCATCCTGTGTTTCAAAATAGCCGTCATATTCAAGGCTAACGCACTTAACGTTTATCCTGTCTTTATAGTTTTCGGGACCGCTTGAAATGTATTTTTCAAACAGGGGACCTTTGCCGGGTATCATTGCGTAAAGCCTAATCGGGAACTTATTATCATCCACCATTTTTTTATAAACGCTTAAGCCCTGCTCGGTTATATTTGCGTCGTTTATTTCTGTGATACCGTATTTAAAGAGTTCATTGATACCGCGTGTTATGTTAGACATCACTTCCTGCTCTGAAGGCTGGGGGAGTATGTTTATAACTATTTCCTGAGCCGCTTCATAAAAAAGGCCGTTGGTATTATTGCTTTCATCAAAGCCAATGGCTCCGTTCTCGGGGTCAGGGGTATCTTTGGTTACTTTTGCGGCATCAAGAACTTTTTTGTTAACCCAGGTTGTGTTGCCAAGCGCATTCACCAGGTAAATATTATGCTGCATGGATACACCATCAAGCAGTGAGTGGTTAAGCCTTTCAAGATCTTTTTCAGGAAGCTTCAGCTCATCCCACCCGAAGCCGCCTATCCATTCATCGGGCTTTGAGGTTTTAACGCGTTCGCGTACAATATTCAGTATCTCTTCAACTGATCTGGCGTTGCGCAGATCAAGCAGGCTTAGCTGCTTTGAAAACTCCATTAAGTTCGCCTCTGCATCAATAAAGCCCGGCACAACTGTTTTGCCTTTCAGATCTATAACCTTTGCGTCCTTATACTTTTCGGTAAGCTCACCTGATTTCCCCGAGGCAAGTATCCTGCCATCGTGAACAGCTATTGCCTCAACAATTGTGTTGTTCTTATCGAGTGTATAAATCTTACCATTGATGTAAATAACCTCAGGATTTTTGCTGCATGCAGCCAGAAATATGCTGAAAAACGCCAAAAACAGTACTTTTACGGCTATTTTAAAAGTTTTTGCTCTCATCAGTTGAAATTTATATTTAATTATCACAAATATAGGCAATTTAATATGAACGAAAAATGAATATAAATAAGCTTTTTTGCAGTTTCATTTTTATTAATTATTTGAATATTTTTTTTTGCGGAGTTTGGAAGCATTTATTGCGAAAACAGCTTATTATTCGAAAGTGAAACTTTTTCAAGATGAATAAATTCATTTTGACACAGTTTCAAAATGAATTATTCATAATGAGAAAAGTTCGAAATTACATAATGTTAACTTTCTCATTATGAAAATGCTAAGTGAGAAAATATACCGGTAATATTTATTCATTATAAAGGAGTTTAAAGTTTGATATATATGTATTATACATATATTAGCTATTATAATATATGATAATAGCATATACAAGGGAATATTTAATCTCTTTTTTGATTGTTGAAAGTATAATGGAATAGAGGTTTTAATGACCTGAATCATTGTATTGCCTTATATGATGTAATATCTTTGTAATGAAACCCATAACTAAGCGTAGTAACTTATAAAAACCCGAGCCTTGATGCTTATTTTCCGCAAATAAACTTATTTTAATAATTTTGTATAATAATAACATTTTGCTTTAATGTTGCAAAAGGCTAAAAAGTGCATTATTTTAAGCTAACAATATTAGAATCCTGTTGATAAAATGATGTTATCATTTTAGAAACCTTGTTTCTAAGGCGGAAAAACTTATTTTAATTTTATGAATAAAAATCCTCAATATCAACAAATACTTACACTTAAACTAAAATTTATAGCTTTTTTAGTATTTAGTTTAATCTTTTGCCATAGTTTGATCAGCCAAAGTATTACATGGCAAAGAACATATCATGTTTACCAAAACGATTTTGGATATAAAATATTACCAGCACCGGGTAATTGTTTTTACTTTTGTGGTTATGTAGATAATATTATTACTTCTTACTCATATGTTATAAAAATAGATCAACAAGGTGACACACTTTGGAGCCGTAAAATTACGGGAGGACTATATACTGCAGCACTTTCAAGTGATAGCAGTTGTGTGTTAGCAAATTTAGGAGATTCTTTAAGTGTTGTAAAGATTAATAGTGCGGGTAATATTCTATGGAATAAAATGTTACCGGTTGGTTTTTTATGTTGGGACATGAAAAGAATTTATGATAATGGTTTTATTTTATGTGGAAATTCAGGCTTGAAGGCATTTGCTGTAAGAATAGACTCGGTCGGGAATTTTATTTGGCAGAAAATTTTCGCTGGATCTTCTACCAAAGGTTTTTACTCTGTAATAGAATCTAATCAAACTGGATTTGTTTTTACGGGCTATAACCAAGATCCCGATACTACAAAAATCTATGTAGTAAAGTTAGACTACGATGGTAATTTGGTGTGGGAAAAAAATTATATTGCAAGTAACAATAGAAATTCTGGACAGAAAATATGTCATTTTAAAAATACATATTTAATCGGTGGTAATACTGATATAAATATAGATGAAAAAACTTTTATACTTAAGATTGATACTTCTGGAAATTTATTGCAAACAAAAATTTGGATACCATACGGAACCAGTAAAGAATTTTTTGATGATATGTCAGCATTAAACACGAATAAAATTGTGTTAACTAAAAGGGTTGACTCTTCATCTACTTTGTATACTTATGCTAAAGCTCAATTGATAGATTCAAATTTCAATTTACTTAGAGAGCAGGTTTACTTTCCAAGTTATAGCTATGCAATTTTCTCATCAATATTACCTTTGCCAAACAGAGATATATTATTTGCCGGAACATTCGATTACTTTTCAAATTGGAGCAGCCACAGATATGATCTTTATGCCGTGAGAACCGATAGTAATCTGAATACATCAGCATTTCCCCCTATTGGAATTGCCGGCAACAATCAAAATTTACCGGAAAAATTTGCTTTAAATCAAAATTTCCCAAATCCATTTAATCCGACTACAACTATTAAGTACGAAATACCGAAAGACGCAGAAATAACTATTAAGGTATATGACTTGTTGGGCAGGGAAGTATTCAGTATAAATGAATACAAAAAAGCCGGAGGTTATGAAGTTAAATTTGACGGTTCGAATCTTGCAAGCGGAATGTATTTTTATCAAATTGAAACTGATGGATTTACAGATACGAAGAAAATGGTGTTATTAAAATAGCGAAGTGGAGAAATAGCGACTTAATTTTAGGCAGCTAATTAAGTGTCCGGTAAGGTCTTTACCGGGCATTTTTTATTGCGACTTTCAGGGCTTATGATATATAAGTTCATTCGTTCGATGGGCTTCGCCCTTCGCTTGAATTTTTCGCCACTTCGTGGCTTATCAGTATGTAATGTTATTGGGAACACTTAGGCTTTCTTAAGATAAGCCGTGATTCAAGCACGAACCCTAAAAGGGTTCGGCTACAAAAGCTTGCGGAGACACAAACACTCCCAAACCGGAGTTTGGGAATGAGGGGAAACCTTGTAACACAGAGCCCACCTTCGGAGAGACTTTGCAGATTCTTAAGTTCGAACCCTAAAAGTCGCAGAACTGGCTTTGACAGTGGTTCGGCTGCGATTGATATGGTTTGCTGTGTTTTTACTACAGCTGTATAACTTTATCTGTTTAAACTCCGGATTTTTAATCATAATTTTGTATTATATGGATGAAAACCGTAAAATTCAGGCGAAGAAATATGAGAAAATTAAGCTCATTGTTAATATAACGGAATCAGTAATATCCTTTATTCTGCTTATACTTTTTCTTTGGTTAGGGTACAGCAAAAAGCTTGAGCTTTTTGCTTATGGTTATACTTCAAATCCGTATATTGCGCTCGTAATTTACGGTTTAATTATAGGACTGGTAAGCTCAATAATATCTTTCCCGGTAGATTATGCTTTCGGCTACAGGCTTGAACATAAATTCGGGCTTTCAAATCTGACTTTCGGCAAGTGGATCGCCGAAAAGCTGAAAGCTGCGCTTGTGGGAAGTATTATTGCGGCACCAATTGCGTTTTTGTTCTACTGGCTTATTTCAAGTTATGAGCTTTGGTGGCTGTATCTCGCATGCATTGTTTGGGTTTATTCTATACTCCTTGCGCAAATTGCACCGGTGCTTATATTTCCTTTGTTCTATAAGTTCACACCGATAGATAATGAAGAATTGAAAACCAGGCTTATGGATATGTGTAATAAAGCGGGATTTAAAGTCAGCGGAATATATAAGTTCAACATGAGCAAAACCACAAAAAAAGCCAATGCTGCTTTTACGGGACTGGGCAGAACTAAAAGGATAATACTGGGCGATACACTGCTTGAAACATTCACAGAAAAAGAAATTGAAACTGTTTTTGCACACGAGCTGGGTCATTACAAACGCGGACATATTGTAAAAAATATTCTGATATCAGTATTCGGCACTTTTGCAGGTCTATTCCTTATGTCACAGGTATATATACGGCTGCTGCCGGTATTCGGGTTCACGCACCCGTGGGAAATAGGCGCGCTTCCGCTGCTTGCTTTGATAGCGGCAATTTACAGCTTCTTTACTTCGCCGCTAAGCGCTGGAATTTCACGTAAGTTTGAGTTTGAAGCTGACAGGTACGCAATTGATACTACCCGGGATCCCGATGCGCTTGAGAGCACCATGAAAAAGCTTGCAGAGCAGAATCTCGCAAATGATGAGCCCAATAAGCTGGTAGAATTCTGGACCTATTCGCATCCATCAATAAAACGCAGGATTGAAGCAGCAAGGAATTATTTCAATTTAAAATATTCCAATACTTAATAAAACGTTTTAGGTTTTTTAGAAAATATAATAAGTTAAGCTATTCCTTAAATGAACCATGAACCCGTTACCCGTTTCTTTAAAAATATGAACTCCCGAGCTGATCCTGAACTTATTCAGCACATTCAGCAGCAATTCACCCCCGGTATAAATATTATACCCTAAGGGCAGAGAGCTTACTTTATTTTTTTCTATGTAACCTTCAAACCACCCGCTGATCCCCGTAAAAGGATTAAAGTAATGAAAGATCTTTATTCCTGCATTTGCTTTATAATCAAACAATCCGTTTTTAATATATATAAAATCAGGATTGATCTCGTTGTAATTTCTAATTAGCTGATACTCTGCTCTTAACAAAACGGGCGAGTGCATATTAGGCTCATAATAATCAGTATTTGAATTTTTGTTTACCGGAAAAACAAAATGTCCGTAGAAAAGAAGGCTTGTATGTATCCCCAAAGGCTTACCGTAAACTGAATTAAGTGATAATGTTACAGGATCACGTACAGTATCAGCTTCATAATTATTGGTGATATAACCAAGCTCTGCCTGGAACTGAAAGCCTTTGAAAAGCGGGAAAAGTATAAACGAGCTGTTAGTCAATGTTTGGTACAGTTTCATGGTAGTGCGTGCGTTAAGGGGTTTGCTTATTATTCCTTTTTCAAGCAGTATCTTTTCCAGCTTTGTAAAGAACTCAATATCGGCATCATCTTTATACAGGCTTCCGAAAACACTGCTGTTTCTTTGGTCAAGCAACAGATTCAATAAATCACGGGTCTTAATATCAAACGGTTTACTAATGTATTTCTCTTTCAGTAGTACACTTTCAAAGTTCGATGTTTCATTTATTATAAAAGCATCAGTAAGCTTTCCGTAACCTATAAAAGGATAAAACCTGTTTTGAAACATGCTGCTTTGATAATTGTGAAATCCCGCTGAAAACCGGTTATAACCGCCGATAAATAATTTATCTTTTATAAGATAATAACTTAAAGCACCTTTTAAACCAAAACTGCTTGAAGAATAAAAGTTATCACGATCTGAATCAGGGTATTTTGACATATCCAAGTGAACACTTGAGCTTAAAGAGTAATCAATTCTGTTAGTGAATTTCCATTTTGTATAATAAGCCCGGGCACCTATAAAATATCCAAACTGATTTGTTGATCTTGAATCATACCTGTTGCCATACATGATATCCGGATCTGCATATATGGTCAGATTACTTCCTTCAATGACTTGAGGCTCTTTATATTCTGAAACGATATCCTGAGACCGGGAAGATGATGATAAAAAAACGGATGAGGTTAAACAGAGAGCAGTTAATAAATAAAATTTTTGTAAAAGTGAATTCCTGAAGGTTTCCATTGTATAATTAATTAACTTGTTACAAGAATAATAAATTATTTAAAAATATAAAATTAAGTAATATATATATTGTAAATGCACCGTATAAAAATTATATTTGGCAGATGAAACCCAGATTATTAATAACAATAGGCGATCCCAACGGAATTGGCCCTGAAATAATTCTGAAAACCCTTAAGAACAGGGAAATTACAAAAAAATATGATCTGACGGTGATTTCACCCGTTGAAGTTTTAACATATTACAGCAGGCTTTTTAAATATAAGCTGAATGCAGATAATTTTAATATTATTCCCTTAGAAACCGGTAAATTCGCAATAACACCCGGAGTTATTTCGGCTGAAGCGGGTTTTATTTCAGGACTGGTAATTAAAACTGCAATTGAGCTTTGCCTCGAGGGCGAATATGACGCGATAGTTACCGCGCCAATAAACAAGAGGTCGCTTAATTCAGGCGGCTTCAGGTTTGATGGCCACACAGAAATGCTTACTGCGCTAAGCGGCAGCAAGGATTCATGCATGGTAATGCTTTCTGATATTCTGAACATGGCTTTTGTAACAACGCACCCGCCTGTAAAAGATATACCGAAGCTTATAACAAAAAAACGGATCACCGCTAAGTTAAAAATATGTTATGACGTACTGGTAAATGATCTTGGTTATAAAAGACCAGAGATAGCTGTTCTTGGATTGAATCCGCATGCAGGCGATAACGGGCAGATCGGTAATGAAGAACAGAAGATAATAATTCCTGCTATAAAAGAATTTAACTTTAAGAATAAAAGATCACAGGTAAAATCAAGCGGGCCGTATTCACCAGATGCATTTTTTGCTTCGAAAAAATACCGTAACTTTGAAATGACCTTAGCAATGTATCATGACCAGGGATTTATCCCTTTTAAAATGCTGGCGGGACACAAGGGCACTAATTTTACGGCAGGATTGCCATTTGTAAGAACATCGCCTGACCACGGCACTGCTTTTGATATCGCAGGCAGGGGAATTGCAGGTGAAGAAAGCCTTGTAGAAGCCATAAAATGGGCTGATAAGATCAGCAGGAACAGAGCAAAATAACTAAAACCGGAAAATAACTTAAGCTTGATAAATTTTAATAACATTTCATTTTCATATCCATCCAAAGAGCTGTTCAGTGATGTAAGCTTTACGATCGAAAAAGGGGAGTTCGTTTTCCTGATAGGGGAAAGCGGTACGGGCAAAACTTCGCTTTTAAGAATGATAAATATGGAGCTTTTCCCTTCTGCAGGCGAAGTTGTGGTTTACGGGTTCAATTCAAAACATATTAAAAAGCCTGAAATTCCAGTGCTTCGCAGAAAGATAGGATTTGTGTTTCAGGATTACAAACTGCTAAATGACAGGGATGTATTTGAAAATGTTGCATTGCCGCTTTACTTAAGCGGGGTTAAGCCTGATGTAATAAAAAAGAAGGTGTTTAATGTGCTCAGCGAAGTAGGCGTATTTGAGTCATACAAAAAAATGCCGTATGAGCTCTCAGGCGGCGAGCAGCAAAGAGTATCAATTGCACGCGCAATTGTAAATGAGCCGTATATACTGATAGCTGATGAACCTACCGGCAATTTAGACCCCTTCGTTTCATTTGAAATAATAAAATTGCTGCTGAACATTAATTATAAAGGCACTGCTGTTTTTATAGCGACCCATAATTATGATATTGTGCGCAGACTTAAGAGCAAACGGCTGCTTCAGATAAAAGATAAAAAAGTTCTTGATGTTGTTATAAAGGAGTAGTTTGCTGCAACAAGGGTTACCGGATTTTTTATTCAGGAATTATCTGTATTTTTTATGAGATTGCTTTCATGCCAAAGGCAGACAAGCGCCTTCGCCCGCAAAAAAAGTGTATATTTTAATTATCCCTTGATATCAAAAACTGAAGAACACGTTCCCAGTCCCTTTCAAAATTGAATTCAAATCTTTCATCAGGATTTATAGTGAACGCCATTTCTATATACTTTATTCCCAGCTCAACTTCAGCCTGGAGGAAAAACAGCTTCGCCTTGGCATAATACGGCTCTGCCCAAGCGGGTTTGCCTTCAATTAAATTACACAGCAGTTTATCGGCTGCTTCATATTCTTCAACATCAATATATGTATTGGCAAGATCAAGCGAAGCCTGGTGGTTATCAGGGCTTAAGGCTAAAACAGTATTATAGCTGATTATTGATTCATCAAGCCTGCCAAGATTATATTCAGCATCCGCTTTGGCATACCAAAGCTCAGGATTTTCCCTGAAAAGCTCAACAGCTTTATCATAATCCCTTAACGCCTTGTTAAAATCCTCTATCTGGTAGTAGCAGTTACCCCTGCCGAAGTATGATTCATAATGACCTGGCTCTATTGCAACAGCCTTGGAGAAATATTCAATTGCGCTTTTGTTATCGCCGGTCTGCTCATACGCGCTTGCCAGGTTATATAGAGCATATACATCTTTCCTGTTGATGGAAAGCGCTGTTTTATAATCTTCGATAGCGCGGGTCAATATACCAAGGCTGGCGTAAGCATTGCCCTTGTTATACCATGCTGAAGCGAACTTCGGGTTTACTGAAAGCGCCATTTCATAGCTTTCGATGGCGTAATAGTAGCTTCCCATTCTGCTTTGCACAACGCCCTTGTTATACCATGCGTTATAGTTGAATGGCACGATGCCTATGTGTTTTTCGTAAGCTTCCAGGGAATCAACAAGCCTGTCGAGATAATCATAGCAGTAACCCATTTCATAATATGAATCCTTATGCTCAGGATCAAGTTCAATTATCTTTTTAAAGCATGCAATAGCTTCTTCGAAGCGGTCGCATTTTTCAAGTATAAGTCCTTTATTGAACAGGGCATCTATATTATTGGGCGCAAAATTCAGAACAGTATCGAAACACTCTATGGATTCAGTGAACATACCCGAATTATCGAGGGTTATTCCCTTATTGATAAGCGCTTCTTCATCGTTTGGATTGAGATTTATGGCTTTATCGAAGCACTCAAGCGCGGTTTTATAGTCGCCTTTGTGGTCGTAAATAATAGCTTTCCGCTGCCATATTTCATTTGAATACGGAAAGTAATCTAATAGTGTATTGAGGCATGAAATTGCTTTTGTGTGAAGGTTTTTTTCAAGCAGATAATTAACGATATCATCGATTGAATCAATATCCAGATCAGGCATAATACGCTCACGCCTGCTGAGTAAAGCTTCAATTAATTCTTCTTTATCGAGATTTTTCTTTTTAGAACCTTCTTCGAATTCTATATCGTCAAAATAGCCCAATCGCTGCTCTCCAGTTATTTTGTTAATTCAATCTAAAATTTTTTTATAGATATATCAAGTTAATATTGCCAATTACAGGGTGTAAAAATTTTTACACTGTTTGATATTCAGTGTGTTTGTTATTCTTGTAGCTCTTCTTTAAAAATCAGGCAGTTAAATTTTGCAGGGATTTAAAGGAAACATAACTCTTACTTTATAATTCAGAAAATTAAGCTTATCAGTCGTTCCAAACAAGCTCAAACAGAAGAAATGAAGCTGTTATTACTACAATTGTGTAAGATACAGTCATCTGTATCTCACCAGCAATCGCTCCAAACGGCGCGCCTTCTATTGAAAGAGTTGTTGCGCTAATGGATGCCAGCAAAAGCGGCAGCAGCAGCGGGAAAGAAAGCACCGGGTACAGAGTACCCTTGGAGCTGGCCTTGGAGATCAGCGCTGCGATTATTGTCATTACTGCAGAAAGTCCCAGGGTGCCGAGCCCTATTGTAAGTGAAAATAAACCTAGATCACGAATATCAAGCCCGGTGATAATTATATATAAAAATATTATGAAGAAATTTATCAGGATTGTAAGTATAGTATTGAAAATAAGCTTTCCCAGGAAAACGGCTTTGGCATCAGAGCTGAGCTTAAGGACAAGCGAGGTTCCGCGTTCTTCTTCTGATACGAAGACCCTTGAGAGTCCGTTGGATGTTGCAAAGAAAATAATTATCCACAAGAGCCCTGAGTTCATTTCGGCTGAAAGCTTATCTTCGCCGAGCGAAAATTTTATCACCGAAATAACAACTATTATGAACATAAGAAGCGCATTAACGGCATAGCGGGTGCGTATTTCGCTGTTAAAATCTTTTTTACATATTGCCAGTGCCTGCTTAAACATTTTTTATCTTTTGCTCTTTTTTAATTGAACACGGATTTGACGGATTGTACTGATGTACACTGATTGAATTATGGTAATTTATTAATTTCATTTTATTATATTTTTATCCGTTGTAATCTGTGTTATCAGTGCCATCGGTGTTCTATTTCCTCAATAAGGAATTAACCAATTATACAGGTTTCACTGATAACTTCTTTTTATCATTTGTAAAAATCTTTCTTTTGAATTCAGGTTTTTTGCCAAAGTTTAAAAGCAAACCTACTTCTGCATCAGTTGCTTTCAGATAATTGAGCAGCTGCAGTTCGTTTGCTGAAGAAATAGTTTCATTAGCTTTTAATTCAATTATTATTTTTTTATCAGCCATAATATCGGCAAAATATTCGCCTACGCAATGACCTTTATAAAATACGCTGATTGGTTTCTGTTTTTCATTAATAATTCCTTGTTCAATGAGCTCAATATTCATCGCATTTTCATATACTTTTTCAAGGAAACCATAACCTAATTCATTATATACTGTATAAAAGCAATTAAGAATCTTATCGGTTATCTCTTTATGCAGTAAGTTTGTATAGATCATTCTTGTTAAACAATAAATTTAGTATTCTTCTCATTCTTAGAATTCTTAAATATTTATTTTTTGGAACACGGATTTGACGGATTGTACTGATCTACACTGATACAATTATGGTAATTTGTTAATTTCATTTGATTATATTTTATCCGTTAAAATCTGCGTTATCAGTGTCATCAGTGTTCTATTCTAGCTTTGTTTCATCTCATTCAGGTTTATTTCGTTATTGCATAATGAGCGTTCGTGGGCATCATTGGTTGCAATTATTAGTATACGCTCTTTTTTATATTCATTTGAAATATCATCTACCACTGAAATTCCTTCGAGATCGAGATTACTTGTCGGTTCATCAAGCAGCAGAACCTGCGGCTTGTGCAGAATTGCGAATGCAATTTTGAGGCGCTGTTTCATTCCCGATGAATAAATTTTCAGCAGGTCATTTTTCCTGTGGAATAACCCTACTCTTTTGAGTGCCTCTTCAATATTTTCATGGCCCCAGCCGCGGATATCTGAAATTATCTTCAGGTTTTCGTACCCGGTGAACTCATCATACAGGTTAAGATAAGGCGATACAAATCCGATGTATTTATAAATATTTTCTTTTTTAATCTTGTCGGTTCCGCTGAAAAGATTCAGCTCGCCGGAGGACTGCATTAATATATTCGCTATTATTTTAATGAGGGTTGATTTACCTGAGCCGTTGCGTCCGGTAATGGCAGTTGCACTGCCTGATGTAAGCTCGAAATTTACATTTTCAAATATAGGTTTTCTATCGAATTTTCTTGTAAGGTTAACTGCCTGCAGCTTCATTTTCTGATCGGGTATAATTTCGGGCATTAATATATTTATTATTTGTGTATAATGCCGTGTTTTTGGTTCAGCCTTTGTTCCCTGCGAAGCAGCGCGTCATTGAACCACTTTTTTTCTTCAGGTGATTCAGGTATTATCTGGGGGACAGGCATCTTCTGGTAGGTATCAGTATCCACACTTACAAATGTAAAGTAAGCGCTGTTGGAGTGTTTCTTCTCACCGGTCTTAAAATCTTCAACTTCAACCTTAACTCCAACTTCCATCGAGGTATTGAATGCGCGGTTAACATTTGCTTTCAGCGAAACAATATTGCCCAGTCGTATGGGCTCATGGAATGAGAGGTCATCAACCACGGCGGTTACCGCCACGTTATGGCAATGCCGTGATGCAGCCATTGCTGCAGCAATATCCATCCAGTGCATCAGCCTTCCGCCAAGCAGGTTCTTTAATATATTGGTATCATTGGGAAGCACAAGCTCTATCATTGTTACCTGTGATTCCTTCATAGTTTTTGGTTTCAGTTCGCTCATATATGATCAGTTATTTGCCTGCCTGCAGGTCCTTTATCCTGTTCTGTAATGAATTGGCTTTGTTCTTTAAGTTGCTGTTGGGGAAAAGCTTGTTGAACTTATCCAGCACGCGCTTTGCATCTTCATATTTCCTGCCGTTGATGTAAGCATCAGCCTGGCCTATCATTGCATCATCGGCCCAGTCTGAATCTATATACTCATCATAAACCGTCTGAAAGTAAATGGATGCTGCCTTATAATTGCTGGTTTTCATATAAAGCTCTGCTGTCCAGTAATCTTTGTAGGCAAGCTTATTGCGAAGCTCTTTAATTCTTTTTTCAGCTTCGGATACATTTTTATCTTCAGGGTAGCTTTCAATAAAAGAAAGGTACTGTGTTAATGCCTCTTTGGTGAACTGCTGGTCAAGCGAGTATTTGGGTGAAAGCTCGTAATAAGTATTGGCAAGCATAAACCTTGCTTCGGGGTACAGCGGGCTTAACTGGTAATTTTTGTTAAAGCTTTCAAACTCATAGGCTGCAAGTATATATTCCTTCTGGTAGAAGTAGCTTGAAGCAAGGTAGAACTGCACTTTATCAGAAACATCTGTGCCGGGGAAACGGATCTTAATGAATGAGAAGTCGTCGATAGCATCGGTATAGTCGCGTTTATCGAATTTACGCTTTGCTATATCAAATGCCTTCTGCGGGTCATCTGTGTTGATATCATTTTTTGAAGAGCCGCAGCCGGAGGCGAGCATCTGTATAATTATCAGGGCAGGTAAAACGAGTGCTAAGAATTTAATTTTTTTCAATTGTTATATATTAACTTATTTTTATACTCTTGGTTTTTATACTCATTTTATAATACTCTTTGTTACTTTGTGTTACTTAGAGCGTATCGTAAAAAAAAGAACTGCTGCTACCGCAGAAAGCGTGATAACTGCTGCCGGGAAAATTATTGATTCCAGGAAGCTGATATCAGGAGGCGTTGACTGTGTGAACTTATACTCCGCGCTTTCATACTGAGTGTAATTATCATACGGTATTTCGCCTGAGAAGCTTGTGTTCACTTCATCGCTCAATATCATCACATCGGCGGAGCTTTTTATTTTTACCGAAAGCTTAGAAGTGATAAGGCGCTCCATTGATTTTGAGCCTAAAAATTTATTTTTAATGAACTTTGTGTAATCCGTTTGAAGCTTAATTACATCAACTGTAAACCTGTAATAGCTGCTATCGGGTGAGAGCATATTCTCATCTTTTGCAATTGAGTACTTTATTTTATTTTTCTCCGAAAGCTTCTTTAATGTGCTCTCAAGGAATTTTTTTTCTTCCTTATTTTTTGAAGCGGAGCTTACCCAATATACAAACTTAACATCCCTGTTGATTTCAGGGTAATAAAAGAACTTTTCAAGCTCACCGGAAATTTCCTGTTCAAATATTTCCAGGTTACTGCCGGCGCTGTTTTGCGCCGTTACCGGCTGATATATTAATGCAATTAAGAACAAAAATACCGTAATTTTTCTCAGGAAAAATCCAAAAAGTAAAACTGTGCCGCGGTAAAATGCAGAATAATGTTCAAAATTACTGTTCAAATTCAGATTTTTCTTTGATTGAGCGGTTTATACAATATAATCAATAAACCCGGGTTAAAATTTCAGCATTTTTGTAAAATATTAAGGTAAATTACTAATAAATAAAGGGTGTTTCAAGGAAAATACTCCCGTGCTCACTAAGCGCTTCCGTACAGTCCGTTCGATAAGTGAAAATGTACCGTACAAACGCCGGACTGCATCAGACAATTTGACTTTTTTACGTTTTTTCTTTGGCAAAGTAGTTCTTAACCTCATCTTTTTTAGTATCAGGGGCAAAATGGCGCACTGCATTCACTACATCATCAAGATCATAACCGCCTTTTATTTGCGGTTTCCTGGAACTTTCTGAACTGCTAAGCAGGCTTATCCTGATACTTTCCAATTGCTTTAATGCCGAAGGCGTTAACTTAATGCCGCGCTTAGCAGCATCGAGCTCTTTTATGAGGATAGTCTCCATTTCAAAACGGCATACTTCCGGTATGTTTTGACCTCCGCCGCCTGCAGAACAGATTATATGGCTGAGGCAATCTTTAACTACCCTGCCGGAAGTTTCGATGGTGTTACCGGCAATTTTTATCTTAAGCTTCCGTTCGGGATCAATAAAATTCAACATAGATAGCCTGTAGAAAAGAAGACTGATGTTACCCTTAAACTCTACGGGTTCTTTTGGCTTTGGGGGAACTGGCGAAACCCTTTCTTCGAGAAGTTTAGCTGATTCAATACCCGCGGCTGCCTGCACAACGGGATAGATCTCAGTTTCGCTTTTACCGCTATAGATCAGTTCCTTAACCTTATAAATGCGGTAAGGCGTGTAACGGAAGCCAAGCTCAAGCGACATGGTTCTGGATATATACCTTATGCTTCTGCCTTCGGATAAGAGATCTTTAACAAGCTCAACTTCTTTTCTATCTATCAAAATATGGCGGCTTTTGGAATCGTGGGTTTTGTATACGCCGGGAATAGCCTTTTCAAGCTCTGCATATACCGTAGTGCGTGAAATGCTGTGCCGCTTCATGATATTCCGGAAAGCGAGTTTGAATTCTTCAGGGTAAGCCCCGCGGTCAATATCTTTCAGCATTTTGATATCATCATGCAGCAACTGGTTGAATGGTTTTGCCATTGTAATAAGAGGTTAATTTTGGGATTAATTTTAAAGGATATAGCGTATATATGCAAATTGCATATATACGCAAATATAATATATGATGAGTGCATTTGCAAGGGTATTGGTTCACTCTTAATAGAGCTAATAGAAGATATAAATCGCTAAATATTATTTAAATTAATTAAAAACACGAAGTATTTTTGCACAAAAAAGAAATGAATGGGATACTATTTTCATTTACAATCATATCCAAACCAATTATGTTACAATAACATACTAATTATAAACAAAATGAAAACTTTTATCGGTTTTGAGTATAATGATTATTTTGAGAAATTGTTAGTTGATGATTTAACAGTTTGGTTGTTAAATAAATCCGTTGAAGCAATTTATCCTATAAATAAAATACCTGGTGGTATTTTAGTTGATAGAATCTTAAAAATGATAGATGATAGTGATATTTCACTATGGGAATGTACTACAGTAAATCCAAATGTTCTGTTTGAACTTGGTTACTCTATAGGTATAGGAAAGCCTTTTTTCATCTTATTCAATAAGAATTATAATCCGTCTTTTGAATTACCTTTACTTTTGAAAACTCAGTGGGGGTTATGGTATCATGATCGATTAGAATTGAAGAATAAACTAGAAGATATCACTTCAGCTGAATACAAATGGAAGAACTCATTTTACAAAAGAAATGAACCAATTAGCAAAGATGTTTTAAGTAGCATAGACCCGAATTCGATTACCGTGATAATAGATTCGACTTATAATTATGATATAGAATTTAAAATAATTAATAAATGTTACAAAGGCTCACAAATCAATATTATCGATATAGAGCAATATGCTAATTTATATCAATTGCAAAATGATATCTTGAAAGCATCGACTGTTCTATGTATTCTGTCAAAAATAGAAGATACGGATAGCCCCCATTATAGTAACAATAAAACAGTAAATGCATTAAAATTATTAGCATTTGGAATTTCACAAGGACTTGGAAAACAAAGTTTAATATTTCAAAAAGGTAATAAAAGCTTTTCGGATATCGAAAGTCTTGCTAGATATTATAACAACGAGAACGAATTTAAACATAAGCTAAGTATATGGAATAAAGGAGTCATAGATGCAAGTTTTAATGGAAAATACCGAAGTACCAGAATAAAAATCCCTAATTTAGGCAAATTAATCGATAGAGATAACATTACTAATTTTTTAAAGAAATATTTGTTCTCAAAACATATCTCTTTAAGAGCTCCTTCTGGATATGGCAAAACAGCTATTATATTAAGGCTAATACACTCGCTTAACTATAGAACTATATGGTTTACATGTGATGAAAGATTAAAAGAAACTATTGAAATAGTTAAAGATTTGCTAACGGAATTAAGCAATGAAAACGTTGAAATAGGTAAGACTCTATCATCATTTATTTACTCGCTGAATCACGATAAAATTTCAAGGACAGATATTGTTAATTATTTTATAATGGAACTACATAATGTTAAGCAAAAAACGCTAATAATATTGGATGATATTCATTATATAAATAACGGTGATTTTATAGATTTTTTCGAAAAACTTTCAGAAACAAATCTCAAAAATGTTAGTTTTATCTTTATTAGTCGAGAAGAATTGAAAAATCAATCTTCACAATTTAAATTTACAAACTGCATTATTTTAGAAAAAGAAGAAATTGAATTCAAGGAGCAAGAGGTACAAAAATATTTTAATGAAATATTGTCTGTTAACTTATCAGATGAACAGTTGCGGTTATTATCAATTAAGACTGAGGGATGGATTGCCAGTATTTCCTTACTGCAAACTATTATCTTACAAAAAGGGATAGATGTAATAGATAGCATTATTGATAATTTAAAAGGTAATAAGAAAAGAATATATGATTACTTTGCAGATATTGTTTATGATAATTTTGATGACTTAACACAAAATTATTTAAAATTCATTGCAATTCCTTTCAAGTTAACAGCAAAGGATGTTTCATTTACATTGAAAATATCAGTTGAAAATTCATCAAAACTTTTAAATAGCTTAGAAAAACAAAATAGTTTTCTGTTCAATTATGAAAATGATCCGTTAATATTTAAATTTCATACTCTTTTTAGAGAATTCCTGCTTAAAAAGCTTGAGGAAGAAGATGGCATTGATAAACTTACCAAATGCAAAAATGAATTATCGGTTTATTACTATGAAAGTAAAGACTATTTTGAATCATTGATATTTGGTGTTGAAGGCGAAAATTATGATATTGCAGTTAAAACAGTCGATTCTATCGGCAATGTCATTATAAACGAAGGGATGGGTACGTTTATCTATGAATTTATTCAAAAAATTCCAGAAACATTTTACAACGATGATTACGCATTCTTAATTATAAAGGGCAGAGTAGAAGAGTTTTTTAAAAAAAGGCTTATAGCTCTTCAGACATATTATAAGGCGAAAGCAATTTTATCTTCAAGACCCGATAACAAAAGAGAATACAACCTGGTAAACTTTTTTATACTTCAACTGGAAATTCATCAAACTAATGATAAATCTTTTATTCCTGATAGTTTAGTAGAAATTGTTATAGAATCTGAAAAAGAAAAGGATATAGAACTCTATTCATATGCATTTGGTCTATATTCTCAAATAAAAAGAATTTCTTTGTTGATAAGACCTAATCCAGATAAAAAAATCCATCAGATAGAACATGAAAAGTTTATAGAAGAAATTGACAAAGCTATTTATAAGTTACGAGACGCGAATTTAAATAGTAAGGATTTATATATTGCCCAATTGTTAGTAGATAAAGCTATGATATCTCATTCTTTGTCTTGGTATAGTGGTATGGAATTGCTTACTATGGAAAGATTAAGCTCTGGCTTCGGCGTTCAAATTTCAGTTACTGAAAAAAACAGAATACAACAATTGTATTCAACTTATTTTAAGCAAGAACAAGCGTGCTTTGAAATGGCGATGAAAATAGCAGTAGAAATGAATAATTTGCAGTTAAAAGCAAATATATTAGTTGCCAGATCTCTAGCGTATGACAGTAAAAATAATTTTTTAGCATTTTCATATGGTTATGTGGATGAAGATTTAGTTAATGTCTCATTAAATGACTTAAATGAAGCCCTAAGTATATATTTGGACCATAAAAATATGCCTAGTATTGCATCTGTATATAATAATCTAGCTCAGACATATCTTTTGAAAAATGATAAGGAAAGTAGTGTTAAATATGCAAAGTTAGCAAATCAGGTTGCAAATGAATTTGGTTATCCTGAAATTATAAAATCATCAACAGATATATTAAATACACCAACAATAACAGAGACAATTGAAAATAGTAAAAGACAAATCAATGAAGAAATGGAGAAAGGAATTAGCAAAGAAAATGAAGATAAAATAATTGAAAATTGGATTGGGATGCTAGGGGATATATCAGACAATGAAAAAACAAAAAGAATCCAAATATTCAAACAGCAAAATGAAAATATAAGATTGCAGAAATTACTTATAAAAAGTTGGTGTAAATTTATTGATGTTTTTCATACAAATTTACCAATTACTAAACATGATGATACAGGTATTAGCATGATAAAAAGTTACTTGAATAGGGATGAGATTGCAGTAAAAGCTCACAGACTTTCAAGGACACTTGGAGTAGACTTTTCTGAACCTTTAGCAATATTTATTTATTGTCACAAATTAGGTACACATTCCAATAAATTATATTTGGATACAGAACAGGCTTCTAATCAATTTATCGCAGAATTGTGCAGTAATTGCCAATTTAGAGAATTATAACAACTTTTAAAGATTAAATATCAATACCAGTATTCAAAAAAACAATAATTATGTAATTTATATAATCTTTTAACTTGAATTGTTAACTTTTAAGTTGTTTATTTGGTAATTCAAAATATCTATTTGAAATGTAAAAATCCTTGTTTATATTTGCAGTGTAATTTATGCTAAATATACTAAAATTTATATATCGTTTATTTCAAGTATGCAGAACAGCCAAACCTGCAAAGGATTATATTGATAAAAAATTAGATGATTTTGAAATTGTATGTGTCCAGTCATTTAAAGTTGATGTAGACTTCAAACAGGTTATTTACCCTAATATGTCCAATGAAGTGTGTATGGGTGAATGGGGTGAGGTAATAGTATCCAAACCAAATATTCGCAAAGGTAAATATAACAATTTATTTCTCGCTTGTGCCCCACATCATGGTTCAAAAGCTTCTGTATATGATATATTAAATTCTTTAGACTATCGAACTGAAGTTAGATTAGTCGAATATGTTAAGAATGATAAAAAGGTCTTTGTATTTTTCATTATTCCAACATACGCCCTTTTATACAGTCTTTTTGCCGCCTCATTCAGGTTATATGTAAGATCTCATCTATTATCAAATTATTTAGAACAACTCCAAGAAACGATTAATTACATACTCCATAAAGCTGAAGTAGAAATTAATAATGTATTATTTTCTTTAGACAAATCAATACATTTATTAATTTTAAACTTTAAACTAAATGGAATATATACCACAGAAGCAACAGCTTCATCCTAAGTCAAGTAGACCCAAAATCAAATTTACATTCCTCGAATTTCTTAATAATCTTAAGCAATCATATAGGTTAATTTTTTTAATTATTCTCATTATTCCAATTTCGTACTTTGGAATTAGAATTCTTAATATTGTTGATACTTTAATAGAAAAAGGTGAATACGATTATATGTTAACGATTTTGTCATATATAATTCCCACTATTTTAGGCTATTTTGCTGGTGCGAAAAAAAGAGGTGCAAATTCAAGTTAGTTTTATTCAATCTTTTTTCGAAAGGAAAATAGTCACTTTTGTGTTTTTATGTCGAAGTTTCATGCTTCTTGAAGAGTGTTCTATCGGTCTGAGTTGTCGTTTCGGCAAGCAAAGTCGATCGTATAGTATATTATTACAATCAGTCTGGGTTTGAATATTTCTCTCTGCTAAGCAACTTTTTTTGAAATTAACGAAATAAAACTTTCGTGTTTCAAGGAAAATTACTTCCTTGAAAGAGTCTAAAAATATGGGTAAAATTGGGGATTAACTAAAAATTTAACGTATTTTCCAGGCTCAATTTGATGAAAAACCTCCTTCTAACCGCAGTTTTAATTTTATTTACAGCAGCAAATATTTCTTCCCAAAAACGGCTCATAGCCTTTTCAAGCGATGCGACCAAAAACGATAAACAGCAGATCTTCGTTATGGATGAAGACGGCGATAATGTAAAACAGGTCAGCTTTCTTAACCTGGATTGCTACTCGCCTAAATTTGTACCAAAGACCAATAAAATACTTTTCCTTGCCACCAACAGGATAAGCGATTACCTGTATATGGTCGATCTTGACGATACGGCTTCTTTCCGTTTCCCCACATTTATAGATGGCGGACTTGACCCTCAGTTTTCCGCTGACGGCACAATGCTTATGTACCGCTCGGAGAAAGATGAGAACAATGCTATCTATATTATGGATCTGGTAACCGGCGAAACTTTCCCCATAAGTGACGGCAGCCTTGCAACGCATGCGGAGTTTTCGCATGACGGGCAGAAAATTGTTTACTCCTCAAGCGCTGAGCAGAACTTTGACCTGGTAGTGTTAAACCTGACAGATACAACAGATGACGCTCAAACAGTTATTGTATCAACAAAAGATGCTGAAATTTACGGAACGTATTCACCTGATGATAAGAAGATTGCGTTTTCATCGTTTGATATAAATTACAAAGGCACATTAAAGATGTGTGACGCATCAGGCAAGAATGTTAAGGTAATTTCAAACAGCGGAAGCTCATATAATCCCAAGTGGTCGCCTGACGGCAAGTATCTTGCCTATGTATCAGATAAGGCAGGCAAGTTCCAGATATACGTGGTTAAATCAGACGGCAGCTCAGTAAGGCAGCTTACCAGCGAAGCCGGAAATGTGATAGAGTATGACTGGTCGAGCGACGGAAATAAAATAATTTTTGACAGCCAGGGTGAAGGCACATCAAGTGTTTGGATAATTGATGTTGATAAAGGCACCAAGCAGAATCTGACCGGCAGCAAAGCCAATAATATAACACCTTCATTCAAGCCGTAGAAAAATGAAAGTAATTGAACATTTAAATAAGGCAAAAGGCAGTCAAAAGCCGCTGATAAGCTTTGAGGTCATACCTCCAAAGCGCGGCGGTGATATTACACAGCTTTTTAATGTTATAGGCGATGTGATGAAGTATGAGCCTCCGTTCATAGATGTTACTTCTCGCGCAGCAGAAGTTGAATACAGGGAAACACCGCAGGGCATTCAGAAGAAAGTAATTCGTAAACGGCCCGGTACTATAGGTATAAGCGTTGCGATAAAAAATCATTTTAACATTGATACCGTTCCCCACATTTTATGCCTTGGCTTTACACGCGAAGAGACCGAAGACGCGTTAATTGAGCTTAACTACCTGGGTATTGAAAATATTCTCGCAATACGCGGTGATGACCTGGGATATCATAAACCGATACCGGAATATAAATCACAGAACCGCTTTGCTTATGAGCTGATACAGCAGGTCAACAATATGAATAACGGCAGGTATCTTGAAGAAGACCTGCTTGACGCCAAACCGACAAAATTCTGTATTGGCGTAAGCGGTTACCCCGAAAAACATTTTGAAGCGCCAAATATGAAGGTTGAAGTTGACCATGTTAAGCAGAAGATCGCAAGCGGGGGAGATTATGTAGTAACGCAGATGTTCTACGATAATAAGGTGTACTTTGATTTTGTGAACCGCTGCCGCGAAGCGGGTATAACTGCGCCGATAATTCCCGGGCTTAAAGTGCTTACAGCTAAATCTCACCTGTTCAACATACCAAAGAATTTTTACATCAACATTCCCGAAGAGCTCTCAGGCGAGATCCTTGAAGCGAAAGATGAACATGTAATGGAAATAGGCGCAAAATGGACAGCTAAACAGGCTGAAGAGCTGCTTAATAACGGCGCGCCAAGCCTGCATTTTTATATAATGCAATCTGCAAAGCCTATAAATAAGATGTTCGGGCATTTGAAAATGTAATTAGTTTTCAAATAACAAATATCAAATAACAAATATCAAATCTTATTATAAATCTATGTTTTTGTAATCCATTTAATCTTGGGACTTAAGTACGAATTAATACAATATTCAAAACTTTGCGGCGAAGCCGGTTTTGTAAAAGCTTATGACGGAAACCTGAGCGTACGGACCAAAAAGAATTACATCCTTTCAACTGCATCAAAAACAAATAAATCAATTATCAAACCTGCAGATCTTGTTAAGTGTGATCTAAAGGGCAAGAAGCACTCAGGCAAAAGACAGCTTTCCACAGAGCTTAAGCTTCATCTCTATATATACAGCAAGCGTAAAGATGTGAACGCTGTGATACATACACACCCGATCTATATCACTTCATACGCAGCGGCTGGCAAAAAATTGCCGGCAAATATACTGCCTGAAGTTTACATGCAGTTCGGAAGTATTCCTTTAGCGCCGTATGCAGCTCCATCAACGGATGAAGTGCCTGCATCAATTGAGCCGTTTGTTATGGAGCGTAATGCGGTAATTCTCAGCAATCACGGTTTGGTTGCTTACGGCAAAACAATAGAAGAAGCGTATTACATCACCCAAAAACTTGAGCAGTATGCGCAGATATGTTTTAACGCAAAATTGCTGGGTGGAGCGAAAGCTATCTCCGCAGCGCAGCTTAAAAAGCTTGACGCGCTTAAGGACACAGTTTATAAAAGTAAATAATTTAATATAATACAGATTGAATATAATTGTACTTACCGGCGGTAATTCCGCTGAAAGGAATGTAGCATTAGCCTCAGGAAGATCAGTTGCCGGGGCTTTGAGAGAATCAGGCCATAACGTAAAAGTTATTGACCCGGTTTACGGAGCTTCTCAGCCTGATGAGGAGCGAATTTTTGACGACAGGCCAGTCATAGGAAAAGAATTCCCAACCGCGGAAGAGCTTCACAGGTACAGCAGCCGTAAGGTGATGGAGTGTATTGGCTCAGAGCATTTTGATAATACTGATGTTGTATTCCTTGCATTGCACGGCAAGTTTGGGGAAGATGGCAGGATACAATCACTGCTGGAAATGCGCGGAGTAAAATATACAGGCTCGGGTGTAACATCAAGCGCAATGGCTATGGATAAGAACATTTCAAAGATAATGTTCACTCACAATAATATATCCACACCAAAATGGTTCATGCTCAAAAAAGGTGACCGCACTGAACTGCAGGTAGATGAAAATATTAAGCTTCAGGTTGGTTACCCCGCAGTTATAAAGCCGAATGATGAAGGTTCAACGGTCGGACTTTCAATAGTTCAGCCCGATGTTGAAGACGTTCAACTTGGAAAGGCTCTTAAAGATGCATTTGCATATTCAGATAATGTGATGGCGGAAGAATATATAGAAGGCAGGGAGCTTACAGTTGCCGTAATAGGCGGGGAAGCGCTGCCCGTAGTTGAGATCAAGCCCAAAAGCGGGTTTTATGATTACGTCCATAAATATACCAAAGGATTTACTGATTATTTCTGCCCCGCTGACCTTCCGGAGAAGCTTGCTGAACACATTCAGCAGCAGGCTATAATTGCGCATAATGCTCTGGGGTGCGAGGTTTATTCAAGGGTTGATTTCAGGCTGAACAGCGGGGGCGAAGCGTACTGCCTGGAAGTGAACACACTGCCGGGTATGACTGAGCTAAGCCTTGTGCCAAAAGCGGCAAGCGCTGTTGGCATGAATTTCGGTTCGCTTTTAAACAGAATTATTGAGTTAAGTTTGAATAAATAAATTTGTATTTTGTTGTGAGTATGGGATTTTTATTCAAAGTATTGTAAAATCTTTAGATTCGGGAAGTAAATTGATTAGATATCCCCGCCTGCGCGGGGATAAAAATAAGAATGAAAGAAGACAGCTTCGGCAAAAATATTGTTAAGTATATTTACCACAGGCGTAAATTTTTTATTTACCTGCTTGTACTGCTTGCCATTCTTTCATACGCTGTTTTCGGTAAAAAAGGGATCCTGCAGAGAGTTGAGCTTGAAATGGAGAACCGCGAGCTTAAGGAAAAGCTAAAAGCAGAGCAGGATAAATCATTGATACTGCAAAAAGAAATTGAAGAGATAAAAACATCAGATAAGAAGATCGAAAAGGTTGCACGTGAAAAATACAATATGGTTAAAGATGGCGAAGAGATATACAAAGTAGTTACTGACAGTACAAAATAAATTAATAAGAACATGAAACTACAAAAGACAATAAAGGCTGTAATTAAAAATGGTGAACAAAGCGGATATGTTGCGGAAGCTTTGGATATTCCGGTAGTTACTCAGGGAGCTACATTAGACGAAGTGGCTGAAAACCTGAAGGAAGCTGTCGAATTGTTCCTGGAAGGCGAAGACCCTTCTGAATTCGGATTTGATAAAAATCCGGGTTTGATAGTTACTTTTGAACTTGAGCCTGTTTATGCCTAAGCTTAAAGTACTTTCCGGACTTGAAGTGCTGAATATTTTTATAAAATTTGGTTTTGAAAGTATTTCTCAAAAAGGCAGCCATATTAAAATCAGAAGACTTCATGATGAAGGAAAGCAAACCCTGATAGTACCTAATCATAAACAGCTTGATACAGGAACCTTAAGAGGAATATTAAAACAAGCATCAAAATTTATTCCTTTAGATGATTTAAAAAAATATTTTTATACAGAATGAAATATGAATAACATTGTAACAACATTAAAAGATATCCTTGCAATAAATTCACCAACAGGATATACCATTGAAGTTATTAACCACCTCGAAAAATTATTTTCAGGGCTTGATGTAATAATTACCAAAACCAATAAAGGCTCATTGCTTGTAAGCTTTGTAAAAGATCCTGAGCTGATAGTTACAGGGCATATTGATACTCTTGGCGCAATGGTTAAGGAAATAAAAGATGACGGTACACTTGAAATTACACGCATCGGGGGACTTGAGCTGAATTCCTTTGAGGGTGAGTATGTTACGGTTCGGAATTTTAAAGGTGAGCTTTACCGCGGGACGTTTCTGCTTAACAATCCAGCAAGCCATGTGAATAAAAAGCTGGGTGAAACCAAACGCAGCACAGATAACATGTCGATAAGGCTTGATGAGCTTGTAAGATCAGCCGAGGATGTAATAAAGCTTGGTATAAGCGTTGGTGATTTTGTTTTCTACGATACAAGGTTTGAATACACCAAAAGCGGGTTTGTAAAAAGCCGCTTCCTTGATGATAAGGCATGCGCCGCCGTAATGATAGAGCTTATAAAAGAGTATGCAGCATCAGGCAGTAAGCCGAATGCCGGATTTTATTTTTCAAACTACGAAGAAGTCGGTCATGGCTCATGCGTGGGTATCCCGGATTCCGCGAAGGAATTGCTGGTTCTTGATATGGCAGTAATTGGTGAAGGCTGCGCCGGGAAAGAAGATAAGCTTTCTATATGTGTAAAGGATTCAACCGGGCCATATGATTTCACAATGACAAACAAGCTTCGCGAGCTTGCAATTAAGCATAAAATTGATTTCGTGACGGATATTTACCCATATTACGGCTCAGATGGCTCCGCAGCCCTGGCTGCAGGGTATGATGTGCGGGTAGGTTTGATAGGTCCTGGTGTATCAGCATCCCACGGTGTTGAGCGTACACATGAGAAGGCTTTGGATGAAACTTATAAATTGACGAAGTTATATATAGAGAATTATTAAATTAAGAGAATTGATTCCGTGGCACAGAAATTACGTGTAACAGTAAAGGTAAATCAAGAAACAGTTCTTTTGGCTAAAGCTATAGCAAAAAAGAAGGGTGTGAGTTTATCATATTTAGTTGAAAGCCACCTAAGAGAATTGCTGAAAATGCCTCCAATGAAAATATTAAAGAGTAAAAAGGTAATCAGTTAGATTACCTTTTTTGTTTATACTATTATAGCTAAAATTGCCTTATAAAACACATAATTTGGATCTCTTCGGAAACGAAAATACAAAAAACCAAAATGTTAAACCACAGGTGAAATTCCAGCCTTTGGCGGAGCGTATGCGGCCCAAAACTCTTGATGATTTTGCAGGGCAGAAGCATCTTATTGGCGACGGCAAGCCCATACGGAAAATGATAGAGAACAATAATGTGTTCTCTATGATCTTCTGGGGGCCGCCGGGTGTAGGGAAAACCACGCTTGCGCTTATTATTGCAAACAGCGTGAATGCAGAGTTCATTCAGCTCTCAGCAGTATCATCGGGGGTTAAGGATGTACGAACAGCAATAGAAAAAGCTGAATTGAACCGGAAACATCTATCACGTAAAACCATATTATTCATAGATGAAATTCACCGTTTCAATAAGGCGCAGCAGGATTCACTGCTGCATTCGGTTGAAAGCGGTGTTATAACACTGATCGGTGCAACCACAGAAAATCCTTCATTCGAAGTGATTTCACCGCTGCTTTCAAGATGCAGGGTATATATACTTGAAGACCTTTCAGAAGATGAGCTTATGCTTCTTGCTGAAAATGCGCTTACAAAAGATGAAGAGCTTAAACAGCTGAAAATAGATATACAGGATAAAAAACTGCTGCTGCAGTTTTCAGGCGGTGATGCAAGGAGGCTTCTTAACGGGCTTGACCTTGCGGTAAGATCAACCGCACCGGACTCCAGCGGAATAATAAACATTACAAATGATGTTCTGAAGGAAGCATACCAGAAAAATTACATAAGGTATGATAAGGACGCTGAGGAGCATTACAATATTATATCGGCATTCATAAAAAGCATACGTGGCAGTGACCCCGATGCGGCGGTTTACTGGCTGGCAAGAATGTTAAAAGGCGGCGAAGATCCAAAATTCATAGCTCGCAGGATGGTTGTACTTGCATCGGAGGATATTGGCAATGCTGATCCGTACGGGCTTATAATGGCAACATCAGCATTTACAGCAATCGATTACATCGGTATGCCTGAAGCGCAGCTTGTGCTGGCACAGGCTGCAACTTACTTAGCCAGCGCGCCAAAGAGCAATGCTTCTTACCTGGCAATTAGTAAGGCAAAGGAAGATGTTGATTTAACCGGGGAGCTTGGTGTGCCGTTACATCTTCGTAATGCTCCCACAAAGCTGATGAAGAACCTGGACTACGGGAAGGAGTATAAATATTCCCATGATTACGAGGGACATTTTACAGAGCAGCAATACCTGCCTGAAGAATTAAAGGATAAAGTTTATTATAAACCTGCCGGCATTGGTGAAGAAGCAAGGATCCTTGAAAGACTTATAAACTGGTGGAAAAATAAAAAGAGGTGACATTTATTAAATGATAACACTTGAAACAAAAAGGAAAAAAACAGAATATGCCATTGGTATAGATCTTGGCGGTACTTATATAAAATCAGCTATAGTTGATTCAGCAGGAAAGATAATTAAGCATTATAAAACAGAAACATATTCTGAAATATCCCCGAAGAAGGTTTTAAGCCAGATAGAAAAATGTATCGACTTCCTTAAAAAGGATTTTAAGAAAGAAATTGTCGGAATCGGTATCGGAGCACCCGGAATTGTGACTAACGGAGTGATGAAGTATCCCCCAAACTTTAAAGGATGGAAGGAAGTCAATTTAGCGAAACATTTCGAGAAGAAATATAAGACTGAAGCGATAGCCGATAATGACGCTAATTGCGCGGGACTTGCCGAGCTGAAATTCGGGCATGGGGCAAAATATAAAAATTTCATCTTCTTAACGCTTGGCACGGGAATCGGCGGAGCTATGATAATTGACGGCAGGATTTACCGTGGAGAGCAGAACGGCGCGGGTGAATTTGGTATGATGACGATAAATTATAACGGTCCTGAGTGTCTAGGCGGGAACCGCGGTTCAGTAGAAGCGCATTTGGGCAGAAATTATTTCCTTGAGCAGAACAAAAAAGAGATTATAAAGCTTGGCAAAAATGTTGATTTCGCTGATATCAGCCGTATGGCTTTAAAGGGTAACAAGACAGCAAAAAAACTGTTAAATTTGTACGGATTTTACCTTGGGGTAGCTGTAACAAATTATTTCAATTTGATGGATATCCGCACTGCAATTTTGGGCGGGGGAATTTCGAATGCATATAAAAGCTTTATAGGTGAGGTAAATAAAACCATTAAACAAAGAAGTATAAAAACAATAAGGAATAAATTCAGAGTTTTGCGCTCAACAATAAATAATAATGCCGGCGTACTTGGAGCGGCGGCTTTGATATTTGAATAAACAAAATATTATTATGGGATTAAAAAACATACTGTATAAAGTCGAAGGCGGTATCGCCGAAATTGTGCTTAACCGCCCGGAGAAAATGAATTCACTTGATGAAGAGCTTATCCACGATCTGGGCGATATGCTTAAGGATTTTTCAGTTAACGAAGAAGTAAAAGTAGTTGTAATTACCGGCGCTGAAGGGAATTTCTGTTCAGGGCTTTACCTTGATTACCTGCAGAAGATATCAGAGTACGATATTCTTCAGAACAAGGATGATTCCCGTAAGTTCAAGAACATGCTGCTGAATGTTTATAACTGCTCTAAGCCTGTAATTGCAAGGGTACAGGGCTACTGCCTGGCGGGCGGCTGCGGAATTGCTTCTGCATGTGATATTATTATTGCCGATGAGACCGCGAAATTCGGCTACACCGAAGTTAAGATCGGGTTTATTCCCGCAATTGTGATGCTGTTTCTTCTTAAACGCGTACCGGAATCACACGCAAAAGACCTTTTGCTGACTGCAAGAATGATAAACGCTGATGATGCATACAGGATGGGTTTTATTAATCATTATGTTCACTCCACAGAGCTTGACGCAAAAGTTAATGAAGTTTGCCAGATGCTGATGAAAAACTCCGGGACTTCGCTTAAGCTGACTAAAGAAATGTTCACGAACATAAGCGGTATGGATTTTGAAAAAGCACTTGAATATGCATGTGACCTTAATGCTGTTACAAGGATGACACCCGATTGTAAGAACGGGGTAGCGAAATTTTTGAGTAAGAACAAACAGTAACCATGATTCACCTGATTACCATGATTACCTTGATTCACTTGATTACCTTGATCAAATAGTTTGACAGAAGGCGGAATTATGAGAACACAATTTCAGAATCAAAAAAAGATATTATTTAACGTATGTTACACAAAAGTACAATAGATTTTTTAAAGAAGCTTAAGAAAAATAATAACCGCGACTGGTTCAACGCGAACAAGAAGTTATATGAAGACGCACGGTATGATTTTGAGGTGTTTGTATTTGAGCTGATACAGAAAATAGCGGAGTTTGATGAGACGGTCTCCGGGCTGGAGCCTAAGGACTGTATGTTCAGGATATACAAAGATGTGAGATTTTCAAAGGATAAGACGCCATACAAGACAAACTTCGGTGCGGCAATAAATAAAGGCGGCAGGAAACTTTCGATCGCAGGGTATTATTTGCATATCAGTCCCGATGAATATTTTTTAGGCAGCGGTTTATATATGCCTTCCCCTGAAAAACTTTTAGCTGTAAGAAACAGTATTGCTGCAAAATCTGCAAAATTCAAAAGTATAGTTGAAAGCAAAGAGTTTAAGAAGAATTTCGGAAAATTATGGGGCGGTGATACTCTTAAGACAGTGCCGAAAGGATTTGATAAAGAGCACCCGATGGCTGAATATCTGAAGCTAAAGAGTTTTATTTGTGATCATGTAGTGAAGGAAGATAAAGCGCTTTCAAAAAACTATGGTGATTATATAGCGAAGATATTTAAGGCTGCCAAGCCATTCAATGATTTTTTAAATGATGCGATTGGTGCGGGGTAGCTTGTAAATGAAGATTTTACCTCGTTGTTGGTCTTGCCTGACTGCCTGCAGTTGCCCAACAACAATAAATAGATACACAAACCGGAGTTTGGGTATCAGTTATTAATAATTAAAGGCTGTAAAAAAAAGACGTCCCGGCGGGACGTCTGTACAGTGATAAATATTAAAATTTCTGCTGCGCAATCTACATATCCACTTTAATAATTACCTGCTGAATGATTGTACCCTTATCATCGAAATCTTTGAGTGAAGTATAAGCTTTTCCGTTCAGGTTATTTTTTATGTAACCAACTACAAGCACATCTGTAATTGTGCCTGATATCGTCATTTCCTTATCAGGTGAAGTGCTCATTAATAAACCGTCACCTTTTTGCGAAGCAAGAATGAATACACCAAAATACCCGGTTTTGTTGTCAGAAGTAAAAACTTCCTTAGATTTTAATGTGGTTTTATCTTCTTTCCTGTCGTATGTAATTGAGTCAGAAGTGGTTATCTTAACACTGATATTGGTGCCAATAAGTCCGTTAAGCTTTTTGTAAGCAAGGTTTTCTTTTTTAGCAGGCAGCTCATCTGAATCGTATATCTTATACATTTCATCGCACAGCTTTTCCGGGTCAAAGCTTCCCGAAAATAATGTTCCTGTAAATAAAAAAGCGAAAATTATTATTAATATTGAGTATTTCATAGATATGGTTTATTTATTGTTTAAATTTAAATTATTTGTTCAAAGTATAAAATATAAAAAATGAGTATAGGTTAGTTAATTGGGGGTAATAATCGCCCTCAAAACTAAGCGGGCAAATCTCTATATTTGCAGACAAATTATTAAACTATGGCTCTAGTAAATTCATCCAAAAGATTAAAGAAAAAGATCGGAATTGTCGGTTTTCCCATGGATTTAGGCGCCGATAGGCGCGGTGTTGATATGGGACCTTCGGCTCTCCGTTACGCCCACGTTCAGCAGAAACTTGAAAATATGGGATACAGCGTCAAGGATTTTGGTGATATTTTCATCGAAGGTTCAGAAACCCAGCGCATCAGAAATCCGAAGCTTAAGTTCCTTCCTGAAATTATCCGTTCATCAAAAATTCTCTCAAAAAAAGTGGAATCACTTTTGAACAGGAATTATTTCCCGCTGATATTAGGCGGTGACCATGCCTCGGCAATAGGCAGCATTGCTGGTATTGCGAGTTACTGCCGCAAGAACAAAAAAACTCTCGGGGTAATATGGATTGACGCACATGCAGATATGAACACACCCGAAACAACACCCTCAGGAAATATTCACGGAATGCCGCTTGCAGTATCGCTTGGCATCGGTGAAAAAAGGCTGACGCGGCTCGGTGGATTTTCACCGAAAGTGCTTCCTGAAAACACGGCATTGATAGGCATCAGGGATGTTGACCCGCTTGAAGCTATTACTGTTAAACAATACAGGGATAGAGGCATGCAGGTATACACTATGACTGATGTTGATAAGCAGGGTGTTACCAGAATTATTGCCAGGGTACTTAATGATTTTAAAAATGAGGTTGACCATATTCATATCAGCTTTGATCTGGACGGCGTTGACCCCGATTACGCGGGCGGAGTAGGAACTCCCGTAGAAGGCGGATTGACTTACCGCGAAGCATCGGTAATTATGGAAATGGTTGCAGACTGCGGCTGCATGAGCTCGCTGGAAATGCTTGAGGTGAATCCTATACTTGATACAAAGAACGAAACATCAGAGCTTGCGGTTGATTTCATCGAATCAGCCTTGGGTAAATCAATTTTATATGAGTAATTTTTTAAAACCGTTGAAACGGTTTTTAAAATAGTTGTTATTAGTTAACCCACGACTAAAGTCGTGGGCTTTTATTTTACTATTTTAAAGATCCATTTCCAAATAGTTAATTAAAGAATAACGCGATACATCAAAGATGAAAAATAAGAAACCATTCCTTTTTGACCTTACATTAAATGAGCTGACTGGAATAATTACAGAGCTTGGCGAGCCCGTTTACAGGGCGAAGCAGGTGTATGAGCAGGTTTACAGCAAGGGTGTAAGCTCATTTGAAAAAATGAACGGGCTTCCAAAAACCTTACGCGAAAAACTTACTGAAATAGTTGATACAACGCACTTAACCGTACAGATAGATAAGCTTTCAAGCGATAACCACACACGCAAGATACTTTTCGGGCTGCCCGACGGCGCACAGGTTGAAACCGTGCTGATGGGCTACAATATCCGAAGAACTGCGTGTATTTCAACCCAGGCAGGATGCGCGCTTGGCTGCACATTCTGCGCAACGGGACAGGGCGGCCTGCAGCGCAATATTTCATCAGGTGAAATTGTTGAGCAGGTTATGTTCTTTGAGCGCGAGCTTCGCAAAAAGAATGATAAGCTAACAAACCTGGTGTTTATGGGTATGGGTGAGCCGTTTGCAAACTACAACGAGGTGATGAATGCAGTAGATACGCTTACCGATCCCAATGGTTTTAATTTCGGCGCGCGAAGGATTACTATCAGTACAGTCGGCCTTGTACCGTACATAGATAAATTTGCAATGGAGCAAAGCCAGGTAAACCTGGCGGTATCATTGCATGCGGCTACTGATGAGCTGAGGGAAACTATGCTTCCTGTAAATAAACGATATCCTATAAAAGAGCTTATAAAATCCTGTAGAAATTATGTGAACAGCACACACCGCAGGATAAGCTTTGAATGGGCATTAATAGAAAATGTTAACGATACGAAGGAGCAGGCAGAAGCGCTGGCGGGATTGCTAAAGGGAATGTTATGCCATGTGAATTTTATTCCGCTGAATCCGACAAAAGGCTATGGCGGGCATGAATCCAAAAGGATGCGTATATCCAGATTTATGAAGATACTGGATGATGCGGGTATACCCAACACACTGAGGATAAGACGGGGCATTGATATAAATGCCGGCTGCGGCCAGTTACGGCAGGAAACTGCAGAAAAGTAGAATTATATCATATTTTAATTATATCATATTTTAATTATATCATATTGTAAAGATATCATTTAAACTGTTTAAACACTAAAACCCTAACATAAATCATATTTTCCACTGATATATATTATAGTAATTTCGGCTAAAAAAAGGTATTTTAGAGCATGAAAATTCAGGGTTTTAATCTTTTTATATTAAATATTCATATAAAACCCATATAGATAATTTAAGGAAAATTTATAAGGACTAATTTTTATGCCTACAGATAAACGAATTACTGATTTACTGAGACTTCACAATATGCGTGAAAAAGCCAAGCTTGGCGGCGGTGAAAAAAGAATTAAAGCACAGCATGCCAAAGGCAAATATCTTGCCAGGGAAAGGATCTTCATGCTATTGGATCCCGGCAGCTTTGAAGAATACGATGCTTTCGTAACGCATCGTACCACTGATTTCGGCATGCAGGAACAGATCTTTCTGGGTGATGGTGTTATAACAGGCTCAGGTAAAATTGATGGCAGGCTGGTTTTTGTATTCAGCCAGGATTTCACTGTATTCGGCGGCTCGCTTAGCGGAGCGCATGCTGAGAAGATCTGCAAAATAATGGATATGGCAGAGAAGATGGGCGCGCCTGTGATAGGGCTCAATGATTCCGGCGGCGCGAGGATACAGGAAGGCGTAATTTCGCTCGGGGGATATGCTGATATATTTTTACGCAACGTGCTGATGTCAGGTGTTATTCCGCAGATAAGCGCCATTATGGGACCCTGCGCCGGAGGCGCGGTGTATTCACCGGCAATTACAGATTTTATTTTTATGGTTAAGGGCAAAAGCCATATGTTCGTAACGGGTCCGAATGTTGTTAAGACCGTTACACATGAAGAAGTATCATTTGAAGATCTTGGCGGTGCCAAAACACACTCAACAAAATCAGGGGTAACTCATTTTGCATGCGATGATGAAATGCAGTGCCTGCAGCACATAAGGAAGCTGGTGAGCTACATTCCGCAGAACTGGAAGGAAAAAACACCTGAGAAAAAATGCATTGATGACCCTGAGAGAATTGAAATGGAGCTTAACCATGTGATACCCGAGGATAACACAAGGCCATATGATATGAAGAAGATCATTAATCTTGTGGTTGACCAGGAAGAAAAGCCAAAGACAGAATTTGACGATGAAATTGATTTGAATAAAAAAGAGAAAAAAACAAAATCATCAAAATCTCTGCCGGAACTGGTGAAACCGGGAATGGTATCGAGCTTCTTTGAAACACAGGATCTTTTCGCGCCGAATATAATTACCGGCTTTGCAAGGCTTGACGGAATTTCTGTCGGTGTAATTGCAAACCAGCCATCTAAAATGGCGGGTGTGCTGGATGTAGATGCATCTGTAAAGGGAGCAAGGTTCGTAAGGTTCTGCGATGCGTTCAACATCCCGCTGGTAGTATTTGAAGATGTACCGGGCTTTATGCCGGGAACGTTCCAGGAATGGCGCGGAATAATTAAACAGGGCGCGAAGCTGCTGTACGCTTTCGCGGAAGCAACAGTGCCCAAGTTGACTGTAATTACCCGCAAAGCCTACGGCGGAGCGTATGATGTGATGAACAGCAAGCACATACGCGCTGACTATAATGTTGCATGGCCGGGAGCTGAAATTGCCGTGATGGGTTCAGCTGGTGCTGCCGAGATTATTTTTAAGAAGGAAATTGACTCAGCAAAAGACCCGAAGAAGGCATTTGATGAGAAGGTTGAAGAATATAAAGAGAAATTCGCAAATCCTTATGAAGCAGCGAAGTTCGGCTATATTGATGATGTAATTGAGCCATCAGAAACACGCATTAAGCTGATAAAGGCGTTGAGGATGCTTCAAACTAAGGAGCAATCAAATCCGAAGAAGCGCCACGGAAATATTCCGTTATAATTAAATAGAAAATTAATAAATCCCCCAATAATAGCAATATTTTGGGGGATTTAACTTTTTGAATATTAATACCTTAAAAGATACATTATATTTATCCAAATTCCCTGGAGGAAATATGAAGACCTTTTTTGTATTAGCTCAGAATCACCATACACCTGTTTACCCTTATTCAGGATATACACACCGAATGAGTTTTATTAATGATTCTATAAACCAGCATTCCTTATGAACATAAAAAAAATTTTAATTGTCATAATTTGGTTCAACCTGATTTGTTCAACTTTTTGTCAGTGGATACAATATTCTACCGGTTTGGGCTCCGATAAGTACATTTATTCCTTAGCAAACATAGAAAATAATATCATTGCAGGTATTTCAAATATCCCGAGTGGTTTTGGAGGAGCTTATGTATCAACCAATAATGGTCAAACATGGTCTCAAACCCTGAATAATCGAATGGTATATTGCCTTGCTACGTTGGGAGATTATATTTTCGCAGGTACTCACACATATTATTACCCTTCAGGAATTTTTTTTACTACCAATAATGGACTAAATTGGACACAAACAACAATGAATGATGAGGAGGTTTTTTCCTTAGCAATTTCAGAAAATAAAATTTATGCAGGTACTCTTAATAACGGAGTATTTTTTTCAACAAATTTTGGTTTAAACTGGATCCAAACTGCATTGAATGACAAAGATATATATTCATTGGCAATTTCAGGTAATAATGTGTACGCGGGTACTTATTATCATAGCATTTATGTTTCAACCGATAATGGGGTAAATTGGTCTCAACGGTTATTATACAATCAGTCGAATATTTATTCAATTGCAGTTTCAGGAAACAATATTTATGCAGGAACAAACGGTAACGGTGTTTATATTTCAACAAATAATGGATTAAACTGGTCTCAAACTGCTTTAAATCATCAAGAAATCCGTACTATTGTGATTTACGGGGACTATGTTTTTGCTGGTTCTATTGAAAATGGCGTTTATCTCTCAACAAATAATGGTTTAACCTGGTCACAAAAGAATGAAGGTTGGAATTCTATTCCCCCAATAAATACCCTACATATTGCAAATAATTACATTTTTGCTGGTACAAGATATTCTTCGGTATGGAGACGTCAATTGCATGAAGTGGTTGGAATAAAAAACATATCCATTAGTCTTCCGTTAATTTTTTCTCTTTCCCAGAACTACCCCAACCCCTTCAATCCGCAAACGAAGATAAAGTTCAGTATTCCCCTCTCGAGAGGGGTGACCGCCGAAGGCGGGCGGGGTGTGTTTGTATCATTAATTATTTACGATCTGCTCGGACGGGAAGTTACGACACTTGTAAACGAAGAGCTTAAACCCGGCACTTATGAGGCTGACTGGGACGGCTCGGGTTACTCAAGCGGTGTTTATTTTTATAAGCTTGTGGTTGGTGACCCTTGGACAACTGCGGAGGCAGTGAACAGCTCAGGACGGGGGTTTGTTGAAACAAAGAAAATGGTTTTGATGAAGTGAACGATCTTACAGAAACTAAGATTCCTGCCTGCGCAGGAATGACAAAATAGAAAAAGGCATTCAAATGAATGCCTTTTTTATACGCAGCCTGAAGGCTGCGGCTACTTATGCTCAACTCTTAAACCCGGGTTCGAAAATTCGTTTTATGCCAACTGATTTGCCGGTTTGTGTATCTATATTCACTACAACGGCGCTTATTTTTACATCGCCTGTTGCGACATCGGTTTTGTGGGGAGTCTGGTAGTAAAATCTTGCTATGGATGCTTCCTTATTGCCGCCTATGACTCCGTCAAAAGCGCCGGTCATACCTACATCAGAAATGAAAGCAGTTCCCTGCGGGAGTATACGCTCATCGGCTGTCTGCACATGAGTGTGCGTGCCGACTACGGCACTGACCTTGCCATCCATATACCACCCGAATGCAATTTTTTCAGCGGTTGCTTCACCGTGGAAATCAACAAATATCAGGTTTGTATCTTTTTTGACTTTTTCAGCAATTTTATTCGCAGTTCTGAACGGACAGTTCAATGTTGAAATATAAACCCTGCCCATAACATTAATTACACAAAGATTAAAAAGCCCGCCATCTATCGATACCGGATATAGCTGGTAACCCCTGCCGTAAACATCTTCATGGTGGTTAGCGGGTCTCAGCATACGGGCATCATCTTTTAATATATGCACCGATTGCAGCTTGCTGAACGTGTGGTTGCCGCCTGTCATACAATGAATGCCTGCATCATATGCGCGCTTTACATCCTTATCAAGAAAACCTTTACCGCCGGATAAATTCTCGCCGTTTGCTATTACAAAATGTATGTGATGTTTTTCAACAAGCTTTTTTAAGTTGTCTTCAACATACTTTAAGCCCGGCTCGCCGATTATATCTCCTATGAATAATATATTTAAATTCAATTTACAATTATCAATTAACAATTACCAATTATTTTGTTGGGTTAAAGCTAAGCAATAACTATTGTTCATTGACAATTGTTGATTGCTCATTGAATCAGTAGCTCTCTGACTTATTTGGAAACTTTTTATGCTTTACATCTTTAATATAATTCCTGAAAGCATTTTTAGACTGCTCCGCGATATTCAGGTATTTCCTCACAAACCTGGGGTGGAACATCTCAGTCATACCCAGCATATCATGAGTAACAAGTATCTGCCCGTCGCAATTTACTCCCGCGCCAATGCCAATTGTAGGAATCTTCAGCGAAGCTGTAACTTTTTTGGCAAGCGAAGCGGGAATTTTTTCAAGCACAACCCCGAAACATCCTGCATCCTGCAGGATCTTTGCGTCACGCTGTATCATTCTGGCTTCTTTGGGATCTGTACCGCGGGTAACATAAGTTCCGAAAATATTTATTGATTGCGGTGTTAAGCCTAAGTGTCCCATAACCGGAATGCCTACTTTTACAAGGTGTTTAACTACTTCAGCTATTCTCTCGCCGCCTTCGAGCTTAACAGCATCAGCGCCGGTTTCCTTCATAACCCTGCCGCAGTTGCGTACAGATTCACGCAGGTCAACATGGTAGCTCATGAACGGAAGATCGACAACCAGTAAAGCCGTTTTAACGGCTTTTTTAACAATTTTTGCGTGGTAAATAATTTCATCAAGAGTAACGGTAAGCGTTGTTGCATTGCCCTGAATAACGTTGCCTAAAGAATCACCTACGAGTATAAAATCGATCCCTGCTTCATCAAGATATTTAGCCATAAGGTAGTCATACGCTGTGAGAGCTGTAATTTTCTCACCCCGTTCTTTCATAGTTACCAGTGTTTTAGTGGTTATTTTTTTCCGTTCTTTAACAGCTTTTACCTTATCGCTTTCAGACATTTTCTTATAAATTAATTAATTCATTATGAAGCGGGTTTTCATGCGGGGTTCAACAAATTCAGCAACCCTGTTAATACTTTTAAAATTAAGCCCGAAAGTATTTTTAAACCCATCGAAAACCGCTTCTGAAGTATTTCTGTAATCTATTTTCTTACCGGTGATATGCTCGAGGCATTCGGTTTTATCTTCAATCTCGCGCAGCATTTTAATGCGCTCTTCACCGGTTATATTCAGATAATTTACAATATTTTTATGATGGCTGCCTATTAAAATTGAACCGTGCTGCAGAACAATATCACCGAACTTTCTCTGTGCGCTGCCTACTAGCTTTTTGCCTTTGAAGTTGATCTCATTTTTAATTGCGCTGTTAAAACACAGATTATACATACCTGTGCGGATAAGTTTTAGCAGGTCAGGGGTGGATTTAGTAAATGAGAGCTTTTCTAAAACAGGATCAAGCAGCTTTAAGCCGTTAAGTATGGCAATGGATATATCTTTGTAAAGCTCATGAACAGGCTTTTGTGAACGGAAGATCACGGAATATGTAAGCTCTTCGGAGTGAAGTACAGCTCTTCCGCCGGTCGGGCGGGTAACAACATCCAGCCCTTCAGCCCGGCATTTATTGATATCAATATATGCAGTTTTTGAAAGCCTTGCCTGGTTATATCCAAGAGAAATTGCGTAGGGTTTCCAGCGGTAGAATCTTAAAAAAGCTGTATCTTCCTTTTTGCAGCGCTCAACAAGCTTCATATCAAGCTCCATATTGAATACGCCTGAACGAATTCCTGTATCAAGGAATTCCCATTTTTTGTTTTCAGCAAGCGGAATTACAGCAGGGTTTCCGCCTGTTGAACTATTTTCTGATGATCCCGCGCTCACTTTGCTCAATAAAAGAAATTATATTTTGAACTTCTTCAGTCATTTCAACAGTATCTTTTACTGCTTTTATAGCGTCACTTATATTGTATTCCGGGCCGTAAATAAGGTTATAGGTATTTTTAATGTTTCTTATCTTATCATCTGTAAAACCGCGGCGCTTCAGGCCAACAACATTAAGGCCTTTATATCCAAGCGGCGAGCCGCCCGCAAGAATATAGGGCGGAACGTCCATTGTTACCCTTGCGCTGAAGGCAATAAAACAATGTGCGCCTATGTGAACAAACTGGTGTACTCCAACCATTCCGCCTATTATAGCCCAGTCATCAACAACAACATGCCCGCCCATATTAATTGCGTTAGAAAGTATCACGTTATTGCCAATGATAGAATCATGCGGAATGTGTACATAGCTCATAACATAACAATTTGAGCCAATTACGGTTTTATTGCGTGCTTTGGTCCCGCGGCTGATAGTTGCAAACTCTCTTATAACGGTATTTTCACCTATTTCAACAGTTGTTTTTTCACCTTCAAACTTCAGGTCCTGCGGTTCATTGCCAACAATTGCTGAGTGAAATACCCTCACACCTTTTGCAAGCGATGTACCTGAATGTATAAGCACGTTTGAATGAACTTCGGCATTATCGGCAATATTAACGCCATCTTCAATTATGGAAAACGGACCGATTGAAACATTATTTCCAATGGCTGCATTAGGTGAAACAATTGCTCTTTCGCTGATATTGCTCATATGTATATTAAAACGGGCTGTTAAATTGTGAATTAAAATTGAATTTAAACTGCTGCAATAATTTAAAAATACCAATCAAAAATGTAATGCTTAAACAGAAAAAATTTAATACGGGAATAATTTATCAGGAGCCCATGCCCAGGGTTTTATCAATAATTACATTATCATTTTCAACTGTTGTTTTGGTGATCATTTCACCTATCAGCCCTATTGAAAAGAACTGAACACCTACAATAGCCATCAGAATTCCGACAAAGAACAGTGGCCTGCCGCTTATCGGGGTAGCTTCGAAAAATTTTAGAATAGTCAGGTATAACAGAATGCCGGTACCGGCCAGGAAACTTAGAACACCGATAAATCCGAACAGGTGCAGAGGTCTTTTGATATACTTGGTAGTAAAAAGTACTGTTATCAGGTCAAACAATCCGTTAAAAAACCTGGAAAGTCCGTATTTTGTTTTGCCGTATTTTCGTTCATGGTGTGTTACGGCTATTTCAGTAACCCTGAAACCGGATAAATGAGCGAGAGCGGGAATATACCGGTGCATTTCACCGTAAACTTTAACATTTTTTACAACATCCCTTACATAGCCCTTTAAACCGCAGTTGTAATCATGCAGCTTAAGTCCCACCATCATGCTGGTAACACCGTTAAAGATCTTAGATGTATGTTTTTTTATGAACGGGTCATGGCGGACTTTTTTCCAGCCGGAAACAAGATCATAACCTTCATTCAGCTTAGCGATAAGCGCCGGAATTTCTTCAGGGTCATCCTGTAAGTCAGCATCCATTGTGATGACGTAGTCGCCTTTGGCGGCTTTAAAGCCTTCCTGCAGTGCAGATGATTTGCCGTAGTTGCGTTTGAACTTCAGGCATTTGAAGCGGCTGTTCACACGGTTTATTTCCTGCAGCTTTTGGAAAGACCTGTCAGTGGAACCGTCATCTATAAATAGAACTTCCCAGCTGCATCTTAAGCCATCAAGAACTTTTTTTAATGCAACAGAAAGCTCTACCAATGAATCTTCTTCATTGTACAGAGGTACAACAACGCTTATCATTTTACTTGAAAGATTCAGCTGCTGTGACTGGTTTTGGTTTCTATCACGGTCACGGTTAAAGAAACGCCTTTGTCCGGGGTTCTTCCTGAAGTACTTTTTATTTTGCGGTTTTTGTTCCTGCGTAGTTTCTTTCTTTTGCTGGTTTACAGTTGTTTTTTTACCGTTGCCGCCGTTTTTTTTCCTGAAATTTGGAGCTGTATGTTTACCGTTCTTGCGGGATACTGCTCCGTTAATATTCTGCTGTTCTGCGGGTACTTCGTTTATACTGTTTACTTTACCTGAATCTTCGCTGTATTGTTCGTCAAAAACACTTTTTGAACCGGTTTTTTCATTACCGTTTAAAACATTGGGGTTAACCTGTACTTTGCCATCGGCCGTACTTTCGGGGTTTTGAAGCTCTTCCACGAAATCCTTTCAAAATTATAGACTTTCATAAAAATATCATACAAAATTAACCATTAATGTTTGCAAAAACAATTGTAAAACCAAAAATAAGGCGTAAATTGTGCTTTTTTCGGCATTTTGTTAGTGGTAATCCTGATTAAAAAGCCTTTTATCCGGCAACTATAAATAAATTCTGCGGGATACATAAAAAAAAGCCGCAATGTAATTTGGGTTACTATTGCGGCACAGAGGATATTGGTGAGTTTGAAGAATTGTGCAACACTTCGTTTATGTGTATATCAGTGTTAGTATTTTTATATTACACTTTTGATCCTGTTGTTTTGTTCCGGCTTTGAATTTTATTTAGTTCTGTTAATTAACCAATTTTGCCGGATATAAATTTTATCTTACGGGCTTATCATCATGTTCGTGATGGTGATGAGCATTTCTATCCGGTCCGTTTTTAATGAACTCACGGTATTTTACGATCTGCTCATTTGTCAAAACTTTTTCAATTTTCAGGTCAAGCTCACTGTGATCGAAATTTGATCTGTTATGAGTTGACGCATAATCCAACACAGCATCATACACACCTGATCTTTGTTCTCCTGATAAGCTTAATCTTTCACTAAGCAAACTGCTAATATCTTCAGCCAAAATCTGCGGTTCTGTTTTTACTTCAGGCGGCGGACCCGGGCGTTTACCCATTGGATCATCATCATTCTGAGAGCCGTGCTGGTTAATGCCGGGTTCTTCGTAGCTGCCGTTTTTTTCAGGGGCATCTTCATTTTGAGCATGAAGCTTTGAGCCTGCTATCATAGAAGCAACGAACATTACTGCAAAAACCAGTACTTTTGGTACTCTGAAAAACGGCTGTGTTATTATTGCCTGTGGTTTTGTTGCTGAAATTTTCAAATTATATAGTACTCCATTAAATTTTAACTAGTACAAACATACTAAGCTGATTGTAATTCCGTTTGTATAGAATGTAACAAGATGTAAAAGGCAAAAGTAAAAAGGCAAAAGGCAAAAATGAATTGACAAAGCGCGCCAAATTATAATAGTTAAATAAAAAACCCCTCTGAAAGAGGGGTGTGAATAATGCTTAATATATATAAAATATAACTTTATATTGCATATTTGACGAGCACAAAGCCGCCAATCAGCAAGGCTGTAAAAACAAGTGCCAGAATATTGAAGTATTTATCGATGAAATTCCTTATTTTTTCGCCGAACTTCCATATCAGAAATGCAACAAGGAAAAACCTGGCGCCGCGGCTGACAATTGAAGCTATAATAAACATGGGGATATTAATATTAAATATTCCCGATGTAATAGTAAAAAGCTTGTACGGAATAGGTGTAAATCCGGCAGTAAAGATGATCCAGAAATCCCACTTTTTATACTGAGTTTCAATTTCAGCGAATGCCTGCTGTGTAAAGCCCGGTATATGATCAAAGAAAAAATTAGCAATCCATGTAAACTGTCCCGCTGAATTATACCAGAGGTAATGACCAATTGCGTATCCGCCAAGAGCACCGAGAACTGAAGCAATTGTGCAATACAAAGCGAATTTAAATGAAAGCTTTCTGCTGCCCAGGCAAAGCGCTATTAATAGCGCATCAGGGGGGATAGGGAAAAATGATGATTCAATGAAAGAAAGTATAAATAACGCGGTTACTCCATACGGTGTTTCAGCCCAATGCAGAACCCAGTCATACAGTTTTCTAAGTGGTTTCAAATATTATTTGATTGTTTAAATTGAAAAGTAATTTTCAGATTACAATAATATAAAATTAATTCATAATATGTAAGTTATCTATCATTGCGGGTTCTTAATAAAATAGGTAATTTTGCTACTTCATTTGGAATTAATTAAAGAAATACTACATCAGATATACGATGTTAAATCGCTGGTAGTTTGGGCGGGTTACGTTGGGATGGCAATAATAATATTTGCTGAAACAGGCCTTCTGGCGGGCTTTTTCCTGCCGGGTGATTCACTGCTTGTTACTGCCGGTCTTTTTGCTGCCACACCGGATCCTGTAACAGGCCAGCCGCTGCTGAATATCTGGTATTTAAACCTCATTTTAATACCCTGCGCTATAATTGGTGATGCAACCGGGTACTGGATCGGTTCAAAAACGGGTCCAAGGCTTTTCAAGAAGGAAAAATCGTTCTTTTTCCGAAAGGATTACCTGATAAAAACTCAGGAATTTTATGAAAAACACGGTGGAATCACAATAATTATTGCCCGTTTTATGCCGATAATCAGGACATTTGCGCCAACTGTTGCAGGTATTGCTCAAATGCAGTATATAAAATTTGCGCAATATAATGTGATCGGAGGCTTTACATGGGTTTTAAGTATGACTCTTCTGGGGTATTACCTAGGAAGGCTTATACCCGGCATTGAAAATCACATAGATAAAGTTATTATTATTATAGTATTTCTTTCAATTTCTCCGGGTATATATAAGTACATAAAACATTATATCCGGAAAAGAAGATCTGCAGCTTAGCTGCAATAATTGGTTTCAGCTTAAATGAATACCCTTTTGTAAAAAACATCACAAAAATTTATATTGATAAAACCCTTTAAAACAGGTAAATTTAAAGAATTATTTCAAAAAATTTCACATTATGCCTACATTTTTTCTTGACGGAAAAGAACTTGAATACTCTCAGGGTCAAACTATAATAGAAGCTGCCAAGGCAGCAGGAATAGAAATACCTCATTTTTGCTGGCACCCATCATTAAGCGTGGCGGGCAACTGCCGTGTTTGCCTGGTGGAAGTTGAAAAAGCGCCAAAGGGTATGATAGCATGCGCTACACATTGTACTGAAGGAATGGTGGTTCATACAAACTCACCAAAGGCAATTCATATGCGCAATGCTGTAATGGAATTCCTGCTTATAAACCATCCGCTTGATTGCCCAATTTGCGATGAAGCAGGTGAGTGCAAGCTCCAGGATTATGCATACAAATACAGCATAGGCAAATCAAGGTTTGATGAAGAGAAAAATCATAAAGATAAACGCGTTGAGCTGGGTCCGCATGTTATGTTTGACCAGGAACGATGCATAAGCTGCTCGAGATGTATAAGATACTGCGAAGAAGTAGTAGGCGATCCGCAGCTTACATTTGTGAACCGCGGTGAAAAAGTTACAATTGAAACTTTCCCTGGCAAACAGCTTGATAACCCGTATTCAATGAACGTTATAGAACTTTGTCCGGTTGGCGCATTGACCTCACGTGATTTCCGTTTCCGCGCAAGGGTTTGGGATATGAGCCATACAGATAGTGTTTGCTCAGGCTGCGCAAGGGGCTGCAATGATGAGATATGGGTAAGGGATAATGTAATTAAAAGATTAACACCCAGGGAAAATATGGATGTGAACCAGTACTGGATGTGCGACTACGGCAGGCTTAATACATATAAGTTCGTAAATGATGAAGCAACAAGGGTGAACTCACCAATGATGCGTGAAGAGGATGTTTCGCAGGAATCAGGCGGACTTAAGGAATGTGACTGGGATGACGCGATTGCAAGGGTAATTTCTGAAATTAAGAATTACAAAGCAGAAGAGCTGGCATTCATTGCATCGCCGTACTCAACACTTGAAGATAACTTTGTGCTTCAGAGATTTGCAAAAGAAATTGCAGGCTGCGATAATATTGCATATATACCTCACATAGAAGGAGAAGATGATAAGCTTCTATTAAGGGCAGATAAAACCCCGAATGCGGCAGGATTAAAGCTGCTGGGTATAAATCCAATTGATATGAAGTTCATTGATAAGATACTTAACAGGCAGTTCAAGATGGTATATATTTTGAATGACAGCCTTGGCAGGCTTGAAAGAACTGACGATATCGCAAAGGCAATTGAAATTGCCGTGCTGCATATAAGCAATTTTTACGAGCAGAGCCATAAGGCTACAGTGGTTCTGCCTGCATCAACATACGCTGAAATTAACGGAACATTCGTTAATTTCCAGAACAGGGTTCAGCGCATAAGGCCCGCTGTTGCAACACTTGAGCAGGAAAGGCTTCCGGGTGAATTTGCGGTAAGCAGGCTAGATAAGTTCGGCTCTCACAATGACAGGTGGACAAAAGGTACAAGGTTCAACGCAAGACCGGCATGGAAGGTAATTTCTCAGATGGCAAAAGTGCTTGGCAGTGATTTTGGATACGATAACACAGAAGAAGTATTTGATGATATTGCTGCAAAAGTACCTGCTTTAAACGGTATGAGCTATGAGGTTATAGGTAAGCTTGGCGCAGTTGTTGGGCAGACCGAAGAAGTTGCAGCTTAGTTTACAGGCAGGAATAGAGGCTTAGAGAGTTAACATAGAAGGGTTCATTATGAACCCTTCTTGATTTAAAAAGTGTGCAGAACCCCCATTTGTGTCTTTGGGTTATTTTGAGTTTCGGTTAATCTTCGATTGTAAAAATACTCAATACTATCGTCCCCCCTTTGGCAAAGGGGGGATTAAATTTCTGAATGATATGGGTACAATGTTTAATCTAATTGCTATAAACAAGAATGAATAGTGATGGGGGTTTTTCAAAGGAAAAAAAATGGATATAAAACAATACGTATCGGATAAGTTTAAAAATGCGCTCTGCTCACTTGGGGTTGATGGTGCATCCGTTATTCTTGAAAGGCCTAAAGATGCTGCCCATGGTGATATTTCATGCAATGCGGCAATGATGTATGCCAAAAAGCTCGGCAAAAATCCGAAGGATTTTGCGCTGTCAATAATTGAAGAGCTTGCCCTGCCGGATGAGTATATAACAAAAGCATCAGTTGCAGGTCCCGGATTTATAAATCTTTTTATTGCAGATAAATTTTACGCAGCAAAGCTTGCAGAAATAAATGAGCTAAAAGGTAATTTTGGCAGGTTAAATGAAAATGCAGGTAAAACCGCAGATATTGAATGGGTGAGCGCGAATCCCACCGGTGAGCTGCATACCGGCCACGGCAGGCAGACTGCACTTGGTAAAGCTATAGCTAATCTGCTTGAGTGGACAGGGTATAAAGTAACACGCGAATATTACTATAATAATGCCGGTAAGCAGATGGATAATCTTGCGAGATCTGTATATGCCCGTTACAGGCAGATATATGAGCCGGAATATGAATTCCCTGAAGACGGTTACGCAGGTGATTACGTAAAAGAAATTGCCGCAATACTTGATAAGGAACACGGGGACACACTTATAGATTCAGATGATAAAATTTTCCGCGAAGCCGGCGAGAACTGGTGTTTTAAATCAATCAGACAAACACTGCATAATTTTAGCATCACTCATGATATATTCTTCAATGAAAGCTCTTTATATGAATCAGGTAAGATCACCGAAACGCTTGAAGAATTCAAAAAGCGCGGCTTATCATACGAAAAGGACGGGGCTGTTTGGCTGAAAACAAGTGAGCTACTGAAGAATAAAAAAGATGCCGCCGATAAAGTGATCGTTAAAGCTACCGGTGAGCCAACGTACAGGCTGCCTGATATGGCATACCATATTGATAAATTAAAACGCGGGTATGACCTTATAATTGATATTTTCGGTGCAGATCACGGTGATACTTATAAGGAAGTATTGGCCGGAATTGAAGGCCTTGGATATGATACATCAAAAATTAAGGTGATAATTCACCAGATGGTTACCTTTGTGCAGGACGGCAAACCTGTAAAAATGAGCAAACGCGCTGATAATGTGTATACCCTCAATGACCTGATCGAAGATATTGGTGTTGATGTTACGCAATTCTTTTTTGTGATGAGAAGCGCTAATACACATTTGGAATTTGATATTGCACTTGCTCGCGAGCAGTCTGATAAAAACCCGGTTTTCTACCTGCAGTACGCGCATGCAAGGATTTGCAGCATCTTAAGGAACGCTGCTGAAGTATTCCCCGAATACAGCTCTAAAGGTAATATAAATTACAGTTTGCTTGATTCCCCAGAGGCATTAAGCCTGATGAAGATACTCAGCGCTTTTCCGGAAACAGTAGCATCAGCCGCAGCGACATTTGAGCCGCATAAAGTAATTACATACCTGAACGAAGTTGCGGAGAATTATCACAGGTTCTACCATAACAACCGCGTAATTGATGCCGAAGCAAAGGAGCTTTCATATGCAAGGTTAAAGCTTTGCGAAGCTGCGCGGATTGTGCTGAAAAACGGGTTTGATATAATCGGGATCTCTGCGCCGGAGAGAATGTGATCGCAGATTAAGCGGATTCATCAGAGTTAATATTTTGCAGATTAACAAATTTAAAAGAATGTCTTAATTTTTTAATTACATTTTCTATAAAAACCCCTTATTTTTGTAATTATGAAAACAAAAATATCCTTTCTCCTAATGCTCTTCTTACTTATTATAAGTTCAAGTTTATTTTCTCAGGAGAATAAACTGACTCTAAAATTAAGTTTTGAAAAAACCGTTTATAATTATTCAGAACTTATTGTAGCAAGAGTTAAATATATCAATAATGATACAATACCTTATAAATTAATATATAATTGTTCCCTTGAAGATGATATTTCAAATAAGTTAATTTTTAAAGATGATCATGGGGTGCCAAATAGAGTGCAAGGACTTATTATTGATTGTATCGGAAATCCTATATTAATTAAACCAGGCAGCACATATGAATCTTACGGAGCTCCGATATTTTCGGACAAATATTTAGGATATTCAACTTATTTCGAACCCGGAACATATTCTGTTTATATGAAAGGGTCAGATACAGTGAAATTAAGAATAGGGTATGATGAAAATGATGACATCTATAATCGTTGCAAGGAATATTCAGCAATTAAAGATAAATATGAAAGATTCTTAAAATGGAGAGAATTTTTATATGACAGCAGAAATAAATCATATTTAAATCTTGCATATTATGAATTAACATCACTGAATAAATATTATGAAGGTGATTATAAACTTATGAATAAAGACATGTCATATTTATTTGGAGTTAATCCGAATGCATGGTATACCGATGTACATCTTTTCCACTTTTCTTTTTTTCTTAGAGATTATCTAAAAGAAGAAAAATTGATGATTCAGTTCCTCGAAAAATTAGCAAAGAAAAATCCTGGTACAAGGGTTAGCTATATTGCAAACAAAATATTGAAGTACAAAAGAATTCCTGATTTTTCATATTGATTATCATTCATTTTTTTCTTCAAAAGACAAAGGCAGCCTTTTAGGCTGCCTTATGTTTTGGGGTAATATTGAAGAGAACGATTGATGCTGTATTTTTGGTTTTAGAGGTTATGTTGAAATGTCTGAAACGGGGGTTTGTAAATTTTAAGCTGATTCATCGCTGAACCACTGGGTATCCATTGCTGCAACCGGGTGGATGTTCACAGTTTTTACTTTTTTATCTGATTTATTGCTGAACTCATGCCATTTACCGGCAGGTACCACCATAATATTGCCTTCTTTGACAATGTATGTTGTGCCTTCAACAATTGCTTCCATTTCACCTTCAAGCACTATGAAGGTTTCTTCATACGGATGGCGGTGTTTTTTTGGACCGATGCCCGGTGAAAAATCACAAAGGAAAAATGATACGTTTGAATTATTCTCAAACCCGTTGAATATCGCAACTTCTTTGCCGTATGGCATGATACTTTTTATTTCAACAAAGGTTACATCTTTGTTATTGATATAAGGAAAACCTGATTTTGCTTCCCTGTATGAATATTTTAAAACTTCAGTTAATTGGTTATTCATTTTTTTAATTTTTATTTTTTTGCGTTGTTGGTGGTGCATTGCTTGTGTTTAAGTTCACCAGCAACATATTTATAGTTTAGAAATTAATTGTTGCGCCTGCTTTTATTGGCAGGTAATTAGCAGTGCCTTCCCCAAAGATAATATTAAAGCTTGTTTCACCAAAAAGTGAGAGTCTGGGTGATACTTTGAAAGCAGCACCGCCGCCAATTTTCATACCGAAATTGGTTTCGCTCGAGCCGCGATAGTAAGTTACTCCCTGGTATTTCATATCGCTTACGCTGTTCAGGTAAAGACCCATACCAACTAAGCCGTATGGCTTAATATCTGCATCCTTATCAAACATACCGACCATTACATCACCCATGATTGAAGTTGATTTGAGGCTGTAGCCTGAATAGTCTCCTGATTCTTTATACGGAAAAGTATTATACTGCAGGTCTACCCTTGCGGCTACATTTTTATGAAATACATATCCTGCATTGCCGTGAACATTGAATCCAACGCCCCATGCAACTGAAATATCACCTACGGGAATTGAAATAACTCCGCCAAGTGAAGCGAAAGATTTCTGGTAGGTTTGTGAATATGTTGTTACGCCGATAAATATTAGTGCTGCTAAAAATAAAAGCATTTTCATTTTTTGGTTCCTTTTAAAATAGTTAGTTTGTTAATTGTTCATTAATCTGATTTCAATGTTGTAATATTGCTGTGAAAAAGCAGCAGGAAAAAACGAAATTCGCCATAAATTAACAGGTGAAAGGGGATTTTTGTAATAAAAAAAGCTGAAAATAATTGAATTTTCAGCTTTTTGAAGTTTTAAGCCCTCTTTAAATTAAAAGGCGGAGATGTAAAAATTTTATTTTACCAGTACAAGTTTTTTAACTGAAGTGAAGCTCAATTCATTACCCGTTACCATTATGCGGTATATGTATATACCGCTTGCAATATTTGTACCGTCAAATGTTGCTGTGTAGTAGCCTGCATCCATTTTGGAATTTATCAAAGTGCTGACAAGTCTTCCGGTCAGGTCATATACAGAAATATTAACTGAAGCGTCAACCGGCAGCTGGTAATCAATTTTAGAAACAGGGTTTGAAGGATTGGGGTAGTTCTGTGATAGATCAAAATTAACGGGTCTGCCGATATCAACAGGGTAAGCTGCGTTAAAAATTTCGTAATTACCGTTCAGGTCAATTTGTTTTAAGCGGTAATTGAACTTTCCATTTCCGGGTTTAATATCTGTAAAAGTATAGAATTTCTGTTCGCCGGTTGTACCGCTTCCTTCAATAAATCCGGCTTTAACCCATGTGGAAAGATTCCCGTTCTTATCAATTGACTGGCGGTGTATTTCAAAGCCGGCATTATTTATTTCACCCATAGTGCTCCATTCAAGCTTCACATCTTTTTTCTGCACGAAAAGTTCGAACGAAGCAAGGCTGACAGGAAGCGCGTAATCTGTAATAAGCGTTACGCTTAAGTTTGGTTTTGAGGGATCGTTGGTAGTTAAGACCATATTTCCGTTAGGCGCATCAAGCTGCGGCGTATTACCGCTTTTTGACATACCTATGGCATTGGTTGCCCTTACTGTAAATAAGCCGCTATCACCGGGTGCTATTGCACCGGGAAGTGAAGTGAGCAATTGAAAATCAGCCGCATATGAGCCTGTATAATTAACCGCGCTTACGCTTAAGTTTGCTGTTCCTGAATTTTTAATATAAAAATCTTTATCAACAAAAGAGCTTTGTGGAATAACACCGAAATCAATTGTTGTATCAGCGGAGCTGTTAACCCTGGCAGCAGAGCTGGTTGTGCCTAAAGTTCTTACGAATGTAATTCTGATGCTGTCATAAGTTGGCGCATCGCCTGATGCGACATCATAATTTAAAAATCTCCAGTTACCTGAAGCAGATGTACCGTTATAACCGCGCATAGTGATTTCAGGGTAAAATGTACCGTTGGTATACGGTGGTGATACCTGGTACCAGAATTGCGATGCAGAGTCGCTGACATATGCACCGGTGATATTATCTGATGTAGAACCGTTTTTCTAAAACAGGCACTTTCTGTTATTATTATTATCTGAAATTGGTGACCATATATATAAAATATTATCGCTTACCCAAGTATGACGAAGATAAATCCGTACTTTTGTACTCAGTATCTTAAAATCACTGAAGTTCACTGATCCGGAAACACCGGCACCTCCATCAGGGGGTGACCAGGCGGAAAGCTTGTTGGTAGATTCAGTTAAGCTGCCAACGGCAAAATAGCAAAGCCAGAAAGTATTTGGAGCGCCTTTTGGGAAGTATGCTATGTTGCCGGAAAAATCTACGGCTTTAATGTAATACTGTACTTCGGTTTCCCATCCGAAGCAGGGAATATTAAAGTAAAAATTATTTCCTGAATTTGATGAAGCGTAAAGTGAATCAAATGAGCTCCATCCCGCATTATTTTTATTTGAGCGGTAAATAACCATGGGCATTGAAGTGCCGGATGTTGGAACACTTGCTCCGTCATGATCTGTAATATTTGCTGTAAGCAAAGTCTGGTAGGTGCTGTTATGGCTTGCAGCGTTAGTATGATTTATTGATGGCGGGATTACATCTGTACCTGCAGCAAGTCTGACAGAATTATATGCATTTATTCTGCCATAACCATAATAATCATTCCACTTGCCGTATGTTTTGGATGATGAGTAGGGAACATTATCTATTTTATCACAACCATATAATAAGTTCTGCGTTACCTGCAGCCTGGTTTGTGAGGTATTTACTGAAAGCACAAGCGCTGCAACTCCTGCTGCATTTGGGCAGGAGCATGATGTCCCGTTGAACACATCGTAGTAATCACCGGATGTGCCTGCTGCTGTGTTGTAGCCGCTGGATCCCTGCCTGTCAATAGTATAACAGACAGTTGGCGCAACGCATTCTATATCACCGGTAGAAACTGATTCACCGTAATTTCCGCCCCACCAGTACTGGTTGCCGGTACCCGGCGCTTTTTTCTGATCATGAGTTGTAGAAGCTCCGACGCAAATTACATTTGCCAGATATGATGGATAGGAAGGAGGGTTTCTTCCATCATTACCTGATGAGAACAGTATTATACAACCAAGTCCGCCTCTGCCTGATGTTGCCGCACTATTTATAGCATTAGTCATTGTGGCATTTACAGAACCGCCTCCCCAGCTATTGCTCAGAACATCGATTCCGCGAACGCGCGCAGTATCAAATGATCTTGCGATACCTGTTGTTGTAGAGCTTCCTGCAGCATTGAAAATCCTTAGCGCCATCAGCTTGCAGTTTGGTGCAATTCCTGAAATGCCAAGCGAATTATTTGTTACTGCGCCTATCAGTCCTGCTGTACAGGTTCCGTGGCTGCCTGAATCACGGGGAACTGTGTTTGTATTGTAATAACCGTCATAACCGGGAAGCAAGTGGCCTGATGATTGAAAATCAGGGTGGGTGGAATCAATACCGGTATCGAAAACGCCAACTTCGATAGAAGAAGAGCCCATGGTGTAATCCCATGCCTGGGTTAAGCGCATATCTGCGCCTGCTAAACCGTTTACGGTTGTGCCGTCGCCGGCACCGGATACACCGCCTGTTGTAACATTTTGCGCTGTATTGTTAACCGCCCATTGTGAAGAAAAGTACGTATCATTTGGTGTATAATGCAGTAAACAGAATTCAGGATATAAGAAGTTAGGCTCGGCATACTCAAATATTGACGAAGAATAATAAATATCAGAAAGCTCAAGCGCATTTTTATTGACGCCGGGAAGTGATCTTATCAGAAATCCTTTTTTATCGCCAACATTCCCTAAAATTATGCAGCGGTTTTCAGCATTAAGCCTGTTTAGTGCTTCCAGGTGTTTTTCGTCCTTAATTCTTACAATAAATTCATCTGTTGGCACCTGTATCACTCTTTGTGAAGAGCCGTAATAAGTTTTTGTAATGAATTTAATTCCCGGAATTCCCACCAGCGACTGCAAGGCAGAATTTACTCTTGAAAATACTTTGCTTCCGGATAATGTTATAATAATAACTTTTTCATCCGCAATTTTTACGGTATCAGAAGCAGAAAGCCGGTTTTTAATTCTTTCTGAAATATTCTGAACGGTAAAGGAAGTGTTATCTGTAATAACTGCCAGCTTATCATCTCTTTGTTCAAGCATTACCGGGAGGCCATTATAAAAATAATAATTCACCTCAGCATAGGCAGAATGCAGTGAAAACAAACAGATGAAAACAGCAGTTAACAGTAATTTCATATATTTAAAAAATTATTTTTTACAGAGATCTATTATCCGCTCAAGATCTTCAGCGGTGTAATATTCAATAACAATTGTACCTGTTGTGGGTGAGGAAGGGCTTAAACGTACCCTGGTGCCGAAATGCTCCATGAACTTTTCTTCGAGAAATTTTATAGCAGCCTTATTCTGGTCGGTAATTTCGTAGATCTTCTTTTCTCGCGGAGCTGTTTTTGATTTTTTCTTTTTTGTCAGCTCTTCGGTCCTGCGGACGCTTAGATTTTCAGATGTAATTCTTTTCCATAGGAGCATTTTATCAACATCATTATCAAGCGCAAGTATAGACCTTGCATGACCCTCGGATATTTCTCCTTTTTTGATGCTGAGCTTAATTTCTTCGGGAAGCGTTAAAAGCCTTAGTGTGTTGGCAACAGCGCTCCTGGATTTGCCTACTTTAACGGCTACATCTTCCTGCCTGAGGGCGCATTCATCTATAAGTCTTTTGTAACCTTCGGCAACTTCAATTGAATTCAGGTTAGCGCGCTGAATGTTCTCAATAAGCGCGATTTCAAGCAAATCTTCTTTGGAAGAAACATCAATCACAAATGCAGGGATCTTTTCTATGCCGGCAAGCTTTGAGGCACGGAGTCTTCTTTCACCTGAAATAAGCTCGTACGTGCCGTCTTCCATTTTTCTGACAGTAATAGCCTGGATAACGCCTTTTTGTTTAATGGATTCAGCCAGGTCATTCAGCTCAGAACTGTCAAATTCTTTACGGGGCTGGTATGGATTAGCTTTAATATTTTCCAGTTCAATAAAAAGGATCTGTTCGTCACTTTTTGGATTAAGCTCTGTAATGTTTCTGTGAAATTCAGGGACGCTCTGAGATTGTTCTGCTGATTCAGAGCCTCCGAAGAGCACATCAAGACCTTTTCCGAGTCCGCCTTTTGGTTTATCTTTAGACATAATAATTCAATTATTGTTACCTTATATTTTGGTTAACATTACTGCTTTCACCGCCTGTTGGCGGGTCATTTTCTTTGTTGACAACTTCAAATTTCGGCGCATCGTAAGTGAGGATATTATCGAACTTCTGCATTTGTTCTTTGCCGTTCCGGCGGAGGAACTCATTTGCAAGCTCAGTGTAATTTTTTGCGCCAACAGATAGCGGATCATATACAACAACGGGCTTTCCGAAGGAAGGGGATTCGCTGATCTTAACATTACGCATAACTTTTACAGGGTACAGCTTATCCTGGAAATATTTTTCCAGCTCACTTGCAACCTGGTTTGAAAGCCTTAACCTTGCATCAAACATAGTAAGAAGGTATCCTTCAATTTCGATCTCAGGGTTCAGGCGTGATTTTATCATTTTTATTGTATTTAGCAGAAGCGTTAAGCCTTCTAGCGCGTAATATTCGCTTTGCACAGGTATTAATACAGAATCTGACGCTACAAGTGAATTCAACGTAATTAAGCTGAGCGATGGAGGGCAATCAATAAAAATGAAATCAAAATACTCTTTGATTTCATCAAGCCTTTTTTTAAGTATGAACTCACGCTCAGGCATTGATACTATTTCTATTTCTATGCCAACAAGATTTATGTTGGAACAGATTATAAACAGGTTTGGAACCTCGGTCTGCTGAACGCATTCTTTAGGGGCGGTAACGCCGGTCAACAGCTCATATACCGAGCCTTTCATTGAATTGGTGGAAAAGCCGAGGCCTGATGTGGCGTTTGACTGCGGGTCAATATCAACAAGCAGAACTTTGCAGCCGCAGGATGCAAGAGCAGCGCACAGGTTCACTGCTGTCGTTGTTTTGCCAACACCGCCTTTTTGATTAGCTATTGAAATTATCTTTGACAAATTTTCTCTTTAAATTTCTAATGGTTCACCATAAGGCATAATAACACATTTTTTGCCGATGGATTCCACTTTTCTTTTGAATTCTTCAGGGTTGGTATCAATTACATCAAATGTACCGTAATGCATCGGGGTAACTGACTTGCAGTTCAGGAAATCCGCAGCCTTAACGGCATCATCAATACCCATAGTGTAATTATCACCAATGGGAAGCAGAGCGAGATCTATATTATGCATTTCTCCAATTAGCTTCATATCAAGGAATAAACCGGTATCGCCTGCATGATAAATGATCTTATCTCCGATAGTAATGATCAGACCGGCAGGTTCACCCATATACAGGTTTTCACTTTCAATTGATGAGCTGTGGTGCGCAATTGTGAGCTTAACTTTTCCGAAAGGGAATTCACGCTGCCCGCCAATGCCCATACCGTGTGTTTTTAATCCTTTGGTATTCAGATATTCAGAAAGCTCATGGGCAGCAATTACTGTCAGTTCGTTATTTTTAGCGATTTCAAGGGTATCTCCCAAATGATCGGCATGCGCGTGTGAAAGCAGAATAAAGTCAGCTTTAATATCAGAAGGCTTTACTTTTGCATTTTTATTATAAGTGAAAAACGGGTCTATAAGAATTTTATAAGTACCGGTATTAATTTCAAAGGCAGAGTGCCCGTGATAGGTAATTTTCAGCATGATTCTATGTATTTAATAGGAAATTAAGCAAAGTTAGGGTATTTAAAATTGTAATTCAATTATATAAAAAAGGCAGGTAAAAACCTGCCTTTTACATTCTGAAATTATATATTATTTGCTTCCTTCGCTGGAAACAACGGATACTTTTTTTGAGCGGGAACCAATTTTTTTATCGCCGTTATTTACGATGATCTTCATCCTGTAAGTTCCTGGTTTTTCAGGTGCTTTTACCTGATATTGCAGGTCTTTTGACTGACCGGGCTCAAGGGTCCATACCACATCATTCAGCTTTGATATTTCAAACTGTCCCAGTTCTTTTGTTGTTAAATTCGCGTTTGTCCAGGTTGTAGTACCCGTATTTGTTATTGTAACAGTGATGGTAATAGTTTCTCCGGCATTCATTTTATCGGGCATGTTGCTAAGAGCAGCTTTAACTTTATCATGAGGTGTCCCGTCATTTTGTGAAAAAGAAACAGAATTAAAAACGAACATGATCAGAAAAATTGCAGCAGTTTTTACAGTAAATTGTAACATTTTTTTTGTTTTCTCCTTAATTTTAATAATAATTTTCCTGTATGAAATTTAGACAGAAAATAAATAAAAAAGTTTAATCTATAAATTTGAAAAACTGGTAATTAAGCATGGTGAAGATATAAAGAGCAAAGGCAGCAGTGGAAATTATCCTGTGGTAAATACCCCCTTTTGAACCGTATGTAAGAAATAAAAGAAATAAAAACGAAATCAGATAAAGAAGGAATTTATTTGATAAAAAATCGAGTGAAAACAGCAATAAAAATATATTCAGCAGCAATAATATATAGATAAGCTTATGATGAAGCTTAGTTATATTTAAAATTTTAAAACCGGCTATCCAGCCTACTGAATAGTTATATATAAACAGTAAAAGTCCTGTTACAGTAACAATGCTTACAATATCAGTATTCATTTTATCGGAACCCCCCATTTATCTTTGTAAGAAAGCTCTTCAATAGGTTTCCTCTGGCTTGAGCGCCAGTCTATAGTGGGGCGCTTAATACCGGGATCAACATATCCCATTCTGAAAATTGCGCACATTTCAAATTCATCAGGAATATTCAGCATATCAGAAATAGCTTTCCAGTTCTCCGGGATCTCACCAGGCGTAGATATAAACTGCATACCCATCCCGATTGATGTTGTAACAAGCCAGAGAGTCTGAATAACAGCGCCCATTGATATAACGGAATAGAATCCCGAAAGCTCTTCTTTTTTGTATTCATCTCTGGTTAAACAAATCACAAAAAGCAGGGGAGATGATGCAACAAGCTTTTCTTCATCATTTCCAAGTATCCTTGGTACTTTGAACTTAGCCATAACCTTTCCGCCGGTTTCTGAAAAGATCGTTCTAACAAAAGGCTTTAAAACTGCGGGAAGGTGATCAACATGAATGCCATCCTTAGTTTTTTCTATTTCCTCATCAGAAAACCTGAAATACTTCCGGTATTGCTTCCAGAATCTTCCGTCTTCCATCAACTGAACCATTGAATCACCTGCAATTTTGGCAATGTTACCTATTACATTTTCATCAGTTACTGCTATAAACCGCCATGGCTGGCTGTTGAAGTGGCTTGGGCTGTGGGATGACATTTTGATAAGAAGCTCGATATGTTCATCAGATACTTTTTTTTCCGCAAACTTAGAATTCGCGGTTTTTCGGTTAACAATTGCTTCCAGAAGATCCATAATTTTAGCTGTTATTTTAACTATACTATAAGATAAACACTAAATAAAAAAGGCAGGTTTTTAGACCTGCCTTAGCTTAAACAATATTATTAAAATTATTTGGAGGTATTTCAATAACAAAGCAAATATGCTGTATATATTGATAAAATATTCTACCGTGAACACGGTAATATCTTGGTCCTCTGAATTTACTTTTAATTAGAAAGTTCAGGGTGCTTTTTTTACAACAGGTCTGCTCCATGAACATTTGCCCGATTCATTTACGGAGCCAATCCTGAAAATATAATTTTTATTGCTCTTTAAATTTGAAACAGTATATTTTACTGTAGAAACTATATCTTCAATTTTCCACCTGTATGGTTTCTTCACGGAAGTGGATCTCTGAACAAGATAATATTTAGCGCTTAGATCGGGCTCCCATATCAAATTGATCTCACCTTTTAAATCACCCCCGGCGGCATTCAGAACTATGGGGGAGTCACTTCTGCACGTAATTGATCTTTGCCGCCGATTATTATTTTCAGTTCCGTGGGATGATCTCATTTTAATCTTTTCTTTAAAACAAAAATATCCTGTTATAAACTAAATATTCAATGAAACTATTATATGTAAGTTATATTGTTTTTTGTACCGAATTTGCGGTTTTTGTATATTATTTTGCGAATATCTGACCTAATCAATTGTTAAAATCTGAAACAATTAATTATAAGTTTAAGATAACGCTGTTTATGAATATTTTTTTGATTTGTTTGGTAAGTTTAAGAAAATATTATCGATAATAATTACGGCTATACTTTTTTTTGATCCTTCAATTTCTGTGTAACAAGGAGCAATACTATGAAGAAAAGTATATTAATTGAGATCCTCTCCACATTTTCCCGGAAAGAGATACGGGAATTCAGCGAATATGTAAGCTCACCTTTTTTCAATAAAAATCAAAGTATTATTAAGCTAAGCAATTACCTAAGGATAAGACACCCTGCATTTGAAAAATCAGAAGTAGAAAAAAAAGCGGTATTTGCTGCGATTTTTCCGGGCGTTAAATATAATGACGGTTTCATGCGGACGCTTATATCCGGACTTTCAGCCATAGCTGAAAATTATCTTTCATTCACACGTTATAAAAGCTCATTTTATAAAGATAAAACATTTTTGCTGTATGAACTGAATGACAGACAGCTTGACCGGCAGATCGAGAAAAATCTAAAAAATATCGAAAGGAAACTTGATGCAGAAAAAGTGAAGGATTATGAATATTACCTGGATAAATATAATCTGGAAAATGAAAAGTACCTGTATTATATCAGGAAAAAGCCTGATGTGTATGAAAAAATAGTAAAAAAAACCGGGCTAAAGGAAATGACAGATTATCTTTCAATTTTTTATTTCAGCAGTATTGCCGGTGATTATACAAGGCTGTATAATCTTAAAGCCATTTATAACTATGATTTTGATACATCAAGAATAAATAAATTCATCGAAATTTTTTCCGAAGATACTCTAAAGGAAGTTCCGGCTGCACTGATAAGCTATTATGAGCTGTTGCTGTTCATTAATAAAGATGATCTTGCAAATTATTACAGAATAAAAGAACAGCTTGAGCTGTATGAAGATACTCTGGACAGGGACCACGTTTATAATATTTACATAAACCTGATAAATTTTTGCAGCAGAAAGGCTGCATCGGGTCATGATGAGCTTGAATCAGAGGTATTTGAGCTTTATAAAAGAGGAATTGAAAAAAACATACTGCCGTATCACGGCACATCTCATTTCCGGTTTTTTACCACGGTTACAGAAACTGCTCTAAAGCTTAAAGAATTTGAATGGACAAAAAATTTCATAACAGATTATAAAAACAGGCTGCCTGAAGGATTGCGGGAAAATGCATTTAACTACGCCAGAGCCCTTTATGAATTTGAATCAGGGAATTACAGCTTATCACTGGAAATTTTAGCAAAAGTAAAGTATAACGATGTTTATCATAAGCTTAAATGCAAATGTTTAACTGCAATGCTGTATTTCGAGCTAGGTTACTCAGTTCAGTTAATGGCACACATAGATGCTTTTAACCATTTCATTATTAATGATATTCTGCTTAACAGTGAAAGGAAAAAAACATATTCAGCTTTTATAAAATACCTGAAGAAAATTGAGAGGAATAAACTTTTCTTAAACAAAAAAAATTATACAGCACTGTTTTCAAAAATTACTGCAGAAAGTGACGTATATAACAAAAAGTGGCTGCTGAAAAAAATGGGAGAGCTTGCGCTGTGAAAAAAGCCTGCTTTTTAAAAAGCAGGCTTTTGAAAAGAAATGTTCATTTTATTTAACCAGGATCATTTTTTTTGTTTCAGAAAAGCTTCCCGCACTTAACCTGTAAAAATACACTCCGCTAGGGAAGTCAGATGCGTTCCAGTCAGCTTTATAAATGCCGGGTTTAAGTTCGCCTTCGTGCAGTGTTTCAACAGTTCTGCCCATAACATCGTAAATTGTCAGGTTAACAAACACACCCCGACTGCCTACGGCGGTCACATCTTTTGAGAGTGGAATTGAAAATTTGATCTTTGTTGAAGGGTTGAATGGGTTGGGGTAGTTCTGAGATAGAAAGAATTTATCAGGCACTTCATTTGAAACAGGGTTGATCCCGATAGTGCCCGGTGCAAATTTTATTGTACACATATTGTTGAATCCGCTGACATTACTGCCGCCGGTAACATATACATTCCCTGAACCATCCATCCCGATCGCATTTCCGAAATCATTGTGATTGCCGTTGCCGTTATATGAGGCTCGCCATTGAGTATTGCCGGCAGGATCGATCTTTTCCGCAATCAGATCAAAGTATGTACCAGCCGCTACTTTACCTGTAATGTAAATATCATTCATTGCATCTGTATGGATCTTGTTAACTATCTCATTTCCGCCTGTACCTGTAATTAATTTATTCCATAACAATGTACCTGCACTGTTTAATTTTGCAATAAATCCATTTGCACCGGCTGAACCGCAGAAAATAACATTGCCTCCCTGATCAATTGTGATATCTTTAGCATTGTTAAAAAAGTTTGATGTATATATATATACCCATTGCTGTGCACCTGAAGAGTTGTATTTTAAAACAGCAAGATTGCCATCACTAAGCTCTCCTATGCAATAAATATTTCCTGAATTATCCAGTGCTATTGCAACACCGTATTCGGTAGTATTGTTAAAAGGCCCTGAATAATCCCTTGTAAACTGTACAGCACCGGAGGAATTATATTTTATTAGGAACAGATCATACCATGTAACCAGCTTAGTACTGTGCCCGAAAATATAAATATTTCCCTGCGAATCCAGAACCATATCTCTGCCGGAATCCTGTTCAGGAGTCTCCGCGCTTCCATCATGAAATACCAGCCATTGCTGAGTGCCGTCTGGGGAATATTTAATTGTAACTATATCATCGTTCCGCTGGGCATCAATATATGACTGTCCGGTAACTACAACATTACCCTGCGCATCAACGGCTACTTTGAAAGGAATATCTCTTCCGGCAGCATTGCCGCTGTATATTTTTGCCCACTGCTGCTGACCGGATGAATTATATTTTATAGTGCAATAGTCTCCTGTCCATACTGTGTTGTTATAATCTATATTTGCTGTTCCGGTAACAAAAATATTCCCCTGGTTATCCAAAGCAATTGAGGTTGCTTCATCACCAAGATTTGCTGAACCATTATATGTAACAGTCCATTGCTGAATGCCGGAGCTGTTGTATTTGATTGTGCAGAAATCATTGGATGAGCCGGCATATGTGACACCTGTTATATATATATTTCCTGAATTATCAATTACCATATCTTTTGACTGACCGGAAATATTATCTCTGACCCAGGAAACCGGAGGAGCCGGCTGTGCGTAAATGTAAACTGAAACCAAAAGTGTTAAAAAAGCGATGAGTTTGTTTGTGATTGTTTTCATTTTTTACTCCTTTTCTTTGAGTTATTATTTTAATCAAAGATAATTTTATGTAATCAGTTCGGCAAAGAAACTTTATTGAATTATGCACCATAGAGCATAAGGTGTATTCCAATATTACATAATATAAATTATTGAAATAACAATAGTTGTGATATTTGCATCATTTTGAAATGTCATAAGAAAACAGTAATTTTGTCTAACAAAATGCACTATTAATTATGATCTCGAGCAAAGCAATTGATCTCATTAGTACATTCAGTGAAACTGAATTCAAAGAATTCGGTCTATTTACAGCATCCCCTTTTTTTAACAGGGAAGCAATCCAGTTAAAATTTTATGAAATATTAAAAAAATATTATCCTTCGTTCGAAAGTAAGAACTTTGATAAAGAAAAAGTGTTTGCCAGGCTATATCCCGGTAAAAAATATAATGACGGGGTTATGAGGAACATACTTTCTAAAACCCTTGAACTGGCGGAAAGCTATTTGACTGTGAAAAGGCAGCAGCTTAATGAATTTGAATCAACTGCTGCGCTTATGAGGGAGTTGAGCGAACGCAAGATGGTAAAACTGTTTGAACGCGCTGAGTTAAATGCAATGGAATTGCTTGATAACAGCTCGGCAAAAAACGAAGAGTACTTTTACCGCAACTTTGTTTTGTTAAATGAAAAACGGAAATTTATAAGCAATCTAAAAAGCTCGCTTTATAGCTCAAATGATCTTCTGAAGAAGGGAGCTGAAAATCTGACTATATCATTCCTGATCTCCATGCTACGCAGTGAAACTAATATTGCCAATTCAAACCTCAGTATGTTCAGGTTTGAGCGGGACTCAGCATTAAGCGAGCTTGAGGTTTATATTGATAAAGAGATCGTAAAATTCCCTGATGTAATATACCTTCAGTATTATTATAATGCCTTTAAACTTTCGAGGACACAGGATGAGAAGTATTTCTATGAATTAAAATCCATAGTATACCAATCATACGATAAGTTCAGGGATGAAGACAGAAAAGACATATTTACAATACTGACAAATTATTGCTATTTCAAAGTAAATAAAGGTGATCTTAATTTCAGGAAAGAACAATTTTTGTTGTTTAAGGAAAACATTGAGCGCGGGTATTATAAAGGCAGCAGGAAATATCTTGATCACATTCAGTATCTGAACGTTGTGGTTACCGGACTTGAAGCAGGTGAGTCGCTCTGGGTAGAAGGGTTTATTGAAAAATATAAACCGGAGCTTGATGAAACGAACCGCGAGAACTCCTATAATTTCAGCAGAGCGCTGGTGTTCTATCATAAAGCACAGTTTAATGAAGCCTTGAACATGGCTGCAAAAGTAAAAACTGACGATCTTTCTTATAAACACCAGCTTAAATCGATTTATTTGAAGATATACTACGATATGAATGAAATTGAACCCTTTTACAGTCACGTTGACAGCTACAGGCACTTCCTTCTTAATGAAAAACATATCCCCGAGCTTACGCGGAGCGTTATTAACAGCTATGTTAATTACACAAAGAAACTGTTCGATATAAAGAACCGTATTGAGGAAAAAGATTTTGACCTTTATAAAATAAGAAAGGAAATATCTGATAACAGATCAATGATAAACAAATCATGGTTACTTGAAAGAATTGACAGAATAGAAAAAAGCCTGCACAAATAACTGCGCAGGCTTTTGATCGATGCGATTGTATTATTTTGTGAGCATCATCTTTTTTACATCAGTAAACTCACCTGCTGTAATTTTGCAGAAATAGACACCGCTTGTTAATTTAGAAGCATTAAAATCCACTTCAAATGATCCTGCACTCAGGTTTTCATTTACCAATACTTCAACTTCCTTACCTGTGATATCATATACAGCCATTTTTACGAAAGTTGCCTTAGCAATACTGAATTCGATCTTTGTGCTTGGATTAAAAGGATTCGGGTAATTCTGTTTCAGGCTGAAGTCTGCGGGAATTTGAGAATTGGAAGAGTTAATCCCAGTTAATGAACCTGTAAGCTTAACGGTAATGAATTCAGGATTATTCCCACTGACAAAGGTAAATCCGCAGGCATAAATTTTACCATATTGATCAGTTTCCAAAGATTTAAAGTAATCCATACCGAAACCGGTACCGTTATAGTTGTATGCAAATTGAAGTGTGCCTGTTGTATTGTATTTCAATATCATAGCATCAAAACTTGTAGAGTGGCTACCCGATACTCCGGCTGTGTAAATATTTCCGAAGTTATCAGCTTTTATGCAAAATGCGCTGTTAAGACCATTGGTAGATGTATCTCTTGAATAGCTATGGCTCCAAAGAATAGTGCCGTTGAAATCATATGCAACAGTCATAGCATAGGTACGATTACCATTAGAAGTTCCGCCTGTTGCGTAAATTATTCCGCCTGAAATTGTTAAATCATTGGCAGAAGCTGCTTCGTACTGGAAATTGTTTGCATTCATCCATTCATACGATAAATTGTTAGTAAGCTTAATGATTGTAAAGTCAGAAGAAATGGCAGTATTTTGTGTTACACCTGCTACAACTATCCCGCCCGCCGGATGTAATACAGCCGAGTTAGAATAATCAGCCAGATTTACATATCCTGAATATACATACATATTCTGATATTGAAAAAGTGAACTGTATTTTAAAACAAGCAAATTCTGGTTACCGTTTGTTGTAGTTGACCCGATAATAAATATTTCATTGTTACTGTTTATAAGCAGTTTTCTTGCGTATTCAACTGAACCGGACTGATTAAATGACTGCCACTGCTGAACAACACACATATTGTTGTATTTCATTATAATGATATCTTCATCGGTACTGAGAGAGGTTGTTTTACCTGAAACCACAACAACTATATTACCATTATTATCAAAACATGCATCGTTAAAACCTTCATCAGAGCCTGTTAGACCGTACCTGGCAGAACTAATTACATTTCCGCTAGGATCATACTTTATGATATAAAAATCATAATCCTGTCCGAAACCGTATATAGAGCTGAAAACGAAAATATTACCCTGGGGATCGATCAACAGTTTTAGTCCCATGCCATGCCCGGAACCGGCTCCATCAAAGGTTCTTTGCCAAACAATATTCCCTGATGGATCATATTTGATGAGCGTAGATTTCATGGTGACTGAACCGCCTAAGCCAGTAACATATACGTTTCCGGAGTTATCAATTGCCGTATAGTTTGCGATATCAACTCCCTGTGAGCCATGTACCTTAACCCAATCACTGGCATGTACTGAACAAAGTTGAATAATTAATAATACTATCCAGATTGCTAACTTGATCCATGTTGAAGTTGTGAATGTTTTCATTGTTGTAATTCCTTTCTTTGTTTTATTGTTTTTTATTTGTGAATCATTCAACTGCTACAAAGTTAGGAAACCAACACCCCCTTTGACAAAGAGAGAAATTTGAAATTGCATTGTAAAAAGTACCAAGATTTTTACACTGAGGAATTCCACAGAATAGCAAAAAATGTTAAAACATTACAAAAACAGTGTTTTTCCAATGATAAAAAAATCGATATGTCATGACGAAATGACATAAAAAAAGCAGGCTTGTGCCTGCTTTTGGTGAAACCGTGGTGTTCCAATAGTTATTTTAGCAGAATCATTTTTTTAGTTTCAGTGAAACTGCCTGAAGTTAGTTTGTAAAAATAAACTCCGCTTGGATAGTTAGAAGCGTTCCAGTCAGCTTTGTAAGTACCCGGTTTCAGCATACCATTTTGTAATGATTCTACATTTCTGCCCATAGCGTCGTAAATTGTGAGGTTGACAAATTCCGCCTGCGGAATACTGAACTCGAAATTAGTTGTTGGGTTGAAGGGATTGGGGTAGTTTTGTGAAAGCGAAAATTCATCGGGAATTTCAGTATTCATGCCTGAAATTCCCACCGGATTGCCTGTTGGATTCCTTTTGTAGTAAATTTCAGGATTGCCATCCCTGCTGTCTTCCCATGCTAAATGAACTACCTGATCTGAAATGTTAACAGAGGGCTGCCTGGCTGTCAAAACTGTGTTAACAAGCCTGAGTTCTGTATCCCATGATTCCCCGTAGTTTGATGATTTTCTGTAATACAGCTGGACATTGCCTGTCCTGTCATCATCCCAGACCAAATGAACATAATTACCGGAGGCTGAAATGTTGGGCTGGGACGAATTGCCTGTACTTGCTGTCATTCTTGTATCTGCCTGCCAAGTAGAACCATTATCAGTAGAGCGTTTATAATAGATCTCGTAATCGGAATCTCTGAAATCTGCCCAGCAAACGTGAACATATGTACCGGATGCGTCAACTGAAATATTTTCGGCTTCTGTAGTTGTATTAATAATGCGGGTATCCGCTGACCAGTTTAAACCGCTATTGGTTGAACGTTTATAATACACCTGCGGCGGACCCTGCCTCAGATCACGCCAAACAATGTGCCATGCTGAAGAAGTAATAGCCATATCGGGATAGTCTGAAATGGCGTTGTTGTTTGTGATACGTGTTTCAGTACCCCAGTTCAGACCCGCATCGGTTGAGTGGATCATGTAAATTTCCTGGTTGCCGTCTCTCTGGTCATCCCACACAATAACAACAGTTGAATTAAAGAGTGTTATACTTGGTTTTTCAGAAACTGAAGAGTTATTGCTTAACCTGATATCATTGCTCCAGTTTATTCCGGCATCTCCGGACCTTTTATAATATATTTCATAATTGCCGTCACGGCCATCCACCCAGGCAGTATGTATTGTAGCTCCCGAGACTTCGACCGATGGATATTCTGATGAGAAAGTATTGTTTGTCAATCTTGCGTCATTGCTCCAGCTAATACCGGCATTAGTTGAACGTTTAGCGTAAATTTCACTGTTACCATCCCTTGAATCCTGCCAGACAGTTACGACCAATTGACCTGATGAGGATATACACCTTGCATTGTTAAGGGGTACGGTAGATAAAGCAGTATTGTTCGTCAGCCGGGTATCTGCTGACCATTGGGAAATTAACGGCAATGCATAGAGCATTGCCGTTAAGATATAGATGTATTTTATAGTTCTTTTCATAATTTTATTTCACTAATATCATTTTCTTTGTTTCGGTGAAGCTGCCTGATGTAAGCCTGTAAAAATATACACCGCTGTTGTAACCCGATGCATCCCAGGCAGCATTATATGTTCCGGGATTCAGTTCGTCATTTACCAGTGTTTCAATTTCTCTGCCCAAAGCGTCATAAACAGCAATGTTTACTAAACCGGAATGAGGAACGCTGAATTCAATATTTGTAACCGGATTAAACGGATTGGGATAATTCTGTGATAAAGAGAATTTATCAGGTTCCTGGCTGTTTATGTTTGTAATGCCTGTCGGGTTGCCTGTTGGATTCTGTTTATAATATATCTCATAGTCACTGTCACGCAGGTCAGACCATAAAGCATATACTTTATTAACTGAAAATCCTGCTAAGGGGTATCGGGCAACTGCCGTACCTGTGTTTAATTTCAGGTCAGATGCCCAGCTGACACCCGAATTGGAAGAAACGTTGTAATATATCCCGTAGGTACCTGTCCTGTTATCTTCCCACACAAGGTGTATATGTGTTGGCGAAACCGAAAGAGCCGGAGCATAAGAATTACCGGTACTGTTTGTAATTCTCTGAATTGCTTCCCATGTTGAGCCGTTGTTTGTTGATCGTTTGAGGTATATTTCATAGTTGCCATCCCTGTCATCTTCCCAAACAACATTCAGGCTTCCTACACCGCTGGTATAAAACCGCTGTATACAAGGTTTTCTTGAAGCTGCGGAATTGGTTGTGAACCTGCTTTCAGCAGCCCATGTAAGCCCTGAGTTGGTGGAGCTGATGTAATATATCTCATCATTGCCGTCCCTGTTATCCTGCCAGACGATGTGCGTGTTTTCACCCGAATCGGTTGTTATTGATGGCGATATTGAACTTCCGGAATTATTTGTCAGTCTTACAATTGGCTCCCATGTAATACCGTTATCGAGCGAGCGCTTAAAATATATTTCGTTGTTTCCGTCCCTGTCATCCTGCCAAACCACCTGGATAACATTCAGGCGCAAACTTATGGATGGGTTTACTGAAGTTGCGCCGTTCGTGGTAAGCCTTTCATCACCGCTCCACGAAGCGCCATGATTAGTTGAGAGCTTATAGTAAATTTCAAAGTTTCCGTCTCTTTGGTCCTGCCATACAACATGTATATTGCTTCCAGAAGCTGCAATTGAGGGCATTTCAGATGCGCCTGCATTGTTGGTGAGTCTTACAACCGCTTCCCATGTAGCGCCGTTATCGGTGGAGCGTTTGTACATTATTTCAGTATCCCCGAACCTAGCATCATACCAAACGGTATGAACATTTGATGTACCTGAAAATTCTATATTCTTTGCATTGTTGCCGGAAGTGAACGATAATCCGGCATTGTTTGTGTGTCTTATATCTGCAGACCACTGGGCAAAGCCGGTTGAGGCTGCAAATACTGAAACAATAGATAAGATGATGCAGATTAAATTTGAAAATTTTGTAAGTTTCATTTTTTTCTCCTTATGGTTTGAGTTTATATATGATTTGTTTTTACCCCTGTTGCTCTTGCATGATAAATTGTTTAATTCTTCGAAATATTGACTGCATGCTTTATTGATCACTTCATCCGCGCTTGCTTTCATGATCTTTTGTATTCTTGCTATCAGTTTATGCGTTCCCGGTTTAAGCCTGTATCCTCTTGCAACTGTTTTGGTCCGTTTTATCCTCATCCGCAGATTTTTTTATATCTTTTTATCAGTTGACCGTGCACTTCTTGTGCACTAGCTAAGTATCGTTGACAAAAATACGTGCAGCGGGCAGCCTGAAACAAATAGAAATATCAGGTTGAATGACGGGTGAGTTTTATGGTAACCTTATAAAATACTTGTATTTTGAGGATTTTTTGGGTTTATTTGGTGAACTTTTGTGACGATAAAGCTCACTGAATTTGCGGAGAAATATATCAATGAACTCAGAAATTACTTTAAAACAATTCAAACTTTTTGATGTTCTGTCTACATTTTCCGTGAAAGAATATGCAGAGTTCGGGAAACTTGTGCTTTCACCGTTTTTCAGTTTAGGCAGAAATCTTTATCCCCTTTATGAACTGCTGGGGAAATATCACCCTGATTTCAGCAGCAGCAGGGCAAAGGAAAATCTGACAAAAGAGAAGATCTATGGGGTACTTAATCCCGGTAAAAAATATGATGAAAAGAAAGCGGATGTTATATTAAGGAGATTGTTTTCAGATCTGAATAAGCTGGCTGAGCAATACCTGCTTTTGCTCTCATTAAAAAAGAACACAATTGAAGGCGAGTTTATTCTGATTCCTGAATTGATAAGAAGAAATCTTGATGCTTCATACTATAAACATATCAAAAAAGTAGAAGATCATCTAAGGACCCGGAAAATAGATGAATTTTACTTCAGACAAATGGCTGATGCTGAAAATCTGAAATATTTTTATAACCTTTCAAGGATCGACCACCAGGAGTCAGTAATTGATAATGTGATAAGAAAAGGTGAGTATAACATTATTTATACATTACAAATGCTTGGTGAGGCAATGCAGAATGCAGGTGCTAATCACAGGGTATTTAACGCTCCTTATGAAGATACGATTATTTACCGGTTCGCTGAAAAAATAGATTATGCGGGCTTTTTGGATTCTGTTTTGAAAAACCCCGGTGACCTTAAAGATAACCTGAAATTAAACTGCTTCAGGCTGATGAATATTCTGAATCCCGGAAATATAGAACTGGTTATCAAATTCAGGGATATGATAATAGCGGACCTTGATAAATACAGTGCAGAGGAACAGAATATACTGCTTATTGGCGCGCTGAATTTAATGAGGAAAGCCGGGCTTGGAAAAGAATGTTTTGAGCTAAACCGGTTTATACTTGAAAAAGGTTTGTATCACCTTGATAAGACCAAACCTTTTCCGCTGATAATTTACAGGGATCTGTTCAGGGGCGCGTTATTTTACAATGAACTTGGTTGGGCGGAGAGCTTCATTGAAACTTACCACAAAAAACTTTCAACTGAATACCGTAAAGATATGCTGCATTACAGCAACGCATACCTGGAGTGGAGCAGAGGTAATTATGAAAATGTGCTGCTGCATTGCTCAAAGCTCAAATCAAAAGATGCCCGTGTTGTAACTGACCTGAAATTGCTGACATTAAGGGCTTATTATGAGCTGGAGGCATTTGAGCCTGCATTATCACTGATAGATTCATTGATCCTTTATCTTAAACAGAATAAAAAAATTTCGAGGGAAATAGGAATCTTCTACAGTGATTTTGCAAAAATAATCAAAACTCTTCTAATGTACAGGCTGGGGGAGCGTAAAGTAACATTAGATAAAATTAAAACGAAAATTGAAGGCTCAAAAAATATTTACGCTATAGACTGGCTGCGTAAAAAAACCGCGGAGCTTGACTAACGGGCTGGATTATTAAGTGGTGTAAATTTTGATTATATCTGAATAAAAGTAATAAAAAATCAGTACTGATACAGGTAAACAGTAGTTACTTTATTAAGATCATCTTTTTTGTTTCAGTAAAATTTCCGGCAGTTAGATTGTAAAAATATACTCCACTGGGGAAGTTAGAAGCGTTCCAGTCGGCTTTGTAAATGCCGGACTTTAGTTCACCGTAATGCAGTGTCTCAACAACTCTTCCCATAACATCGTAGATTTTTAGGTTAACAAACACACCCCGACTGCCTTCTGCAGTCACCTCTTTAGAGAGGGGAATTGAAAATTTGATCTTTGTTGAAGGGTTGAAGGGGTTTGGGTAGTTTTGAGAAAGCGAAAATCTTTCAGGTACATTGCTTGAAATTATACTTATCCCGATCACTGATGACGTATCTCCGTAGACAATTCCATTTAACACAAATCCACGCAGTTCTGCAATACGACCATATATTCCCTGATTCCCTGTGCTCGTTCTTGAGATGTAATGCAGGCCTATATTCTTTAAGAAATTATGATGATAGGAAGCAGTATTATGACCATTAATAAAGTATCCAAAAGCTTTTACATTAGTTGGTTGATTAAAAAGGAAAGTATCGCTGATATTCAGGCATGTGTATTGCCAGTCTGAATAACATACACCGGTTGTATCTCCTATTTGTGAAGAGAGTCTGAATAGTATACTTTCATAGTTACAGGGTGCCCATATTGTTGATTGTTTCAGCAAACCGTTAACAGAATCATACCTGATCAATATAATATTCGTGTCACCTATATTACTGAATGGATAACCCTTTACTTTAAAATACTTTTTACTGTTAACAATGGTATCATTGAGAACTCTAAGGGTTTTAATATTGTAAGTTGGCGAAGGATAGCCAAGTTCTGTAACATAGTAGAACCATTTATTCCCTGTTTTTAAGGGGAAATACTTTGCTGAATTAGTATCCTGAGAGCAGATATTTATCGACATTAATACAATGATAATAGTTAAGATTTTTTTCATTGAGTATTCTTTGTTATTTAGTAAGAATCATTTTTTTAGTTTCTGAAAAGCTTACTGCACTTAACCTGTAGAAATAAACTCCGCTTGGGAAGTTTGATGCGTTCCAGTCGGCTTTGTAAATGCCGGACTTTAGTTCACCGTTATGCAGTGTCTCAACAACTCTTCCCATTGCATCGTAGATTGTGAGGTTGACAAACACACCCCGTCCTTCGGACACCCCTCTCAAGAGGGGAATACTGAATTCGAAATTAGTAGTTGGGTTGAAAGGGTTGGGGTAATTTTGTGAGAGTGAGAAACTTTCGGGAATTTCAGTTGAAATATAATTTATTCCAGTGCTCCTTATAAATTTGGAAATTCCTCCATTATTTCTTACAGCCCAAATATTGGACATTGTATTTTTGTTGTTAGAAATATGTGTATAATTTCCACCAGGTGCTGTGTACTGTAAATTCCAGTTCACTCCATTAGTCCCTTCAAAAATTTTGTTATCAATGCAATACCAATTTTTGTTTGGCTGACTTGGTAAACCTGAAATTCCTGTTATTTCACCTGAAGGAAGTGTAAAAACCGGCTGCCAGCTTGCACCAAGATCATTTGTTTTTAATATTGCATTACTTCCTGATAAACCATATCCTACTGCACGTTCTGTAAGTAAAAACTGAAACCAAATATTTGTTGAATTAACAACAGGATAAGTTGATTGCATTATCCAGTTATATCCAATATTACTTGAATAATAAATACGGGAATTATTTGTACCAAACCAAACTTTCATTTCTAAACAAAATACTGAATTGTTGAATCCGGTTTCTGAACCGGTTTGAGGCATATATAGGCCGCTGGAATCCCAGGTAATACCTTCGTTGGTAGAACGCCAAATTGTCCACCTTCCCCCTACAGGTTTACCGATTAACAGCATGTTTTGTGGAAACGGAGATAATTCAGCGAACCCGTATATATTTCCGTTAGGCTGAATAAATGTATTTTGCCATGTTTGCCCACCGTTGGAAGTGCGGTAAATTACAGCCTGGCCGCTGTTATTAACTCCTGATGTAACAGCACGGGAATAATCATTAGTAAAACCGTAAATTGTTGTCAAATTAACCGAAACCGGTATTCCGGAAGAAACATTATTCCAGTTTGTTCCGCCGTTTGTTGTGCTCAATACTGTACCGTTATTACCGCATATCCAGCCATGCACTGCAGGAGGTGAAGAGTAAAATGATGTAGCACAATTTAAAGATACATTTACTCCTGATTGCTGTTCAATCCAGGTATCCTGAGAATAAAATTGATTAACCAGTATGATAAATTCAAACAAAATTACTATTGCTTTGAATTTCATAATTTACCTCATTTTATTAAAACCATCTTCTTTGTTTCTGTGAAATTACCCGCACTTAACCTGTAGAAATAAACTCCGCTTGGGAAGTTTGATGCGTTCCAGTCGGCTTTGTAAATGCCGGACTTTAGTTCACCGTTATGCAGTGTCTCAACAACTCTTCCCATTGCATCGTAGATTGTGAGGTTGACAAACACACCCCGTCCTTCGGACACCCCTCTCAAGAGGGGAATACTGAATTCGAAATTTGTTGTTGGGTTGAATGGATTGGGGTAATTCTGTGTTAAAGAAAATCTTTCCGGTACTTCGCTGCTAATAGGTTCAATTCCGATAGGGTCGCCGCCTGTTGTAGTATATAAAATTTTTCCTGCTCCGCCGACTATAACACCTGTGAGCGGGGAAGTTAGCTGAACGCCGAACCATGTGGTATTGCTTACCGGTGAAGCCTGCTGGTACCAAAGATCTCCGCCATTTGTTGTGCGCAGTATTACAGAAGAATACCCGACTGCATTTCCTGTCATAGCGTTTGCAAATGAAATTCCGTTGAGAGTGTTTGCAACAGGGGTGGTTTGCGGGATCCAGCTTATACCGCCATCAATAGTTTTAAGAATTGTACCATTGGAACCTGAAACATAACCAGTATTATTATCCACAAATGAAATACCATACAAGTCAGCGGTTGTACCGCTTGAAAGATTATTAAATGTCGCTCCGGCATCTGTTGTATAAAGCATCAGCCCGTAAAATCCAAGAACAATGGCTCTATCACCTCCGATAAATTTAACGGTGTTCAGGCTTACCTGCGGTGCACCTGATACCTGAACCCAGGTCTGCCCGCCATTGGTCGTTCTAAGCAGTGTGCCAACATATCCGCTTATAAGGCCGGTATTAGCATCTTTAAAGCTTACTGAATAATATGGAATAAAATTAGAGCCTCCCTGCTGAGACCATGAACCGCCTGTATTGGTTGTTCGCAGAATTTTCTGCGGATAACCAACGGCGCTTGCTGTATTGTTATCTATCATGTGAATACCGCCGAGCCAGTAAGTATTGTTCTGGTTGACCTGGCTCCACGTTAAGCCGCCATTAACGGTTTTGAGAATTCTTCCGGCTTCACCGCATGCCATGCCGGTATTGATATCGGAAAATGATACACCGTAAATTATATCTGTATGACCTGAAGGTCTGACCTGCCATTGTGAAAATATTACTGCAGGCATAATTAATAGAAAAAGAATTATTTTTTTCATAGCTGATAAATTGATTATTCCCTGTATCTAAAAATAATACAATTTATTTGGAATTTATAAGTGAAATTTTATCAATACCTTAAAATATGCAGAAAAAGGGCAAAAAATGCAAAAGGCAGAATCATTTTCTGCCTTTTGCGGGGGATATGTAACTGTTTCCTCTAATTGAGAAACAACATCCTTGATTAAAATTTGTCTGTTACTTAACCAGTATCAGCTTCATTGTTTTACTGAATGAATTTCCATCGTTTGAATTAGCTACCAGTCTGTAGAAGTATACTCCGCTTGAAAGATTTGCACCATTAAAATCTGCAGTGTAAAATCCGCCATCAAGCTCTTTATCTACCAATGAAGCTACTTCTTTACCGGTTATATCATAAACCTTCAATGTAACTTTTGAGCTGAAAGGTATCTGGAAATCAACCTTTGAGGTCGGGTTTGATGGATTAGGATAATTCTGGAAAAGGTCCGCAGCTTTTGGTGTACCTATTAATACTTCTGAAGGAGAGCCCAGGTCATGATATTCAAAGTTACCGTTGAAATCAACCTGTTTTAACCTGTACTGGTATTTTCCTGTGTTAAGCTTGGTATCAGAATACCTGTAGCTTTGCTGCTGGGTAGTTGTTCCTTTACCCTGAACAAAACCGATCTTTGACCATGAGCTGTAATCTGATGAAGCCGGGTTATAAGCTCTTCTTTCAATTTCAAATCCACTGTTATTAATTTCTGAACATGTTGTCCATAAAAGATCAGCCTGCCTGTTTATTACATTTGCAGTAAAAGAGCACAGCTCAACCGGCAGGGGATTGGTATGATCTGTTAAAGCATAATCAGAAAAGCTGTTCATTCCTCTTGTTCTGATAATTTCTGAAGCCCAGTCAAGCTCAGTCTGCCATGTTCCGGTTCCCGGTGTTGAAAACACTTCCCAGGTTCCGTTATATTTTGCAAGCCTTGTATTGGATGACGGGGTAGAAATTGTGTAAATTTCGTTCTGTCCGAAGTTAACTGTAATGTTATAAGTTGCGCCGGTTAATGTACCTACCGGATTAATTGACCAGTATGAGTTAGAATATCCTCCGCCAACTACTCCTGAGTGGTTTACACCTGAATAATACTGTACGTTCACGCTTGAAGGATATGAAGAACCGCCGGTTCCCCAGTTAATTGTGATTATAGTTCTTCCCCAAAGAGTATAATTAGATGTCACTCCGCTTCCGGGAGCATTATCAACAGTAGCGCTTGGATTTGAAGGCGGTGTAGCAGTAAATTCATGGCTTCCGATATCAGTGCATCCGCCTGTTACATCAGTTGGTCTTGAATTTCCGCTGTAATCTGAACCGCTGCCGGAAATTGCTATTCCTTTACCGGAAACTATCCATGCCTGCCAGTTACCTGTATTTATTGAAAGATTTCCGGTTGAAACACTGTTGAATAAACCTGCCGGCGATATTACTGATGTTGTTGTGCTCCATGTGTGTTTATCGCCCAGGCATGAATCTCTCCATTGGTAGATTGTCTGGTTTGTAGCTCCCCAGATCGCAATGGCATTAACATTTGAAGCAATATAAACATTATAGTCAGCTGATGTATTAGTCCAGTTATCATAACCAACTTCATTACCAATGGCGTAATGGAATCCAGTGCCGCCTGTTCTTGCATTATAGAAAAGATTGTTTCTCAAGGCAGCATCTGTTGCCCATGCTAACAGAGGTCTGTCATATGCCCATGAGCCTGCTGAACCGCCGGAAGCTGACCCGCCGATATAAATTGTGTTGTAATAGTATGCACTTACAAATTCTGCTTCATCATGAATACCTTTAATTTCAACACCGTTAGTTGAAAAATCCTCTTCGGGAATGCTGTTCTTATCAATTGCTGTTTTTACCAGCTGCTGATCTTTTACGAAATTATTCGCAACTTCATCGCTGACCGGGCCAGATTGATCTGTATTGCCGGTTAATTGCCTTGGCTGAACAGTAACGCCTGAGTTATAACTATCTGAAGCTTCGCCGTTAGTTATGCTGATCTGGTTATTATAAATATTCCAGCTTCCCCAGAATGCATTTATACCCCAAATTTTTGCAGCACCAGTTGTTGATGAATGATTCAGGTTATAAATTCTGTTCTTTTCAAAAGTACCTTTAGCAACATTGCTGTAATACCCAAATCCCATTACATATGAATCTGAATTATCTGTACCATAAAGACTATGGATGGTATTTCCTGAAAAATTCTGTGTTGTGCTGCTTGAACCTGTAAATAAAGCTATTAATGAAGTATTATCAGGATACCTGTTATCGAATGTGCTGGCTGAGCTGGCACAATACAGGTTTGAAATAACATTATTATTCACAGAAAGTGATGGTGATGTACTTCTTGCCTGGTAAATACCTCTTATTCTTGATGAAGATGAATTGTTTGTAACCCTTAAGTTAGAAACAGTATTTGAATTCATTGTGATGAGCACACCTGTAGCCTGGGTGTGAATACCTGTCAGCTGAAATTCAAAAGTTGAGGAGGTTTGCTGCAAGCTGTTTGATTGTGTAGTGCTTCCTATGGTATTATTGTTTATTGTTATATCAGAAGAAAGTGTACCTGACCTGTATATAGCTTCAAGTCTTACGGTCTGATTATTATTACCCGCTAAAGTAATTGAGCCAATAGTGTTATTATTAATGTTTCCTGCTGAAGTATGAACAATTCCTCTGGTTATGATATTATCAACAGTACCATTTATTGTTAAGGTAATATTTCCGTTTGAAGTTGTATTGCCAATAATATTTCCTGATGAGGTACCAACATTCACAAGACCTGATTCAACAACTATGCCTGCAAAGTATAAAACGCCGTTTGAAGAAGGAGTTGTTGTGAAGCTTAAATTTCCCATTGTGTTTCCGTTCACTGATGATGCAGTAGTTGAACCGGCTGACTGGAAACGGATAAAGTAAATCGCGTTTGACTGTGAACCGGAAACCGTCCAGGCTGTACCGCCGCAGCTTGCTGCCGTTCCGCCTAAATAGTTATTGGAAACATTAATATTGTTTGCAGAAGAAGTGTTAATGTAAATCAAATTCCAAACAGTTGCGCTTGTGGGTGTTCTTGTTGCTGTCTGGAAAATGCTGTTTCCTGTTATTGTAAAATCTGTTGAACCGTTCAGCAAAAGCACAGCTGAGCATGTTTGCCCGTTACGGTAAACATCACTGATCTCATTATTGCTGATCGTAATTCCGCTGTTATTTCTGGCTGTGGTTGTAGTTGTTCCGTTGGATACAATTGCGTTCTGAAGAGTACCGCCTGATGCATCTTTTATAGTGCAATAAGAAATTGTGTTATTATCATTACCGTTTGAACCTGTAGTAGTGCTGAAATCAATAATACCGCTGGTTGAAGATACTCTCATACCGTCAACTGCGCAGTAAGTAATTGTATTGTTTGTGGCATCATTGATAAAGCGGAAGGTCTGTCCGCCGGTATTTGAATTTACGAACCTTAAATATCTTCCTGTTCCTCCTACGCGTCCGTCAATTGTAAGATTATCTGCGCCGTTTATATTGAAAAGCGGCGCGGCAACATTGCCTGATAAATTTTTTACAGAAGCGCTTGAAGATACTATGGTAATAGTATAAGCTCCGGCCCACTGATTAAGTGATACACTGCCTGATTCTGTAATATTAGAAGTTATTGAAAGTGTAACATTTCCGCTTAAGCCCCTGGTATTTACCGCATTGAAAAAGCCTGCAGCACCAGTCCCTGTAAGTGAAGTAAATGTTTGTCCCGTTCCGCAATTATAATTTCCGCTTAACGGCTGCGCAAGCGATAGACTTGTAAGTATCATCAATAAGAAGACACTGATTGTTACCCTAGTATAGGTAATCATAAATCCTCCAGTTTTTATTAATATATCCCCGTGACTCATTAATAATAGTTTTAGTTAATTAGATTTTCAAATTTAACTAATAGAATGTAGTTAGGTAATACCGTAAATATGGTAGTAGATATACTTTATTTAGAATACTAACAATACGTTATCAAAATTCCCTATTATAGTATAAATTACTGAAATACAGAATCTACTGTAAATAAGTGATTTTTATAAAATGTATATTGAAGAATTATCAATTTTTGAGTAATATTGTATTAGGAACTTATAACTTTTGTTAGCAATTTATCTATATTAGTGCTAAAAGATCATGGATGACCTATCCTATAGAGAAAAAGTAATATTACGCTGTATAATTGAAGAATTTATACATACAGCCAACCCTGTTGGCTCAAGGTATATTTCCAAAAATTCAGATATTAAGCTTTCGCCGGCAACAATAAGAAATGTGATGAGTGACCTGGAAGAATTAAATTATCTTACACACAATCATACTTCTGGCGGTAGAGTTCCGACCGATAAGGGTTACAGGTACTTTGTAAACGAGCTTATGGAAGCTGAACATCTTGTACAGAATGAAAAAGACCTGCTTACCTCACAGATAAGTGAAGCTGACCCGGTAAAGGATGAGGTATATAAAGAAGTATCAAAAATTCTAGGCAGGCTTTCAAAAGAAATAAGTATAGTCTCTCAGCCGTATTTATCAGGCGGAATTTTTGAAAAGCTTGAACTTGTAAATCTTTCTTCAACTAAGCTGCTGGTTGTGGTATCAATAAAATCGGGACTTGTAAGGACCCTGCTTTTTGATATTGAATCCGGAATTTCCCGGGATAAAATTGAAAGAGTAACAGGACTTCTGAATCAAAAGCTTGCCGGGTTATCATTGACCGAAATACGCAGCACTTTCAGGGAAAGATTCAAAGATATAGAAAGTGGTTCAGGGGATATTGTTAAGGTGTTTATAGATTCCATTGATAAGATATTCCAGGATGAAAAAGAAGGAATGACTTTATATATTGGCGGTACCACAGAGATCCTTTCGCAGCCTGAATTTGGCGATACAAAAAACTATAAAAATATAATTGAGCTTACCGATGAAAAGGATATTGTTGTGCATGTACTTAACAATATGCCGGCAGATGAAAAAGGAATTTCAATTTCTATAGGCTCTGAAAATAAGGATGAAAAACTGAAAGATTACAGTATTATTTCATCGGAATATAATGTGGGGGATGTTAAGGGAAGAATTGCTTTAATAGGCCCTAAACGAATGAACTATTCAAAAATGGTTTCAATGCTTGATTTTACATCAAAAATAATTACCGAAAGATTATAAAACGATTCACGCTGCATTTAACATTTTAGTGGAATAAGAATCTTAGAACGGAAAAAAGCTTACCGATAAATATGACAAAGAATAAAAAGGAAAAACAGGAAAAACCTTCAGAACAGCCGAAGGAAAAGGAAATTAAAATCAACGGGGCAGAAGAGCAGCCTGAAGAAAATTCAGGACCAGAAAGCGCTAATGCAGAGCTTGAAAAGCAGGCTGCGCAGTATAAAGACCTGTACTTAAGAACAGCTGCTGAGTTTGAAAACTATAAAAGAAGAACAGATGCAGAGCGCGCAGAATTTTTTGCTTACGCAGGAGAAAAAGTTCTTTCTGATATGCTTCCTGTTCTTGATGATTTTGACAGGACAATGAATTCATTTGAGCAAAGCCATGATAAGGATGCTTTAAAAAAAGGTATAGATCTGGTTTATGCCAAGTTCAGGGCTGTGCTTGAAAAACAGGGCTTAAAGCCAATGGATTCAGACGGCAAAAAATTTGACGTGAATCTGCATGAAGCTATATTACAGCAGCCTGATGAAACTAAAGAGCCTGAAACTGTTCTGACAACAGTAGAAAAGGGATATCACCTTAAGGATAAAGTTTTAAGGCATGCAAAGGTTGTAGTATCATCAAAACCGGAGTAAAATAATTTTGGCAAAAAGAGATTATTACGAAATACTGGGCGTTCATAAACAGGCAACTGAAATAGAAATTAAAACTTCATACAGGAAGCTTGCAATGAAGTATCACCCTGACAGGAATCCGGGTAATACTGAAGCAGAAGAAAAATTCAAAGAAGCCGCCGAAGCATACGAAGTTTTGAGTGACCCCAACAAACGCGCCAGGTATGACCAGTTTGGACATGCCGGTATGCGCGGAAGCGGATTTGAACAGGGCTTTGGCAATGTGAACGATATTTTCAGCCACTTCAGTGATATTTTCGGCGGCGGAAGCATCTTTGATGAGATATTCGGTTCCGGCGGACAAAGAAGGCACAGCGGAAGGCATAAACAGCCGGGTATCCAGGGCAATGACCTCAGAATTAATCTGAAGCTTACACTTGAAGAAATTGCAGCCGGTGTTGAAAAAACTCTGAAGGTAAAAAGATTTGAAAAGTGTGAGCACTGCCATGGTAGCGGGGCTAAAGCTTCATCAGGTACTTCTGAATGTACAACATGTAACGGCAGCGGAGAAGTGAGAACAGTATCACGTTCCATGTTCGGGCAGTTTGTGAACATTCAGGTATGTCCAACTTGCGGCGGCGAAGGAAGGGTCATAAAAGAAAAATGCCAGCATTGCCACGGCGAAGGAAGGGAACGCAGGGAAGCAACCATAAAAGTTAACATTCCGGCAGGAGTTTCCTCAGGTAACTATATTCCGCTGCGCGGTGAAGGAGATGCCGGTATCAGGGGCGGAAATTCAGGCGACCTGATTGTACTTATTGAAGAAGCAGAACATAAACATTTTATCCGTGAACAGGATGATATTCTTCTTGATCTGACTATAAGCATAACAGATGCTGTGCTTGGAACAGAAGCAGAGATCCCGGTGCTTGGCGGAACAGTAATGCTTAAAATAGATCCGGGCACCCAGCCGGGTAAAATATTACGTCTTCGTGATAAAGGTATTAAGCATCTTAACCATTCAGGCAAAGGCGATCAGCTGGTACATATCAACATTTACATTCCGACGAAATTAACTTCCAAAGAAAAAGATATGTTCAAAGAGCTTGGCCGCTCAGAGCATCTTAAGCCAAAAGGCAAGCAGTCTGAAAAAGGTTCAAAGGGATTTTTCAGTAAAGTAAAAGATTCATTTTCATAACTTTTCATTCCCCTTATGAAAAATCTATTAAAGCGGACCGGGCTTAACACAAAGGAACTTTCGGTAATAGGATTTTTACTGATCACATTTGCAGCAGGATTAGTAATAAAATACTCCGGATTAAAAGCGCCTAATGAATATGATTACAGCCAAACGGATAAAAATTTTGAAAGCCGGCTAAAAAGCTCATTTGAAGAGCTTAAACAGACTGATTCTTCGCGTGACAGTAGCGCTTTAATAAGGGCAGAGGAAATAAAATCACTTGCCGATAGCCTGGGAATTGTAGTAGAGCAAAATGATAAGAGCAAAAGATCTTTAAAGCCGGGCACAAGGATAAATATTAACACCTCACTTGCTGCAGAGCTTGAAATGCTTCCCGGAATTGGCAAGGTAATGGCTGAAAGGATAGTAGAATACAGGGAAACTCATGGGCTGTTTGGTTCAGTGAATGCAATTAAAAGGGTCCCCGGGATCGGAGAAAAAAAATTTGCCGATATAAAGGATTTTATAGTAACTGAATAAAACGGTAAATTTAAATTGATTGATTGCAACAACAATTACCCTTAATTTTGAAAAATTAAATATTATTAATTGAGCAAAACATTAGGAATAGGATTTTCCGGCAGCAGGATAAATTTTACGGAGTTATCGGGTAACTCAAAAAATCCGAAAGTTGACCATATTGAATCAGCCCGGGTGGATTTTAACTTTGAAGAAGAGCTGGGAAAATTTAAAAGCAGCCAGAAAGATCTTACGAACATTTCCAGTGAAATAAGCACATATATTACAAAAAGGAACCTGGATATAAAAAAGGCAGGGCTTACAATCAGCTCATCCCAGGCATTTATGATAATTCTGCCGGTAGATTATTCAGAAGGCAAACAGTCAATAAACTCAAAAATTTATTGGGAGCTTTCAAACTACTTCCCGGATACTTACAATGATTACCTGATAAATACATACAGGCTTAATAATGTGCTGCCCTGCAAAAACAGCGATGACTTCCTGATAATAGCAGTACCAAAAAATACAGTCGAGTTCATTAAACGTATATTCAAGATCTGTTCACTCGAGCTGAGCGTTATTGATATAGATCATTTTTCGGCGGAAAATACCATCAGGCTTAATTACGAAGAAAAGATGAAGGGTAAAAATATAATGCTTATAGGGCTTAAAAACGGGCGGATAGATTACGGCTTCATTGAAAATATGAAGTATAAATTCTATACTCATTCCAGGTATTACAACGATACTGAGTTTAATCTAAGCCTAACAAGAAAGCTTAACAGCCTGATAAAAGACGAGCCGGTAATGAGTACTACGGATGAGCTTTTCTTTTACGGGGATGACATAAAAGAAGATACAATAGAGGCTGTTGAAAAGCTTGGATACCCCGTAAACATAATTAATCCTTTTGAAAGCTTCAGCGCTTCTGATGTTTTCCTCAAGAATGAAAAGCTTCGCAAGATATCTTACAGGTATTCAGCAAGCTGCGGAATTGCATTAAGAAATATTGAACATACTTAAATGAGGATCATAGGCGGTAAGTTCAGATCGAGAAAAGTTCATTCAGCCCACGAACCAAACAGCTGTATTAAAGGAAATATTTCGGGTTACAGACCCACAACAGACAGAGCAAGAGAAACCCTTTTTAATGTTTTAAATAATATAATTGATTTTGATAAGACCGTTTGTCTGGATCTTTTTGCAGGCTCAGGAGCAATTGGGTTTGAGCTTATCAGCCGCGGAGCAGAAAGCTGTGATATGGTTGAAAATTCAGTTAAACAGGTAAACAATATCAAAAAAACAGCAATGGAGCTTGGATGCGCTGAAAAAATCAGCATTTATGAAGAGAATGTTCTGACATTTTTAAAGCGCCACAATAATAAGTTTTACGATATAATTTTTGCTGACCCGCCGTATAATTACGAATTCTACAATGAGCTGACCAAAGAAATACTGAACACTCAGTTTACAATTTTTATCCTG